>CAYVBJ010000025.1:0-45313 GCA_964449075.1 uncultured Balneolaceae bacterium
TGAATCACCACCTGTATGCTGCGGGCATGGGTGATATCTTCCAGCGGGTTTTCATCCAGAAGCACCAGGTCGGCCGTGAAGCCTTCTTTGACCTGTCCGTATTGGTTTTCAAGCCCGAAGAAGGAGGGCGGGTTGACGGTAGCGGTTCGAAGAGCTTCGGCGGGAGTAAATCCGTTTTCAACGAACTTCTCCAGTTCTCTGTGAAGGGATAGTCCGGGATAGATAAATGTGTTAAACGGGCCCGCATCTGATCCCGCATAAACAGTTACGCCATTCCTCATCATGCTGGTAACCGTTGAGCCAAATCCCGGCATCGCGTAAATATTGGGTCGGCTGTCTGGTGCCCGCAGTGCGGCCTGCAGGCGTCCCTGGTAGGTCTCTTCAATTCCGGGGCCGATATAAGAGAGGTATTCATTATCACTGTGATCACGGACTTTCAAATTTGCAAGCACATCCATGATATGCAGCGTTGGAATAATACCGGTTCCGTTTTCGATCATGAGCTGATGCAGTTCCGCAGCGTGTCCGGAATCCTGTGATTCACTAAACCTGGCCAGCATCGCACCCATGCCCAGGGGATTATCACTGCCCCGCCGTTCCAGGCTCTCATCCCGAATCGCCTCTTCTTCAGGTGATTGCCCTTTGAAGGCGTAAAAAATATGCTCGGTTGCAGTGAGTCCGTGTTCAACAGCATCTGAAAAGATGACCTCAAAAGGCATATGCCCGGTAACCGGCAGGCCCCGTTTCACAGCTTCATCAATAATGGGCAGGAACAGGTCCGGATGGAGCGTGCTGTCGTAGATTTTTACATAATCGGCGCCGATAACTTCAAGTGAATCGAGTGCTAAATCAATATCATTTTCAGACTCAACCGGGATGGACCCGGCCCAGCTTGCATTGGGTCCGTCCAGTTTCGGACCGGGAGTGAAAATACGAGGGCCGGTTAATTCACCCGCTTCAATTTCCCCGATCCATTCCTGTATGGCGGGCGTGATATCTCCGCCTGCATCACGTATTGTGGTGACACCATTGACAATATAGAGCGGAAGAAGATCCCTGTTTTCTTCGGTAAGCTCTTCCCCGCCGCGAAAATGGACGTGCATATCCCACAGGCCCGGAATGAGGTACTTACCTGTTCCGTCAATAACCCGCTTTCCTGTTATCTCATTGCCGCTGTCTTCAATTCCGGTGATCGTACCGTTCTGAATCGTAACGGTCCGGTTTTCGATAAGTTCACCCGAAACCGTATCTACAATATGTACGTTTCGAACGACCAGATCATAATCCGGTTGAGGCTGGCAGCTAGCAATAAATATTAAAAGGACTGGAATAAAGTTCTTCATTTAAGATGAAATTTTTTTTGAGTGATAAAAATAATAGCTGTTTGCCCTGAAATATCATAATCCTTTAACTGTATCATAAGTAACTTATAAAAATGTTCATCCTTTTATCTTTTCTTTAAATTTGTTAAAGTGCATTTAATGAGTGGTTAATTCCAAAACCTTAATTTACTGAGATCATGCGCGATCCAATATCAAGGAAAAGCTTTTTGAAAAAATCTGCATCAGCATTTGCACTCTCTGCTGTTGCATTTCCAAATCTTAAAATCCCAAAGCAAAAAGAGAAACTGGGCGTAGCCCTTGTCGGTCTTGGCAGTTACAGTTCAGGGCTGCTGGCTCCCGGTCTTCAGCAGACTGAGCACTGTGAATTGAGAGGAATTGTGACAGGGACTCCTTCTAAAATCCCCGGTTGGCAGCAGAAGTATGGCATTCCGGACAGTAATGTTTACAACTACAAAAATATGTACCAGCTTGCCGATAACGATGATATTGATGTGGTCTATATTGTAGTTCCTACCGGGCTTCATGCTATCTATGCCATGACAGGAGCTGAAGCAGGTAAGCATGTGTGGTGTGAAAAACCGATGGCCATGAACGTGCAGGAGTGTGAGGCGATCATCAGCTCTGCCAAAAAGAACAAGGTGCAGCTTACAATCGGCTACCGTATGCAGCACGAGCCGAATACTCAAACCATCATCCGCTATGGAAAGGAGGAGACTTACGGACCCGTTCAGCGGGTTGAAACCGGTGCAGGCTATAACGGTGCCCATCGTGATCCTGAAAACTGGCGGCGCATTGCCGATCTTGGCGGCGGGGCGCTGTACGATATGGGAGTCTATCCCATCAATGCGGCGCGATACGCTATTGGAATGGAACCTGTTGCTGTGAAGGGACGCCAGTGGTCCGAACGGAAAGAGATGTATTCAGAGGTAGATGAATTTACTGAATTCGAACTGTTTTTTCCGGAAGGTGTAACCGCTAAAGGTGAAACTGCATTCGGCAAATCAACTAATTACCTTGATATTACCTGTGAAAATGGCTGGTATAATCTGAGGCCATTTCAATCATACAGTGGTGTGCAGGGGGAAACCAGTGACGGCAAGAAGTTACCGCCGGACCCTAATCACCAGCAGGCCCGTCAAATGGACAATGATGCGCTGGCCATAAAAGAAAGCAAGGACCCGGTTGTACCCGGTGAAGACGGGCTCAGGGATATCCGTATCGTAAATGCCATTATGAAGTCGTCTGAAAGAGATGGAGAAACAGTTGAGCTGTGATTATAACTCTAAATTAACTTCCTGAGATGAAAAAGAAGCCACCGCCGGGGGAGTCGCTGCAGGAACAGGTTGATGAACAGGAATCGACCCGGAGAAAGAAGTATGGTACCTTCGCCGGTGTTTTTGTGCCTACACTTTTGACAATTCTGGGAGTCATCCTCTTTTTACGACAGGGCTGGGTAGTCGGGAATGCCGGGCTTTTAGGCGGGATGTTAATTGTAACCCTGGCTTTTATCATTATTACGTTTACGGCGCTCTCCATGTCGTGTATTACCACAAACATTCGTATCCGGGCCGGGGGCGCCTACTCCATTATTTCTCAGTCACTCGGCCTGGAGGTTGGCGGCAGTGTCGGAATCCCGCTCTACCTGGCCCAGACTTTTGCCATTACCATGTACATTTTTGGCTTCCGGGAAGGCTGGCTCTATATATTTCCTGATCATCATCAGCTGCTGGTGGACCTGGCCGTTTTTAGTATCCTCTTTTTTGTAGCCTTTATCAGTGCAGGTCTGGCCTTCCGGGTTCAGTATATTATCCTGGCAGTCATTATTGGTGCCCTGCTTTCAGTTGCAGCAACCGTATTTACCGATCCGATGATTCACGGTATACAGTGGTGGGGAGATTTCCCGGGTGCGCCCGAAGATAATTTCCCGGGGGTCAGTTTCTGGGTTGTATTTGCCATCTTCTTTCCTGCAGCCACCGGAATTATGGCCGGGGCAAATATGTCCGGTGAACTGAAAGATCCCAAAAAAAGCATTCCGCTTGGAACGATATCCGCTATTGTCATCTGTTACTTTGTCTATATGGCTGCGGCAGTATGGGCTGTGAAAGTAGCCCCGGTAAATGAACTGATCAGCAACTATAACGTGATGATTGATCGTGCTTTCTGGCCTCCGGCGGTTATTGGCGGTTTATTGGGAGCCACATTCTCATCCGGCTTGGCATCTATTGTTGGTGCCCCCCGAATACTTCAGGCTCTCGGAGATCACAGAATTTTCCCCGGCGGTGAATTCTTTTCAAAACTGTCTAAAAACGGTGAACCGAGGAACGCCATCTGGATGACAGGCGGAATTGTACTGCTAACGCTGATGCTTCGTGACCTCAATACAATCGCTCCGCTTATCACCATGTTTTTCCTGATTACCTATATGATGATAAACCTGGTTGTGCTGATCGAGCAGCGCATGGATATGATCAGTTTCCGGCCTACATTTCCTATACCCAAATTTGTACCTTTTATAGGCATGCTGGGTTGCCTGTTTACGATGTTTATAATCAATCCCACGTTTGGCATTGTTGCTCTCAGTATTGTGATTTTAGCCTACCTCTATCTCACCAACAGGAAACTGAAGGTTCCGTACGGGGACATGAGAAGCGGGCTGTTTGTCTCACTGGCAGAGTGGGCTGCTAAACGGGTATCTCTTCTTCCTGAGCAGAATGAACGGGCCTGGAAACCCAATTTACTGGTGCCTGTACGCAGTTCGCGTGAATTGAGAGGCAGTTTTAGCCTGATCAGAAACCTGGTATACCCGAGAGGTTCTATTAAACTGGTCGGCATATCAAACAATGACAAACTCGATGAGCTCAGAGATTCCATGATGAACCTGGCTAATTCTTTCAGCCAGGAAAATGTCTATACAAGATGGATGATTATACAGTCCGGTAAGTTCAGGGAAGCTGTTATTAATTCTCTTCAAACCCTTCAGGGCACTTTTTTCAAGCCAAACATTTTGTTTCTGAGGCTTCCGCAGCACCGTGATAATGATGAAGAAATTCTGGCTCTTATCAGTGAAATTAAAATTCACAACATGGGGTTACAGCTTTATGCAGAAGATACAATAGCACAGCTGGGCAGAAGTTCTTCAGTTAATGTCTGGATTCATGAACAGAGTCCTGACTGGGACCTGGATATTAATCTTGGCAATATTGACCTTGCTGTGTTGTCTGCCTACAAATTAAAGCAAAACTGGAACGCCAGCATGCGGATAATTACAGTTGTGGACGAATCCCAGGTTGAGAAAGCCCATCAATATCTCGAAAATTTCCTGAATGCAACCAGGTTAAAAGATGTAATCCCGCACGTTGAAATCGGATCATTTAAAGAAGCTCTCCAAACATCGCCCCAGGCAGACGTAGATCTGTTCGGACTTCCTGATAATCCCGATCTTGATGAACTTCGATCGTATGTAGAACTGACCCGGTCTGCCTGTGTTTTCGTCATCGATTCCGGAAATGAAAATGTAATGGCTTAACGTAGCTGAATTAGCCAAAATCGCTATTTCATACTTTTATGTTATAGAAATAATTCTATTCCTGTTGCACACCATTCACTCAATCACTATTATCACCATGCTCTCTGATTTATAAAACCAATTAACTTAGTAATGGCACCAAATAACAATTCTACAGGCACAGATCAGTACAAACATTCATTTTTTGGTCACCCCAGGGGATTGGCCACGCTTTTTTTTACAGAAATGTGGGAGCGTTTCAGTTACTACGGCATGCGTGCCATACTGGTTCTTTTTATGGTTGATGCCATTAGTCGTGGCGGACTTGGACTGGATGATAAAACCGCCACGGCGATATACGGACTCTACACCATGTTTGTCTACCTGCTGGCACTGCCCGGAGGCTGGCTCGCCGATAAATTTCTTGGCCTCCAAAAAGCGATCTGGTACGGCGGGATTATCATTGCACTTGGCCATTTCAGCATGGCCATACCCGGCAATAACACATTTTACCTCGGGCTGATCCTGATTGTAATAGGTACCGGCCTGCTGAAACCCAACATCAGCAGCATTGTTGGCGGTCTATACGGTGAAGATGAGCAGGCCAGACGCGATGCGGGCTTTTCTATATTTTATATGGGTATTAATATCGGTGCATTCATTGCACCGCTCATCACCGGCTATCTAGGTGAGGGAATTAACTGGCACTACGGTTTTGCCGCAGCGGGAGTGGGTATGGTGTTCGGATTGGTACAATATAAATTAACTGAAAAATACCTTGGAAATATAGGCAAAGAGCCGGAACAGATCGATGACCCCGTAAAACAGTTAAAACGGCATAAGAGTATAAAAAACGGGTTATGGGTTTTGACAATTCTTTTTTCACTTCTGGTAATTGGAGCCATGGCCGGCGTTTATACCATCGACCCGGTTACTATTGCTGATGCATCCGGAATTATCATCTTTTTTCTTGTAATCGCATACTTTTTATACGTCTATATAGCCGAGGAATTAACAGGTGATCAAAAAAAGAAAATTGGTGTCATAGCCGCACTTTTTATTTTTTCAGCTATTTTCTGGTCAGGGTTCGAGCAGGCCGGATCATCTCTGAACCTGTTTGCCGAGCGTTATACCGACAGAGACATCTTCGGCTGGCTGATGCCGGCCAGCTGGCTTCAGTCTGTTAACCCTGTTTTTATTATTGTACTTGCTCCTGTCTTCGGATGGCTCTGGGTAGCTCTTGCCAAAAAGAACCTTGAACCTTCAACACCAGTGAAATTTGCACTGGGGCTGATTTTTTTGGGATTGGGTTTCCTGGTCATGATGTTTGCCTCTTACTATGTGATTGGCGGTAACCAGGTGCTGCCCACCTGGCTGATTATGACCTACCTGTTGCACACAACCGGTGAACTCTGCCTGAGTCCGGTTGGTCTCAGTGCAGTTACCAAGCTTGCTCCGAAAAAACTTGTGGGACAGATGATGGGAGTCTGGTTCATGAGTGTTGCTTTTGGCAACCTGATCGCCGGACGTGTGGCAGGTCAGTTTGACCAGGATGCAATTGCGGCTGATCCGACACTGCTTCCGGAACTGTTTTGGATCATTGTGATGACGACTGTTGGCGGAGGCTTGCTCCTTCTTTTCTTCAGCAAACCAATCCGCAAACTGATGGGGAATATTCACTAAAAGTGAAACTCTGCTTTACCAGTGAAAACATCCGGAGCATAGTAGTTCACTCACTTAATTTGATCCGTTGGGAAAAATAAAATATATGTCCGATTTCTTCTTATCTTTTGCAAAATGATGAGCACATGTAAGTAATTCCTTTTTGGTCATAATGACCAAATCTCCTGAATGAATTATACTTTATTTGACTTTTTACAACTGATCGGTTCACTTGGAATTTTCATCTACGGGATGAAAGTTTTTAGTGACGGTTTACAGAAAGTAGCCGGAAACCGGTTGCGTGCTATTCTGAAAGGGATGACAACTACCCGGCTAAAAGGCATTTTAACCGGGTTTGGTGCTACTACCATTACCCAGTCGTCTACCACCACCACAGTGATGGTTGTCAGTTTTGTGAATGCCGGACTGATTACGTTTATAGAATCAACCGGTGTAATAATGGGGGCCAATATCGGAACCACTGTTACAGCCTGGATGGTCTCTATATTTGGTTTTAAAATGCAAATAACTCCGATTGCTGTCAGCCTGATTGGCATATTCTTTCCTTTTATGTTTTTTGGGCGTGATAAACTAAAGCATCTTGCTGAGTCTATGATCGGATTCGGAATCCTCTTTATCGGACTGGAATTCATTAAGAATGCTGTACCAAACATCCAGGACAATCCTGAATTATTTATGTTCCTGGACCAGTTTACTGAATACGGATTTCTCTCCATGCTGCTTTTTGTAGGTGTGGGAACCCTGCTCACTCTGCTCACCCAATCCTCTTCAGCAGCCATGGCGATTACGTTGGTAATGCTGTTTCAGGGCTGGGTCAATTTCCCGATTGCTGCTGCCATGATTCTTGGCGAAAATATCGGGACAACAGTAACTGCAAATATTGCTGCAGTGATCGGTAACGTACATGCGAAACGCGCGGCCCGCTTCCACTTTTTCTTTAACATCATCGGCGTCTTCTGGATGCTGCTTGTTATTAATCAATTTCTGGTCGGCATCGATTATATCATGCAATACTTCACTCAGGGTACCGGGTCTGTTTTTGATGATTCTGAACTTGCCAGGGCTAATGCCACACTGGCCCTGTCTCTTTTCCACTCCGCCTTTAATATTATCAATGTATTGCTGCTGGCAGGATTTGTGCCATTGATAATCCGGATGGTTGAAAAACTTCAAAAAGAGAAAGTGGATTCTGACGAAACCTTCAGGCTTAAATATATTTCATCCGGCATTCTCTCATCAGCTGAGCTCTCCATTACCCAGGCCCACAAGGAAATTGAACTCTTCGCAAAACTGATAGAAAAAATGCACTTTAGTTTTGCTGCACTGTTTTCCGAAAAACGTAAGATGCAAGACAAATTCCTTAAAAAAATTCGCAAGCGTGAAGAGATTACCGATAATATTGAGCTTGAAGTTGCTGAGTATCTCACAAAAATTTCATCTTTTAATCTCTCCACATCCGCAACAAGAAGAATACGTGCCATGCACAGTATCATTAATGACCTGGAAAGAGTGGGAGATATCTATTTTCAAATGTCAAAAACATACGAAACCATGCGGGAACAGGAATTAAGTCTGCCTCCCGAAGCGATTAAAGAGATTGAAGAGATGCTGGATCTTGTTCTTAACTGTATCCGGTTGGTCAGGGAGAATATGAAATCTTACAATGGTGATATAGATCTTGAAAAAGCCATTGAGATTGAAAAGGAGATCAATGAAAAGCGTGATCTGCTCAAATCCGCTCACTACAGCCGGCTCGAAAAAGGTGATTATCATGCGAAAGCCGGGGTGATGTTCCTTGACTTCCTGTCACGCCTTGAGAAAATAGGAGATCATCTGTTCAATGTAAATGAAGCCCTTGCAGGTAAAAAAATTAAAGCTGCCTACAGCAAGATAGTTGAAGGATAATAAATGAGTTCACTCTCGTAAAAATTTTTCCTGTTACCCTTTTACAACCAGCTATTTATACTCCCGGTATTCAATAATATTTTAAAGAAGTTTCTGGATGTTTCTTATTTTTAGATAGAGAAAAAAATTCAAACCAATGAAAAACCATGATTCCATCTTTTAAACATGCCGCCGTTGCACTTGACTTGTCAGAAGCAAGTGATTTGATTGTCGACTACCTGAACCATTTCAAAGATTTTGAAACAACCAGGTTCACATTGGTTTCAGTTGTCTCAATTCCGCACACATCCGAAAGGTTTGAAATCAAAACAGAACAGAAAAGGGAAAAGTTAGAATCCTACAAAATAAAGCTGGAAGAGGAAGGATTTGAGGTTGATATCGATTTACGGGTTGGTACTCATTTTTATCCGCCCACTGAAATACTGACTTCAGCTGATGAACATGGTGCAGGATTTGTCATTATCGGGAACAGGGGGCAAAGTAAAGTCCAGGAACTGCTGCTGGGCAGTACAGCTACAGAACTGTTGCAGAGATCCGAGCTTCCCGTGTTTTTGCTGAATATGAATGTTGAACTTCTGTCTGATTCTCCGGAAGGTCGCAAGCTGGTTTTACCCGACAAGGCGTCTGAAAGTCTGGACCATGTATTGCATCCTACAGATTTTTCGGAGACTGCATTTCGCGCTTTTGAAGTCCTTAAACTTTTAGACAGAAGAGAAAAGCTGGAAAAAGTATCCTTTATACATGTACAGGGTCACAATACCATTGCCCTGAAAGATCCAATCAGCCTTGAAGAGTTAAATGAAAAAAACAGTGACCAGCTCAATGAGATGCGCAATCAGCTTTCTGATAAAACAAGAAACGATTCGGATATTTTCATTACATTCGGCCCGCCTGCAAAAGAAATTATTAAAACAGTAAATGAACATGGAATTACCATGATAATAATGGGAAGCCAGGGCAAAGGTTTTGTACGTGAATTTTTTCTTGGCGGTGTAAGCAGCCAGGTTACCCGCTTCAGCAATATTCCTGTACTTTTGGTACCGGCCGAACGAGACTAATCCAGCCGGACAAAAATCACCTGAATTTTGGATTTTAGAAAATATAAACAGATCACGAACACATCTATCTGAATTCTTTCGCGAAAGCAGCTGTTCCTTTTACATCTTTTGAAAAGAATTGAGAAAAAAATGGCTGAATCTCATGGATTTTAAAATTGAAAATAATACCTTATCAAAAGCTACCATCAAGTTTGTCAGTAAAACTTATATAAAAACATTTATGGCTTTTGCATTGGGAATGACTACTAAAATAAAATGCAAAAATTAAAATATTACCCTACACCTAAATTATGAAGGAAATCTTCTCTTACATTGATGAAAACAGTAAAAAATTTGAAACTGAACTTTTTGAACTTCTTCGCATACCGAGTATAAGCACAGACAGTGAGAGAAAAGACGATATTGTCAGGGCTGCAAAATATCTTGAATCACAGCTCAAATCCAATGATATGGATAAGGTTGAAGTCTATGAAACCAAAGGCCATCCCATTGTTTACGCTGAAAAATGTCCGCATCCCGACAAACCTACAGTTTTAATTTACGGACATTACGATGTGCAGCCTTCTGATCCGGATGAGTTGTGGAATACGCCGCCATTTAATCCAACAGTTATTGAGGGAAGAGTTTACGGCCGCGGAACCAGTGATGATAAAGGTCAGTCATTTACACATATCAAAGCAGTAGAGGCTTACCATCAAACCGGAACAGAACTTCCGGTCAATGTGAAATTTATCTTCGAGGGCGAAGAGGAGATTGGCTCCCCCAACCTGATTCCATTTATTAAAGAGCATAAGGATATGCTTGCTTGTGATATGGTTCTGATTTCTGATACTGCTATGTTTGATGAAGATCAGCCTTCCATTACCTACGGTTTACGCGGACTGGCCTACATGGAGATCCATGTTCAGGGTCCCAATCGAGATCTTCATTCCGGTGTATACGGCGGGGCGGTAGAAAACCCGGCAAATGTACTGTGTGAAATTATTGCAAAACTTAAAAATGAAGACGGCATCATTCAGATCCCCGGTTTTTATGATTTCGTGGAGCCACTTACTGAAGAAGACAGGGAAACATTTAAGGAGCTCCCATTTAAAGAAGAGGCCTTTAAGAAAGACCTGGAACTTGAAGAACTGGATGGTGAAGTCGGATATACAACACTCGAAAGAGCCACTGCAAGACCCACCCTTGATGTGAATGGCATGTGGAGCGGCTATCAAAAAGAAGGCGCCAAAACTGTATTACCTGCCAAAGCAGGGGCAAAGATCAGTATGAGGCTTGTTCCCGACCAGGATCCGAACAGGATATCAGAACTGTTTGCCAAGCATGTTGAATCACTTGCTCCGGCTACCGTAACTATTGAGGTGAAAGCTCATCACGGCGGACACCCGGTGGTGATTGACCTGGATTTTTACGGCCTGAAAGCTGCTGCCAAAGCTTTTGAGGATGTTTATCAGACAAACGTGTTATTCTCAAGGGAAGGAGGATCTATTCCGATTGTCGCAGATTTTCAAAAAGTTTTGGGTGTTAATTCAATTCTCATGGGATTCGGACTGACCAGAGATGCCCTGCACTCGCCCAATGAAAGCTTTGCCTTAAAAGATTTTCACAGGGGAATCAAAACTTCAGCCAGGTTCCTTAAAATTCTTCCTGAATACGCAGGTTAGTTCTGGCTCAAATTAAACCGGCAGTAATAACACTAGCGGACGCCCGCGTTAGGTTAGTGAATGTACGACACGAGCGGACGCTCGCGCTAGGTATGATAAGGGGATGTTAGATTCATCTGTGCAATCAGCGCAATCCGCGGGAGTTAAACCATCCGCGGGAGCCCATCTTTACTGCGGGAGACCAGTTTCAAGGTCATACTTCTGCGCGTAAACCGTACCACTAATAATATCTTTCGGATTGTTGTCCTCATCCACTATTACCACATTGGGTTTGTGATTTCTCGCTTCCTCCGGGGTCATTTCAGCATATGAAATGATGATTACACGATCATCAACATGTGTGAGACGCGCGGCAGCCCCGTTCATGCAACAGATACGGCTTCCGCGTTCACCGGGAATGGTATATGTTTCAAGGCGTGCTCCATTTGTTATATTCACCACCTGTACTTTTTCGTAAGGAAGGATTTGACTCAGTTCCAAAAGTTCTTCATCAATTGTTATGCTTCCCTCATACATAAGGTTCGCCTCGGTAACCTTCATCTGATGAAGCTTTGATTTAAACATCGTCAGTTTCATAACGTTAATTTTTTAATATTGAATTATAATATTGTCAATAAGCCTCGTTTCACCTAAATAGACGGCCCCGGCTACAATGTACTCTTCACCAGTGTTCAACACATTCACCGGCTTCAGCGTTTTTACTGAAAAGACATTAAGATAATCAATTTTAAATCCTTTTGCTTCAAGCTCATCTTTTTGATGATTAATCAGCATTCCAGGCTCATTAACTCCGTCCATAATCTGCTTTTTAATAAACCGGAGTGACCTGTATAAACCGGGAGCAATGCTGCGTTCCTGTGCATCCAGGTATCTATTTCTGCTGCTGAGAGCCAGCCCGTCATTTGCCCTGACAATCGGACCCATCACCAATTCTACCCGGTGATTAAACTCTTTCACCATTCGGCTCAGAATCAGAAACTGCTGAATATCTTTCTGCCCGAACAGAGCAATATCAGGTTCGGTGATATTAAAAAGTTTATTCACAACAAGCACAACTCCTTCAAAAAACCCGGGACGACTGGCGCCGCACATATGCTCATCCAGCTCGTGAATATGAATAGAAAATTTCTTTTCATCCATGTACATAACCGATCGTTCGGGAGCAAATATTACATCCACATCCAGATTACGACATTTTTCAATATCCTCTTCAAGTGTCCGTGGATATGTCTCAAAATCTTCACCGGGTCCAAACTGTTCAGGATTCACAAATATAGAAACAACAACTGCGTCCGAATATTCATGTGCCTGCCTGATCAGTTCCAGGTGGCCCTGGTGCAGAGCTCCCATGGTAGGAACAAATCCGATTTTTTTACCCGTTTTCTTAAGCGCTCCTATTGACTTTCGGACACCTTCAATTGTAGTCTCAAATACCATGAATTTGTTTCAGATCGGATTAAATAGCTCTTTCTACATCATAATTTTCAAGCAGTTCTTTAACCCTGTTCAAAAACGCACCACCATGGGCACCGTCAATAATGCGGTGATCATAACTCATTGTAAGATACATTTTATGACGAATACCGATTACATCACCATGTTCTGTTTCGAGAACAACAGGCCTTTTCTCAATAACTCCCGTTCCAAGGATAGCAACCTGCGGCTGATTAATAATAGGAGTTCCCATCAGATTCCCCACACTGCCATAGTTTGTAAGCGTAATTGTTCCTCCCACCAGGTCATCGGGTTTCAAATCTTTATCCCTGGCTTTCATAGCAAGTGAGTTCACCTCGCGTGCAAGCCCAGATAAATTGAGCTGATGTGCATTTTTGATAACCGGCACAATAAGTCCGCCTTCACCACCCTGGCCCAGTGCCACTGCCAGCCCGAAGTTAATATCTCTTTTCACAATTATTTCATCGCCATCAACAGAACTGTTGATTAAAGGAAACTCACGTATCGCCTGGATAAATGACTCAATAAATATCGGCGTGTAGGTAAGTTTAATTCCATTTTGATCATAGAATTTCTTTTTGTTTGCTTCCCGCCATTTTACAACATTCGTAACATCTACATCACTAAAGGTTGTAACATGTGCTGATGTCTGTTTCGATTTAACCATATGTTCAGCAATCATCTTGCGCATACGGTCCATTTTGATAATTTCCACATTATCATCAGGGCGTGATACGCTAAGCTGTCCGGCTGAAATCTTTGACTTGTCTTTCTCTTTTTCGCCGGCAGGTTTTTTAGATTCAGGCCTTGACAAACCTTCACTTTTCTCTTCTGCTTTCTTCTCTTCAGTTTTGCCTGATTTTTTGTCTTCTACATAGGAGAGTATATCCTGTTTCGAAACACGGCCGGCTTTTCCGCTGCCTTCGATCGATTCAAGTTCTTCCTGGCTGATTCCCTCCTGTTTTGCAATGGAGCGCACCAGCGGAGAATAAAACCTTCCGTCACTTCCCTGGCGCTTCGGTTCACTTTCACCCTCTGCAACTGTTTCGGGTTCTCTCTTTTTTGATTCACCATTGGCCGACGGGGCTTTGGTTTCCTCTTTGCCCTCCGCTTCTTTTTCTTTGGTTTTTTCAGCCTTCTCTTCTGTATCTCCTTCTGCTGCCTTTCCGGTGGCTACAATAGCTATCGGCTGACCAACTTCCACGGTCTCACCGGCCTCTACAAGGATTTCAACCAGAGTACCCGATTCGGGTGAGGGAACTTCCGTATCCACCTTGTCTGTTGCGATTTCAAGAAGAGTCTCATCAACTTCAACTTTATCGCCAACCTTTTTCGCCCATTCAATAATTTCACCTTCCATAACAGACTCACCCATCTGCGGCATCACAATTTCAATACGCTCACCATCTTCATCTGATCCTTCATCTTCAGGCTCGTCCTCTTTTTTGGTTTTCTTTTCCTCAGAGGCAGTCTGCTCTTCTTCTTTTTCAGCTTTCTCCTTTTCTGCCTTCGTTTTCTCTTCTTCTTTTTCTTCCGGCTCAGCTTTCTCACTTTTTCCATTGCCGCTCACTGTTTCGGCTTCTTCAGCATCCGTTTCAATAATGGCAATCGGCTGGCCAACTTCAACAGTCTCATCTGCTTCTACCAAAATCTCAACAAGAACTCCCGATTCGGGCGATGGTACTTCTGTATCTACTTTGTCAGTTGCAATTTCCAGGAGTGTTTCATCCACTTCCACCTTATCTCCGACATTTTTCGTCCACTCGATGACTGTTCCTTCCATTACTGATTCGCCCATCTGGGGCATAACCACTTCGACCTTTGCCATTATATCAATTTTTTTAGTTTGTAAGCGTTTTTTCAGACTTTAAAGATAGCAAATAAAAATCGAAATTATTGCAATCAGATCAAAATGCGTCAACAATATTATGCTTGTTCATGTATACCTCCCGGTAATGTTATACTCCCGGAACCGCCGCAGAATAACGCCAAGCCTGCAACCGGCGTTGTGTGGATGTTGTTCAAACTTTTTACTTTAAACGCCGCGCCACTGACCCAGGGATCAATCATGATTGAGTTAATGCATTCTCAATATCTGATATCAAATCAACCGGATGTTCCAGTCCCACACTGAGACGAATTAAGTTGGGTGGTGTAGGAGATTCGGGGCCCTCGCTGCTTCTCCTGTGCTCCCAAGTACTTTCAACTCCTCCGAGGCTTGTAGCTGCAGCAATAATCTGCGAGCTGTAAACAACCTCTTTTGCTTTTTCGGTGTCACCTTTTACCAGGAAAGAGATCATGCCGCCAAAAGCAACCATCTGGTTTTTGGCAGTTTCATGTCCCGGGTGATCCGGAAGCCCCGGGAAATAGACTTTTTCAACTTTTGGGTGTTCATTCAAAAAACGGGCAATCATTACTGCACTTTCATTATGTATCCGCATCCTTGCGGGAAGAGTTTTGATACTTCTTGCAAGAAGCCAGCAATCAGCGGCTGACGGAACCGCCCCGGCAACTGACTGAATTTCCCTTACTTTTTTAAATATATCCTGTGATCCGGCCACTACAGCGCCGGCAAGAATATCACTGTGTCCGCCAAGATATTTGGTCGCCGAGTGCACAACAAGGTCCGCTCCCAATTCAATAGGCCTCTGGTTAATCGGCGATGGCCAGGTATTATCTACAACAGTGATAAAATTATGATCACCGGCTATTTTTGTAATTGCCCTGATATCCGTAATCAGCAGCCTGGGGTTGGATGGCGATTCGAGCCAGACCAGCCGGGTATCCGCCCGAAGTGCAGCTAGAAGTTTTCCGGTATCTGTCATGTCAACTTCACTGATCAGCATCCCCTTTGGAGCCATGACCTCTTTCAGGAACCTGCGGGTACCGTGATAGACATCATTCGGAATAACAACATGGGAATTTGGTTTCAGGGATTGAAAAACAGCTGATGTAGCTGCCATTCCGGATGAAAACATTGCGCAGTCTGTTCCATTCTCCAGTGCGGCTATCAAAGCTTCAAGCTGATCCCTGTTCGGGTTTGCCGATCTTGTATAGTGATAGTCATCTTCGGATCTTTCCGGCGAATCAAAAAAAATAGTGCTGTTTACGATAGGCGGAACTACAGGATTGCCACCCTTTCTTTCACCAACATCTGTTTTGCCATGAATCGCAAGAGTCTCTAATCGAAGTTTACTATTTTTTTTCATGATAAAAGCCGGTTTCTTAAAATAAAATTATGAATTAGAAAGTCTGATTCGTTAGTTTCCTGCTTGAAATAAATATGTTGCAATTTATTGATAGTAGAAACAATAATGTAATTTAAATCCTGACGTCCCTGGATTTAGTAACAAACCAAACCATTGATATCAACTAAAAATCAATGAAAGCTTTTTTGCTCCTGCTGTTTTTATCCTGGCTTTTAAATTTCTTTCTTCCCTGGTGGGCGGCTCTGCTTCCTGCCTTTTTTATCGGTGCATGGCTGCTTGAAAGTTCTTTTTCAGCGTTTATGACCGGTTTTCTCGCTGTCGGTTTTGCCTGGGGCCTTCAGGCTCTGTATATCCATATTGCCAATGAGGCAATCCTTTCCACACGGATTGCAGAGATGATGCAGGTGGGTTCACCCTACGTGGTACTGCTCTTCACTTTTCTTATTGGTGCCGTTCTCGGTTCCCTTGGAGTGATCACAGGTTATTATTTTAAAGTTATATTCCGCAACAACAAGTAACTGCTTTCTTTCGACTATGAGTGAGAATCCAAAGGTAAGAGACCCTAAACTGCCCGAATCTGCGTCCAATGGAAAAACCTGGTTTACACGCTTCCTGGATCTTGTGGAGTGGCTTGGAAACCTGCTGCCGCATCCGGTAACACTGTTTGCTCTTTTTGCGTTAGGTGTTGTACTTCTGAGCGGCCTGGCCGACTGGCTCGACTGGTCTGCAGCAGACCCAAGACCTGAAGGCTCACCCGGCCGGGCCCCGGATGGGATTATTGAACCTATCAGCCTGATGAACGGGGCAGGTTTACGGAGAATCATAGAAAATCTTGTTGATAATTTCACCAGTTTTGCTCCCCTTGGAGTTGTGCTTGTTGCCTTGCTGGGAGTGGGAGTAGCAGAGAAATCAGGACTAATCGGAGCGGTGATACGTGGTCTGGTTTTAAAAGCTGCTTCATTTCAGCCAAAACAGGGGGGGACGGGATTAATGAAGATCATCCGATCCGTTTTCAATTTTTTCCTTAGTCCCAGAAACCTGGTTACCATTTCAATATGCTTTGCGGCTGTTATCTCAAACACCGCTTCTGAAATGGGATACGTTGTTTTGGTTCCGCTGGCTGCCGTTATTTTTAATTCCATGGGCCGGCATCCGCTGGCCGGACTTGCATGTGCCTTTGCCTGTGTTTCAGGCGGTTACAGTGCCAATCTCCTGATCGGAACAATCGATCCGCTGCTGGCCGGACTTACCCAGGAAGCGACAAATATCATCGATCCCGACTACACTGTCCACGCACTGGTGAATTACTATTTTATGATTATCAGCACATTCATGATCACAGCAATCGGTACATTCGTAACACTCAGAATCGTAGAACCGAAACTTGGCGTCTATGATCCCTCAATAGCCATGGAAGATATTTCCGATGAAACATCCATGGAACCGCTCACAAAAAAGGAAAGATATGGTTTAAAATGGACTGGTATTTCCACATTGATCATGTTTGGAATCCTTGCCCTGACCATTATTCCCGAAAACGGCGTGCTCAGGAATCCCGATACGGGTGAAATGCTCAATTCTCCTTTTCTGAACGGCGTTGTTGCAATCATCTTTATCTGCTTTCTGATTCCCGGTTTTATATACGGACGTCTCACTGAAACAATGAAAACCGATCGCGATGTGATTGCAGGAATGTCGGATGCCATGGCTACACTTGGACTTTATATCGTCATCGTCTTTTTTGCAGCACAGTTCGTTGCCTATTTCGGATGGACCAATCTCGGCCAGATTTTCGCCGTTAAAGGGGCAGAATTCCTGGAATACGCAGGACTCACCGGGCCTGCAATATTTATTGGTTTTATTCTTGTTTCCGGATCCGTTAACCTGATGCTCGGTTCAGCTTCAGCCCAGTGGGCTGTTACTGCTCCCATTTTTGTACCGATGTTAATGCTGATCGGCTATAGTCCTGAGGTGATCCAGGCTGCTTACAGGATCGGGGATTCCGTAACCAATATCATCACACCGATGATGAGCTATTTCGGGCTGATACTTGCCTTTGCGAATAAATATGATAAAGATCTCGGTATCGGCACAATTATCAGTATGATGCTTCCTTACAGCATCTTTTTCATGTTCAGCTGGATGATCCTGTTCTACATATGGGTATTTGGATTTGGACTGCCCGTTGGCCCTGAAGCTCCCACCTACTATGAAGTAGCCAAAACAATAAGTCCGAATTAGAGAATTTGGTTCGCCCGCCTGACACGGAATAATATGATTGGTAAACGGATTTCAGGTTGATTATTTTATTTTAAAACCACCGAATTTTATCAATGAACGAGGATTAACTATGAGAGGCTCTGAACTGAATTACACATCTGTTTTAATATTATTCATATTACTTCTTTTCTCTGGCTGTGCCGAGTCAACAGGTAAAAAACAACAGGCATCTGATGAGATGGCTGTTAAAGCCGGCAGACTGATTGCATCCGAATCATTTGAAGAGCTTAGCGGCCATCTTGGAGCGGCTCTTGAAGAAGGAGGTGTTTCACATGCCATTGAATTTTGCAGTGTGGAAGCAATCCCCATTACACAAGAGCTGTCAAACGAATTTGACGTGGATATTAAACGCGCAACACACAAACCGAGAAACCCGGAAAATTTTGCCAATGCTGACGAAATGAAGGTTATCCAACGATGGCAGGAACAGATGGAGTCAGGAAAAGATATCAGACCTGTGGCTTCAAAAATGAATAATCACTACCAGGTATATGCACCTATCCGGATTGGAAACCAATTGTGTCTGCAGTGCCACGGTGATAAAGGTTCAGATATTCAGCCGGACAATGTTGAACTGCTTCAGTCGATCTACAATGAAGACCAGGCTACCGGTTTTGAGATGGGAGATCTACGTGGGCTCTGGTCTATCCGGATGCCGGCAGATTCGGCTGAAGTTGCTGCGATAATTAACATGGTGAATGAATAGGCTCCGTTTGTATCGAGCCAACAGCGAACACACCCCTGTCTAACCTTAACTGCCTGGCGACGTTAAGTTTATCCAGGGGTGTGTTCCTGTTTGCCTCTTTTAAATTAGTACGTCCCGCAATTGCCTAAATGATTGCTCAACAATCACAACGTCTCTTTTTAATTCCGCTGCTGTTTTTTATTACCCGGGCGCTGCATTGATGGTGGCGGCGGCGGCTGATTTCGGCGTTGAGCTCTTAATTCACTTAACTTTGACTGTTGTTCTGAAGTCAGCTCGTTTTTGATCTTAGCCATCATTTCGAACTGGGATTTTTTCAGCTCATTTTCGAGCGCAAGAACGTTATCGAGCTGAGCCATGGCATTACTGACATCCACTGTTTCGGAATTCATGATACTTTGCAGTTTTTCCATTTCATTCTGAATATTCCACTGTACATCTGTGAGCTTTGCATGTCTCTCATTCATCAGTTTTTGAATGTTTTCGCGCTGACTGTCTGTCAGATTAATCTCATTCTGATTTCTCATAATGAGCTGTGGTGAGAAAAAAGCCCTGTCAAAAGCTCTCATTCCCTGCCCTGCCTGCATTCCCAGTTGCTGTCCCTGGCCCGGAGCCTGTCTTTTGCCACCCTGGGCGTTAACAGAGACCGGTTCAAACACAAAGAACAGTGCAAAAATAACCGTAAGAATTGATACTGTATTAAAATTAAAAATTGCTGTTTTCATCTTCTTCCTCGTTGTTTTCGTTTATGGTTAAAAGTTCGTCCGTTTCCAGGTAAAAATCATAGGTGTACAATTCGTCTGCATAAACAAGCAGATCATCGGTAGGCATTTGCCATTCTACTGTATAGAGATCAGCGTCACCTCCTGTTTCATCAACTCTGTTAGCCTGATACAGCACCCAGCTGAGGCCGGCTGCTGCAATCATTAAAACAGCTGCAATCTTGTAATAGAACTGAAATGCATTTTTCTTTTTCTTTTTCTCTGCCTCAGCCCACATTATGTCAAATGACGGAGCTTCTGCTGCTTCCAGGTCTCGCAACTCCTTAAAAAAATTGTGAAGCTCGTCCTGTTTTTCCTCTCGTTTCATCTTATTTCAAGATTTAGTTTTTAAGTCCTGCGATTCAATCATTTTCTTTAAATTTGCTTTCCCTCTCTCATAATGAGTTCGGGATGTGCCAACTGAAACTCCCATAACTCCTGAAGCCTCTTCAATTGTCAGGTTGTGATAAAAGACCAGTCGAAGGACTTCATTCTGTTTTGGTGATAATTTCTTCAGCATATCTTTTAACAGCTTGCCGCGATCATTCTCATACGGTTGATTCTCATCTTCAGGGCAGTTAAAGTCAGCAACAGGTAACTCTGTATCCAGCTGGTACTTCTTTTCTGAACGGAAATAATCCAGGCACGTAAATTTTATGACAGAAAAGATCCATGTTCTGAAAGATGCGTCTGAATTTTCACGGTATGTTGCTTCTCCTTCCAAAACTTTTAAATAGACATTTTGCATGATATCACGCGAAACAGTTTGATTACCTGAACAACAGTATGTTGCCCACCGGAAACACTCCTCATGATATTTCTTCAATAAATGTTTTGTTTTGTCAATATTCATAAAGATGTTCGGCTGTTCTGTTCATAGTTCGTATCCCGGATTCAACTATATGACATGGCATCAAAATTTCTGCTTGTATGACTACTTTTATTTATACAGTTCCCGGATTTTATAAAAATGTTACTCCGGCAAAGGATACTTTTTGTTTACGTTTTTATACCTTAAGAACTATGAATAGTTACAAACGAATATCTTTCCTGATTTTTTATACACTTGCCGGCGGATTATCCCTTTTTGCACAAAGTAAAGATGAGTATTCAGGAATGATGACACAGGCGGAACTTGAACGTATTATCTGGCAGGAAGCTGAGCAGCCCCGGGGAGAGGGTGGCATTGTCCAGTTTATCTATAACGATGTCAATATGGCCCTGATATCTAATGAAAATTTTGACCGGATGCGTATTATTGCACCTGTCATAAATGTGGAAGATCTGACTCAGGGTCAAATAAACAGTATCTTGTCTGCCAACTTCCAGACAGCTTTAGATGCACGCTATGCCGCCAACGAGGGAGTTCTATACTCCGCTTATATACACCCGTTATCTTCATTAAATCGTGATGAAGTATCTTCTGCGCTTGGACAGGTAGCCGCTCTGGTCAAAAATTTTGGCACCACTTATTCCAGTGACGCCTCCCTCTACATTCAGCAGGATCAGCAGTAATCGGAAGTGAACGGTCTGCCGATTCAATTTCCGGCTATTTACTTTCTGTGTTCTTCTCAGCTTCGCCGAATTTGGAGCTGGTGGGCGGACGGTATTTCTGAAAAGGTATTTTCAGCAAATTAGCCATTTTATCGTTTTCAGCCGGATCCATATGAGTATCAATTCCATATTTTAAAACTTTGATATCATCCACCTCGGCAAATGTACCAAAGAGACGGTCCCAGATAGCAAATATATTGCCATAATTCGTATCCGTGAGCGGCTGTTTGTAATGATGATGAACCTTGTGCATTAAGGGTGTGATGAAAATATAGGAGAGCATCCGGTCAGCTTTAACAGGCATTTGAATATTGGCGTGGGTAATATGGGCAAACAGAACAGACAAGCTTTGATAGAGCATAACGATTCCGATGGGTGCTCCCGCAACCGCAACTGCAACAATAGTGAAAAAGATCCTGATAAATGTTTCACCGGGATGGTGGCGCAAACCGGTTGTTACATCAACTGTTGTATCGGTATGATGTATAAGATGAAATTTCCACATCCATTTGATCTTGTGCTCTGTCCAGTGAGCAAAATAAGCACCTATTAAATCGAGCAACATTACCCCGGCAATGATCTGAGCCCAAAGCGGCAACTCAAAAATATAGAGGAGACCAAACTCTTCGGCAGTTACATAAGTTGATACCCCATACAGTACACCGGCAAGCCCGAAGCCTATCAGGGCTGTCAGAAATGTAAAGAAGAGATTGATTCCTGCATGCCTTACTTTTTTATACTGAAATTCGAAAAGCGGAATTACTCCCTCTGCGATCCAGAATACAAAAATGCCCCCGATCAGTATTCCTGCTCTGAACAAGGTTGGAATATCCTCAAAAAACTCAATCATTGACTCCATTTCACAATGAATCTTGTATCATTTTCTCTTTGTGGAATTGTTTATCCAGATACCTGATAATATATTTGCCGAAGATGTCAAATTCCAGGTTTACGTGATCTCCGACTTTTTTCTCTTTGAGATTTGTATAATCCCAGGTATAAGGAATAATAGCCACGGTGAACTCGTCATCCTCCTCCCTGGCAATTGTGAGACTGATACCATCTACAGAGATGCTTCCGCGTCCCACAATATATTTCGTATAGGTATCAAGAAACTTTATGGATATCAGGCGGTCATTCCCCTTTGTTACGATTGCAGTGATGGTTCCCACCGTATCCACATGGCCCTGCACTATATGACCTTCAATAGCTTTTTCCAGCGTAAGTGATCGTTCAAGATTTACAATATCGCCTTCTGCAAGATTGCCGAGGGTTGTTTTTCGCAACGTTTCCTCAACACACTGAACGCTGAACATACCGGCACCCTTGTCCACAACGGTTAAACAGACGCCATTCACAGCAATACTTTCATCTATATGGGTTTCATCTGCAAAGGTACATTGAATCTTTAATTCACTTCCTCCGTTCAGATCTTTCAATTCTTTGACAGTTCCAACTTCTGCAATAATTCCGGTAAACATACTATATCGATTTAAATTGTTATTAGATATCAGCGGTAATTAAAATATCCGAACCTACCTGCTGCCAGTTTGTCTTTCTAAACGGAACAACATCTTCCATCCTGTTAATTCCCAGGCCAAGAACAGATTTCGTTCCGCCCCCGAGAAGCTTTGGCGCAATAAAAATCTGCAGACGGTCAACCAGGCCTTTTTTCAGAAGTGCCGTTGACAAGTTCTGTCCCCCTTCCACAATAACAGAAGTTATTCCTTTATCAGCTAATTTGCCAAGAGCCTGTTTTAGATCTGCATGTCCCTCATCTTCTTCAACAATCAGCATATCGCCCCGAAAGTAGTTTGACTGAAGCATTTTAAGCATCGGATCTTCCATATCAGCAGCTTTCTCCCGGTTATGTGTGATAAGAATCGTCTTTTCTTCATGCTCATCAGAAAGCAGGTTCAACTCTCGCTTCAGTTCAAGCGGCCCGTCTATCAAAACCCGTTTCGGGTTTCTGCCCTCCACATGGCGGACTGTCAATGACGGGTTATCAATATGCGCTGTATTGCGTCCTACCATTACAGCATCATAGACCGATCGCCACCTGTGAACCATTTTACGTGACTCCCGGCATGAAATCCATGTAGAATCGCCATTAGGAGCAGCAATGTAGCCATCAGCGGTTTGTGCTATTTTCAGTGTTACAAACGGCCTGTTAAAATTAAGATAGTGAAGCCAGAACTCATTCAGATTTTTTGCTTCCCTTTCCAGGAGGCCTGTCTCAACCGTTATTCCGCTCTTTTTTAAGCGCTGAATTCCCTTACCGTCAGTGTGCTGGTTCGGGTCTTTCATTGCAATCACGATGCGTTTTAACGGAAGCTCAGCGAGCATTTCAGCGCAGGGCGGGGTTTTGCCATAATGGGCACATGGTTCAAGGGTAACATAGAGAGTGGCGTTTTTAAGCTGCTTCTGATTTTTGACGGATTTCACAGCAGCTACCTCGGCATGATCATGGCCAAACCGTTCATGATAGCCTTCGCCAATCACTTCACCATTTTCATCAACAATTACCGCCCCCACCAGTGGATTGGGAGATACATAACCGCGCCCTCTTTCAGCAAGACTTAATGCCCTCTGCATCCAGATTTTATCCTCTTTGGTATACGGTTCACTCTTTGCCATAACTGAAACTTAAAATAGGACAGCTGTCCTTTTCATTTATATCAAAAATATGACAGTTATATCTCTTATTAAACTTTTTTCCTTCACAAATAAAAAAAGGGCAAGAGAAAAACTCCTGCCCTTATGAATACTACTTTTTCAGATTCTGTTATCTGAGTACGAGACTTCTGAAATCTTTAATATTTGCATTCTCTTTCAGCTCTTCGAGCCAAACCTGGTTAAATGAAGTGAATTTCTGCTGCTCCAGGTTTCTCCGGATTGCCTCTGCCTCATTTGAAGTCATCTGCTCAGGGTCAGCTTTTGTTAATTCAACAGGTCTCACAACATAGACCGCATTCTCACCTTTTATAGCTCCGGAACGTTCATTTTCGTCCAACCTGAAAACAGCTCCGATTACCTTCGGCTCTCTTCCGGCTCCGCTCAAAACGGTACTGCTTCTCCGGACATTTTCAGCTATTTGAATCTCTTTATTGCCCGCTTCTGCCAGCTGTTCAAGTGAATTATTGGAGCTGAGCAGCTCTTCTACTCTTTCAGCCATGATTTCTCTTCTCTTTTCATTTCTTACAATATTCTCAATCTGGTTACTCACTTCATCAAATGGCCGTACTCCTGCATCAATTTTTTCTCTCAGCTGAATCACAACAAAACGGTCGTTCAGTTCAATCGCATCCGAAATCTGGTTTCGGCTAAGTCTCTCAAGTTCAGTCAGGATTTGCCGGCTCTGTCCGAGGCCCGGAATAAACGGATTGTCTTTAGTGGCAAAAGCTTCCTGAATGGTCATTCCTCTTCTTTCTGCTTCTTCCCGGAAACCATCTTCATTGGCAAAAAAGCTGAAATCACCCGCTTCTTCCGCCAGACGATCTATTGTAGCTAACGGATCGGCCTCCACCTTATAGGTGAGTACTGCAAATTTAATCTCACTGTCTCTCTCATCGATCTTTTTAAATAAGTAGGGATCCCCGTTAATTTCACGAACCTCCGAAACCTCACCTTCGTCAAGTTCCAGTACCGGTTTAAAATCTTCTCTGATATCATCCGCTGGCACATATGCATTTCTGAAAGGAACGTCGGACTGATACTGTTCAATGAAAAGTGAATCATTGTCAGCTTCCTGGAACTCCTGCCTTAGTTCACTAACATCTTCAAATACCCGGGCTGTATCTTCTGCAGTAGGTATAATTTCCCAGCTAACATATCTGAAACGGTACGACTCTTCTCTTTGATACCTGTCCTGGTTATTTCTGTAATAGTCACGTAATTCACTTTCTGAAACGGTGATTTCTGAATCACTCACATCCGCATACGGAAATCTCACATATTCAGCATCAGCAAACGAGTTATTCTGAATGTACTGTCGTTCTATGTCGTGAGAACTGATTCTCAATCCTGAGGTAATATAATTTGACATTTTTTGCTGCCTGCGGCTTTCACGCAGCTGGCGTTCAATCATCATCCAGACCTCGGTATTTTCAGGTGCTTCGATAGCGGCGCGGAGAGCAATTCTGTCGATCGTGCCATCTTCTGCCTGGAATTGCTGCCTGATAAACGGATCCGGGTTTTCACCGGTAATCATTTCTACCAGTTCATTATCTGTAACTGTGATGCCCAGCTCATTCATTTTCTGCTGCATGAGTTTAGAAGTAACAAGATCATCCCATGCCTGTTGTTCATAAGACGCCCTGATTTCGGGAGTCATGGTTTGGTCGGTTTGCCTGTTGAACTGGTCCACATAAGAACTGACACGATTATTATATTCATCAAAAGTAATTTTTTCGCCATTCACCTCTCCCATAGACTGGGGGCCGGCACCAATTGCATCAAATACCTGGGTATCCGCCAACACCCACAATAATCCGAATGAGACAATAAGAATCCACAAAATGCTTGTGGTACTGCTTCTCATTTTTTCCATTACACCCATCTGATATTCCTCTTATTTCTTCGTTTTAAAAAATTTTCTTTGTTTCAATAATCTGTAATTAAGCTTTCTAATATAAGGCAACAACTTACGAAGAGCAACGAAAATGGTTTTACATGTTCGATTGAAATGCGTAATAAAACAAGGTCCGGGAGGATCAATTTATCACCTTATCTGAAACCGCTATTTCAAAATACTTCAACCATCTTCATATGTTTCAGGTAACGGCCGGGGTTTTCATTAATTCCCTTAAGTAAGCGTGTCATTTCAACTGTCATACTGTCGATATTATTGTAGAGTGACGGATCATTAACCAACTTACTAAAAGTTCCGTCTCCATTATTTACTTTATCCAGGATTTCATTCAGGCTTACCAGTGATCTGTCTAAGTTTTCACGGGTCTCTTTCAGCTCACGAACATTCTCTTCAAGATGAAAAACCAGGCTGTCTACTTTTGTCCGGTTATCTGTGGCCAGGGTATCTATTTGCTGCATGGTTCTGCTTGCAGCATCAATAGCCTTGTCAATCTCCTCCTTTTTTTCCTGCAGAATGTTTGAGAGTGCCCCGGTTGCCTCAGCTGCATTATTAAAAGTTTCATTAACCGATTCGCGTGTTTCGTCATCAATCGTTTGATTGAGCTGATTTAAAAATTTATTCAATTCAGTAAATGTAGAGGTAAGATCTTCCCCCAACTCTTCACCTCTGGAAGCAAATACTTCAACAATACTATCTACATAAACACCTTTAATTTCTTCTCCCGACTCAACAGAATCATCGGAATCTCCTTTTTCCAGTACAATGGACTTGCCTTCAATAAGGCTCAGTGAGGTTAAGTATGCCACACTGTTATCAGGTATATCGGTCAGTCTTTCGAGGGTCATGGTTACCTTAACACTATCTGACGGCAGCAGCTCCATTTTGCTAACAGAACCTACCTTTACACCTTTTAAATAGACAATACTTCCCACTGTGAGTCCGTCTACCTTATCAAACGTCGCTTCAACCTGCATAGGCTGACTAAATACCGGCACGTCCCTCATAAAGCGGAATCCAACCAACGTGATTACTATTGCCGTAATAATTGTAAGTCCGATTTTAACTTCTTTACTAATATTCAAAATTCTGTTCCTTTTTAAATTTGATATTCACTGGCTTTAATAAATTCTCTTAATTCTTCATGATCTGCATGCTTCATATCTTCGGTTTCTCCAAACCAACTCAATTTCTGCTGATCTAAAAAAGCAACCTTATCAGAAATTTTAAGCACACTGTGCATATCGTGTGTTACAACAATGGATGTTATACACAGTTTTTCAGCCATACGTATAATGAGTTCATTGATCTCATCTGCTGTACGGGGATCGAGTCCCGACGTGGGTTCATCATACATCAGGTATTCAGGCCTGAGAATAATTGCCCTGGCAATTCCAACCCGTTTTCTCATTCCTCCTGAGAGTTCAGAGGTTTGCTTTTCTCCAACTCCGTGTAAACGAACCAGGTCGAGTACCTCTTCAACCTCATCCCGGATTTCATTTTCGGTTTTGTTGGTAAAATAGCGAAGCGGAAACGCAATATTTTCAAAGGTATTGATAGAATCAAAAAGTGCAGATCCCTGGAATAAAATACCAAATCTTTGCCGTAATTTTCGCTGCTGGATATAGGGTAATTCATGCACATTGTCTCCATCCAAGATCACTTCACCCTCATCAGGGCACAGCAATGCATTGATATGTTTTATCAGTACAGATTTACCACATCCCGATCTGCCTATAATGGCAACAGTTTCGCTGTCCTCTATGTTAAAACTGACGTTTTCCCATACAAGCAGGTCATCAAAGCTTTTTTTCAGATTTCTAATTTCAATCATAGAACTAAAGTAAAAGTGCGGCTAAAATGAAATCCGCAATCAGAATATAAATACAACTTATAACCGTAGAGTTTGTTGTAGCTTTACCTACTCCTTCAGCTCCTCCACTGGCGTAGTATCCCTTGTAGCAGGAAATTGAAGTGATAATAAATCCGAATACAAATGATTTTACAAATCCAAAAAGAACGTTCCACTCTTTGAAAAACATTCTTGCGCCTTTCATAAATTCAGAAGCGGGGACTTCACCTGAAAGAATTCCTGCGGCAAGACCGCCCCCGATCCCGAATACACTTGCAACAACATACAGTACCTGGAACATTAAAAGGCCTGCGATCACGCGGGGAACAACAAGAAAACTGACAGAGTTAAATCCCATGGATTCAAGTGCGTCAATCTGCTCACTCACCCTCATCGTCCCAAGTTCTGTGGCAATCCGGGCACCTACTTTTCCGGCAAGCACAAGACTCGATATCACCGCTGCGAGCTCTATTAATATAGATTCAGAAACAATTGCCCCAATAGTAGAGGTTGGTATAAAAGCAGATTGCAATTGATAGGAGGTCTGCAGCGTCATAACCGCACCGGTAAATACACCGGTTAAAATAATGATCGGAATCGAATCATATCCGACCTTAATAAGTTCCTGTAACAGGTTTTTCCTATAGGATCGAAATTCAGTTATAGAGCGGATAGCCTGATATAGCAGAGAAATATACCTGCTGAACTGAATTATTGACTGCATTCACTAAATTTTATTGGATGAAACATTCTCTATAATTAGATTTTTTGAACACGCAATTTAATTATATTAGCAGAGACTTGTAAATTTGTGCAGTAAATTTCTTTTATCTTTTGCTAAAAACCATCCTTTTTATAAGCTGCTGCCATTTTTTATTGGTTCAGCAGGCCCTTTCGCAGCAAAACAGCCGGGTATTTCAATTCCTGGACCTGAACCAGCATGCCAGGTCTGCAGCGGTTGGCGGACATCATCCTGCTTTCGAATCACCGGATTTTTCACTCTTTACGCTCAATCCCGCGTTTTTGAGCATGGATCAAAATCACACTCTGCAGGTTTCGTATATAAATCATATCAGTGATGTAAATTTCGGATCTGCTTCATTCCATAAATCGTTTGAAAAGATCGGGTCATTTGGAGCTTCCCTGCATGTGTTAAATTATGGCGATCTTACCAGGTTTGATGAAGCCGGAAACAATCTGGGGGAATTCTCGGCTAATGATCTTTCACTATCAATCGGCTGGGCCATACAACTGAAAGAGCAGTGGCATGCAGGAGTTGCATTAACCACAATCTACTCATCACTCGGCTCTTTTAACTCTTCGGCCCTCACCGGCACTGCAGGTATATTTTACAACAGCATCAGCAACAGAACACAGCTTGGAGCTTCTTTTAGGCATGCCGGGTATCAGCTCTCAACATTTAACGGCCGGCAGGAACCACTGCCTTTTGATATCAGCATCGGGATAGTTCACAAACTGCAAACACTGCCTTTCCGGCTGTATGGCACCCTTCGAAATCTGCATGACTGGGATCTCAGAACCGCAAATGACCAAGATTCACCTTCAGCAGCCGATCAGATATTCAGGCACACAGTTTTTGGAAGTGAATTATTGTTGGGCGATAGTGTTACCTTTCGGCTGGGCTATGATTCGCTACTCCATGAACAGACAAAAACGGGAAAACGAATTGACGGTGCCGGTTTAAGCATGGGATTTGGTGTGAAATTGAAAACAACTGAATTTGACGTCGCGAGAACATCATTCAGTGATATCGGAAATCTAATACAGTTAAGTTTAAAGCTTGCAATTTAATTCATTATGATCAGATACTTTACAGCCGGGGAATCGCACGGTCCTGAGCTTACGGGAATAGTTGAAGGACTGCCTGCAGGATTATTACTAAAAGAGGATGATATCGCACACCATCTCGTACGGAGGCAACAGGGATATGGACGCGGCGGGAGAATGGCTTTTGAAAAAGATCATGCTGAAATAACTTCAGGCGTTCGTTTTGGCAAAACAATGGCTTCACCTGTAGCTTTGAGAATGATGAATCGTGCATTCAAGAAAGATAAAAGTAACTGGCCTGTTGTAATGTCCAGGGAACCGCAGGATCAAAAGATTGAACCCATTACTCTTGCACGTCCGGGGCACGCTGATCTTACCGGTAATCAAAAATACCGGTTTGGTGATATTCGTCCTGTTATAGAACGGTCAAGCGCACGTGAAACCGCCATGAGAGTAGCTTGCTGCACGCTTGCCCGCATTTTTCTCAAAGAGTTAAATATCCAGATAGGGGCACATGTGCTTCGGGTAGGTTCGGCAGGATATGACTCGTGGGACCAGGTACGTTCCGTTACTGAATCGTTAATTGCAAAAGGAGCTGAACAAATTTATCAGCAGGCAGACCTGTCGGATGTTCGCTGTCTCGATGATACACTGGGCAGCAAAATGCGTGAAGAGATTAAAATAAAACGAAAGGAAGGATCCTCACTCGGCGGCGTATATGAAATTATTGTTACCGGTTTGCCGGCCGGACTTGGCAGCTACGTGCACTGGGACAGGAAAATTGACGGACAACTTGCACAAGCCATTATGAGCACACAGGCAATGAAAGGCGTTGAAATTGGCCTTGGATTTGAAGCCGGTGCAAGACCCGGCCATCATGTTCACGATGAAATTACATACGAAGACGGAGAGTTCAGGCGCAGAACAAACAGGGCCGGCGGTATTGAAGGCGGAATGACAACCGGCATGCCTCTGATTATCCGTGGCGTAATGAAGCCGATACCCACAATGATTAAACCCCTCAAAACCGTAGATATGATTACTCACGAAGAACAGGATACACGCTATGAGAGGTCGGATGTTTGTGCATTGCCAAGAGCTGTAGTTGTAGCTGAAAGTGTTATTGCGCCTGTGATAGCAAATGCAATACTACGAAAATATGGCGGGGACTCAATGAATGAAATTCTGACACGTTATAAAGATCAAAATTCTGTATGAGTGATGAAAAACAACCAGGCGGTTCCCGTATAAAAAAACTGGCCGCCTTCATTAAAAAAAATCCTGAAGACCCCTTCGCGAAATTTGCGCTGGCCCTGGAACTATTAAAACGGGATGAAGTTGAAAAAGCACTGATGTTTTTTGAATCCGTGTACAATCAAAATCCTGACTATGTGGGAGTTTATTATCATTTAGGTAAATTGTATGAACGATTCGGCCGCCTTGCTGATGCTGAAAAAATCTATACGGAAGGAGTATCACTATCTGAGAAAAAAGGTGATCTTCACAGTAAATCGGAACTTCAGGAAGCTTTAACACTATTAAAATCCAGCGGGTATGATGATGAATAAACAAAACCTTGCCGCAGTTATAGCACTGCTATTAACCCTTTTTTTAACACTCGCTTTCCCTGCTGACGGTTATGCACAAGAGACAGATTCCCATACCGTGCAACAGGGTGAAACACTTTTCAGTATCGCGAAACAATACGATATTACTGTCAGTGACCTCAGAAAATGGAATAATCTTGAGAGCAGTACTTCTCTCTCAATCGGGCAGGTTTTACAGGTCGCACCTCCTGCTTCTGAAGAGGCAGTCATCCATACTGTAGAGCCCGGTGAAACACTTTTTGCAATTTCAAGAAAATACAATGTCACTATTGCAGAGATACAGCAGTGGAATAATTTATCCGGTTCAGAGCTCACAGTCGGGTCTGAGTTAACCATCTACCCGGGTGAGTCCGATTCTGCCGGCAGCCCCGTTCAGGAGACAGAAGAACCCTCTGAAGAAATTATCAGCCGGTCGCTCGCAGAAGAGGCATCCGAAAGCACCGGCTATTACCTTGTGAAAAGCGGAGATTCTCTCTCAAAAATTGCACGAGAGCACAATATGACCATTGAAGAGCTGAAGCGTCTTAATAATTTGCAAAGTGATATAATCAGAGTAGGACAACAGTTAACAGTAAGGCAGGCTCAGTCAGCTCCCTCCGTAGCAGAAGCAGGAGATGACCTGGAATCGTCACCCCAGGGTAAGTTTGTCATTTACTCGGTGTCAGGCGGTGAAACATTAACTGACATTTTAAATAAATTTGAAATGACGCAAGCGGAACTTTCTGCACTTAACCCCGGTGCTGAAATCAGTGAACTGAACAGGGGACAGCGTCTTACGGTATTGATGCCACCGGTTAAATACTTTGCCAATCCCTATAAGAAAAGAGACGAACGTCAAAATCTCGGCAGTATCCAGGCTCTCGTATACCAGGAAAACAGTTTGGCAACTCCGACAACAAGCGGAGAACTTTATAATCCGGAACAACTGACTGCAGCTCATCCAAATATGGCTCTCGGAGCGGTGGTCTATGTTGAAAATCAGCAAAATAAGCGGGGAGTATATGTCAAAATTAACGACCGCTTTTCTGGTGACGGGATAAAATTGTCAAAAAAGGCCTACCAGTTACTCGATTTTAACGGTTCCGGACCATCCATAGTCAGCATTTACCAGGATTAAGATGATTGACACATCCGTCAACAGCGGATCATATGCCAAAGAGACCAATACTCTTTTGTACAGTTATCTGCTTTCGCTGCCTCTTTTGTTATTATATGAGTTCCTGATCATTATTTCCCAGCCGGGCCAAAATCTCATTGTCAGAATTTCTGTAGATTCCTGGATAAAAAGCTTGTTCACATCAATCGGACTGGATGCATTCTCAATTACTTTATTCATTGCAGCACTGGCAGGATTGGGAATCTTGTACAGAGACAGAAAAAAACTTGCCCGGTTAAATAAGAGATATTTTCTTTACCTGATCATCGAATCGATGGTATATGCCATACTTCTGGCTTTTATCATCTCCTACGTGGTTCAATCTATTCTGCTGCTCGATGCGAGCGGTGCCTTATCAGAGATGAGCAAACTTCAGTTATTCGCATTGTCACTCGGGGCAGGTTTATATGAAGAGCTTTTCTTCCGGGTTATCCTCATCTCTGTATTAGTATTTTTGATTTCAAGAGTTCTCTCAAAAAAATGGCTGGCCTACTTGGTATCCGCTCTCATTGCCGCCTTTCTCTTTAGCACGGTGCACTACATTGGTGAATTCGGAGATCCTTTTACAATAGGATCGTTTCTGTTTCGTTTTCTTTTTGGATTAGCTTTAAATGGAATTTATGTTTTAAGAGGTTTTGGAACAGCTGCATGGACACATGCACTATATGATCTGCTCGTAATATTCATGCTTTCGTAATTGAATATTATCTGACACCCCAATTCCCGTCACTGGCATGGAAAGTTAAATGCACGAACAACTTAGATTGTAGTTAACAAGGTATTCATCACAATCAATTAGATTGATTCAATACATATTAGTACATTACTACAATAACATAAGTACTGAAATTGATACGAGGAATTATTTATAAAATAAACAGATTGATGAGAGCTATAATTACCAACTTTAACTGTTCTGATTAAAAGGGATGGCTGAACTAACCCAAAAAGAAATTAAAAAACAGCAGGATTTTAATGATGAGATCCTTCCGCATCTGGATGCATTATATAATTTTGCCCTTCGCTTAACTACGGACCCGAACGATGCGGAAGATTTGGTGCAGGACTCTATTGTAAAAGCATTCAGGTTTTTTAGCAGTTATGAAAAAGGGACAAACGCCAAAGCATGGCTCTTTCGCATTTTAAAAAATTCATACATAAACAGTTACCGGAAAAAATCCAGCAAGCCCCAGGAAATTGACTATGATGAAGTAGCCACATTTTATGAGACTATCCGTGCCGAGCGTACAGAAACGTCCGATCTTGAAGACAAGATGTTTCGTGAATTAATTGATGATGACATCACGAAAGCTCTTGATGAAATACCGGAGGATTTCAGAACGGTTGTACTGTTGTGTGATGTTGAAGATTTTACTTATGAAGAGATTGCCAACATGCTTGATGTGCCAATCGGCACAATCCGCTCGCGTTTACATCGCGGCAGGAATTTGCTGAAAGCCCAGCTTATGGAATATGCTAAAAAGCGGGGATTTGCAGCTGATTAAGATCAGCCGAAAAAATATCTTTTATACTAATTGTTCAAAACAATGCGAACTGTCGTCCCCACGTGAGGTTCAGATTTTTGAATAAAGATTTTTCCTTTGTGGTACTCTTCGATAATTCTCCTGGTGAGGCTCAATCCGAGTCCCCAGCCTCTTTTCTTTGTACTGAAGCCCGGCTTAAACACCTGTTTAAATTTTTTCCTGTCAATTCCTGAACCTGAATCCTCAACATCTATAATTACTTTATTGTCCTCCTCTTTTACAGTAATGGCTACATAAGCATTCTCTGAGCTCTCCCTGATAGCATCCATTGCATTTTTCACAAGATTTTCAATGGCCCACTGAAACAATTCCGCGTTGATATCAGCTTTTACCGATGAGGAGATCGATCGCCGTATTTCAACCGACTTGCCCAGCTGGGGCAGCCTGCGCTCCATATAGGATATCACCTGCTCTACAATCGGCTCAAGTCTCACTTTCTTAAGCTCAGGTCGCGAACCAATTTTATTAAATCGTTCTGCAACACCTCTGAGCCTTGTGATATCTTTTTCCACTTCATAGACGATGTCGGATGTAGATTCATCTTCTTTATGCTTTTCTTTTAGCAACTGTATCCATCCGTACATACTCGAAAGAGGCGTTCCAAGCTGATGGGCTGCTTCCTTGGCCATTCCCACCCATAAGTTTGACTGCTCTGAGCGTGTAATGCTCCGGTAGGTTGTGTAACCCACACCAAGCAGAAGTGCAAACAGTACAACCTGTATGTACGGGAAATACCTGAGATACTGAACAGTGGCACTTTCACCGTAATAAATCAATTGCCTGAGATTGCCTTCATCACTCTCATATACAATCTCAATGGGCGCATGTAGTTGCGAAAACTCTTCGACCTGGTCCAGGTTTACATTTTCATCCTTTACATTTCTGGAGTAGACAATTTCATTTCCATCTACCCCGATCGACGGAATTACGAATCGCTCCGGTATGATCAGTTCATTCCAGATAAAATCTTCCGTTGAACCGGCTGCCTCGGCATCTTCAATGAGAGCAATGAGAGAATCAGGAACTTCGGGAATCGTTTTCAGTTCGCGTATCGCCCGGTTGAGATTCATGCTGGTTACCTGGTGAACGGGCCTGCTGTTAAATTCCATAGCTTTCGCCCACAGTTCTACATTTGAACGCTCGTGCTCCATCATCTTTTCAATCAGGAATTGATTATACAGAAATGAAGCAACACCAAGCACAACCAAAAGTGTTACCAGAAGAATCTTGATCCAGTATGTGGAAAAATAGAGGTTTTTTGCCATAAGCATCACGTTGATGGGAAATCTGTTGTGTTAACTATCTCAGAAATATATCAGCCCGGCAAATAACCTGAAAAGTTCTGTCAGGCAGATGCTTTTCTTTTTTCGTAAACCGGCGGAGCATTCTTTTCGATTGTCTCCTTTGTTATGATACATCTTTCAACATTTTTCATGGAGGGAAGTGTAAACATAATATCGAGCATAGCATCTTCAAGAATAGACCGCAGGCCCCGTGCACCTGTTTTTCTGCCCTTGGCTCTTTTTACAACCGCTTTCAGTGCACTCTCCTCAAAAACAAGTTCCACATCTTCCATATCGAACAGTTTTTTATACTGTTTTGTAAGTGCATTTTTCGGGTCTTTGAGAATCTGTATCATAGCATCATCCGTAAGCTCTTCAAGCCCGCTGATAATAGGAAGACGCCCAATCAGTTCCGGAATTAACCCGAATTTCTGTAAATCTTCCGGTTCCACATAAGTGAAAATTTTTGGATCGTTTTTATCAAACTTCACCTGGTCAACTGTGTGAAAGCCAAGTGAACTCACAGAAATTCTGCGTGCAATAATTTCTTCAAGTCCGCTGAATGCACCTCCGCAAATAAACAGGATATTAGTGGTATCAAGCTGTATAAAACTCTGCTCGGGATGCTTTCGTCCGCCTTTCGGGGGAATGTTTGCTGTTGTTCCTTCCAGTATTTTCAATAGCGCCTGCTGCACACCTTCACCTGAAACATCTCTTGTAATTGATGGGTTATCACTCTTTCGCGAAGCTTTATCAATTTCATCGATATATACAATACCTCTTTTAGCTCTTTCCACATCATAATCGGCAGACTGAAGAAGATTGCTCAAAATACTTTCTACATCTTCACCCACGTAACCGGCCTCTGTAAGAACGGTTGCATCGGCAATGGTAAAGGGAACATCGATAATATCGGCGAGTGTTCGTGCGAGGAGGGTTTTCCCTACGCCGGTGGGGCCCAGAAGCAGAATATTGCTTTTCTCGATGTTTGTATCATCAAACCGGTTGGCCCCGACAGCAGAAATTCTTTTATAGTGATTGTAAACGGCTACGGCAAGGGATTTTTTAGCCAATTCCTGCCCGATAACATATTCATCCAGTTTCGATTTGATTTCAAGCGGCTTGAGCATTGGCTTGTACTGGTTGTCGCGCCGGCGTGAAAGGGTTGATAAATCACTCTGAATAATACTGGACGCATCTTCAACACAGCGGTCGCAGATAAATACATCCGGGCCCGCAACCATTGAGTTTACCTCATGGCTTGATCGTCCGCAAAATGTACAGTGTACCAGTTCATTATCTTTTTTCTTACTCATATAGTAATGCGAAAATTTTAATTAAGATTTTTTCCCGGGTTTATCATCTCTTCTCATTACTCTGTCCACCAGGCCATATTCAAATGCTTCCTGTGCAGTCATCCATTTGTTTCTGTCGGAATCCTTTATAATCTGATCGATTGACTGATCTGCATGATCTGCCAGGATCTGGCTCAGGGTTCGTTTGATTCTGATAATCTCCTGGGCTTCGATTTCAATATCACTGGCCTGACCCTGCACACCGCCCAGCGGCTGATGGATCATAACCCGCGCATGCGGCAACAGGTTTCTCTTTCCTTTGGTGCCGGCCGTTAAAAGCACGGCTCCCATGGATGCGGCCATACCGACACAAGTGGTTGATACATCACACTTAACATATTGCATTGTATCATAAATTGCCAAACCCGATGAAACCACCCCGCCGGGACTGTTGATATAGAAGTTAATATCTTTTTCGGGATCTTCAGATTCCAGGAAGAGCATTTGAGCTACAATGGAACTTGCCACTGCATCATTCACGGGAGTTCCCAGGATAATGATCCTGTCTTTCAGCAGACGTGAATAGATATCGTAAGCCCGTTCTCCGCGGCTGGTTGTTTCAACCACCATGGGAACCAATGTATTTTGTACCTGCGAGCTGTTTTCCATAGATGGTAATTCGTGTAATGGTTGTTTCATTGTCATCTGGTTATAAACTTTTTATTCCTGTTCGTTTTCTGCTTTTTCTTTTTCCTGTTCAGCTTCTCTCTTGCTGCGAAATTCATCTTTCGAGAGTTCATTGATAGTAACAACATCTTCCAATTTGTCAAAAACTTTCTTTTCGCGAATTGTATTTCTCAAATTGTCGAGAAGATTTGGATTCTGAGCATAATAATTTTTCATCTGATCAACCGGCATACCGTAACGAGCCGATTCTGTTGCAATCTGGGCATCGATATCTTCGGGTGTAATTTCAATATCATCAAAATGCTCCTGGAGTTTCTGGTTAATGAAGATCCATTTACCCTCTTCTTCAGCCTGATCACTCATACTATTTTTGTAATCTTCGAGATCAAAATCAGGCGGCAGATCCTGCCCGCCCATCTGTTGTTTCAGGTATTCCACGTACGAATTTAAAATCTGATCTTTAAAAACGTCCGGTATCTCAAAATCATGTGCACTTGTCAATTCTTTTCTGACTTCCTGCTGAAAGAGTTCTTTGGAGGATTCATCATAGTACTGCTGCATCCGGCTCTTTATATAACTCTTCAACTCGTCCACATTTTTCGCTTCCCCTTCGGACTGTTCTTTTGCGAATTCATCAGTCAATTCTGCTTCTTCTTTTTTCTCTACCTTCTTGACATGAATTTCAAACTTATCTTTTTCATCTTCTTCGCCAACTTCCATTTTTACCTTATCCCCGGCCTTTTTCCCTTCAAGTGCTTCAAGAAATTCTTTTGAGCCTTCATCCGATAAATCAATTTTCTGATCTTCATCCACCTCACCTTCAACAGGTTCATCATTTTGATCAAGGGTAGCGGCATCTACCACAACACGGTGCTCAGAGGTTATTTTTTCATCCACCTCTTCCCAGTTTCCCTGTTTTTCAAGCATTCGTTCAATTTCTTCTTCAACCTCTTCATCGGTTACATCATGCACCATTTTATCAACTTCTATGGTGCTCAAATCCACAAGATCAAATTCAGGCTTCGCCCCGATTTTAAATTTTACTTCAAGCTCACCGTCTTCCCACTCAAGATCGAGCATTTTGGATTCGCCGACAGGCTCATATTCCGGAACAATCTTCTGTTCAAAAGTCTCTTCGACATATTTTTGAATCTCTTCCAGTTCAATGTCTTTACCAAAACGTTTTTTAATGATGGAGAGGGGAACCCTTCCAGGCCTGAATCCCGGCATTTGAATCTGGTTCTGATACTTTTTATAAGCTGAATTAAATTTATCTGCTAAATCTTCGCGATTTGCCTTAATTGTTATCTCTTTATCTACAGATGTAAGTTCCTGAACAGAAATGTCCACGTATATGTCCTCTAAATTAATGGTTTCAATAAGATTGGTTGTTAAGTACGAGAGGGGGGACTCGAACCCCCACACCGGTTAAAGTACCAGATCCTAAATCTGGCGCGTCTACCAATTCCGCCACTCTCGCAGGCGAATATCTTTCTGATTGATATAATCAGAATCATAGCCTTTAAAAATACGGCTTTCTGTCAGCGTATTCAACTACCTGAACAGGAAACTTCGACAGCTGAAAGCTTCGACAATGACTCATCCGCACAGATCCTTTTTTATCCCGGCTTTCAGGTAAAAATCAACATAAACCAGATTCCTTTTTCGAATTAACTTCTTCTCCCTATGAACAGGTTCATCTTTTTTTTATTTTCTTATAACCCAGTAATAAAATAAGATTTAATCTGATGTTCCGTAATCTTCGTCTTATTTACATCACCACAAAAGATAAGGAAGAAGCCAAAAAAATCGGCAGTGCACTCGTAAAAGAGAAATTGGCTGCATGCGCAAATATTATTGATGGAATGGAATCCATGTATCGCTGGAAGGGGAAGGTTGAAACGGATACCGAATGCATCCTGATTGCCAAAACAAACAACCAGAATGTGAGAAAATTGACAGAACGCGTTAAAGAGCTTCACAGTTATGACGTACCCTGTGTGATTAGTCTCACTATTACGGAACAAGAGGGAAATGAAGAGTATCTCGATTGGCTTACCAATTCTGTCCTGTCTCCGCAACCGAATATCGTGCCTGAATAGATGCCGCTAAAAATTACAAGGAAAGGATATATTTGCGAGGCACGGATCGATCGTCCGGATGCACGAAATGCCATCAATTTTGAGCTGATGGATCGCTTTGAATCACTTCTGGATGAACTGGAAGAGAGCGACGATTACCGGGTTTTTATTCTGACAGGAACCGGAAAAAGCTTTATCTCCGGAGGCGACCTGCGTGAATTCCACCAGATTACTAAAGCTGAACCTGCTCGGCTGATGGGTAAACGAATGCACAAAATACTGCAGCGAATTGAACAGCTTCCCATGTGGACGGTAGCAGCCGTAAACGGATATGCCTACGGCGGCGGCTGGGAAATTATGCTCGCTTTCGATTTCAGGGTATCTGTTCAGAGTGCGGCTTTCGGGTTTACCCAGGGAAAATTTTATCTCCCGCCCGGCTGGGGCGGATTGACACGTCTTGCCGAAACCACAGGCAGGAAAACGGCACTTTGGCTGCTTGCCACACAGGAGGTACTCGATTCGGACAGGGCATTGGATTTGGGCCTGGTTAACCGGATCTATCCGGATGACAGTTTTACTGATTCGGTTGATGAACTTGCAGATCAGCTTTCGATCAACGACCGCGAATTTATCAGTCACCTCAAAAACAGATTGATGCAGAAGCGGGAAGCATTCTACGAAAACATAAACGATGAACTTGAACCCTTCGGCAATTTTTGGGAACACGACGAGCACATACGGCGCGTCAACAACTTTTTAGATAACAAAAACAGAGAATGAATAATATTACAAGCGAAATCCGGAGAGTTCTCACAATTGCACTGGATGAAGACCGGGGCTTCGGCGATCTGACATCCGCATCTATCTTCACTGATGAAACCGGCACCGGAACGTTTACCTCAAAAGCGGATGGTATACTGTGTGGTGCTGACAGCATCACGGAAGGCTACGGTTTAATTGATCCTGAAATCAGCGTGGAGTTTCTCAAACATGAGGGGGATCAAATCAGGAAAGGAACCGACATCGCCAGGGTAACAGGTCCGGTTCAATTTCTGCTCACCGGCGAACGCATCATCCTGAACCTCATTCAACAACTGAGCGGTATTGCAAGCGCAACCCAAAAGGCAGTCAGCCAGCTTGATGATGCATCCATTAAAATCTGCGATACAAGAAAGACAGTGCCGGGTTTACGGATGCTGCAGAAATACGCGGTGAGAACCGGGGGCGGTTACAATCACAGGTTCCGTCTGGACGACGGCGTGATGATCAAGGATAACCATATCGCCGCATCAGGCGGAATTGAGTCTGCCGTTAAAAAGGTTCGGGAAAAGATCGGACCCCTTGTAAAAGTTGAAGTGGAGACAGAAAATGCAGCTGAAGTGGAAGAAGCTGTTAAAGCAGGGGCTGACGTCATCATGCTCGATAACAAATCTCCCGAAGAGGTAAAAACACTCCGGCAGCTGATTCCCTCTCATATTCTCGTAGAAGTCTCGGGCGGTATTTCAGCAGAATCCATTGCAATATACCGGGACTGCGGAGCTGATTTCATCTCAATAGGTTCTCTCACGCACTCTGTCCGGGCGCTGGATATCAGCTTTAACCTGGAAGGCGGCAAAAAGTAGTTGCCTCTTTATTAATTAACAGTATCTTCATTTTAACGTAATAAATTGTTTTATTTAGGAGTTATGTAAATTGAAAGCCGGAACGAAAAAAGCAGGCCGGTAATTATGGTTCATTCAGAACCTAATTTCTCAATAAACCAAGTATATAAAGATGGAACTTTTCGATATTCTGGAACAGGAGTCGACCGCCACACTGCCTGAACGTTATCAAACTCTTACCGAAAGTGAGATGAAAGAGAGAGTGACGGAGATCAAAAAAAAGTTTGGTGATAAGCTTTTTATGCCGGGTCATCACTATCAAAAAGATGAAGTGATCGAATTTGCTGATGCGCGCGGAGATTCCCTGAAACTGGCCCGTATCTGTGCGGACCAGGATGATGCTCAGTATATTGTGTTTTGCGGTGTCCACTTTATGGCAGAAACAGCCGACATGCTTACAAGTGATGAACAAATTGTGATCCTTCCGGATATGCGTGCCGGCTGCTCCATGGCCGACATGGCTGATATCGATCAAACGGAACGCGGCTGGAAAATTATGCAGGATGCCTTGGGCGACACCATTCTGCCGCTCACTTATGTAAATTCAACCGCAGCGATAAAAGCATTTGTCGGTAAAAACGGCGGTGCCACCGTGACTTCGGGAAATGCTAAAAAGATGCTTCAGTGGGCCTTCACACAAAAAGAGAGAATTTTGTTCCTGCCTGATCAGCATCTTGGCAGAAATACAGCCTTTGATCTTGGTATTCCGCTCGACCAAATGGCTGTCTGGGACCCGATCGATAACCGGTTCGAGTATGAGGGTGATATTGAAGATGTAAAAGTGATTCTCTGGAAAGGACACTGCTCGGTTCATGAAAAATTTAATACCAAACACATTGAAAACCTCCGGAACAGAGATCCGGAGATGAAAATCATCGTTCACCCGGAATGTTTGTACGATGTGGTGCAGGCAGCTGATCTTGCCGGTTCCACAAACTTTATCATAAAAACCATCGAGGCCTCTCCGTCCGGAAGCAAATGGGCTATCGGAACCGAGATGAATCTCGTAAACCGGATCATCGCTGAACACCCTGATAAAGAGATTGTTTCACTGAATCCTTTTCTCTGCCCGTGTCTCACCATGAACAGAATTGACCTGCCCCACCTCCTTTGGGCACTTGAAAAACTGGAACAGGGAGAAGTGGTCAACCAGATTGTCGTTCCGCCTGAAATCAGAGAATACGCTGTACTTGCACTCGACCGAATGCTGGAACTTTCCTGATCCGTCAGAAAATTTTTTAAAATTTTTACACCTACGTATAAACGAAAGCCTGGTTCAAATAGTTAGGTTAGTGATATACATTTAAACATAAAATATAATAATCACTAACTATGAGCTATAAAGAAAAAATAACGGACGTATACAATCATATTCAACAGGGAAAGGCAATGGATGCTTTCGAAAAGTACTATGCCGACAACGTTGTCATGATTCTTGAAGACGGCACTCCCGTTGAAGGTAAAGAAGCCAATCACGAGCGTGAGATTGAGTTCTTTTCAAATGTTGAATCCTTTAACGGAATGGACGTTTTGGGCATCACAACCAACGAGGAAGAAGGGCAGACAGCTGTTGAAAGCACGATGGATATCACGTTCAAAGGCGGCAACCGCATGACCATTGAACAGGTTGCAACCCAGCAGTGGGAAGACGACCAGATTATCCGCGAGCGTTTTTACGGAACCCAGCAGGGGTAAAGTAAACGCAATCCATTTCGAAGCCACCTTTACGGGTGGCTTTGTTTTTTTCAGTGGTATCTATTTGGTTGGTTTGAAGTGTTAACTCCTTCCTACTAAATAATACAACATTATATGACTGCTTTTATAAGCTTTGCTTTCGGTCAGCTTGAGATCTTTTGGTTGAACTCCACCGGAAAAAAGCGAAATTCCCGAACCAAACACCACCGGGTTCAACTTCACGATGAGTCTGTCAATCAGATTTTTTTCCAGCATTTGTCCCGCTAAATCCGCACCCCCGCAAAGCCAGATCGCTTTACCTTGTTTGTTTTTCAGAGACTGTACCATTTTTATCGCATCTTCTGAAACCAATGTAATATTCTCATCCTGACTATTATCCATCTTATGCGAGAATACATATTGATCCAGCGTAGGATAAGGATTTGTAATTCCCTTCTGCAAAGCAACTTCATAGGTTTTTCGTCCCATCAGAACCGTATCAAATACTTTGTTTTGATCTTGTGAACTGCTTTGCTCTTTCAGATGAGCGGGGATTGTTTCGGGAAATTCAGCCAACAGGTCAGCCATAAAATTATCATCCCATGAAAAACCCTCGAAAGATCCGTCTTCATTCGCAATAAAACCGTCGAGAGTAGTTGATACATAATAAATTAGTTTCCGCATTGCCTGGTTCCTGATCAACTCTTATTCATTCAATGATAAATTAAACAGATCAGGTCTGGCGTAGTGTCCGGCCACATCGAACATACGCTTGGCTACAATGATCTGCTGAAGGTCAATATCTGCGTATAAAATACCTTCTTCTGCTTCCAGAGGACCTGCTATAATTTGTCCGTTTGGCGCTATGATGCAACTGTTACCGGTGTTTATCCACTCCCTTCCCTCCGGATAGAGTTTTTTAAATTCATACTCGTCAGGAATATCATCCATTCGCAGGGACATGCAGGCACTGATTACAAAAAGCCCGCCTTCCCGCGCAATGTGCTGCATGGATTGCAGCCAGTTAGAGCTCTTGTCCCAGGTAGGTGATGCCAGTATTTGAGCTCCGCTTTCGTAAATTGCAGTCCTGGCGAGGGGCATGTAATTTTCCCAGCAAATCAACCCGGCCAGTTTACCTGCTGTTGTTTGGTACGAGCGCAGCGTATCTCCTTTTCCCTGCGCCCAAACCAGCCGCTCGCCGCCGGTTGGAATCAGTTTGCGATGTTTCCCCATGATCTCACCCAGATCATTAATAAATAGAAGGCTGTTGAAAAGGCTTGCCCCGCTGGATTCGGAGTTCCGTTCATTCATACCCATCACAACATTAATACCAGCTTCCTTTGCGACTTTACAAAGCTGGTCCATTGACTGATCGTGTACAGAAACGGCATTTTCGACCAGTTTTATATAGAGTTCATTCAGGGCAGCACCTTTACTGTTTGGGATGAGCCATACCCAATCCGGGTACCCGGAAATAAATGCTTCGGGGAATACAATCAGTTTTGCACCGTTTTCTCCGGCCTCGAGAATGGCTGAACAGGCTTTCTCTACTGTTTTTTCTCTATCCAGGAAAATTGGTGAGAGTTGCGCGATGGCTGCTTTAAATCTTTTTGTCATAATTTACCTGTTGAAGGGATATTGTAATTATATGATCAATATGCTAACTCTTGATAATGACTTGAAGCTAATGGGCTGCAACCCGCGATGGAGCCACCCCATACGCCTCCTGAAAACATTTTGAAAAATAAGATGGGCTGTTATACCCGATTTCCAGGGCAATTTCGGAAAGATTGTATCTGTTTTCTTTGATCAGTGAAAGAGCTCTGTTAAGGCGTATATCACGAATAAATGTAACCGGTGAGCGACCTGTAATGGCCGATACCTTTCTGTAGAGTTGCGGACGGCTGACACCCATATTCCTGCTTAGCAAAGCTACACTAAAGTCGTGATCGGAAATATGATTCTCCACAATGTCTAACAGGCTGTCCAAAAACTTCTGCTCAGATGACTTGATCGTTCGTAAGCTGATATGTTTTTTCATTGCTTCATTCACATCGCAAAGTTCGTCGAACAGCCTTGAAGTAATAATTTCATTCTCCCCGGCGATAAGGCATAGTCGCTGGCTTGTCCGGATCGCCTCTACAAAAAATCCTTCTGTTTCGGTTAGAGGCTGGCCCACACTAATTCCCATCGTAAACAGAAATTCAAGAATCTCCGGACCGGAATTGTTCTGTCTATTCAAAAATTCTTTCTGAATTTCTCGCGCACACTGAAGCGCCATTTCAGGTGTTTCAAATACCGCTACGATATTGTCATAGCCACTTGTGCGAACTTCTTTACCGCTGTATTCGGCAATCAATTGAAGAGCTTTCTTTTTTGGTTCCGACGGAAGCTTGAGCTGACTAAATTTGATCGTCTCACTGCTTTTGGTTTTTGCAATGATATCCAGCGTAAGTATGTAACGATAGCCGGTATCAATCTTACCGTTTTCGCGTCTCACTAATCCGTGATCCAACTTTTGGTTTTCACCAATAAAAAGATCGTACATCCCGCCTTCTACTTCAACAATCTGGCAGGCTGTTATTCCGTTTGCTTCTTTGTGAGTGGCTGCACATGATTCTTTATCCGGCCCCTCCATAAGGCAGTAAATGGCTCCAGCCTCCTCATTAAACCAGTATTGATGATACTTTACACCATATTTCTCCTGAACCGCCAAATCGGCTAAATGAGCTTTCCTCGTTTCCTCAACAGAGACTTCGCCTACTAAGTGTATGTCCATAAAGAGTGGCATAAGCGTAACTTACTTTAGATTATCCCTGTATCAGTATACAATTAATTTCTGAAAGTTTATCTATAGTTTATTATGTCTCATTTCAGAACTATCCAAAAAGATTTTGAAAAACTGTCGGATACAAAATGGGATAGGTGACGGAGAGCTTGCCTGATGATCTATTTCATAGACGATGAGCAGACTGTT
>CAYVBJ010000026.1:0-45272 GCA_964449075.1 uncultured Balneolaceae bacterium
ACCTTCAAAAAACAGTTCGGAAAAAGCCCCTCCAAATATCGAAAGTAACCCCAACGGCAACCAACCCCAACTTTGGAAAAGTTACCACCTCCCACATCCACGTTCCCAGCCCGCAACAACTTTTCCAAAGTTCCCCGTCATCAATCAAACTTCGATTTCTCCTCCTCATGGCTGAAAATAAAATTTTCCAATCCGCCGAATAAATCAATTACTTTTTTACAATTTATAAACGACCTGCATCCATTTAAATAAATCTGGTAAGAGGAGTTTGGATAATATTCAAACTGTTTTGTAAATCCATGTTTTAAAGGATTTAGGTGTATATAAGTCACCATTCTCAAAAAATATTCTTCCGAATCTACAACTTCCCGTTTGAAATTTTTTTGGAATAAGCTGCCTACTCTATTTTGCTGTTTGTTTAATGACTGAGTATACGAACTAAAAAAATTGGAAAGATGCTTTGAAGGATGTTGCAGATTTTTATTCTTCAAACTGCTTTTTAAAATCAGATTTTCTTGCATTACCTGAGGACGAACACTCACAAGCATATGAAAGTGATTGTTCAAAAGACAATAAGCATAAGTCTCAAACAGATGAAAACAATGTTTTTTGTACCCGGACAAAAAAAATTCATAATTCTCCGCTGTATAGAAAAGTGATTCCCGGTTATTACCCCGGTTATAGATATGGTAATATCTGTCGGTCTCTAAAGGAATAGTTATTCTTTCTTCTTTTTTTAATTTTCAAAAAATCTAATAAAAAAGACTAATTAAATCCAGATCCAAACCCAACTTTGGAAAAGTTACTACCTTCCATATTCCAGTTCGCAGCACGCTCTAACTTTTCCAAAGTTCCCAACGACTACCAACCCCAACTTTGGAAAAGTTACTACCACCCATATCCCCGTTCACAGCACGCTCTAACTTTTCCAAAGTTCCCAACGGCAACCAACCCCAACTTTGGAAAAGTTACTACCACCCATATCCCCGTTCACAGCCCGCAATAACTTTTCCAAAGTTCCCAACGGCAACCAACCCCAACTTGCGCAAATAATCCAAACATTTGCGCAAATAGTGCAAGATTTAGCAAATATTTACGCATACATTCATATCACACCGGAGTAAGCTGAAAATCCGGCAGGTACAAAAGAGTAAGCACTCAATTTTATACTATAATGGATTAAATATGGGAAAAATAAATAAATCGACAGGATTACTAAGTTGTCTGGCAATTCTTGTTTTCGTTTCAACATTTACAGTTCGTGATGCAATAGCTCAGGATGACAATCAAAGCAGAATTTTGTCGATGTCACAATTTACAATCAAAGGCGGCCATGAGATGCAATTTCGTGAAGGGGTTAGTGCATGGAAAACCTGCTACCTGGAACATGACGGCGAGTGGGAATGGAATATGTGGAGCAGAGTTCAGGGAGAAGGTACCGTATATGCACTTACTTCTTATATGAATAATTGGGCGGAAATGGATGATAATGATGATGAAGCCGGAGCGGCTTGTCAAAGCCTGGCTCAAAACATGATTGTTCCGCATGTTGATAATAGTGAACGAAATATGGCCAGAACCATGCCTGAAATAAGTAAGGCTCCAACAACAGATATGGATGTTATTTCTGCTACTTATTGGAGAGTCAATAACAGCACAAAGTTCATGGATACGATCGAATCTGTTATATCCGCCATACGGCAAGCTGAAGGTGAACCTCGCGGCTTCTGGTTCGATTTAGTTGGTGGCGATCTGAATGCACCCCATTACTTTGTTGTGACGCCCTTTGCAAACTTTGCAGCTATGGATTCGCCAATGGATGGCGTTTGGGACGTGGTTGAAGAAACCAACAATAAAAAAACACGTGACCAGCTGCAGGCCGATTACAGGGATTCGGTAGACCAGGTCTGGTCATTTATGTGGAGAAGAGTTGGCGAGCTGAGTCACGCGAATTAAATCAGCCTTTTCTTCTCTTTAAAAGACTCAACTGTTTGTTTTGGTAAGGTTGGAGGGATGGGAGGACCAGGGAACCGGGGATCAGTACTCTTTATTATTAAGATTGCTTTTCTCCGTTCCCTGTCTCACCCCTTTTTATTTTCTAACACCAAAATGCATTTCTAACCGCTCTTGTATAAAACATGACTCAAAAAATTATTATGGGTAAAAAAAATTATATCTGTCAATTCGCCATCATTTTATCCCTGCTGCTGATCGTGCCGGCACAATATATATCAGCACAAAACAGCACTCATCCGCTTGATCCGCTGTCATGGCAGGAGTACTGGACAGTTCTTGAAACTCTTCAGGAAGCCGGTAGTCTCGATGGCGACACCCGTTTTTCGCACATCAACCTTGTGCCCCCTGATAAAGAAGTGGTCTGGACCTGGAATGGCGCCGGATCTGTTCCGAGAATGGCCTACGCTACTGTCCACCAGGGAGCTGATACCTACAAGGCAATTGTTGATTTAAAAAATAAAACCCTGGAATCATTGGAAAAGCTTGAGGGAATTCAGCCGACGTGGCTGGGTGAAGAGTTTGGAAAGATGTCGGATATAGCCAAACAGCATCCGGAGTTTCTTGAAGCCATGAAAAAGCGGGGATACGATGATCTAACACTGATTGATATCTTCTTTGGTCCGCCCGGTTATTTTGGCACTGATGAGGAGATAGGCCGGCGGATCGCTCATGGGCATGCAAGTGATCCGTCCGGATACCGTAATGGCTGGGGTAGAAATATTGAGGGAGTAACGATTGTCGCAGATATTAACACGATGGAGATCTTGCGTGTCGTTGATGAAGGCGTTGTGCCCGTTTCGAAGACAAACATAGATTTTGACTCCGGTTCAATTCCGAATGTCCGGGAGGTGCCCGGTAAAATGATTGTACATCAGCCGAACGGCGCAGGTTTTAAGATAGATGGACACCGGGTAGAGTGGCAAAAATGGAAGTTTCATGTCCGCCCCGACCATCGTGTGGGGATGGTCATTTCAACTGTTTCCTACGGTGATGGAAACGAAGAACGAAAAGTGATGTACGAAGGATTTTTATCCGAGATCTTTGTTCCCTATATGGATCCCGCTTTTGGGTGGTATCCGCGTAACTTCATTGATTTGGGTGAGTATACGGCCGGCGGTTTCACAAACCCGCTATTGCGCGGACTTGATGCACCGGATTATGCTCATTACATGGACGGACTTTTTATGCACGACAATGGCAGGCCTAAACACGTCCCCAATCTGATTGCAATTTTTGAACGAGAAACCGGTGATCCCTCCTGGCGGCATAACAGCAGTGACATGGGCCCGGAAAGCCGTGTAAAACGGGATTTGGTTGTGCGGGCTGCAGCTGTTGTTGGTAATTATGACTACATTCTTGACTGGGTATTTCAGCAGGACGGCTCTATTGTAGTCCGCGCCGGGGCAACCGGTATAGCCGAGGCAAAATCCACCATTCAAAAAGATGCAGGGGAAGCCGCATCCTCCGATACACCTGATGACGCCTATGGCCGTTTTGTAGATCCGCACATTGTAGCTGTAAATCACGATCACTATTTCAGCTACCGGCTGGATATGGATGTAGACGGGTCAGATAACAGTTTGCAGATTGACCGGCTAACCACCAAAATGCTCCCCGATGATCATCCCCGAAGAAGTGTCTGGGTCGGTGAATCAGCCATTGCGAAAACTGAATCAGAAGCCAAACTGAAAAAGATGATGGAAAGCCCGGCTTTGTGGAGGGTAATCAGCAATTCCCGTAAAAACCATGTAGGCTATCCCACAAGCTACCAGCTTATGCCCGGTATGACCGCACTGACGAAACTGAGCGGGGACGACTATCCGCGCAGAAGGGCAGGCTATATTGATAACCATTTGTGGGTAACACCTCATCATACGGATGAACTTTTTGCTGCCGGAGAGTTTCCAACCCTCAGCACACCGGGACAGGGTTTACCCGAATGGACAAGTGCAAACCGATCCATTGAGAACGAAGATATTGTGATTTGGTACACCATGGCGATGCACCACATGGTACGTGCCGAAGACTGGCCCGTAATGCCCGTTCTCTGGCATTCGTTTGAGCTGCGTCCGTTTGATTTCTTTAACCGAAATCCTGCGCTTGATCTGCCAAAAAGATAACATCCTGAGTAAACAAATCTTTAGTTACCGATAATACAAACATCCATAAAACGAATACCATGAAAAATAAATCCAACAACTTTTTATCTATAACCGCAGCAGTAATGATCGCATTCTTCATGACTGCTTGTAATCAAACTCAGAACAGTAATCCGAATGTAGAGATAGTTCAGGGAATGTACGAGGCATTTGCGGCCGGAGATGGCGGAGCCGTTTTGGCAAAGTTCTCTCCTGATATCATCTGGAATGAAGCCGAAAGCAATTCGCTTTCAGATGGCAATCCATACATGGGCCCTCAGGCTGTTGCAGAAGGTGTATTTGGCCGGCTCGGACAAGAGTGGGAGACCTTTACACTCACTGATCAAACAATATACGCTGTAGGGGATGATATGGTTCTGGCAACCGGTAGATACCGGGGAACACATGCTGCAACCGGAAAATCGATCAATGCACAGCATGTCCATCTTTGGTGGTTTGAAGACGGATTGGTGACCCGGTTCCAGCAGTATGTAGATACCAAGCAGCTGGCGGATGCGGAGACGGAGTAAGAGGGCGAGTCAGTATTGATATAGCTTATGAAAGAGGAAATTCAAATTTAATCACTCACACCAAACACTCATGAAAACAGCAGGTATTATAGGCGGTTCCGGGTACATTGGCAGTTATGTGACCCAAAAATTTCTCAAAGAGGGATACAAGGTTAAGGTTTCAGCCAGGGATATCAGAAATAAGAAAAAGTATCAGCATCTCGAAAATCTTAAACACTCAAACAACCTCGGAATTTATCCGGTGGATGTAACAGATATAGCATCTTTGAGAAGATTTATTGATGGATGCGATATTGTGGTTCACGGCGGTACCCCGTTTCAGCTGGATGTAAAAGATCCGGCAAAAGAGCTGTTTGAACCCACCATTAAAGGCACTGAAAATTTTTTAAGAGTGGTTCATCTCTCATTATCGGTCAAGAAAGTGGTTCTTGTTGCATCCGTCGCAGCATTTAATACGGATTATCCTTTACCCGTTGAAGGCCGGCCGGCTGACTATCTCTACACCGAAAACGATGAACCGCATCTCAATACAGAGGGGCATCCATATGCACAGGCTAAATATCATGCCGACCAGGTTGTTCAGAAATTTATCAAAGACAATCCGGATACCGATCTTGAAATTGTAAGTGTGTATCCTGTAGGGGTAATGGGACCTGCCCTTTCAAACCGTGATGATTCCACGTCCATGGGCTTGCAATACCTGTTCAAAAACAGAATTGCTCCTAACCCCTTTGTGCAAATGCTCTATGATCATGATATGGAATTTGCCATCGTGGATGTCCGCGATGTGGCCGAGGGAATTTTCAGAGCAGCCACAATACACGGGCTGCATGGAAAGCAGTATTATCTGAGCAATGAGAGCTGGAAGGTGTCGGATATTTCACGAATGCTGAACAGTGAACCTGTTCAGGAAAAACCCAGGTTTGTGTACAGCGGAAAATGTGCGGAGCGGGATTTGGGAATCACGTATAAACCGGCATCAGAGTCTTTTACCGATTATTCAGCAGTCAGTTAGAAGGTTAAACAAATCAGATGTTGAATAAAAATTGAATATCGCTCTTCATAGTTTGCCCGCCAAATGCGCAAATAATCCTAACATTTGCGCAGACTGTGCAAGAATATTGGATCCTGACATGCGATATTTCTACTTGAAAAGGAATTCAGTTAATACCACGATTACGAACCTGTTTGAACATGGTGGAGTACGGAAATTTACTAGTCAGAAAAAAATAACAGATAAAAACCTATGAAAAGTAAAACCAGTAGTATTTCTAAGATAGCCACAAAAGATGTCACCATGAACCGTCGGGATTTTATGAACCGCTCCGGGCTCCTCTTCGGTGCCTCGTTGCTTTCACTGCCCCACGCAATGGCGGTGGTGGCACAGGCGAAACCAACAACTAATCTTCCGGCCCTCAATGACTGGGTTGCGGTTCGGCGTCAGTTCACGCTTGATCCGCAACTCATTCATATGGCAGGGTTTTACCTCGCTGCCCATCCTGCACCTGTTCGGGAAGCGATTGAACGTCATCGCCGTGGTTTCGATGCCAATCCGCTTGAGTATCACCATGACAACGCTATGCGGTTTGAGCTTGCCGCGCTTGAGGCGGCTGGCAGCTATCTCGGTGTTGATCCGGCCGGTATCGCCATGACCGACAGCACCACCATGGGACTCGGCCTCATCTATAACTCAATTGAATTACAGCCGGATCAGGAAATCCTTACCACAACACATGATCATTACGCAACATGGAGTTCTCTTCAGTTGCGGGCCGAACGCAGCGGCGCCTCCGTACGGCAGGTCAGTCTTTACGAGCGCGGAGAAGATGCGACGGCTGAGGCCATGGTTGACGCACTGGTCAATGCTATCACACCGCATACCCGTTTGATTGCGGTGACATGGGTGCACTCCGGCACAGGTGTGAAACTCCCTGTTGCTGACATATCGCGCGCCATCGCACAGGTAAATCGCAACCGGGATGCTGCAAATCACATCTTTTTGAGTGTTGATGGCGTGCATGGACTGGGCATCGAACAAGAATCGCTGCGCGACCTCGGCTGTGATATATTCATTGCAGGAACACACAAGTGGATGTTCGGTCCGCGTGGCACCGGCCTGGTGTATGCAACAGCACGGGCGCGTCAATTGCTTCAACCTACCATACCGCCGTTTCCGCCGGTTGTGTTTAGTGACATGTCGCAAGAGGAGTGGGAAAGCCGCGTAACTTGGGGCATGCAAATGTCGCCGGGCGGATTTCACTCTTTTGAACATCGCTGGGCCGTTACCGAAGCATTCGCAATGCACGAAGAAATAGGTAAGTCAGCAGTCAAATCACGCATTCACATGCTGAACAGGCAGATCAAGGAAGCGCTGGCTGTAATGCCACACATCACAATGCATACGCCGATGTCTGATGAGGTTTCAGCCGGCATTGTTTGTTTTGAGGTTAATGGTATGAGTCCTGCGGAAGTGGTCGCCCGCCTGCGCCAGCGCTCGATTGTTGCAAGCACAACGCCCTATACCGTTACATACGCTCGCCTTTCTGCAGCCATCTTCAATACAGGGCAGGAAATTGAACGCATCCTTTCAGCTGTACACGAGCTTGGTTGATGTTAACGCATTGCTCTAAAATACTTAATTCGTTCATTCTGATTAAAGTTTCTGAATGCCAAAGGCGTCAACTCTCTTTATAAACATGAAATCAACCAGACTGAATTACACGAACTCCTGGATATTTATTATCGGGCTGTTTCTGATCTCCACTGTTGTCTTTTGGCCGCGATATTACTCCAGGTTATTTGATGCATCGTTTAGTCTGCATCTGCATGCAATCACAGCCCTACTGTGGTTTGCTCTGCTGATTGCCCAGCCGCTTCTCATCAAAAAACGAAAGCTGAAACTACACAGGCTGCTGGGAAAACTATCCTAACCTGTTGCGGCAATGATCGTAATCAGTATCATCCTGCTTGCACACATCCGCATTTCGGCTACCCCGGAAGAGTTCTTTGTCAGCCGTTCTTACGCTGTTTACCTGCAGCTCTCCCTGGCTTTTGTATTTGCCGCAACCTACGGGTTTGCCATCTGGTATCGGAAATCAAAAGATATACATGCCCGATTCATGGTGGCTACCGCGTTCACATTTATTGATCCGGTTTTCGATCGGTTCATCTCCATGTTTATGCCTTTCATTACCATCCGCGGCGAATGGCTTACATTCGGATTCATCAACCTGTTGTTGATCACGCTGGCTATACTGGACCGCAACCACCTAAAGGCGAGATGGGTGTTTCCAGGGCTGCTTCTCCTCTATCTCATTATTGAGATACCCATCTTTTTTCAGCTGACAGACATGGGGTGGTGGCAATCGTTTGCAGCCTGGTTTGCTTCGGTTTAGTGTGAGCCTGCCTCAGCCTGTGATTTGTTTAATTCCTTTATATTCGAAGTTTCCAGAGCCCGTTTCCTGATATAATGCTGCAGATCCTCCAGTTCTCCATCGGTTATTTCAGGGAAGCCCGGCATGCCTCTGCCTGTTAATTTTCCATCGCGAACTACAGAAGCAAACGCCTCATTGTTTAAAACAAGAGCTGATGCCCTCAGCTCCGGAGCCATGCCTCCGGCAAACATGCCGGGACCGTGGCAGCCTCCGCAACTGCCGTATACAATAGCGCCTCTTGAAGCCATCTCTTCGTTGATTCTAAAATCGGGATCAACCAGCAGTTCCGGGAAATGGGGTGGTGGTAGTGCAGCCATCTCTGCAGAACCCTCCATTGAAAAGCTGATCAGGCGCCTGGTATGGACGCCATAGGACCAGCCCAGCTCGGAGGCTTCCGCACTGAACCCGGCAAACCCGCCACCAAAACCAACCAGCAGCGAAATGTACTGCCTTCCGTTAATCGTGTAGGTGATAGGCGGGGCAGAAATACCCAGTCCGGCATCAAACTCCCACAGGATTTTTCCCGTTGAAGCTTCGTAAGCCAACAGCTTGCCGTCCGACCGTCCCTGAAACACAAGGTTTCCTGCCGTCGTTAATGTACCTGCATTCCAAGAGGTTGCTTGTGGCAGATACCAGGCTACTTCCTGCTTAACCGGATCCCATGCCTGCAGTGAAGAGGGATAATCCCGGGGCTGTTCAGCAGCTACTTTGAAACGAACTCCAACCCCACCTGAAAACTCTTTTGCCTGCCAGTTTTCAAGATCTATTCCATCATCAGAAAAGGTATAACTGGTGTGTATGGTTGGAATATAAACCAGCCCGCTCTGAGGGTTATATGACATGGCATGCCAGCTGTGCGACCCATAAGGACTTGGAGTAATATCGGCCGGACCATCCTCATAACGGGACCCTTCCACTTCTACGGGCCTTCCAGTCTCCATATCAATATGAGAAGCCCAGGAGGTTTCAACATAAGACTCTGCGGAAATTAGTTTACCTGTCTTCCGGTCAATTACATAGAAAAAACCATTCTTTGGTGCGTGCAGAATAACTTTTCTCTCTTCCCCGGCAATATTCAGATCAGCAAGTACAATGTCCATATTGGAATTGTAATCCCAGGTATCTCCCGGGGCGGTCTGATAGTGCCAGATGTATTCACCCGTATCCGGGTTCAGCGCCACGATGGAGCTCAAAAAAAGATTATCGCCGCCGCCCGGACTTCTGATCTTCCGGTTCCACGGCGACCCGTTGCCCGTACCGATGTAGAGCATGTCTAGTTCCGCGTCGTAGGTGAACCCGTGCCAGGCATTTCCGCCCCCGCCGTGCTTCCACCACTCGCCTGTCCAGGTCTTGGCTGCCATCTCCATCGCTGCATTCTCAAACCCATCGGCAGGATTTCCGGGCACAATATAGAATTTCCAGGCCTCCTCTCCGCTGTCCGCATCATAGGCGGTAACCCAGCCGCGGGTCGGGCCATTTTCCGTACCACCGTTACCGATCAGCACTTTTCCCTTGAAGGCTTTGGGAGCCCCGGTGATGTACAGGGACCTTTCCATATCATACGTTCGAACCGACCAGATTTCGGAACCGGTTTTGGCATCGATGGCGATCAGACGGCCATCCCAGGTGGCGGTAAAAACCTTACCCTCATAAAAAGAGATTCCACGGTTGTGCACCCAGCCGATTTTCCTTTTACCACGTACTTCCTCGCCTACTTTGGGATCATACTCCCAGATCAGATCACCGTTCGTTGCATCTACTGCCCTGATGATGTTCATCGTTCCGGTAAAGTACATTACACCATCAACAACCAGGGGTGTAGAGACCAGGCCCACATCATTGGGCAGATCAATGAACCAGTCTACTTTCAGATCGGATACATTTTCTGTATTGATGTCAGCAGCCGGACTAAATCGCCGTTCGTTGTGTGTACGGCCGTATGCAAGCCAGTCTGAAGTTTGCTGCTCATCAGCAATAGCCTCATCGCCATAGGTGGAGCTTTGATTTTCATTTTCGCATGAAACAATTATAAACAGGCCGATTAAAAAAAATAAGCCATTTTTTAAGTATTGAAAAGTCATTGGTTTTGGATTTATTGGTTATTCATTTGTTTAATCAAATAAAAAAACAGATCAGGCAAACACCTGATCCGCTTTAAATGTCCATTTTGCATGACCAACTATGTTCATTTTTTTACCAGTTGGAATATTTCCGGTCAAAACACCTGTGTTTGTGCCTTTTAATGTCCAATATGCATACAAAGTAGCCCCATTGATTTCAATTTTATCTGCGATGATATGCAAATCCGGATAAGCCATATGAAATGCATTCATCATCGCTTTATAGTCAGACTGACTATTTCCTACTCTTTCGCCATTTGTATTTCTGACTAAATCCTTTACCGTTACCGCTTCAACATATGAGAAGTCGTTGGTATTCCAGGCTTTCACCATGTTATCAGCGGTTTTATTCATTTGATCTGAAGACTGTGCTATAGTCAGCTGATTCATAAAAAGCATTACAGCCATCACTGCAATGATTATTTTTAGCGTGTTCATATATTATCCCTATTATTATTGTTAATTTAACTCCATAAGTCATTTACTCATGACAAGGCAGACACCTATTATTAATGCTTATATAAATTACCGGCTATGATGTGATCGCCCGGGTCAATTTTGAAAACGCACTCCAATACCTTGCTTATTAAATACTTTCGGGGAAATTCACTAATATTCCTCTTCTTATTGATAAGTCATTAACTTATAATAAGTTAGACAAATTTATCTGATATCCTAATACTAAACAACAAGCCCGGGCTTTATTATTTCTGGTTCTCGTCTGAAGGTTTGAATCTTCATATAAGTAAGGGATCTCCAGGCCCACTCTAAAGGACCATATTTGAACTTTTTCAGCCAGTAGTAACTGACAATTATTTGTACACCTATGATTATCAAACCAACAAAAAGCAGTTCTATATTTCTCAGTCGGGCAATATAGCCCAGGCCCCAGTTAAAGAATAAAAATGTACCGATCAGGGATTGAAACACATAGTTAGTGAGTGCCATGCGTCCATAAGGAGCAAACCAGGTAAGCAGTTTTTGCATTTTTGGCAATTCATACAGATATACAAAACCGGCAGCCAGGAATATCGTAAAGAAAAAGTTGAAATTATCATACGCCGATAATGCAAACATAGACCACCACGAAGTAAAATCAAATATGCTTTCCATTTGAGAAAACATGTACCAAAAGAGAGGAATCATGGCAAATGTACCTGCAGCTGACCAGAGAATAATTTTTTTAAGCAAGAGAACGTTGGTTTGTAAATTTTCAAAAAGCCTGGTTCTGCCAATCCACATACCCAGCAGAAAAAAAGCAAAGGTGAGGTAGCCTCGGCCAATAACACCAAGTTGAAAATTGAATTTGCCTATCATTGAAAGAAAATTCATCCTCCAAACTTCCAGTATAGTACCGTTTGTGAGTGCGGTTAAATACCTTTCATCAAAATTTTCAATATTCATTGCAAGGATGAATTCATTGCCAAAAATACCATAGGATAAAAACCGGCCCCCACCAAGAAATAAAGTGATAGCAACAGCAAGAACAATCTTACTGCTAATACTGTGAAATGGTATAAGCAAAAAACCGAAAAGCACATAAACCACTAAGATGTCCCCTGAATAAAAGAAATTGTGAACCACTCCAATTCCCAGCAATACCAGTAAACGCCACAAATACCGGGTTTTATAGTGAACACCGCTTTTCTCAGCGTTATCCATCTGTATAAAAAAGCTAAGACCAAACAGCAGTGAAAACAGAGCAAAAAACTTTCCCCTGATTACCCAAAAAGAGAAACCATCTACTATGGCATCGACAGGTCCGGCAAACATTACGGCTTGCATCTCCTCAGTTGGAAAAGCAGCCAAATACTGTTCCAGCACATGGGCAATCACAATTCCTGCAAGTGCAAAACCTCTCAGTGCATCAACCGAATGGATACGATTTTTTTTAACCGTCTTCATATAAGTTTTAATTTTAAATGAATTGTTGAAAGTATATTTGTTCGTAATAAACCTGAATACTATCCATTCGTAATACCCTGATCTCAATCACGATGAGTTTTTCATTGGAAACGCATCAAACCTGGTGTCAGCAAGGTGAATCCGTTATCAGCCGATCCATTTCGGTCATGAACTCCGCAGAATAGAGTGTTCTTACTGCACACCAATAGTCCCTGTGGGCCTGAGATCTGGCGAAAAACGCCTCCCAGGCATCCCGCTGTTTTTCGAATTCCGTCCTGTCGTAAAGGCCCAGACGATATTGGTAGTGAACATTCTCCCAATAGCGAAATAGCGCATTGGACCGAAGCTGAAACTGAAACAAGTCAGGGCCGCTCAGCTCCTCACCTGATTCTGCCCGGTATAACAGATCGCTCAGCTGGCGATTGTTTGCAGGGGTATTAAGCATTTCCACAATACCCATCGACAGATCATGACGAATTTGAGCCCGCATCATCAGGCGGTTCTGGTTCAGTTCCACAAGCACCAGAACAAGGCCGACCAGTATGGCAAAATTGGCGACAATCGTTAACCACCGGGTCATGCGATCAGTGTCCACAGGATAGTCCTCTCAACATTTTATGTTTCAGGATCATCAGGATCTTCTGCTCATCGGCAATTGCCATATCGCTGTAGGCTAAGTTTTGATTTTTATTTCCGCAGGAGGCCAATAAAAAAGAGCCGGCCGGAGATAGTACCATTTTATCATGATATAAATAAATTAAACCGTTAGTGAAAATCCTCCATCAGGCGTAATGGTGGAACCCGTTATATAACTTGCTTCATCAGAACATAGAAAAGCGATTGTTTTGGCAATTTCTTCTGACCTGCCCGCACGCCTGAGGTGGACAGCAGGAATAGCATACTGGTCGTACATCTCGTCTCCCACAATACCCCGTAATCTGTGGTGCATTGGCGTATCTATAATACCTGGACAAACCAGGTTCACCCGGATGCCCTCCGGTGCCAGCTCTGCGGAAACACTGCTTGTTAAGCCGATAAGGGCATGCTTTGTACTCACATAGGCCGATCCTGTCGGGAAACCGAGAAAAGAATTTACTGAACCAATATTGACTATGGCACCTCCCTGTTTGGATGAGAGCATCGCCCTGGCCTGGTATTTCATGCATAGAAAGATCCCTTTCAGATTAATATCGTGAACCCGGTCCCACTCTTCTTCCGGTAAATCTACAATAGGTGAAAAAGCCCCCTCAACTGCTGCATTGTTTACCGCATAGTCCAGCCGCCCATATTCTTTAAGGACATGGGCTACCATTTGATCAACATCACCTGACCTTGAGATATCCGCAATGATGGCACTGGCTGCTCCTCCCCTATCCTTAATTTCTGCCACTAACTCTTCCAGTTCAGTACCACGCCTGGCTGCAACGACCACACTCGCACCTCTGGCTGAAAATAATTCGGCAGTTGCCCTCCCTATTCCACTGCTCGCTCCGGTGATTAGTGCGACTTTATTTTCCATGATTTATTTTTTTGGCTTATAAAATTTGATTTATAGCTGTTCTCAGTGTAGAACAGTTACTTTGATCTTGGTCTAAAAGATTTTGCGCCGTTTTTTGCCCGCTAATTTTTTAACACAATTCGAAACCTGGCTTTACCTGATTCCAGATGGTTAATAGCTTCGTTTACCTGCGTCATTGGAAATTCCTCTGTTATAGGATAGATATCATGCCGCACGCAAAATTCCAGCATGGTTCGTGTCAAAGCCGGGCTACCCAAAGGGCTTCCTGCGACAGATTTTTCTCCTGTAAGAAGTGTAAAGGCAGGAATGGCCATAGGTTCTAAAACCGCTCCTACATTGTGAAATTTCCCTTTGGGGGCCAAAGCAACCAGGTAGGAGTTCCAATCCAGAGTGACGTTGGTCGTATTAAGAATGAAATTCAGACTTCCTGCGATTTTGGCCAACTCCTCAGGATTTGTAGAGTCCACTACCCTCGTTGCCCCCATTTCCATAATGGATTTCTTTTTATCAGGGTTGGAGCTAAATGCGATGACTTCACAACCCCATTTATTTAGAAATTTGAGCGCCATATGTCCCAGCCCTCCGATGCCAATCACTCCAACTTTGTCGGTTGCTTTTGCCCCTGCGAAAATGATCGGATTAAAGACTGTAATTCCCCCACAAAGCAAGGGCCCGGCCTTGGCCAGATCGATGCCATCGGGTAATGGGATGGCCCATGACCAATGGCTGCGAACATGGTCTGCAAAGCCACCATGCCTGCCTCCGATGGTGAATTCGGCAGAAGTGCAGAGATGTTGGGAACCGTCCATACACTCATGGCAGGACATGCATGATCCGGAGAACCATCCTAAACCAACCTTATCCCCGACTTTCAAATTTTTTACGGCACTGCCTGCTGCGACAATCTCACCGATAATTTCATGGCCGGGCACGATAGGATAGGCAGTCATTCCCCAGTCATTGTTGATCATGCTAAGATCTGAATGGCAAATTCCGCAGTTAATAACCCGGATATCGACCTGTTCACTTCCTAATTCTCCCATTTCATAAAAAAATGGTTTTAATTTTTCATGTGGTCCATGAGCAGCATATCCTGATACTTTCATATTTTAACTTGTATATAAAGTTTGGGTTGTTGTGATTTTGAAAAGGTAGAACTCAATCTTTTTGAAAAATCTTATTCATTCGTAACATGCACTTCTAATTCGATTTCAATTAAAAACTCTGGCAGTGCCAGCCCTTTCACTTCAAGCCAGGTACCGGTTGGAAACTGCTTGATATAGATGGAATTCCGGTAACCTGCATGCTCCAAAAATGCCGGCATATCTGTGGTAAACACATTTTCCACTACCACATCATCAAAGGTGCAGCCATAGTGCTTCAGTACCTTATCCAGGTCGGCGTAGCAATTTTTCATTTGCTGGAGCAAATCACCTTCAGCGGTGGGTGTGCCTTCGTTATCCATGCTTACGGCACCGGATACTTTGATACTGTTTCCAATTTTTACGGCATGAGAATATCCGTAGGCTTTTTCGATTTCAGGTCTGAGGTTGAAATACAGGGGTTTTTCTGTGCTCATAATTATTTTTTTAGTCTATATTTTTTTGATTTGTGTGGTTAACTTTCCTGGAAATATTCACCTCTAATGATATCAATGCTTATTCTGCTTATAGTTTTAACTCAGCAGACATGGTAATCGGCTCCAGTACTGTGTGTGTATCTTTTATATGCTGAATTTTTGGATCGTTGATAATTGATCCCAATTTTTCGATATCGTCTGTATCGATTACTAACAGTATAGAGTTGGGATCATCAGCATCCTGAAAGGTTCTGAACCCATTAGAAGCCGGCCCGAATATTCTCACCCTGTCCTCATGGCCATTTAGCCACGCATTGATGTCTTTTACCTTGTGACGAATTACATAAGTAGCCATTGTTTTTGAGTTTAAATTTTGCCTGTCCTGAATGTTTTTCAGCTTTGGCGTTTGAATTTTTAAGATTTTTCACTGAGAAAGAAAAATAAACGGTTCTTCTCAGCAGCTAGAATTTTAACTGGTTAATCAAACTCTCCGGGCATTTAATCCAAAGTCTCGCTCCACGGCATTATACCACTCTTCATCGTTTACAGAATTCCAGTTTACCCATTCCTCATCGCTCATGGAGAATCTCCAGTCTATAAAAGGGATCGCATCGGGACCTACCGGATGGCGCAGCTTCCAGTTATTGCTATCGGCAGCTTCCAGGATCTTATCAGCAACAATTGTAGAACTTGTTGGGTTTTGAAGTGAGGCGGTAAAGAGATCAGCCATTCTTTTGGAGTTCGGATAAATGGAATTATCCTCCTCACTGATCTCATGAGCCATGTCAGTGTCAATAATCCCCGGCTGGACTATTCTCACACGGATGTTAAATGGCTTCACCTCCTGGGCTAAAGCCTCACTCATGGCTTCCAAAGCAAATTTACTGGCTGAATAGGGTCCTAACGGACTACTGGCAAGACGACCGGAAACCGAACTCACATTGATGATGCAACCTGATTTCTTTTTCCTCATTTCCGGTAAAACATTTTTGATGCATCGGATAACTCCAAAATAATTCGTCTCCATTACCGCCTTAAATTCACTCATGGGCAATTCCTCGATAGAGCCGTTGATCCCTAATCCCGCATTATTGACCAACACATCGATTGTTCCAAATTTTTGGATGATCTCCCTGATGCAGGATCTGACCGATTCGTCTGAGTTGACATCCATCGCATGAATGCTAATGGGCAGGGATTCCTCTTCGATTATTTGCTTGAGACCAGTTGCTCTTTCAGGATTCCTGAGTGTAGCAAATACCTGGTATCCTTCCCTGCCAAATGCCAAAACAGTTTCAAGACCTATACCCCTGCTCGAACCTGTAATAAGTACTGTTTTCATATCCATATCCCTTTTTGTTTTCACGTAACAAATCCTGTTTCCAAACAGGTGATGCACTTCAGAGATGAGACTGGTAATTGAGCAACATCCATCCCGCTACTAATGTAAATACAAAAACTTGTTATGGGTTAGGAGAATCTGCGCAAATGTTTGGATTATTTGCGCATTTGGACAAATAACTTTGGAAAAGTTACTACCACCCATATCCCCGTTCGCCGATCGCCATAACTTTTCCAAAGTTCCCACCGGCAGCCAAACCAACACCATTCAGTAATTTAATCGGTCCGTCTTAAATAATGTTTACATCACTCCTCACTTCTATTCAGACTCAGATAGAATATCGATGCCCATGGCGCTGATAATAGTTGATCGGTCGTAATAACTGAAGTATCGGTCAATTTTGTTTTCTTCATTGAAGTGAACAGTGAAGTTCATTCGCAGATTTACCGGGTTGCCATTATAAACCATTTCATTCGACAAATAACTAACCACATAAGGTCCGGTTAATCTCGAATAGTTTGGTGACTCCTGCGCAATAACGGGCAGGAAAACCGTGCTAGTGAACTTCATTGATTCAATGCCGGAGGTAGTTTCCCAGTTTTTCCACCAATCCAACACGGCTTCTTTCCCTGTTATCACTGTTCGTGTTCCAGAATCACCATCCGGGAATTGATACTCAATATCATCTGCCAGCAACTCGCCCCAGGCGTCAAAGTCCATATCTTGCATATGCATCATCGCCTGTTCAGTAATATCAGCATATTTCGAAGAGCCTATATCCCAGCTTTCATTTCCATCATCCATATTCTGTACACAACCGACCAGAAACATCGTACTCAGAATAATACAGCCTGTCAAACCTTTTATATTATTGTGTATATTTATATCTACCATAATCCTATTATTTTGTTTTTAATTTAAAATAAATGTTTTTTATTCTTACTTAAATCTGAATGAATATGGTTATTTGCACTATCAATTCCTAAGCTCTTTATTTATACAGTGCATGTTAATTTCAACTCCCTACTCGTATCCCGTTCTCCAACATGTTGTAAAAAACTTCCCGGCTTCTGATTTATCCTAACCATATAAATCATTTAGCTAAATGCAGATTTTTTAATCTTTTTTTGAAGAAACTAATTAAATACCAAAAAATTTATTAACCCAAGTCTGCTTCAATTCTAAAATTAAGAACAAGTTATAGCACAATTAGTGAAATAACCTGCGGTTGGTGTCCACACCCTGAATTGAATATCCGAGCTTTGTTGATCCCACCAACTTTGGAAAAGTTACTACCACCCATATCCCCGTTCGCGGACCGTATAACTTTTCCAAAGTTCCCGCCGGCAGCCAAACCAACACCAATCGAAACCCCAACTTTGGAAAAGTTACTACCTCCCACATCCCCGTACGCAGCCCGCAGCAACTTTTCCAAAGTTCCCCACCGGCAGCCAAATCAACACCATTCGAAACCCCAACTTTGGAAAAGTTGCTAACACCCACATCCCCGTTCGCGGATCGTATAACTTTTCCAAAGTTCCCCACCGGCAGCCAAACCAATACCAAACGCTACCCCAACTTTGGAAAAGTTGCTACCACCCATATCCCCCTTCCCGGATCGCTATAACTTTTCCAAAGTTTCCCTAAAAAAAGTAAATGCGCAAATAGTCCAAACATTTGCGCAAATAGTGCAAGATTCTCACTTCGATGACAGGTAAGTTTTTCACGGAAACAGAATTGACTTACAGTTACGCTGGCTGGCTTCACAACTGTACCAATCCTAATATTTTCAATCATATGAAACTACTACTAGTCACTTTGCTCCTCGCAATTTTTCCCTTTTTACAATTTGAACAGCATGATCTGGATAAAAAAGAAGCGGCTGTCTGGGCGGCGGTAGAAGCGCGCAATGCAACCTGGGCGGCAAACGATCAGGATGGTCATATGGCTATTTATCATCCGAACTTTCTGCGCTGGACGCTCAATTCAGACCTGCTTTTTACGAAAGATTCTTTTGCTTCACTTTGGGACGCAATCAAATCGAATGAGACTGTTCTTGAATTGAAAGTAATTCCAAAAGAAGTACGTTTTTACGCCAATGATATGGTGGCAATAGCGCACTATACAATTGATGAAAAATATCAGTGGATCGGCGAAAATACCAATAATCGTAAAAAAGGAGACCTGTTTTCGGGAAATTTGCGTTTCAGTGATGTCTACATATACGAAGGAAATCGATGGCTCTATGCGGGCGGTCATCGCAACGGTATGGCATTGCCACAGCCAAGGAGTAGCTGAGAGTAATTTTATGTTCCAGCAGCATTTCATAAAACATGGTCGTATCCGTATACGGCCACCACACTGCAGGAAGTACTAAAAGTGACTGAAAATGAATGTTTAAATAATAAATACAAAACTCTTTCTGGTTTTTTAAACCCAACAAAATTCAAATCAAACCATATTCATGATAAAATATATTGTTTTTACTACATCACTACTTCTGTTTACAAGCTGCACACCCCGGGAAAATCCAATCGAAAAGGTGAATGCCCTGGCTGACGCCTACGTGAAGGCCTATTTTACCATGTACCCGGAACAAGCGGTGATATGGGGTGCACCAGACCTGTACCCTGCACAGCTCACCGATAATTCGCTGCAAGCCCTGGACGAGTGGCACGGCACAGAAGACAGCCTGCTAACCGAAATGAACAAGATCGATGCACCTGCTCTTCAGGGAAGCGAAGCTGTAACTTATGGTTTTTTGAAGAACCGCCTGGAGGCTTCCGTCAATCTTCGTGTGTGCAATATGGAGAAGTGGCGGGTGAGTCCCACCTTTACAGGCTGGCAAAATGCACTGTCGTTCGTCTTTTCATCCCTGCCGGTGGAAACGGAAGAACAGCGGGAAAATGTCTACAGCCGGGTATCGCAAATGCCGGAGTATATTCTGACAGAAATTTATAATTTAAAAGCCGGAATTGAATCGGGGCACACGGCACCGGAATCGAGCGTTAGGGCCGTTACCGGGCAGATGGATGCCCTGCTGCAAACACCGGCAGAGGACACGCCCTTTGTTTCCATGGCCCCCGATGACAATAAGGCCTTCAAACAGCGTTTGATCGAATTGGTAGAATCGGAAATCAACCCCTCCATCTCCGCCTACCGGAACTATTTAATGAACGAATACCTGCCTCAGGCCCGGCAGATTGTGGGGGTCAGCGCCCTTCCCAAAGGTGAAGATTGTTACCAGGCATCAACCGAATATTTTGTGTCGGCCAGCTTTTCTGCTGAGGAGATTCACCAACAGGGTATCGATCAAATGGATGTGATCGTCCGGCAGATCAGCGAACTGGGCGAACGACGTCTCGGGACCGGTGACCCGGCCGAAATTCTTCGTGTTGTGAAGGAAGATCCGCAATATCGCTTTGAAAGCCGCGAGCAGATGATCAGCTTTGCCGAAGAAGCAGTAGCGCGGTCTGAAAAAGCCCTGCCCGAATGGTTCGGCTTTATCCCTGAGCTGGAGACTCAAGTAATTCCCTATCCGCCTTTCCAGGAAAAGACTGCGCCGCTTGGGCAGGCAATCCCGCCATCGGCCGATGGAAGCCAGCCCGGGAAATATGTGATTAACACCTATCAGCCGGAAACACAAACCATTTCAATGCTGGAATCACTCTCCTTTCATGAGGCCTATCCGGGACACCTTTTTCAGATCTATGTGTCGCTGGCGGCCGAGAAACACCCGGTGAGCAGCTATTTCTTCATTTCAGGCTTTGGAGAGGGATGGGCGCTCTACACCGAGCGGCTGGCCGAAGAGATGGATCTGTATACCTCGGATGTGTCCCGCATCGGCTGGCTGGCAAGTGAAGCCCACCGGGCGGCACGCCTTGTGGTGGATTCGGGAATGCATGCCCTTGGCTGGACCCGGCAGGAATCGATCGATTACCTGCTGGAGCACACCACACTCACGCCAAACCTGGCTGCCGCTGAAACTGACCGTTATATTGCCGTACCCGGCCAGGCCACCAGCTATATGATGGGTGCCCTGGAAATTATGCAGCTTCGCAGCGAAGCCGAAGAAGCCCTGGGCGATGCTTTTGATATCAAAGCCTTTCACGATCTGCTGCTGGAAGATGGCACTATTCCGCTGGTTATGCTTCGGAATAAAGTGGAAGGATGGATTGAGAAAGAAAAAGTTTGAATTACTGATTAACCGGATTTTAGAATGGACACGGATTGCAACCTCCAAAAATCAGCGAAATCCCTTAATCCCTTAAATCTGCGATTCCCATGTTAAGATTCTTCCGTCATATACGAAAATCCTTTACGGAACAGAATAAAATCCGGACGTACCTGCTCTACGCAATTGGAGAAATTCTGCTGGTTGTGATCGGTATCCTGATCGCCCTGCAGGTAAATAACTGGAATGAACAGCGCAGCCGGGAAGCAAAGGAGATTGAGATTTTAGAGACCTTTGAGCTTGAACTAACCAGCTCCCTCAACCGGCTGAATGAGATTCTGCAATACAACCGGCAAAACAAGAATAAGATGCTTCAGCTTGAGCAACACCTGTCTGAACAAAAGCCTTATACGCCCGGACTGGATTCTCTTTTCTTTTCGTCCACATCCTTTACGTTTGGGGATCAGTTCAGCACGGTGGCCCTCGATAATCTCAACTCTTTCGGGGTCGACATCATCCGGAACAAAGAGCTTCGATCCCAGCTGATGCGCACCTATGAAGCCTATCCCTACCTGAAGGAAGCTCAGGATATCTATACTGACATTATACTGACTGCTGGCAAAACCCTGTTAAGTACCCGTTTTGAAGAGCTTTGGGAAGGTGACGCACAGGGTCTGGACAATTTGGTTGGAGTGATGCACCCGGTTGACTATCACTCATTACTGGACGACCAGGAGTTCCTCTATTTTCTGCGTTCGTTACCAAATCATATGGGATATTTTGTGGAATATCCGTCAGAATTTGTCAAAGAACGAATTGAGCGTTCTCTGCTGCTTATCCGCCAGGAGCTGAATAAACAAGGGCACCGTTTGAAAACTGAATAACCAAAATATTTTATGAGTAAAACTACAGATCAGTCCAACATCAATACTCCTCTTCAAAAAGAAGAGGGACTTAACCGTACGATCGGTGTTTGGGGCCTGAGTGCAAATATTGTAAACATCGTTGTGGGAGCCGGAATATTTGTATTACCGGCCATTGTGGCTGCCGGTCTCGGTTCCGCCAGCCTGGTAGCCTACCTCTTCTGCGGATTTCTTATTGCACTGATCATGCTCTGTTTTGCCGAGGCAGGCAGTGAGGTCACAGATTCAGGTGGTGCATATACATATATAGAATCCGCCTTTGGTAAATATCCCGGTTTTCTGACAGCAAATTTAATCATGGTTGCTGCCCTTTCAGCTGATGCCGCAGTCGCTAATGCAGTTGCCGACATTCTAACGGTTTTTATTCCGGTGCTGAATACCGGCTGGATGCGGATATTATTTTTCCTGGTAATTTTTGGCGGACTGGCATGGATCAATGTCGTTGGAATCAGAAGCGGCATAAGACTGGTTCTATTTACCACTACGGGCAAACTAATCCCACTTCTGCTGCTCGTACTGATCGGATGGAAAGATGTTACAGGCTCTCACCTTGTCTGGGAATCTTTTCCCTCATTAGGCAGTATTGGAGAAATTTCGCTGATCCTCTTTTTTGCCTTCCAGGGCGGTGAGGTCGGTGTATCGGTTGGCGGCGAAGTTAAAAATCCGCAGAAAACAATACCAAAGGCAATATTCATCGGCGTAACCGGGGTTCTTTTTCTATATATACTCATACAGACTGTATCTCTGGGTGTGATGGGTGATACACTGGCAAGCTACCCTGAAAATCCGCTGGCTGAGGTTGGTAATCGTGTTTTCGGTCCTGTCGGCCTCACATTGATTACCCTCGGTGCAGCTGTATCGATGTTTGGAAATCTGAGCGGTGAAATTATGAATGAACCCAGGGTGCTTTTTGCAGCAGCGAGGGATGAAGTTATTCCGCCAAAGGTACTCGCAAGGGTACACTCGAGATACTCCACTCCACATGTTGCTATACTCTTCTACACATCTGTTGCTTTTTTACTGGCAGTTATTGGCGGACTCCAGGCTCTCATGATAGCCTCAAGTGCAACTGTTTTGCTTGTCTACCTGGGTGTTGCTCTATCTGTCATCAAACTAAGGAAAAGAGTACCTGGTGATTCCAAATCTTTCAGAATACCCGGCGGATATACAGTTCCGGCTGCCGCATCACTGGTTATTCTCTGGTTTTTATCACACCTCACCGGGCAGGAAGCGTTGGGTATGGCAATTCTGATTGCTGTACTGACAGGGGTGTTTTTCGGTATGAGATGGATTCGTGCGCGGGCTGAAATACAACCGGAAAAAAGTCCCGTCATCACTGAAATCAAATGATAGTAAATCAATCTAACCTGTCATGAACAGATGAAATTCCCATCCGCCCTTACAATTCTGATGCTTATAGCAGCACTGGTGGCCGCTTCAACATGGCTCGTTCCGGCGGGAAGCTATAATACACTCACCTATAACGCTGCAGATAGTTCCTTTACTCAATCCGGAGAAGACAATACTCAGACCGTACCAGCAACGCAGGAATTTCTGGATGAACAACAGATCAACATCCCTCTGGGGAATTTTACCAGCGGAGCCCTTTACCGGCCTGTTAGTATTCCGGACACCTATCAACAAACTGAGGCACGGCCCCAGGGATTTTTTGCTTTAGCGATGTCTCCCATCAAAGGAATTATCGATGCGGCGGATATCATCTTCCTGGTACTGATTATTGGCGGGCTGATCGGGATTCTGAACCTGACCGGTGCCTTTAATGCCGGTATTGCATGGCTGGGAAAGGTGCTGCAGGGCAGGGAGTATCTTCTCATAATTTTTACAACAACACTGGTAGCTCTTGGCGGAACCACATTTGGATTTGCTGAAGAGACCATCGCACTCTACCTGATCCTGATCCCGGTTTTTATTGCTGCGGGATACGATGCCCTGGTTGGATTTGCTTGTATTTTTCTGGGGTCGGCCGTGGGCGGTATGTGTTCAACGATCAATCCCTTTTCAATTATCATCGCTTCCGACTCGGCCGGCATTCTCTGGACCGAAGGGCTTTACCCCCGGATTGCTATGTTCGTGATCTGCATGATCATTACCATACTTTTTATTCTCCGATACGCCAATAAAGTAAAAAGAGAACCCTCCTCATCCATTCTTTTTGATCAAAAAGAGATGATTGAAGAGTACTTTGGTATTCACGCAAAAAAAGACTTTCACACCTTTAACCTTCGGCGGATACTGATCCTGGCCGTGTTCATGGGCTCTTTTATAATGATGATTATCGGTGTTCTTATGCTGGACTGGTGGTTCATTGAGATGACGACTGTATTCCTGGCTGGGGCAATCATCATTGGAGTGATTGCGCAAATTAATGAAACGGTTTTTGCTGAAGCGTTTGTAAAGGGTGCTGCTGATTTACTTGGTGTAGCGTTTATCATCGGTATTGCAAGGGGAGTTTCCATATTGATGAGTGACGGAATGATCAGTGATACAGTTCTCTTCTATGCAGCCTCTGCGACAGACGGAATGAGTGAAGGGTTTTTTATAAACTCCCTGTTTCTGCTCTATAACGGACTCTATTTCATTATCCCGTCGACCTCAGGAATGGCGGTTTTAACCATGCCGATATTCGCTCCGCTGGCCGATACTGCCGGGCTGGGCCGCGAGATGATTGTAAATACCTATCAGTATGGGCAGCTTAGTCAGATCATTTATCCTACCGGTCTGCTGCTGCCCTCTCTTGCTATCTGCAAAATAGGATACGATCGTTTTTTGAAGTTTATTTGGCCCCTGATGCTGATTCTTTTATTTGTAATGATAACCTCATTAACCCTGATGGTAAGCATATGAGAGCCAACAGACCTGTATCATTCAGAACCAATTGCCTGATGTCTTCATTGAAACAACGAAACAGCTTACAATGGAGGATAAATCAATGAACAGATTCCGCATGATCATAAACGGATACATCCTTTTAGGGACCCTATTAATATCTGTAAACAGCGGGGAGCTTTTTGCGCAGTCACCTGTAGAGAGTATCCTCGACGTTCGCGAAGCCTCGAATGCGGCATTGAAAGCCCTTGACGAAGAGGCAAACTTCCAGTTTTTAACAGATGACGTATTGATCACAACCGGAGCCGGCACACTACTGTCTGGAAAAGACGAACTGAAGGCTTATATAGAATCGGCTGTGGATTCCCCGCCCATGTTTTGGGTTCGCACTCCCGCTGAAATCATTGTGAACGAAGAACGCGGCCTGGCCTGGGAAACCGGCGTCTGGCATGGGTACTACGCCGATGATCAGAATGAAGAATCCCATGTTTTTCACGGCAACTATGCAGCACAATGGATTCATCAATCCGGAGAATGGAAAATTCAATCCCAACTTTTTGTAACGCTTAACTAATGCTCCGCTTCTTCCGTCAAATCCGAAAATCGCTTATGGAACAGAATAAAGTTCGTACTTATACCCTATATGCTGTTGGAGAAATATTCCTCGTAGTAGTCGGGATCCTGATCGCATTGCAGATCAACAACTGGAATGAAGCAAATAAAGCTCAAAAACTGGAAAGAAGCACGCTTCTTGAGCTAAGCATTGGCCTTGAAAAAGACCGAAATATTCTTGTCGGTGAAGTCTCATACTATGAAAGAGATCTTTCAGCGATCCTGTATCTCGAGAAATTGTTGGCTGATAAAAATCGAATTTATACTTCTGAAATGGACACTTTATTCGGTAAGGTGTATGGCATACGTTTCAAACGGTTAAACATGGCTTTTTATGAAGATTTAAAATCCAGCGGCCTGCAGGTTATAAGGAATCAGGATATTCGAAGAAATATTGTAAACCTGTTTGAAAACGATTATAAAACTATAGAAGGGATCCTGGAAAATGAAACAAGTGTAAACCGGGTGAACCGGCCATACTATCTTGAAAACTTTTCCGCACTCAATTTTAGAAAGTCAGCCACTCCGAATGAATTTGATCGCATATGGAATGATCCATATTACAAAAATATCGTGCACTACAGAGCCATTACTTTGGAGCGAAATCAAATCAAAAGCTATAAAAATGCGATTCATGAAATTGATGAAGTACTTTTGCAAATCAAAGAGTATCTGAATTAATGCTCCGATTCTTCCAACACATACAAAAACAACTTATGGTTATAACTTCTTGCTACTCTTCCGCCAAAACTCCAAATGTTCAAACTTTCAACACGAAGCAGCTCATGTGTTTAATGCATACGAACAATACATTCACCCAATAAATAACCAACAATCCAATGCACTTAACCTTTCATTACATCCGCAAAACAGTTTTTAACCCGTCTGCTTTCCATAAATATCTTACCTGCATCTTAACTGCAGCAGTGGCGGGAATGTTCTTCGTACCTCAGACACATGCCCAGTGGACTAATCACTATCCCAAGCTGGAGGATTTCGGCCATCACGTCTACCTTGAACAACATGAACTGCCGATTCTTTCGCACGGTCCTGTGGATCCGGCGCCGGCGCCGAACGGACAAACCCTGGCCTTTGCCGCGCAAGGTTGGATATGGCTTATGGACCTCGAAACCGGCGAGGCAACCCGGCTCACGAATGGCCCCGGCGTAGATGCCCGGCCCAGGTGGTCGGCTGACGGATCACGCATTGCGTTTGTCCGCGACCATGGGGAGGATACCTCGGTTGTGATCCTGGATCCTGACAACGGCGATGAGCAGATCATTAACACACCGGCCATTGAGCTGGACCCGGAGTTCTCGTCAGACGGGAAATTCCTCCTCTATACCTCCGGCGAGAGCGGCAGCCTGGAGCTGCGGCGGCGCCACCTGGAGGCCGGAACGGATGAAACACTGACCGACCTGCACCAGGTGGTGCGAAACGTGCGCCGGCTGGCCGACGATTCGGGCATTCTTTACCTGCACGGAAGCGGATCCCATCGCGTGCTTCGGGAGCGCAACTTTATAGCCGGATACGACCGTATTGCACACTCTGAAACGCTAACCTATCACCTCACCGCCGATACGCATCCAACGGAACGCCTGATTGTTTACAGCGCGCCCATTGACAATGACTATCACCTTTGGACGATGGATCTGGACGACCCGAGGGTAAAGCACCGCCTTACCGATGGCCATCCATACGCCATGATGCCGGCTTTCAGCGCTGACGGTGATGAGATCTTTTATGTTGACCTGGATGAAAATCGCCAGTTCCAGCTCATGCGAATAAATACCTATGGAGGCACGCCTGAAGAGCTGAACATCACACGCTGGAATTATGGAGCGCCCACCGGATACCTTTCGTTATCCGTTGCCAATTCTGATGGAGAACCCCTCACTGCACGGCTTTCGATTACACGCGCTGATGGGCATCCGGTTGCCTATTCCGGCGATGCTACCTACGTGGATCCGCAAACCGGTCGTCACTATTTCTACGTGGAAGACAGTACGGACTTCACGCTGCCGGCAGGACGCTATACTATACTTGCAGCACGCGGTCCCATGACACCCCTTGTTGAAACAGAAGCGGAAGTAAGGGAAGGCGGCAACGCCAGGGCTGTCATCGAACTTTCGGAGATCTGGGATGCAGGTGCCGCCGGCTATGTGTCGGCCGATCATCATATACATCTGAACGGAGACGGGCACCACCGGGCTGACCACGAAGATGCACTTCGCCTGATGGCGGGCGAGTCACTGGACCACCTGGCACCGATGTCGTGGAACCGATGGGAGCGCCGCATCGACCGGGACATACTCGGAAAGGAGACATCTATGAACGGACACACCGTGCAGCAGGGTCAGGAAGTGCGATCTCACTTTCACGGTCACATCGGCCTTCTGAATGTTGATACACCATTTGCACCCTGGTTCTTCGGCCCGTTTAACCCGACACTGGGTGATCCGGACCTGACCAACGGGGATGTCTTCGAATTTGCTGACGAGAACGGTGCATTTCCCACCTATGTGCACCCCATTGGCTCGGATCAGGATCCGTTTACCCATCTCCACGATGGACCGATTCCGCTCGAGATGATATCAGACGGCGTGCTCGCCAACCGGATGGGAATTGAGCTCGTCTGTGCGTGGACCAGTCCGATTGGCAATGCGCACGTCTGGTACCGCCTGCTCAACATTGGCCGGCCGGTTGCCGCCATGTCGGGCACCGACGGATGGGTAGATTTCCACCGTACACCAGCTGTTGGAACCGGACGCAACTATGTGAGAACAGGGAGTGCGGAGCCGCCAGCCGATGCTGTGATTGAAGCCGCTGCAGCCGGCAGAAGCTTCCTGACGACCGGCCCTGCATTGACCTTTGAACTGGGTGACGGTGCCCGTCCGGGTGATGTGACGTCTGCTGGCAGCCATTCATGGCAGGCAACGCTTGCGAGTACAACTGATGTTGATTCACTGCAGATCATCGTAAACGGAAGCGTGGTTGAACGGCTTGGAGGAGTAGATGCAGGTGAAACCCGTATTTTTACAGGTGCCGTTGATCTGCCCGAAGGCGGATGGGTTGCCGTACGTGCATTCGCCGGAAAGCATGAAGACAGCTGGCCCACGATGCATGCGCGGCCATTTGCTCACACCTCACCGATCTGGATAGGAGAAGTGGGTTCTGCGGAGCCGGGTGCGCGGGCAGACGCTGCCAGAGATCTGATCCGCGCTATCAATGCGGCGGAGAAGATGGCGCGCGAGGCGTACGGAGAGGTTGAGACTCCACGGATGCAGGCGCGGTTTGATGAGGCCCGGGCAAGGCTGAGGGAGATGTTGGATTACACGGATTAATTTTGACCAGCGCCAGTCAGTGAAATCTCAAAATCCGTAAAATCCGAAACAACAACGGGTCTTTGAATTGCGCGCTCGATTTCCATGCTGTACCCGAGATTGACTTTTAAGGAACCAAATCATACTATACATATAATATCATGCATTAATACATATTTTTCTATGAGAACCACTCTTGACATACCAAAAAAACTGATAGATGAAGCCATGAAGGTAACCGGTGCAACGACCAAAAGTCAGTTGATAAAAGATGCGCTTCAGGCTGAAATTGACCGGGCTAAACGAAAAAGATTGATCACCAAAAAGGGAACCGTGGATCTGGACATTAACCTTGATACACTCAGAGACCGCAACTGATGAGTGCATACAGTATTCTTATCGACACTTCCGTTTGGATTGAATATTTCCGGACCGGCAAGCCTGATAAACTGGATCGGGTTATTGATGAAGACCTGGCGTGTATCAACGAACTCATCCTTACGGAGCTTGCACCTTCCTTATCACTGAAGAATAAAACCGAATTACTGGAAGGATTGCAGGCCATCCGGATGATGCCAATGAATATTGACTGGGAAATCGTTCGCGACTACCAGGTTATAAAATTAAAAAATGGAATCAATAAATTTGGAATAACCGATATGATTATTCTGCAGCAGGTAATTGATCAAAAAATTACTCTTTACAGCTTCGATAAGCACTTTAAACTGATTCAAAATCACTTGAATTTTGAACTCATCTCTGAATAATTATGCTACACTTCTTCCGCCAAATCCGAAAAAAACTGATCGAACATCCGTCAAAGAGCCGGACAGGGGATAATGTTCTAAAGTATTTGCTAAACGCCGTTGGTGAAATACTGTTGGTAAGCTCATTAGCAACCCCGCAACTCTGCAGGCTAACCCCATTCTTGTATGAAGATTAAAAAAATAAGCTTATTTGTTGTCTTAGCAATTTTTCTACTGAGTTGTAATGTCAGGCAAACCTCTGTCTCAAAGATTCAGCAGTGGCATCCTTATACCATTTCATTTGAAGGGCCTGCTACCTCAGAATACAGTCCTGAAAACCCCTTTATGCAGTATTTACTGCTGGTTGAATTTGAGCACGAAAAGACGACAAAAGTAGTTCGCGGTTTTTACGCTGCCGATGGGTTCGCAGCCGAAACCAGTGCTGATTCAGGTTCAGTTTGGCAGGTTAGATTCAATCCAGACCATATTGGGGATTGGACGTATAATGCCTCGCTCTTTAAAGGTGACAGCATTGCCATATCACAAAATATTGAATCAGCAGAGCAAGTCGCACTTTCAAACAGCAAAGGTGCCTTTGAAGTTATCCCTTCCCAAAATACATCACCGGATTTCAGAGCTCTGGGAAGAATTATTGCAGAAAATGGGTTCTTTAAATTTGAAAATTTCGATAACTATTTTTTGAAGGCTGGATCTGATAGTCCGGAGAACTTTCTGGCTTATGTGGACTTCGACAATACCTACCGTATGGAAGCTCTAAACAAGGATGGTGAAGCCCGGACAACGGGAGAAATTCATCGCTTTGAACCACATGTGCAGGATTGGAATCCAGGCGACCCGACATGGCAAGATGGAAAAGGAAAGGGAATTATTGGCGCGACCAATTACCTCGCCTCAAAAGGAATGAATGTAGTTTACTTCCTCACGCTGAACATTAAAGGTGATGGAAAAGATGTATGGATGTACCGGGGCACCGATGATTTTTCCCGGTTTGATGTGAGTAAATTAGACCAATGGGAAATCCTGTTTCAGCACATGCAATCGAAAGGGATTATGCTGCATGTTGTATTACAGGAAACCGAGAACGAAACCATGTTAGATGGCGGCTATATGGGGCCTTATAGGAAGTTATATTTTCAGGAACTGATCGCACGGTTTGGGCACCACAATGCTTTGGTCTGGAATTTAGGGGAAGAAAACGGACCTGCTCCCTGGGTTGAAACAGGAGCCCAAACGGATACCCAACGGAAAGCAGCAGCCAGATTTTTTAAAGAGAATGATCCGTATAACCATCCGGTTGTCATCCACACGTTGCCTACCGAAGATTTACGAGCGCCGGTTTTAGACCCTTTGCTTGGATTTCCCTACCTGGATGGCATTTCGCTGCAGCATCACGAACGAGAGAGTGCTGCAGAGGTTGTACAAAATCTTAAAGAAAAATCAATTGAGGCCGGACACGAATGGCTTGTAACTATGGATGAAATCGGGATGTGGCATACGGGTGCCAAAGTGGACACAGCTGACCCCAATCATCCGAGCCTTACACACTTAGTACTGTGGGGAACATTGTTATCAGGGGCCGCAGGTGTTGAATGGTATTTTGGAGCCAACAGCCCACAAAATGATTTAACATCCGAAGATTGGAGACAACGTGACCAATTATGGGAGATTACCAATCACGCAAAAGCATTTTTTGAGGAGTATCTCAACTACTGGGAAATGGACCCCAATCATGGATTAATAAATAAACCCAAAAGTTTTTGTCTGGCTAAACACAATGAAATCTATGCGGCGTACATCCCAAAATATTCCGAAACGACCATAGATTTGAGTAAAGCGGCCGGCGATTTCGATATATTTTGGTACGACCCTTTAAACGGAGGCACACTGCAAACCGGTTCGGTAAAACAGATTGAGGGAGGAAGTATGCAAAGCCTTGGTCTTCCTCCAACAAAGATTAAAAAAGATTGGGCGGTGCTCATTCGTAAGAGCTGATAGAACAGGTGTTTCGCGCCGGTTGGCGATTATTCGTTAATTTGTTTACGGTGTGGATGGTAAATAGTCGAAAGAAATAAAGAGGCTGAATACGAACCCTTGTGCCGTCAGGCTGCGCCCGCCCACCGGCTGGTACAAAATATTGATGAGTTATGGCAAACACCTACACCCAAATCCAAATCCAAAACGTATTCGCCATTCAAAACCGACAAAGTTTAATTGGTAATGAATGGAAAGATGATCTGTATAAATATATCACCGCTACTATTCAACATAATAAGCATAAGCTACTACAGATTAATGGAATGCCAGATCACATTCATATTCTGTTTGGCTTGCGGTCAATTCAATCTATATCTGATTTAATGAAGCAGGTGATACAAGATTCATCCAAATGGATCAATCAAAACATGCTTGCGAAAGGAAAGTTTTCATGGCAAGAAGGATATGGGGCTTTTTCTTATTCAAAAAACCAATTACCTCGAACCATAAAATATCCTGACTCCGACCCTGTTGCTAAATCACCCGAAAGTAAGTAAACTCTATTTTTAGAAAATAATAGGGAACCCTTGATCACACTTTTCAGACATATCCTGTAATAATGATTTCCTTTTTCACGCAAACCAGAAAGCAAACTCATGAAAACAATAAACCTTCTTACCCGCCTCCGCTATCCTGCTGGTGGAATTCTGATTTTGATTGCCGGGATTCTGATCCCACTGCAGACCAATCACTTGTTCCCGGAAAATGTTCATCAAAAAACAGACAAAGAAACCCTGAATGAACTGATTGAGGCCTCGATCGAAGAATTGCAAATTGAACTGGATGCCGGGCGCATCACGTCGGTTGAACTGGTTGATTTCTATTTGACGCGTATCGAAACCTACGATCGAAACGGCCCGGCCTTAAACAGCATTGCGTACATCAATCCCCGGGCCCTGGAAGAAGCTCAAGCCCTCGACCGGGAACGGTGGGAAAAAGGCAAACGGGGTCCGCTGCATGGAATTCCGATTCTCGTCAAAGACAATTATGAGACCCGCGGTATGCCAACCACAGCGGGATCAAAATCACTTGCAGGTTTTGCTCCTGATCGGGACGCTGAACTGGTGGAACGCCTGCGTGCCGCCGGGGCGATCATTCTGGGCAAAACGAACATGCACGAATTCGCCTACGGGATTGAAACCTGGGGATCGGCTTTCGGCAAAACCCGCAACCCGTATGACCCTGAAAGAAATCCGGGCGGTTCCAGCGGCGGTACGGGTGCAGCGGTGGCGGCGAATTTTGCTATTGCGGGCCTGGGCAGTGATACCTGTGGTTCGATACGGATTCCGGCGGCGCATAATTCGCTGGCTGGCCTTCGCGGAACGCAGGGATCTTCCAGCCGGCGCGGTATTATTCCTCTCTCTTCGACACAGGATATCGGAGGTCCGTTGGCACGCAGCATCACGGATCTGGCACTTCTTCTGGATATAACGGTTGGTTATGACCCCGGAGACCCGCAAACATCCGCCGTCTTATCACAGCTCGAAGGAAGCTTTATAGATGCACTGGACCCCGATGCACTGAGTGGGAAACGGATCGGAATCGTTAATGAGTTGCGTTACCGGGGCACCGAGGACCGCAATGTCGCCTCGGTTTTCGACCTGGCAGTACAACAGATGGAAACACTGGGTGTTGAAACAGTAACCATCAGCATTCCGGTTTTGGAAGATGAAATATACCAGGTGTTCGGTGGATTCTACATACTTCAACACGATTTTGGAAACAACATTGATTCTTACCTCTCTTCGAGGCCTGAGGCGCCCGTTCAGTCTCTGGAGGAGATTATAGAAACCGGGCTGGTCATTCCGCAAGTGCAGGTGCATTTGGAGACTTCGTTCGATTTACAAAACGATCCCGAAGATATTTACCTTCAGGAATTCTCAAAGAGAGAGCAATTAAAATCAGCGATTGTTGAAGTGATGGCCAGACATGAACTGGATGCGCTGGCTTACCCGACAATACGGCAAATTGCTGCCCCGATCAGTGAGGAACAATCTGATGATAACTGCCATCTTGCCGCAAATTCAGGTTTTCCTGCTATCACAGTTCCTGCTGGATTTAGCGAAGAGAGAATGCCTGTTGGGCTTGAACTACTGGGACGTCCCTGGGATGATGCGCGCCTTGTGGGAATGGCATTTGCTTTTGAACAGGCCACCCGGCACCGACGTGCGCCAAGTCTGGGCGACTAAGGTTTGCTGGTGACATTAAGTAAGCGGGGAAGTTACAGCTTTTCGGTTTCTAATTAATCCACAGCCTGAATAACAGGTATAAAAAAAGCGCTGATTAAAAACCAGCGCTTTCAATTATAATCCCATCAGGGTCACATTCTCGGTAGTCCCTCTCCACCAGGCATAGGTGCAAAGTTAGAGTGTACCAGTTTCCAACTGCCACCCTCCAGTTGCCAAACCTCAGACGCCCTTGTATGATAGTCAACTTCATCTCCGGAATCGTTCATAGTATAATTTCCGGTACTCGTATATGTAGTGATGGCCATTGTCATCTCTTCATTGAAATTAACGTCTACCTCCCCTACATCCCAGCTATTCCATGTAAAACTCACGTTTTCTGTGGGCTCGTCGACCAGTTCACAGGGTCCCATATTTGAATTACACGCAATCATACTCATACTTTCCGGCTGAAACTTTGCTTGTCCTTCTATATCGTTCATCATCGTAAGGCGGACGCGCTCCTTGGTATAAGCTTTGATGGAGTCTGCCCACGCCCCCTTATTGGTTGTGCGCCAGTAAATGGTTGCGCTCTGCTGGTATGCAGATGGCCCTGCTGCATAATTCATCGCCTGTAATTGGCTCTCCAGGGCTTTTTCAAAATCACCGGCTTCTGCATAGTGTTCAGCTCTGGAGTCGTAGGCATTGGGTCCGTCATGCATCGCAATGGCTTTCTCAATCGCTTCTATAGCCATACCCAGATCGAATTCTGCATCATCACTGAGGCTATAACTATAAGAAATCATGTTGTACGCAGGAGATGCATAATCAGGAAACGATTCTGAAAACTTTTTAATTGCAGGTAACTGTTCATCACTTGCCATTGCTCCCCAGAACTGAAACAGAGGAACATCCGGATGGTCATTTACTGCGTTCATTCTTACTCCCTGCCAATCATCTTGCTCATTAACCATAATGGAATACCAGGCCATTTCAGTATCCGAAAGGTTTGATGTATCTAATTTTTCAAGCTGTTCAGCTCGATTTCCAAAGTTGCCCGCCATAGCTGCATTAATTTTTAACAGTTTGGCTGAACCGCAATCCGGATCAACCATAAGAGCGGCATTCGCCATACCTACTGCAAAAGGTGTTTCCAAATTTAACATATGTGCTATGGCCTGGTCTGTAATATCCGCTGCTTTTGAGTTACATGATTTTTCAGGCAGCCACTGCCCGTAAGTCGTGCTTGCAAAAAGAAAGCACATAGCTATTGATGCAATGAAAGTTTTCATTTTTATCCCCATTTATACCTGTTAGAAAAAATTCAGGTAAGATTATCGTTTTAGATATCCAGTACTACTTTGGAAATCCCCGTTTTTTAACCCCAATAAATTCGTCCAAATTATTGAAAAAACCAAATTTGCGTATAACCCTCTGGACTGACACTACCTAAGGCGCGCGGTTTATTGCTTACTATCTATTTTCTGCTGATATAATATTCCTGCGGGTCAAACGAAATCCGTGAATTTCCCTAATCCCTAAAATCCGCGATTCCAAGGGCAAAATTCGTAAAAAACTCATTGACCATCCATCAATGGGCCGGACAGGGAATAATGTTCGTAAATACCTCCTCTACGCCATCGGCGAAATCCTGCTGGTGGTGATTGGCATCTTCATCGCCCTGCAGATCAACAACTGGAACGAGGAACAGATCTGGCGGGATCCGGAGCAGGTATATTTGCAGAACCTCATTGGTGACCTTGAATGTCATCTGTTTGAACTGGCCCGACAAAGACAAGGTGCTCAATTTGTGAAGAAAGCTTTCACTATACATTTACTAATTACTGAACTTAAAAAAAGAATTGAACTCCGGGAATAGATCTATCTTTTCTGCTTTGCAGAAACAGAAAATGCCGCCCCGATAATCCCGGCATGATTGCGGCTTACGGCAGGGACAACCTCTGCCTGAAGGTTCAGGTAGGGTTTAAATTTCTTGAATTTTTTACTTACTCCGCCACCGATAATGATAAGATCAGGCCAAAAGAGTTCTTCAACAAGCTGAAGATACTCATTCACTCGTCCTCCCCACTTCTTCCAGCTCAGCTCCTCTTTTTTGCGGATGGAATTGGCGGCATAATCTTCAGCCGGGCCGCCGTGCAGGGGAATATGACCCAGCTCTGTGTTCGGAACCAGCTGTTGATTATGAAAAACAGCCGTTCCAATACCGGTTCCGAAATTGGCCATAAAGATGGTTCCGAAAAGACGTTTACCGGCGCCGAACTCCATCTCTGCAAAGCCTGCGGCGTCAACATCGTTTACCAGGTGAGTGGGACAGCCCGTCTTCTTTTCTATTTGTGCGGATGCATTCACCCCTATCCATGAATCGTCGATGTTGGAAGCCGTTTTAACAACTTCGTTTTTAACTGCGGCCGGAAAACCACATCCAACGGGACCCTGCCATTCAAAATTTTTGATAATTTTCTCGATCACCTCTATCACTGCGTGCGGTGTGGCCGGTTTCGGGGTAGATATTCGATACCGTTCGGTGATGAGCTCGCCTTTCTGAGTATCTACAATGGCACCTTTAATTCCTGATCCGCCAACATCAATTCCTAAAATTTCCATAAGGAATTATACTGAAACTGACGGTCAATGTGAAGATTATTTTTGACAGAAAATACCCATAAGTACAGGGCAGGGATAAGCTTATCACACAAACTATTGTGGGACCCGGTTCTTTAGAGATCATAAAAAATAATTGTTTTCTCAGCGCAATTGGCAAAATCCTGTTGCTGCCTGGGAATGAGGTTGCTGAAAGGCTATTTAGAATTAAAAAAGGAGAAGAAAAAAGATTAAAAAATAACTCTATTGAACGATTTTACGGGATTCTGCCTTCTTATATCAAGATCTTAACTATTTTTTAGTACCTGTTTTAAAAGGTTCAAAACAAACATCACTGTTATGTATGATATCAACCGCTTCATGAAATGGATAGAAGATATAAATCCCACCGAGACCGAATTCCATCAGGCTGTCCATGAAGCGATGATGGATATTATTCCATTTGTAAATGAAAATCCTGACTATGCAAAAGACGGCCTTCTTGAACGTCTATGTGAGCCTGACAGGATCATCAGCTTCCGGGTAACCTGGATGGATGATGAAAAAAAGGTACATGTAAACCGTGCATGGAGAGTACAGTTTAACAACAGCATTGGTCCCTACAAAGGTGGCCTGCGGTTTCACCCCACAGTAAATCAAAGTGTACTCAAGTTCCTGGGATTCGAACAGTGTCTGAAAAACGCGCTTACAACACTGCAAATGGGCGGTGCCAAGGGTGGCTCCAATTTTGATCCCAAAGGTAAGAGTGACCATGAGATCTTCCGGTTTTGTCAAAGCCTGATGACAGAGCTCCATCGTCACATCGGGGATCAGCGGGATATACCGGCCGGTGATATTGGTGTGGGTAACCGGGAAATCAGTTACCTGTTTGGAAATTATAAGAAGATGGAGAACCGCTTTACCGGAACAATTACCGGGAAAGGAATCAGTTTCGGGGGAAGCCTGATACGAACTGAAGCTACAGGTTACGGACTGATCTATTTTGTTACCCACATGCTTAAAAATATTGATGAACCACTAAGCGGAAAATCTGTAGCTATATCCGGCAGCGGAAATGTGGCGCTTTATACAACAGAAAAAGCCATCGAGTGTGGCTGCAATGTCATTACACTTTCCGATTCTGACGGCACAATTTACGATAAAGACGGACTTGATGAAGAGAAACTGGCGTTTGTGAAAGAGCTGAAGGAAGTAAAACGCGGCAGAATCAGAGAGTATGCAGAAAAGTACAACTGTGAATATTATGAGGGAAAAAAACCATGGCACATTCCGTGCGATATTGCACTCCCCTGCGCAACCCAAAATGAAATTACAAAAACGGATGCTCAAAGCTTGCTGGAAAATGAGGTTATCCTCGTAGCAGAAGGCGCCAACATGCCCTGCACCGAAGAGGCATCCAATCTCTTCAGGGGTTCAGATATCCTCTATGCACCCGGCAAAGCATCCAATGCAGGCGGCGTAGCTGTATCAGGTTTTGAAATATCCCAAAACATACTCCGGATGAACTGGACGGCCGAAGAAGTTGACAGCAAACTCTACTCCATTATGGAAGATATTCACAAGCAGTGCATCCGGTACGGCGAAACCGACAACGGGTCCGTCGACTACACCAAAGGAGCCAACATCGCAGGCTTCGTAAAACTGGCCGACGCGATGCTCGCCTACGGCCCGATCTAACTTTGGAAAAGTTACCACCTCCCACATCCCCGTTCTAAGCCCGCTACAACTTTTCCAAAGTTCACCACCATCTGCCATCCCCTAACTTTGGAAAAGTTACCACCTCCCATATCCCCGTTCGCAGACCGCTACAACTTTTCCAAAGTTCACCACCACCTGCCATCCCCAACTTTGGAAAAGTTACCACCTCCAATATCCCCGTTCGCAGACCGCTACAACTTTTCCAAAGTTCACCACCATCTACCATCCCCAACTTTGGAAAAGTTACCACCTCCCATATCCCCGTTCGCAGACCGCTACAACTTTTCCAAAGTTCCAGTTAAAAAACCAAATGCGCAAAAAGTCCAAACATTTGCGCAGATAGTACAAGCCTTTTAATCAGCAAAAAGGTAGGTTTCTTTCCGAGCTATCTACGCTCATCATTAAAAAGGCTAATTTGCAAAAAAATCTAAAACCAAACATATGAAACTCCTGGTAGTTGACGATGAACACGACGTTGAAATGCTGTTCCGACAAAAATTCAGAAAAGAGATCAGGTCCGGCACGTTGGAACTGGAATTTGCACTCTCGGGTGCTGAGGCACTGCGAATGCTGGAAGACGAAAATCCGCCGGAGTTTGTCTACATCTTCTCCGACATCAATATGCCCGGAATGTCGGGACTCGATCTGCTCGAAAAAGTAAAAAAGGACTACCCGCAGATAAGTATCAGTATGATATCAGCCTATGGCGATTCAGACTACCATAAGAAAGCCATCGCCTCCGGCGCAAAAGAATTCTTTACCAAACCGATCGATTTTCAATCTCTGAAAGATGAAATTTTAAACCTTTCGGACAATTGAGTATGCAAACAGACACCGTTCGGGATTTTGAACCTCACAAATAACGCCTTCGACACGATGAGGGAGAAAGGAATTAAAAATTCAGAATTAAGAATTAAAAATTATTCTCCAAGGTTAACGGGTCTTGGGCTCATTATTGCGAATGATATCGTTAAGGCTCACACAGATGAGCTTGAAATTAAAAACAAAACGGGTGTTTTAACATGCTTCATTTTAAAATTACCATGTGATTAAAAAGAAATTGATCCAAATGAAGAAAGAAATTGAACCAAAATTACTGGAAATAACTGATAAAATTGATGGTCTGAATGACCGTGCATGGGAAATTCATGTGACAGATCCGAAATTCGCATTAAAATTAAGTTCGGAAGCAAAGAACCTTTCAGAAAAGTGCAACTATAAAAAAGGAGTTGCCTATGCAACCAGAAATTTAGGTGTTAGTTATCGCTATCTGTCCAATTTTGATTCCGGCCTTTCTAATTCTTTGATAGCGCTTGACATGTTTATTGAATCCGGGGATAAAAGCGGAGAGTCACAGGCATTGGTATCTATTGGTGCTATTTACTATTACATGGGTGATTATGACAAAGGTCTCGATTATTTTGAAAAGGGTTTACAAATTGGCGAAAATGCAGATAACAAGGAAGCAGTGACTTATGCTTACAATGGGGCAGGATATATCTATAATTTATTCGGTGACTTGGATAAAGGCCTGAACTATCTTCATAAATCATTACTTCTAAGCCGTGAAATTAAAAATTTTGTTCTCGAAGCATCCATTTTAGACAGTATTGCAGTTGCCTATCTGAATGATGGACAACTCGATAAAGCTTATGAAACATATAAAACCTGTCTGCACTTGAGTGAACAGAATCATGAAAAAAGAAATCAGGGTTATGCTCTGTTCGGAATAGGTGAAATTCTTTATAAAAAAAATAAACCGGAAGAGGCAAAAGAATATTTTCTGAAGAGTATAGAAATTCATAAAAGCATTGGCTATCAAATTGGGATGGCTCATTCCCTTTTACATATCGGAAGAGTCTTTCTGAACCAAAATAATCTTGAGGACGCTGCCCATTATTTGCAAAAATCTCTAAAAATCGGTGAGAATATCAAGGCAAAGGTGGTAATCTATGAAGCACATGAAGCATTTTCAGCTCTGTATCAATCTTTAAAAAACTTTGACAAGTTTGTTGAACATTACAAATTGTATAACAAATACAAATCAGAAGTTTTTAAAGACGAGCTGGAATCAAAACAAAAGTTTCAAAACATTCAACATGAGGTAGAAAAGCTAAAGCAGGAAGCTGAGATCAATCGACTGACCAATGTAGTTATGAAGGAGAAAAATGAAGAGCTGGAAAAATCCTATAACAGTGTATCGTTATTGAGTAAAATTGGTCAGAACATAACGTCAACACTCAATCTTGAGACCATACTTAAAACCATTTACAAGAATGTTAATGAAATAATGGATGCCACTATATTTGGAATAGGTATTCTGAAACAGGACGGCAAAAATATTGAATATCGTTTGTCTATGGAAAAAGGGAAAAGATATCAACCATATGAGAGGTCTATGGAAGATAAAAATCAATTTTCGGTTTGGTGCATAGATAATAAAAGTGAAGTATTTATTAATGATATCGAAACCGAGTATTCAAAGTATTTGCCAAATATGGACATGGCAATGATGAATTCAGCTGAAATGGAAGATGGTTCCCGGCCCGAAGAACCTCATTCACTTATCTATCTTCCATTAATTGTTAAAGATAAGATCATCGGGCTTATTTCCGTTCAGTCTTACCATAAGAATGCTTACACGCCATATCACTTAAATATTTTAAAAACTCTTGCATCTTACGCATCTGCAGCACTGTACAATGCACAATCTTATTTGGCTCTTCAGAATACTCTGAATGAACTAAAAATAACCCAGGAACAACTTGTGCAGCAGGAAAAACTGGCCTCTCTTGGCCAGCTCACCGCAGGAATTGCTCACGAAATAAAGAATCCGCTCAATTTTGTGAATAATTTTTCGGAGCTGAGTGTAGAGTTGGTGGAGGAGGCAAGGCAAGAAGTGAAAGAAAAGCTGACGGCCGACAGCAATCCTTTCACAGCCATTTTAGACGACATCGAAGCCAACCTCAAAACGATCCATAAACATGGCAGCCGTGCCGACAGCATCGTCAAATCAATGCTGCAGCACTCTCGGGGCGGAGACGGGAAACTGGAGCCGACGGCACTTAATGCCTTGGTGAAGGAATATGTCAATCTAGCCTTTCACGGAATGAGGGCCGGAAAAAATCCGATCAATGTAGATATTGAACTGCAGTTGGATGAATCTATCGGAGAAGTGCCGCTGATTGCTGAGGATTTTTCGCGAGTTATTTTGAACCTGACGAACAACGCCTTCGATACTATGAGGGAAAAAGGAATTAAAAATTCAGAATTAAAAATTAAAAATTATTCTCCAAGGTTAACGATTCGCACGAAAGCAGAGAATGAAAAGGTCGCGATAGAAATCGAAGATAACGGATCCGGCATTCCGGAAGAGATGAAAGATAAAATCCTGCAGCCGTTTTTTACCACGAAAAAGGGAACCCATGGGACTGGATTGGGACTGAGCATTACGAATGATATCGTTAAGGCACACGGTGGCAGTTTGGAACTATATTCGCAGCCCGGACAATCAGTTTTTACAATTCAACTCACCGGTTAAATATATGCTGAAATTCTTCCGTACCATTCGTCAAAAACTAATTGAAGAAGATAAATTACGCACCTACTTCCTCTATGCTGCCGGCGAAATACTGCTGGTGGTGGTTGGAATTTTGATAGCCCTGCAGGTGAATAACTGGAATGAGGGGAGAAAAGCTTTTGATCAGGAACAAAGTACTTTGATATCTTTAAATCAGGAAGTAGAAAACAATCATACCATTACAAATAACTGTCACAAAGATATTCAGCTTATGATGAATTCGGCAGATAAAATTCGGTCACTGATCTCGCCCGCATTTCCCGATATAGCCGCCGATACCCTGAATACCTGGCTGGGAATAACCGGAGTAACAATGCGCTGTTTTATTGTAACCGATATCATGGATGAACTTCAGAGTTCCGGTAATCTGAAGATCATTCGCAATGTTGAACTCCGCAGGCAGATCGGAAGCTGGTTATCAACATATGAAGATCTGCGCAAGGAGGAACAGGAATGGGAACGTGAATTTTCAAGAGAATATATTCCATTTACCAACAAATGGATTGCCTGGGATGATGTAGATTATATGTTCAATAAAGAAGATCCGGCCTATTTTGAAAAGCGGTTTAATATTGATCCCAGGCCAATTTTGCAGGAATTCGAGTTTTCGAATGTTTTCTCAATTCATTACTGGAGGATGAGGCGTATAAGAAACCGCATCACAAACCTCAGAATTGAAACGATCAAACTGTCTGAGCTCATTAATACCAACATTGCGGGGCAGAATGATTATTAAATTAAAGAAAATTTTTGATTCTGAACTCAACAATTTTCCATGACGTATTTCCTTGGTAAAAATGACAGGTCAGACAGCATCCGATTCTAACTTCAGCTATCCCGGTTTTACACCCGGCAGCAGTTTTTGGAAAAACATACTGGAAAGCGAGTGTAAAAATGAGCACAACTATTTTAATTTCTCGATGCCTGACCAAAAAACTCAAAAAGTAATTTTTAATTGAAAACTATTGTTTTATATCCATTTAATTATATTCCACGATAAATTAATTCGTAAACCTGATTCTGAATTCAGGTTCGATCAAAACTTTGCAATTAGGGAACAGTTAATACGGGACTTTCAAGTAGATGTAAAAACATCAGAATGAAGCGCTGACGGGATTCAGCTTTCCAATTGTATTTAATCAAACATTCGCTATGTCGTCTGAAAAAATGAAACGTGCCGTTGCAGAGTGGAAGAGCAGAAATCTGGAACTTGAACAGCAGGTTGCGGAACAGGCCACCGACCTTCAACAGAAAAACCGTGAGCTCGAAATTGAGGCCGCTGCCCGGCGGGTTCGTGCCGCAGCCATGGGTATGCAGACTCCGGAAGATATCATGGATGTTCTCAGGATTGTGAAAGAAGAAATTTCAAAATTTGATCTTGAGAACATCGCCACCTGGATCTGGACAAAAGATGATAAGGGGTTGATTACACAATGGGATATCTTAGAAGTGATTGAAGAAGGCAACCTGGTTAATTTCAATCTCAGTTTTGATATCAATAACTATCCGGAGGTCAACCGCCATACGAAAGAGTGGGAAAAAGGGAAAACGTACTATACGCTGAACTGGCAGGGTGAAAAGCTTCAGGCAGTCATCGATGAAGTGGCCGATGTCGACCCTGAAAGCGGGAAGATGTTCCGGGAGGCTGTGGAAGTTGGCCAGATCCGGGATTACTGGCATGCGGCCTCGCCCTTTTCCCGGGGGGTTGTGGGACTCGATTTTGTATCTCCCCCACCCGAAACAGCCGAACCCATTCTCACAAAAATGGCCGACACTTTTGGTATGGCCTACCAGCGGTTTGAAGATTTGTTGAAGTCGGAGGCACAGGCGAGTGAGGCAAAAATAGAGACCGCACTCGAGCGTATCCGTTCCCGATCCATGGCCATGCAAAATAGTGATGAATTGAGCGAAGTGGTCCGGGTGATGTACGATGAAGTTGAAAAGCTAGAGATATCCAAAAGGGGCTGTGCGTTGATGATCTTCGATAATAATAATAAGAACATCCAGCTTTGGTTTTCAGAATTTGTCAATAGGCAACACGCACGGCCTTACAATTTCGACAATCTAAACCATGAACTTGTACGCAAATGGTGGGAATTCTGGGAAAGCGAGGACGAGTTCATGAGCATTCATTTAAAAGATGAAGAATGCGATCAATGGACAAACTACATGTTTGAAAATACAGGAATGAAAGATCTGCCGGAGGAAGTCAAAGAAGGCATCAGGAGTGAAAACGAGGTTTATTTTGAATATGCAAAGATGAAGCAAGGATTGGTCTCATTTATTAACCTGGAACCCTTCTCCGAGGAAATATTTCCCATATTAAAGCGAATCGCTCGTACATTCGAACAGGCGTACACTCGCTTTTTGGATGTCCAGAAAGCAGAACAACAGGCATACGAATCCAAAGTAGAAGCCAGCCTGGAGCGGGTACGGGGCATGGCCTCGGCGATGAACCACAGCGATGATCTGATGCAGATCGCCGAAGCGATGTTCAGGGAGATGGAGATTCTAAAGATCAATCCATTGCGATATGGAATCGGCATTATCGACGGCGAGAAGCAGGAAGCTGAACTCTGGGCCTCAACTGTAAACGATGGACACTACCTGGACATGCTGGGAACAATCTCCCTCACCTGGCACCCCATGCTGAGGCAGGTGCTGGACGCCTGGGATGCCCAGCATGAAGAGGTGATTTACGAGCTTAAAGGAAAAGAAAGGAGCGACTACTACCGGAAAATAGGACAGGTAAATCCCGATATCCCGAACCTGGAAGCTCTGCAGGATCCAAAAGCAGATATTACTGAATTTGTAAGCTTCTTCCCTTTCAAATCAGGCGCCCTCTATGCGTTTACCGAAAGCGAGCCCGGTGAGGATGGTAAATCCATTTTAAAACGATTTTCCGGCGTTTTTGAACAAGCACATATTCGCTATAACGATCTTCAGGTGGCCGAAAATCAGGACCGACTGATTCGGGAGGAACGCGACCGGCTGGAAATAGCTCTGAAGGAATTGGAGGCTACAAAAGACCAGCTCGTCCAGCAGGAAAAACTCGCCTCCCTCGGGCAGCTTACCGCCGGCATTGCCCACGAGATCAAGAATCCACTCAACTTTGTGAATAATTTTTCGGAGCTGAGCGTGGATTTGGTGGAAGAGGCGAAAGATGAGCTTTCAGCTTTCAGCCATCAGCTTTCAGCCGTGGATGCAGGTAAAGTTGAGGAAGCCCTGTTAATATTGGAAGATATAGAAGCCAACCTCCGCAAGATCCACGAGCACGGCAGCCGCGCTGATGGCATCGTCAAATCGATGCTGGAGCACAGCCGGGGCGGTTCGGGGGAAATGGAACGAACGGATTTGAACGCGTTGGTGAAGGAATTTGTGAACCTCTCCTTTCATGGGATGAGGGCAGGTAAAGATTCAATTAACGTGGACATTGATTTACAGCTGGATGATGCCATCGGCGAGATCCCGCTGGTTGCCGAAGATTTCTCGCGAGTGATTTTGAATTTGTGCAACAACGCATTTGATGCGATGAGGGAGAAAGGAATTAAAAATTCAGAATTAAAAATTAAAAATTATTCTCCAAGGTTAACGGTTCGTACCAAAGTAGAGAATGGAAAGGTGGTGGTAGAAGTCGAAGACAACGGCCCGGGCATTCCTGAAGATATCAAACACAAAATCCTGCAGCCGTTTTTTACGACCAAGAAAGGGACGGCAGGAACCGGGCTCGGACTCAGTATTACCAATGATATTATCAAAGCGCATGGCGGCAATATGATGGCAGCAAACCTGGAAAAATCGGGTGCCCGGTTCACAATTAATCTTCCTTCATCATGAAACCCGGAAAAACATCAAAAAATTTTGAGGGAAGATCGGTTTACGAAAGGATGACCGCGGTCTTCTTCGATTCTAATCCTGTTGAAGATCTGAATGAAACCGTACAC
>CAYVBJ010000027.1:0-38391 GCA_964449075.1 uncultured Balneolaceae bacterium
AGCGAGAAATAAACCCGGGTGCTGGTTCTCGCAGAGTGCCGCGGATGGAGCGCTGTGTTTCGCAGATGTAAGTATGCAAAGAGCGGGTGAGCCGCTTCCTGTACTTTTAGATACTGCTCTGATAAAATTATTTGTCATGGCCAAGGTATCGGAAGCATATAAAGGTCATATCATCGTTCTGTTGAGCTTCACCACACCATTTTTTTCCTGCAGCAAGCAAATTTGCTACAATTTTATTGACTGCTTCTTCTTTACGTGCATGCTCCAGAAGTATTTCCTTTACTCTTTCACTGCCAAATAATTCTCTTTCACTATTAAACAACTCCGGTAGTCCATCTGTCATCATCAATACAGTATCACCCGAATCTAATGAGGTCTCAACAGTTTCATAAGGGAAGGAATCAAGTGCACCCAGTGGCATCCCTTTTATTTTAATCTCCTTGATTTCATTCAGGTTTTTCCGGTATATAAAAAGTGGCGGGATGCCGGCTGAAGATATTATTAAACGGTTTCTGTTAATTTTAACCAGCATAAGTGCCATAAAGAGATTTTTCAATTTCATCTGCTTGATCGTTTTAGAGCATTTGTTTAGAAACTCCCGGATCTCCATATTTTTAATATGTGAAAGTAACAGGCTTTTCATAATTGAAACCATCATGCCCGCTTTCATACCGTGACTGGTAGCGTCTCCGATTGCAAGTAAAATTTGGTCATTGTCTAAAACCTGGTAGTCGTAATAATCTCCGCCTACTTCAGTAGCCGGAATCATTTCAAAGCAAAATTCATAGTTCATAAGACCGGTAATAGATTGTGGTAAAAGGGAAAGCTGTACTTCGCGTGCCTCCTGAAGCTCTTTGGCTTTTCGTCTGTCTTCGGCTTCCAGAACCTTTTGAGCCACTTCCATTTCCCGGGCCTCTCTTTCTTTGATCAGAATGGATTGATTAGCCCTTGCAAAATCTCTTGCCAAATAGACGGATGCAGAAATAATGAGACACAAAAACCCAAAGGGATAACCATTTACAATACCATAAATGGATGAAATCAGGCCTGTGTCCATTAATAAATCATAAAATGAAAACAGTATTAACAGCATAAATCCGGCTGTGATGATCCATGCATCATCTTTTTTCTTTTTGACAGCTAAAATTAAAATTCTGATAGCTTCAGCAATGGCTGCCAATAAGGGAACCTGGACATATACGAAGTATTCGATTGGCTTAAAGACAGCCATAAACCCTGTAATTGCAAGCGTGATAACCAAAACCCAAAAGTATTTGGGAATAGTAACATCAAAAGCATAATACAGAAATAGAAGTGCGAATATCGAATTGTATGGCATCACTGTACGGTGAATCTTCAAATAAAACAGGCTTTGATCCTGTACTGCCATCGATGCTTGGTAATCAAAAAAGATATTCAGTGCATACAGAAAAAGAAAAACAGAGAAAAAAAGATTGCTTTTGAATCGCCGGTTATACCCAAATAAGGTAAGATGCAATATCCCGAATGAGAATGCCAGGGTAGTAAAAAATATTTGCTGATATATTTCCACTTATCTGAATATTAATCAAATATCGACAATAGCTATAATAATAAATTATTGTAAAGGGATATAGTTTATAATAGCAGATTAAGCAATTACAGTGTAACAGTGATTAGGAATAGTAAAGATGAGCAGGGCCTAAGAAACTCTGAAAATCCCGAATAGTTTAAGAGCCCTCATAAGCCTAGTACTTTAATCTCATCAATCTGAGATTGAAATCTCCCGGGATTGGTTTCGAAGAAAGCGAGGGCGTCCCGCAGATGCGGCTCGGCTTCAGTGCGACGACCCAGGTTCCAGAGGCAGAGTCCGAGAGTGTGGCGAGAAGTCATCAGGTTGGGATCATCGGGTTCAAGTGATTCGTTACGGATCTGATAGGCTCTTTCGGCATATGGCAGAGCTTCACTGAACCGGTTCTGTCCCCTCAGGGCATCTGCAAGACCTTTGAGTGGAAAGGCCTGCCGGATGTGTCCGGGTGGCAGCAGACGTTCGCTGTGTTCCAGACTTTCGCGCATGATGGGCTCCGCCTGAGTGAATTCATTCATCCGGAGATAGACGCCTCCGTAACTTTGCAGGATACCGGCGATGTAAAAATTATCATTACCAAACTCTTCCCTGAAAATGGTAAGAACTTCGCGGTAAGTGTCGGCTGCATTTTCAAGCTGTCCGGCGCCAGAGTAGGCACGGGCTGTGTTAGAGTGAGCAGCAATTGTGTTGAGGTGGCCCGGCCCGAAGATTTTCAGCCGCATAGCGTGAGATTCTTTGGCATAGTTTATCGCCTCCTCGTACTTACCCATGTTTTGATACAAACTTGAGATGTGATTTAGTGTGGAAGCGATCTGCTCATGGATATCAGGGTAGATCGAGCGGCTGATCTCCAGCGACTGGAAGAGGTAATTTTCTGCTTTTTCATAATCACCGGTACGCCTGTAGTTGTTTCCGAGATAGAAGATAAAATCAGCATAGGTATCACCGGCCTCTGCCCTGTTTTCTTCATAAATAGGCTTTACGATCATCAGGATGGAATCGGCTTCGGCATATCTTGCGTTTACATCAAGGTGGTAGGTATAATCGAGATGAACACTGGCAAAATCCAGGCTGCCGGAAGGAAGGTGGCTATTGGCCAGATCCAGTGCGCGCTGTATCATACCCATTGCCTCATCATATTTTCCGGCCTGGTCGAGGATCACGGATCGTTTGGCCAGCAGGTCGATATAGGCAAACGATGTGGTGTCCTGAATACTCATCATCAGTTCCTCGGCGGTGCGGCTTACCGAATCTGCCACCTCAAAAGCATTCAGATTTGCATAAATGCCGGACATCATAATCAGTAATTCCGATTTTGTCCGTGAATCACCGGCGAGCTGATTTTTGATATACCCGGTGCTCATATCCACCATCCGGCGTGCAGTGAGTTCCTGTCCGCCATTTTGCATCGGATCGATCGAGCGCAGAGAACTGCCCAGAACCTGGGCAATACGTGTAGCCCTGGCTGCCTCATTCTGGGCTCTTTCGGTCTCTTCTTTCAGTTCAAGGGTATAGAGGAAAATAGTAATCGCCAGCGAAATAATGAAAAAGATGGCAATAAATGTCGCTGCTTTGTTTCTGATCATCCATTTCTGAATGCGATAAACCGGTTTTACAGAGTAGCAGGATACAGGCCGTTCATCAAGCCAGGCTTTGATCTCTTCTCCCATCTCCGATGCATTTTCAAACCGTTTTGCCGGGACTGACTCCATCGCTTTGTTGCAGATAGCTTCCAGTTCGGGACTCATATCTTTCGGGTGGCATTCTTTTGACCGGAATTCAATATCCGGATGGCAGCCCGATAAAAGCTGGTATAACAGAATACCCAGGCTATAGATGTCAGTTGCTGTTGATGTTGGCTCACCCCTGAGCTGTTCGGGGGATGCATAAGCCCGGGTCATTGCTTTCAGTTCTGATGGATCTGCTTCCGACTCTTCGAGTAAATGTGCGATACCAAAATCGAGCAATTTAACACGTGTATTGTCATGATCAGCTGTAACAAGAATATTGCCCGGTTTCAGATCGCAGTGAACAACCAGGTTCTTGTGGGCATACTGAACAGCTTCGATTACATCCAGAAAAAGGTTTAATCGCTTTTCAGCTGGTAAATCCAGTCGATTGCAGTATGAAACCAGGTTTTCACCTTCTGCAAACTCCATTGCAAACCAGGGATGATTGTCACCGGTAAGTCCTCCATCCACTAACCGTGCAATATGCGGATGCTGCAGGCGGGCCAGGATGCTTCGCTCTGATTCAAATCTCCGGATAGCCTTTTCAGAACTCATTCCGAATTTAATAAGTTTGAGGGCTACGGTTTGGTCAAATCCGCCTTTGGTGCGTTCAGCCAGGTAAACATTACCCATTCCACCCGAACCGATTTCCCGGAGTATTTTAAAAGCCCCTATTTGCACCTCTTCCATGGAAAAAAGAGATGCGACATCAATGGAATCAGCTGCAAATCCATCCAGTATAGAAGTTTTGTCTGCATCTGCCCGGAGAAGCGCCCGAACCTCCTCTACAATTCCGGGATCAGTCTCTGATACTTCATTCAAACGTGTTTCGCGCGTTTTTTCATCCAACTCAACAATCTCTTTGAAGAGTGATTGCACCTGGTTCCATCGCTCCGCTTCCATAAAAGATTCATTACATAGTTGTGGTTGTATACATATATAGTACGCGCAAAAACCGGGAAGAGTTGGTGAAATTTAATTTCCGGGATCATATCCGGCCATCTCTTTTTTTAGCCATGCACGTGCTACACGCCAGTCGTATCGGACGGAGTGTTCCGTATCATTTAAAACTCCGGCGATCTCCTTGTAAGTCAAGCCGCCAAAAAATCTGTACTGCACAATTTGAGCCTGCCGTTCATTCATTTTCTCAAGTTTGGCAAGAGCCTGATCCAGGTCAAGCAATTCAGAGAAATCAGCATCACGGGGAGCCATCCCGTCTGCAAACGTGACAGGCGCGTTGTTGCCACCTCGTTTTTCAGCATTTCGCTTTCGTGCATAGCTGATCAGGATTCTGCGCATTGCCAGGGAAGCAATTGCCAGGAAATGTGAGCGATTGTGGAACGTGGCCTGTTTCTGATCAACCAACTTCAGATAAGCTTCATGAACAAGTGCAGTTGTTTCAAGCGTATGATCACGCCGTTCCTGTTTCAGCTGCCGGCTCGCGGTTTCCCGAAGATGCTGATACACAAGCGGATATATAGCATCAACCTGGTTCGGGTCTTTCCCGTCAAAATTGTTGAGCATCGATGTTATTTGATCCGGCCCAATCTCCATGCACCAATCCCTTTTTTAAATATCTGTTTCTTAATGGAAAATAGATAACAAATCTACTATAAAGAGGAATAAGAATCAAAAGTGATGTGATTGTACAGCGGGTCTGTTCCATGCAAAAAATATGATTATCCCCAGCTTCTGTAACAAAACAGATGGGTGAGGGTCTTTATTAATACCGGAGATTATTCTGAAACAGTTCAACAGCCAAAACATCCCCATCAAAACCTATCACAAATGGAAACAACAACAGTTAAAAAACCTCACTCAAGTAATGGCACAATAAAAGGAAAGGATAAGAAGGCAGGATTCTTTGATCTGTTTTACAATGATATTGCGATAGACCTTGGTACAGCCAATACGCTTATATCGACAAAAAGAAACGGGATTGTGTTCAGTGAACCATCAATCGTAGCGTTTAATAATAAGGATGTGCCGGTAAGTATTGGGCAGGAAGCCTGGCTGATGCACGAAAAAACACATAAAAATATTCGAACGGTACGGCCACTCAAAGATGGTGTTATAGCAGATTTCGAGGCTGCTGAACATATGATTCGCGGAATGATTAAGAGTGCAAAGAAGAAATGGTATTCGTCTACCCGGCAAATGGTTATTTGTGTGCCCAGCGGCATAACGGATGTTGAAAAACGAGCTGTACGTGATAGTGCGGAAAACTCAGGTGCAAAAGAGATCTATCTTGTGGAAGAGCCTATGGCTGCTGCAATCGGTATCGGACTGAATGTTCACAAACCGGAAGGCCATATGATAGTTGATATCGGCGGGGGAACAGCTGAAATTGCCGTTATAGCTCTTTCCGGAATCGTACACGCACAATCTGTGAGACTTGCCGGTGATAAACTGACTGAAGATATCATCAATTACTTCAGGCGCAGTAACAATCTGCTGATAGGAGAGAGAACGGCTGAAAAAATAAAATGCGAAATTGGTTCTGCCGCACCACTTGCTGAGGAACTGGAAATGGATATCAAAGGCCGCGATCTTGTGAATGGCATTCCGAAAACTCTCAGAATATCATCTGCGGATGTCCGCGATGCTATTTCACAATCTGTGAACTTGATCGTGGAGGCCATTGTGGGATCCCTTGAAAAAACACCGCCTGAACTGGCAGCTGATATCCTGGATCACGGAATCATGCTTGCGGGTGGCGGTGCTCTTTTAAAGAATCTTGACAAGCGTATTACGGAACTTACGGATCTGCCTGTCCATATTGCTGAAGATCCGCTTACCGCGGTAGTGCGCGGAACCGGTGCAGTACTGGATAACCTGGAATACTACAGGGCGGTTGTTTCCTGATTCTGTCCCGGAACGGTTTGGTATTCGTCAATACGCTTCATTACCTGCCATTTGGGTAAACATCCGGGTATTTTGAACCGCACTGCAAGCTAAGAACAGCAAAGAAATTTTTTAAATCCCTGTGTTACTCAGCCGGGAAAGAAGGATGTTTCATGATCCGCTTCATCTGTTTTTGATGATGTGCGATATGGACTTCAATAAACTCCATAAACTGTTTCATATTTAGCATACCGGCTTTCGGGTGCCTGTAGAGAGCCCTGGCAAGTGTTGCCTCATCAGACTGTTCAATCAATTTTTGAATTTCTTTCCGGACAGTATCCCATTCGGATATCATCGTTTCAAAATCGGGATGTTTATCTTTCACTTCGGCAATTTTGGGTGCTTCAAATCGGAATGGCAGTTTTAAAGCGGTTTTTAAAAGCAGGTTTCTCAGGTAAGAACCTATACCGGCTTCAGGAATCCCGCTGCGGCTCTTCAATTTCTTATTAATATAGGCTACAGATTGTATTTCTGCTGTCACAAGATGCCGAAGTACCTGCAGCAGGTTCCATTTATGAGGAGCGGGACTGAATGCACGCTGTGATGGTTTTAGTTCCTGGTATAACCGCAGAATCTCTTCACGCTGCTCTTCCAGCTCTTTAACCATTTTTTGTGTCTGTTTTTTCATAAATAGCTCTGCGATAGTATATTCCGGTTTACTGAATCATAAGATTTACCCGGGTATAGTAGCGAAAAAATAATTAATCATATACGGATAACGGAAATCGCTGACACCAAGGTATCTTGTCAATTTATCATATTGAGTCAATAGATGTATATACCTAAATATTTTAAAATTAATAATAAAGATGAAGTGAGAGATTTTCTGAAGAAGAACAGCTTTGGAATACTGATTACATCAGTAGCTGACAGGCCGTGGGGCACACATATTCCCATGGAACTGGAAAAAGATACGGCAGGTACTGAAGTGCTTTTCGGGCACATATCAAAAGGCAATCCGCAGAGGAAACATTTTAAAGATAAAACTGAGGCATTGGCTATTTTTAACGGGCCGCACGCCTATGTGTCATCTTCCTGGTATAACCATGAGAATGTGCCCACCTGGAATTACACCGCAGTTCACGTGTATGGCAAATTGGTGGTTTTGGATGAAACCGAGTTGATGGATTCTCTGAAAAAACTGGTTGATAAACATGAAGCAGGTTCAGAGAGCCCTGTTAAAATGGAAGAGATGCCGGAACAAACACTTCGGCAAATGAAAGGTATAGTAGGTTTTAAAATCCTGATTCGGGAAATACATGCTGCATTTAAACTATCTCAAAACCGTGATGATGAAGACCACCAAAACATTATTGAGAAACTAACGGATCGAGGAGACTCGTCTTCGGCCGAAACCGCTGCATACATGCAAAAAACAAAAAAGCAGCAATGATCAGAAAGAGAGGGACTATAAATTAGAGCTTTTTTTATCTATCTTACCCAATCCTATTGCATAGAGGATTTTATCTTCAATAAACCGAATAATCAACTACATTCAGACAACTGACCGATCAGAGCCGCAATCAGCATAACACTTTTCATGCCGGGTACCTGTATAGATGTAATCCCAATGGCTCAATGAACTGAGAAACCAAAAAAGCAAAGAATCTATACCAATCATTATAGATGAAGTTTAAAGCAGAACATTTTAGAAAAGCAAAAACAAGAAGTGATTTAATTGAACTGGCAGAGGAGAATGATATACCCGTCTGCAAAACACTGAAAAAATTGAGATATGAAGCTGAGTTGGAAAAGCTTCAAATTGAGATGGTGAATCTTCAAAAGTGGGTTGCAAAACATGGAAAGAGAGTCGCTATAATTTTTGAGGGCAGAGATGCAGCAGGCAAAGGCGGCTCCATTAAGCGTTTTAAAGAACACTTGAACCCGCGGACATCACGAGTGGTTGCGCTGACAAAGCCAACGAAAGTTGAAAGAGGGCAATGGTACTTCAGGCGATATATTAAAGTGTTGCCCAACCCTGGTGAGATTGTCTTTTTTGACCGGAGCTGGTACAACCGGGCAGTAGTTGAACCGGTTATGGGATTCTGCACAGATGAAGAATATGAGAAATTTATAGTCCAGGTTCCCGAATTCGAACACCTGCTTTATGAAGATAACTGTATCATTATCAAATTTTGGTTTTCGATCTCTAAGGATGAACAGAAAAAGAGATTTGAGTCGCGCCTGCAAAACCCGTTGAAACAGTGGAAGTACAGCCCTGTAGATATGAGAGGGCAGGAGTTGTGGGGCCGGTACACGCATTACAAAGAAGAGATGTTCAGCAAAACCCACACCAATTTCAGTCCCTGGATAATCATCAAGGCAAATAGCAAAAAACAGGCCAGGCTGGAGAGTATGCGCTATGTACTCTCGAGATTTAACTATGACGGTAAAGGCGAAGCAGATACCACGCTTTTGCCCGATCCGAATATCGTTATGAGATACCATAGAAGTGACGTGCAAATTGATATTTAAGAACAGAGATATGAAAGATTTAAAATTGACAAAGGAAGATCTTGAACTGCTGAATTCCAAAAAAGGAATGTATGCTCTGTTGAGACGTAAAAAAGTGAATGTAAAAAAAGCGCTCAGAGAAGTGCGTTATTCAGATGAACTTGGAAGAAAGCAGGAAGAGTTGATAAAACTGCAGAACTGGGTAATTAATAATGATAAAAAAGTTGTTATTATTTTTGAAGGACGTGACGCAGCCGGAAAAGGAGGCGCTATCCGGAGGGTTACTGAACGAATCAATCCAAGACACTTTCGAATTGTTGCTTTAAATAAGCCCACAGAAGATGAGCAAAAGCAGTGGTTCTTTCAGCGATATATCAATCAATTACCCAATCCGGGAGAGATCGTGCTGTTCGACCGAAGCTGGTACAACCGGGCTGTCGTAGAACCAGTAAACGGATTTTGCACGGACGAGGAGTACAAAATTTTCATGTCGCAGGTTAACGATTTTGAAAAGATGCTGATTCAGTCCAACACCTACCTGATTAAATTCTATTTTTCGATAACAAAAGAAGAACAGGCCAGAAGGTTTAAGGATATCCGGAACGATCCGCTGAAACGCTGGAAAATGACACCTGTAGACAAAAAAGCCCAGTCGCTTTGGGATTCGTACACGAAATACAAGGAGAAGATGTTTGAGGTGACAGATACATCACACGCGCCGTGGATTATTATTGATGCCAACCGGAAAACGACGGCCCGTCTCGAGGCCACACGGCATATTTTGGCTTCGATACCGTACCAGTAAAATATCCAGGATACTTAATCAGCTTAATTTGAAGAAAAAATTCACAGGCATCTTTAAGAATCACTCATAGTTTTATCAGCTCTTAACAGATCGGGCAGTTTCTCTTTCCGGATTGTAAAGAGAATAGAAATAAGTATCGTTGAAAACCTGACTGCGATTGTTGTAATATCTCCCAAAGCAGTTGCCCCGGCGTCAAAAAGAGTCCACCAGAAATTCATCAGAACATGAAAGGCAATGGGTACCCAGAGGCTTTCCCATCTCATCAGCAGCCAGCTGAACCAGATGCTGCCAATGCCCGTTATAGCAACGATACCAAGTTGTTGCATCCACTCCTGTGACTGGGCCATGTGTTCGACGCCGAATACGGCAGCGGGAAGCAGGGCAGACGCCCAAAAACCAAAATTCGTATAACGGTAAAGCATCCAGAACGCAAATCCCCTGAAGAGAATCTCTTCAGATACAGGCGACAAAAAGGTAAAGAATAACAATTCCATGGCACCTGCATCTGTAGCCCACGAACTGCCGAAACCATAGATCAGTGGCAAGGGAAGTGTTGCTGCAAAGGCCAGCAGTAAAGCCTTATGCACCGGCTTGACCACTGCCATCTCTTTCAACGCGCCGGTCAGCCAGGTTTTGTAAAGGAGCATAACAGCCGCGATGCTGCCTGCCACTTCAACAGTCATGCGGGCACCCCAGCGTACATACCCGCTGAAATCAGGAAAGAGAAGTTTAATCAGGTTATCAGAATGATAATTCAGAAGATAAAATATAAAGAGAATCAGTAAACCGGAAACCCATCGACTGTCTCTTAATTTTGAAAGGTTCATTAGTGTAAAATATTTGTGTGTTTATATTTTAAGAGACAAAAGTAAAAGTTATTGGATCAGTATTGGTTAAATTGTGTCGAAACAACATATTTTTTGATGAAATTGAAGGCTTTGCTGCTAATATGCTGAATAGCATGGAGAATTTTTCCGCTCTTTTGATACCGTATATAACAAAATTTATTTTGCGAACGATACCGGTCGGAGCAGATAGTTACTGAAACAAATACCAATAGATCCCGTAACTCTTTACGAATTACCAAAATAATCCATATTCATTTACTTGATTTATGAATACTCTATCACTTTCCTGGTCTTTCATCTCTTTATTAAAAGAAAAAAAGCCGGTAATGAGCCTGAAACAGATTATTTGGATCTCTTCGATTATCGCCGGTCAAATATGGTTTATTATACTTTTTCTTGAGCCTTCGGGGACGGATCAATACGAAGCTTCCTATCGAAATTTGAGATTGTCGGGCTACGTATTATGTATCATTCTGCCATTTTTATTGATTCACATGATTGAATCGTGGCTATTCAATAAAAGAGACAGCATTCGGAGAGCGTACCATGGTTTGCTTTTCAAAATTTTATTGGTTCTTCTGATTCTCTCATCCGGTTACCTTTATAAAGGGTTGATTGTAAATGAATCGGCAGTGACACTTCCGGATTTTGTTGATTTTGTTCTTTTGATCGGCCTGCCGTACATACCATTGGTTCTGCCGGCCGCCGTACTGGCAAATCATCTGGTAAACAGGATTAAGAGCCGGGATATGCCTGAAGCCCGGGAGATAGTTCTGCGGGGACGAAACCAGGATGAATATCTGAGACTGGAGGAACCCGAATTCATATATGCTGAGGCGGCTCAAAATTATGTCACCATCCACTTTATGGAAAATAGCAGTCCGCAAAAGGTGACTTTCCGGTCAACATTAAAAGAGATTCAAAAACAGGTTCCGGTTGCTGAGCAAGTCCACCGTTCCTACCTTGTTAACCCCTGCCATGTAAAGTGTATCGAAGGGAATTCAAGAAAGCGATTTGCAAAACTAATCCACTTGAATCGCTCTATTCCTGTTTCATCTTCGTACTCCTTAAAATAAAAAAAGGCTAACTAAGATCAGGCAATCAGCTAATGTACGTGTAGGGGTATTGCTGATTTTCAGTTAATTATTGCAGATGTAGTTGCTAATGTAACGTGAGAATCGTCTGACATTGAATTGAAATAACCGACAAACCTGTTTGTTTCATTGGAATCATAGGAGGAAAGGTTTTGAGCCCAGCGAAAAGCAATTGGCTGGAATTTTAGTTCAGCGGTAATTCGAAGAGGCCTTTCTGCACCTGAATGATTTACCCGGTAAAGCAGCCGGTCGCTGCCGCCGGTAAAATCCATGTCTTGATATGCAAGTCCCTGGACAGCAAAATCTTCATCTGCTGTGGTTTTATCAAATCCGTCAGGAAGTACACGGTTATCTTTTATAAAGCGGATTCCTGTAAGCAATCCTGTTGTTATTTCGCCATGCTGATCTGCCAGGATCGCCTCATAAATCTGAACCTGGTCTCCGGAAGTAATCTCATTATAGTGCTTTTCATAAGTATCGCCGCTTATATCGTTATCGTTGCCTGTAATAGATCCGTCAGACCTTACAGCCCCCGACTCGAAAATTTTGTTATTCATATTGTCGTATATGGTAAAATGAACCCAGGCTCGCCGTGAAGGGTAAGCTGTGGGCAGTTTATGTCCGGCCAGGTTTTTTAAAGCTATCCTTACAATCACTTCATCTTCGGTAATTTCAGTATTTTCAATATATATTTGCGCCGATTTTGTTTGTAAGTGATTGACCGTACGATTGATCGCAGCATCCATATCCTGTGGCGGTGCCTGAACGCCCAATTCATCCCTGTAACGATTTAACATTCGCTGCATAAAAAAATTAGCACCCCTGAAAGAATGCCTTGAGAAATCAGCCCTGGGCTGCCCCCAAACGGAGGTTATCGCCATGCTGTCTTCAACGACAGGCATATGACACGACTGACAGCTCTGATCATCCACAAAACTGCTATGCTGCCATTCGAGGTAGGGAACCTGTTCCGGCAGTTCACCGATCACTTCACCATCGGGGCCGAGTGTGTGGGTATAGAGTGTATGACATGTGGCACAAACTTCTGACTGTATGAGATGCTTCGATTCCATCTGCCGGAACCCTGAATAGGAGTGCATAATAACAGAACGGCCGTCATCTACCGGGTAAGGACCGAAAATGTCTCTGTTTCCCATCTCTTTTGTAGTATCTATTACAAATCCGCCCACAAAGCTTTCAGGTTCTCCAAGATTTTCGTCTCTAATCTGGTGGCATGTTGTACATGAAACACCGTCGGCAGCCAGTAAATGTTGTTGTGAAACAGCTTCATCCACTGGCAGGTTGGTAAACACCTGACCTAACTTTCCACTGGCATTTGCCTGGTAGTGAGACATAGGCATATGGCATGTGGAACACTCATTTTCAATGTTTTTTTGAGAACCGGGGTGATCCATAACCTCACGGCGAACGGCTGCCTGCCAATAAGGATCTCTTGCAGAGTTCGCCATCATAGAAGTTTGCCAGTCGATCCCGATAGATACATCTTCACCTGCAGGCGTTACCAAATTATTGTGACAGCTCATACAGTTGTCAGCTGTCTGAAAAAGCATCTTATTCGCTTTATCATACTCTATGCCATGTATGGTTGCTAGACCGGCAGAATCTGATCTGTTACTGTTCACAAACACACCAATGAGAATAACCAGTATTGGCAGAACGATTATAATGGCTAAATCCCTGTTTATTCGTTTTTTCATGATTTCAAACTCGTTTTAGATTATGCATTTTACGAGGCATAAAACTACCAGCCCTCCAGAAGGCCACCGTCAAACCAGTCCCACAATATGTAGACCATGAACTGAGAATCGCGGTCAGGATCGTCTGCCGGAATTCTCATGCCAACATTGAGCATAATATTTTGCCGGGTATTTAGTGTGACCTGAAACTGCGGAGCAATATCCCAGCGGGTTATAGCTCCTGACTCCAGTTCTCTTGATCCAAGAATTTCTACCATGGGTGACCAGGTACGCCCCCAGCGATTTTGTGCAATACTTTTCCCTAAAGCCGCTCTCCAAAATGCTTCATCCTGGGCTTTATCCCTAAGCAGCGGATATTCTACACCGGTCTGAACATGGAGGAATCCGCCATATGGCAGTATCTGGCCAAACGTGGCAAATGGCTCCAGAATCGTAGTTCCGCTTCCGAATCCCACATCTTCATCACCTGTGGGTATAATTACTTCCCCTGTTAAACTAAAAATTGAACCGCTGTTAAGATTATGGTAGAGCACTCGTTTAACTCCCAGGGCCATATCACCAATATTTCCGCCAGTCCAGTTACCGCTTGCCTGTTGCCTGTAACCAAAAGGAAATACAATTTCTAACTGGTTACGAGACCCAAATCTATGCTCATAAACGATTTCATTATTTACTGCACCTTCACCCTCAAGGTCAAAAGTTGTGGTCAGCACTGCTTCATCTTCCGGATAGGCTTTCTCTGTTACAAGGGGCCGGGGCAGATTCAATTCTCCGCGGGGCCAGTTATCATTTTTACAAAAAGTGCGGATGTGATCCATAATTTTTTGAAGCTGATCTTCAGTAAGAGCCTCTCCGAAAGCAGGCATCTCTCTTGAAAAAGCACGAGCAGGTCCGCCCTGGTGGGCAATGGCAATCCAGTCTCCGTCAGGTTCTCTGCTGGCAAAAGAGCAATTGGTAAAATCAGGAGGAGGGGTTTGTAATTTAAGCTGATCTGCGGAAGCGCCTTTGCCATTTACGCCATGACAATTTGCGCAGGCTTTCATATAAAGCTGTTTGCCTGTCAGAGGAGGTTCGTCATATGCAATTTGTTCCGATTGGTCGGAAAGATTCTTTTTATACCTGGTATCTTGTTCTTGATAGGAACTGTAAGCAGAAGCAAACGCAAAAAATAAAGATATGATTAGAGCAGATGAAATTTGTTGAAATGAAAGAAATTTTTCCATTATATCTCCCCTCAATAATCTTAAAAAAATACCTTGTTAAATGAAATCTATTAATTACTGGTAAATAATAAAGTGAAGGGCAGCCCGATACTTTTTGTAGTGGAAATTCCTATAGTTTTATTTTTATCTGCCCGAATTCTTCCATTGCACTGAAGCCGGGAATGTGTTGGAATCAGAATGGCCGGAAAGGTGTGATAAACGTCCATTAACAAAGTTCGCATAAGAATTATTTTGACCTGAGGTTAAAAGAAATGCATAGTTATCGATAATTACTTCTGGCACGGCAGAAAATTTATAAAATAAAATGTAAAGTACCATTGACATTTATATTTGCAACATTTACCTTAAGTAAATTAAACTTTACAAAAGAAGGAATAAAAATGGAATACACAAATATGAATACAACCGTAAAAAAGTCCGTTGTCAAACTTGCAATGTGGACGGGGGCATGGCTGCTGGCAACAGCACTTGCCGCTTTTGGACCAAAATTTATATGGGACGGCAACACGTTAATCTCAGCCATCTTCATTGGTTTGAACCTGCTTGTCGGGGTTGGAATGATTTTCGCAAATATTCATCACATCACATCGCTTGATGAAATGATGCAAAAAATCCAGCTGGAGGCGATGGGCATTACGCTCGGAATTACGCTGATTACCGGAATCAGTTATTCCCTTTTAGACACTGCGAATGTTATCGCGCAGGATGCTGAAATTTCCTTCTTGATAATAGTTATGGGGTTGAGTTACATGACAGCAGCAGCAATAGGATACAGGAAATATAAATGAGAAACAGGCTGAAAGTACTCCGCGCAGAATACAATTTTACGCAGGCTGATCTTGCAAAAAAACTGGATGTATCGCGTCAGACGGTCCACGCAATTGAATCCGGCAAATACGATCCGAGTCTGCCGCTGGCGTTTAAAATAGCCCGGCTGTTCGAACAGCCAATTGAGGAGATTTTTGATGACCGGGTGAATGACCAGAGGTGAGCATTAAAATGAAAACTACAGTTCATATTCGAATTCATAGAAGTGTTTTCCGTCTTCGATATTGATCGCCATTTTTCCGGAGAGGCCTTCGAGCTCGTTTGTACCTGAATCGGGAACTATTTCCAGGATCAGCCGGTCTTTGTTATTATCCATGGTTCCGAAGTGCTGTAGCACGAAACTTCCTTTTTTTCCGGACAGAACGCCCGATACCTGTTCAAGTGCCACATACCCGGCCGAGCCTTTTACCGGTGTCATGACGCTTAACATTTCGCCTTTACTCGTAGCCTCAAGCTCGCCTCGAAAGGTTTTATCTATAGACATCCGGTTGAGATTGATTCCATCTTTTCCCTCAGCGTACCCATCAAGGGGGTTGAGCTTTACTTCAAATATTCCTGTGATCTTCATGTCTTGTTTTTTTTGTTGAGTGGATAGTAAGAATTATCAGGAAAGAAAGCACATTACAATTTCTATCAATAGCCCCTTCTATATTTACATGCCTGAGTTGAAGGTCGAACGTCTGAATTATATTCTATGAAGCACCGGAAATTATTTATTGCGAAGATTAAACCTTTTTTTGAACCTGTTGAATATTCACACGACTCTTACAATGTATAATGAAAAAAAATCTAAAAAATATCAGCAGTGAGTCGTTGGTTGCTCAATACCAGCAGGGTAACAGTGACGCACTGAAACTGCTGATAAAAAGGTTTCACCCAGGATTTATTTCAACTATCAGCTATTATACAAATTCACGAATAGCTGCCGATGATCTTGTCCAGGAGTGCTGGATCGACATCATTCAGAAACTTCCGGAGCTGGACCTGAAAATCAGTTTTGAGGCATGGGCACATGTTATTGTTAAACGGAGGTCAGTAGACTGGATCCGGGAACAGCAGCGAATGCGGAAAAGAGCTCAAATTCTGAAAAATGAAAGCGAAACAAAACCGGGGATAAGCATTGATGCGGAGCAGGATGGTGCGATGGAAAAAGTGCAGACCGGTATCCTGAAGCTCTCCGCAACACAGCGAATTGTTCTGCGGATGTTCTACCTGGAGAATTTGGATATCCGTGAGATCAGTGACGTACTGGATGTTCCTGAGGGGACCATTAAATCACGTTTATTTCATGCGCGCGAAAACCTGAAGAGTATAATTAAATCAAAAAATGAGGACAAACAATGAAAAAAGAAGAGATCGACCAGCTGATTACAGAATCACTGAATAAGGATGAAGCGGAATTCTATCGTTCACTGGATGGCGACCAGGGTCTGTTTCAAATGATTCGCGGAATGTACAAAGGAAAGCTTGCCTGGATAACCGGAGTAATGACATTCGTACATACCATTATCACTGCAATCGCCTTTTATACAGGATACCTTCTGTTTACAACTGATAATATTGCAGATATGATACAATACGGCTCAATCATGTTTATAGCACTGATTTTTGCAGCCATGATTAAGCTATGGACATGGATGCAGATGAACCGGAACTCCATTCTTCAGGAAATAAAAAGGCTTGAATTTCAGGTAGCTGCCCTGATGGAGAAAAAAGAGTGATCAGCCTTGTTCCGTTTGGATTTTTAGCTTACTGGAATAACCGGTTTGTGTAATTTCATTTGATGCTTTACCCGCTTTTTATGAAATACCATTCCGAAACCGTTCCCTGAGTTCCACAATATAGATCGCCAGGTCATCGCGGACTTCCTTGCCGCGACTGTAATAATCCAGAAAAGTTTTTCTGTCGAGTACCTCTTTTTTCCGAAGCTCTGTTAGAGCACTCAGCATCCTGTTTGCAGCTGCAAGACCTCTTTTATTATTGGCGATATTGCCGCCAAGGCTTTCTATATCGAATCCGAACCCAAAACCGCCTGCAATTTTTGCCGGCGGAAGGATCACAGAGGCCGCAAACGCTTTAACTGACTCATTATCTGAATTTTTCAGCTGATTCTGAATCAGGTCCATTGAATCGAGTGTAAACTGTTGTGCTTTTTGGTAAAGCGGAAAGTTTTCAACCTCTTCAAATTCAGACGGATCTTCATAGATGGTTCCCTGCTTCCACTTTTCTCCCTCTTCAGAGTCATCCATAACGAAGTCGTCAGATGGAAACATCCAATTCTCATCTTCGTCCATCTCATCGCTGATATGATCCCACCCCATTTCTATAGCAATGAGCCGGTCACGGTCAGGGTGATCATTGTACTTTTCCACAAGCTCCAGGTATTGATCCGTGCGTTTATCGGCTTTCTGCATAAATTCCTCCCATCTATGCTCATCCCAGATTTGAGGATCTTCATTTTCGTCGGATTTTCCGGGCCAGTTGTTATAATCACTCATAAAACAGATCATTTTAATTGATGTTGTAAAAGTAAGAACCAAAAATCATCAATTCCTTACAAAAAAAGTTAAGCATTTTTTTTGCTTGCTGTTATTTTGGTTTTTATCTATTTGATCAGTTGTTATAATTGATATATGAACCACAATCTTCAAAAATTTAAATGAAGCCTGGCACTGATAGTCCCGGTATAATTTTTCCGCCGCCACTGGTATATGTAATTTTTGCTTTTATCGGGGGGTTACTTAACAATATTTTTCCTCTTGGATTAGGTATTGAAGCACCTCTGAATCTTTGGCTGGCAGGAATTTTCATTCTGTTGCTCGCAGGTTTTATGATCTATATGGAGGTTCTGTTTCTACTAAAGGAAACAAATCCATTTCCATGGAAACCAGCTAACGCTTTGATCACTGACGGGCCGTATGCATGGTCACGAAATCCGATATATGTGGCGATGATGCTGATACATATTGCAGGAGCATTTTACTACAACTCTTTCTGGCCATTATTTACGGCAGCTTTTACAGTAGCAATCATGAACCGGTTTATTATTCCCAGGGAGGAAAAACACCTGGAAGCTAAATTCGGTACTGAATATATAAGATATAAATCAAGGGTAAACAGGTGGATATGATATGTTAGCTCAATTAAAAATCAATTTTCAAGATGCCGGATAATAATGGTTAATTACGAATAGCCCATATATCTGCAATCTCAAGCCGGAATGGGCCTTCCTGTTTATCACTGATTAAAAAACCGTACAGCCGGATTTTGGAAAGGTCCATTGGGGGAACATCTTTTAGCGAATTTCCCCGGAAGAAGGGACGGAAACCTGATAGCGGCAAGTCCACATCCATCCAGCGCTCAGCTTCAGTTTCGAATCGATAATCATAGGAAAAATAATGAACGCCACCGTTATCAGCCGTTCGCAGCCGGAAACAGTATCTATTTCCATCGCCTTTCACATGCAGCCTCAGACTCTTAAACCCCTCCAGGTTCAGAGATTCATGATTCCGGACGGAGGCAAATCCACCGTTATTTTCAAGAGAGATTGAGCCAATGAAAACAGCATTTCCTTTTTCATTAATTTGGAAACTGCTTTCTGATTGTCCTCCCATCACCCCGTCGTTTACAATTTCCCATTTTTGTGCAGCGAGATTGCTAAAATCGGTAATGCAGTGTTTTTCTTTTTCAGGATATGCGGTCATTTGAATGATATTTTTCCTTTTATCTGTGTAACATAAATGCATTTAATTCAATTCGAATCTCAGATAAGAAAAGCGAGAAAGAAATTTGTTTCATTGACTGTCTTAAGCTAAATTTTCGATTGTTCAATCAGCACATTCAATATTATGCAAACATAATGATATATAACCGTCTACGGTATCCCATCATTGCCGTTCTTTCCCTTTTCCTGTTTTTAAATCACGGCTGTGATACTGACAGAAGTGGTGAAGAGCAGGTTTCATTTCAGGAGAAGTACCGGCCTCAATTTCACTATACCCCCGAACGTAACTGGATGAATGATCCGAATGGGCTTGTCTATCACAACGGCAAATATCATCTTTTTCATCAGTATAATCCTTTTGGCAATCGCTGGGGACATATGAGCTGGGGTCATGCAGTTAGCGATGATTTGGTCTACTGGGAGCATAAACCGGTTGCAATCATGGAGGAAGGGAACGAGATGATTTTTTCGGGAAGTGCTGTGATAGATCATCAAAACAGTTCAGGGTTCGGAGATGGGGATACAGCCCCGATGGTGGCCATTTATACCAGCCACTACACACTTGGAGAGGATAGCGTGGCCCAGGCACAGTCGCTCGCTTACAGCCTGGATGGGGGTGAAACATTTACCAAATACGAGGGCAACCCGGTTCTTGAGTTTGATGATCCTGACTTCAGGGATCCGAATGTGAAATGGAATGAAGAGATGGAACAATGGCTGATGGTTGTAGCCCTTCCGCAACAACATAAGGTGCAGTTTTATGCATCAGATAATTTGAGAGATTGGGAATTTCTAAGTGATTTTGGTCCGGCCGGCGCTATTGGCGGTATCTGGGAATGTCCTGATTTCTTTCCTCTGCAGGTTGACGGAAACCCGGATAACATAAAGTGGGTGCTCCATGTAGATATGAACCCGGGATCAGTAGCGGGTGGCTCGGGCTCCCAATATTTTATCGGTAACTGGGATGGAGCTGAGTTTATACCTGATGAAACTGTTACTGAAGAGAATGTAAACTGGGTGGATTACGGAACGGATTTTTATGCTGCAATCAGCTGGAACAATATTCCGGAAGAAGATGGCAGGCGAATGTGGGTGGGCTGGATGAATAACTGGGATTATGCGAATGAAATTCCCACTGAGCCCTGGAAAAGTGCACAATCTATCCCCAGGTCACTGGAGCTGAAAACATCCGGAAATGAAATTAAGTTATTCCAGGAACCGGTTGAGGAATTGAAAAAGCTGCGAACGAATCATCAGGCATTGCAGAACATGCAGATTAGTTCAGACGAGATCTCTTTGTCGGAATATGAAATGTCTGGAAAATCTTTTGAAATGGTGATTGAATTGACGCCCGGTAAAGCTGACAACATCGGGTTGAAAGTCAGAAAGGGAGAAACTGATGAAACAGTGATTGGGTATGACAGTGAATCGGGTTCCGTGTACATTGATCGCACAAATTCGGGGGAGAGTGATTTTTATGATGAATTTGCAAAACGTAACGATGTTCCGGTATCCCTGGACAACAATACACTGAAACTTCATATCTACGTGGACTGGTCATCGGTTGAAGTTTTCGTAAATGATGGTGAATATGTGCTTACAAATCGTATTTTTCCTGATCCTGAAAGCCGGGAAATTACACTCTTTTCGGAAAATGGGAATTCTGAAATTATTCAATTAGATTTTTGGACACTGAATTCAATCTGGAATTAAATCACTTATGATGCAGAAACACAAAATTCTTCTTTGGTCTATTACCGCTGCTATGGGCGGTTTTCTTTTTGGATTCGACGTGGCGGTTATATCGGGAGGAGAACAGGCAATCCAGGAGCTCTGGAACCTGAGTGATATGTTGCTTGGACAGATGGTTGCCATGGCTCTTTACGGTACAATCATCGGGGCACTTTTCGGAGGTATTCCGGCGCAGAAGTATGGCCGGAAATTGACAATAATATGGATTGCCGTACTCTTTCTGATATCAGCTATTGGCTCGGCTCTTTCTCCGGATGTCTATTGGCTCATGTTTTTCCGATTCATTGGCGGGCTTGGTGTGGGTGCATCTTCCGTTGTTGCACCTATCTATATTTCTGAAATTGCACCTGCAGATAAGCGTGGACAGTTAACAGCTCTCTTTCAGTTCAATATCGTTTTGGGTATCCTGATTGCCTATTTTTCAAACTTTATGATCGGAACGGGGCAGGAGGGATCCTGGCGCTGGATGCTTGGGGTTGAGGCAATCCCTGCACTTCTCTTTTTGATTCTGATATTCTTTGTACCTGAAAGTCCCAGATGGCTGGTGATTGCCAAGGGAAAAATCCGGGAAGCCCGTGAAGTGTTGAACATTGTAGATCCTGATGAAGCTGAAGAATCCCTGAAGGCAATACAGGACAGTGACCTGACTCCCGGAAGAGCCACTCCGCTGCGTGAGTTTTTCAGCAAACGATACCGGTTCCCCATATTTCTGGCATTTATATTTGCGTTTTTTAACCAGATGTCGGGCATCAACGCGATTATCTATTTTGCACCCCGCATTTTTAGTCTCACAGGAATGGGCGCCGACGGTGCATTGCTCTCATCTGTCGGTATCGGTGCCGTGAACCTGGTTTTTACGATGATTGGTCTTGCACTTATTGACCGCTTTGGCAGGCGTTTTTTGATGTACATTGGATCATTCGGGTATATATTTTCTCTTTCATATATCTCCTACGCTTTTTTCACAGAGACGTTTACAGGTTATACAGTGCCGGTTTTGATTTTTATTTTCATTGCATCACATGCCATCGGACAGGGTGCTGTTATCTGGGTGTTTATCTCTGAAATCTTTCCCAATTCTGTTCGCTCTTTCGGAAACTCGCTGGGCAGCGGCACTCACTGGATTTTTGCTGCGTTGATTGCTGGTAATTTTGTCCACTTTGAGAGTCTTTTTGGAGGCGGACCCATATTCGCATTTTTTGCATTTGTTATGGTCTTACAGTTATTATTTGTCTGGAAAATCATGCCCGAAACAAAAGGCATCACCCTCGAGGAGATGGAAGAAAAACTGGGCATTGAGGTAACGGATCTGGATGAAAACCTGGCTGATGACCCGGCCGTCTAAGAAACCATGCAGGGTGTGAACCGTCAAGAGCGACAGGAGGCGCAGAGGGAATATGGGCGATGGGGCCCAGACGCTGCACGATGTTGGGCGAAGCTTGTAATTTTGAGTACAAACGACGGCCAGCGACTGGCATGTGAGAATCTTGGCGCTTCCCTGCGTGCCCTGCGGTTAAAACCTCTGTGAGCTTGGATCTTGCAGGGTGTAAACCGCCAAGAACGCGAAGAGGCGCAGAGGGAATATGGGCGATGGGGCCCAGACGCTGCACGTTGGTGGGTGAAGCTTGTAATTTTGGGTACAAACGACGGCCAGCGACTGGCATGTGAGAATCTTGGCGTTTCTCTGCGTCCCCTGCGGTTAAACCAACTGTGAGCTCAAGTCTTGCAGGGGGTAAACCGCTAAGAACGCGAAGTGACACAGAGGGAAATTGGTTAATGGCCAGAAGCTGCGTGTTGGTGAAACTTGTAAGTTGAGGTACAATCGATGGTCAACGACTGGCACGTGAAAATATTGGCGTTTCTCTGCGTGCCCTGCGGTTAAACCCACTGTGAGCTCAAGTCTTGCAGGGGATAAACCGCCAAGAACGCGAAGTGACGCAGAGGGGATGTGGATGGTGGCTCAAACGCAGTAAGGAACCCGGGAAACTGCCGGACACACTCGAAGGTTTTATTCTTTCACTTCAATCACCTTGATGCCGGTATAAATATGCCCAAACTGATCCTCGGTCCGGACTGTGATGCGATGTGTTCCCACAGTTAGATGTCCGGTAAGATCTGCGCGCCAAATGTGGGTTGTCCGCACAGGTTGTATCCAGGATGCAAAGGTGCCGGGATTCTGCTCCAGCAGGCTTTTGAAAAATGGGGATACGGCCAGATCCAGCCGGTCCATTGTGATCCAGTCAGACCGATTGATTTTATACCGTACCTCAGACTTTTCACTGCCGTTAAATACATTTACCAGCAGCTCTGTATTATCATCCCTCAGCCGGATTTCAGGTTCAGGAGATTCAATGCGCATCTGGTACGAAGAGTCCTTTCCGGCAGGTTTATAGTATTCGATATAGTCCGCCCCACTAAATTCAATCACATGATAGCCGTTCGGGGCTCCATCTCGCTGTGTTGAGACAGGGATTCCGTTTTCATCTTTTGGTCCGCCCCACCACGATCCGGACGCAGCTGAAGTGATAATCTGATGGACCGGATTTGCATTTGTCCGTCCAAAATCCTGGCCTAAGAAACTGTGAAAATTGGTATGCATGTGTCCAGCGAGAAAAATCACATCATCAAACGGATCCAGAATTTCAAAAAGTTTCTTCCGGTTTTCAGTGTTTACCACATCCACATCCTCAAGACCGGGAGTGTGAAGCGGGATATGAGCAGCGAGAACAATGCGTTTGTCTTTGTCTGCATGATTCAGGTTGTTGCGTATCCAGGTCATTTGCTGCGGACTGATTCCACCTTTATACTGTGAATCTCCCTCTTCATTATATCCCAGGTAGTCAATATTGTCCAGAACCAGAAAGTGTACATCGCCCTCTTCAAATGAATAGAAGGAGGGACCGTAGTGCCGTTTAAAGGTTTCTCTGCCGAATTCATTACCATCGGCATCAAAGTTGATATCGTGATTGCCGTACACATTAAAAACCGGTTGGTTTAATTTACTCATCAAGCTGTTGTATCGGTCATATAGGCTCAGATCGTCATACATGATATCACCCAGAACCATTACAAAATCAGAATCTGTAACAGCCAGTTCGTTTACGATTTTATCACGGTAGTAGCTGAGTTCAGTATCGTTTCGGGGCTGCGGGTCACCATATGTAATCACAGTGAAAGTTTCCTTCTTTTCGGATGGAATCAATCCAAAATCGACGGAATTGGGGAGCGGACCTGTCGGCTCAAGGCCGTGAAAATTAAGCACGGGTGATCCCTCCGGCTGATGGATATAGTAGAATTGCGGCAGATTCAGTTCATTCAGATGAAAGCGGTAAGAAGCCGGTTTTGTAACAAACAAGAGAGTCTGATTGGTTACCGGAAGAGAATATCGACCGTCCCGGTCTGTCAAAACCACATCCTTCTGGTTGGATACCATTACACCTTCAATCCCCGGTTCATCTTTGTCCCGGGTTCCGTTTTCATTCAGGTCTTCAAAAACAACACCGGAGGCGGAAGATTGTGCAAAAGCAGTTGGCCCTGCGGCTGAATAGCCTGACAATAAGAGAAAAAGAGAGAAGGTAAGTTTTAAGAGAGTATCCATAAATCGATTTATTTATTCCGGTTTGGCAAATCAAAATAAAAAATTCAAGTGAACAAAAAATTACCTGTTTATTATGAATTCGAAAATTCTGAGAGTCAGATTGATTCTTAGAAATCAGTATAAGGAGTTGCCTGTTTTCAGAAATGGCCGAATGCGGCTAAAGCCGAATTGGGAGGGATAGTTTCGCAGGCCGTTCCATAAATGGAACGGTAATGGATATTGTTAGTGATTTTGAAATTGTTGCCATTGAACAGTTCATAATTGATTTTGTTAATGGGTGTTAATCTAAGCGGTGGTTTATCCCTCAATTATCTCTGGCTATAGCTTCAGTTCCTTTTTTAATTTTTGCTGTTGTCTTCAGCTACAGCTTTTCTATCCATTACCGTTCGGCTTTAGCCAACGGAAAGAAGGTTCAGAAATTGACCGGGGGCTTCAGCCCCATTTTCAGAGTTTATCTTCTTCCCATTTTTTTTATAAAACCATCGATTACTGTTAATTTTAAATTTAACTTATCCATCCATTACCGTTGGCTTCAGCCGACGGAAAGAAAGAGGCCCCAAGCTCGGTGGCTTTAGCCTCATATTCGAGATTGAATCCTCTTTCAAATAAATTTTTGATAAAACCATTAATTTTTTAAACTGGGGTTTCATTCTTAAGTCTAAGCAATTATAAATATAGATGACGATTTAATGATTTTTCAAATTTTAAATTTGAATAACCGGTTCAATACTGTCGCTCACTCTTTGATTTTAATTTTTGTTGTGTTTTTTTGTTTTTCATGCAACAAAAGTAATAACGATTCATCATCAACCACAGTCAGGCACCCGGTTGAAGAAAAAATCCCTCATTATAATCGCGATCACATATTGATTAACTCCTCGGAATCAGTTGAGAAATTAAAAGAGAAACCAGGGGAATTAGTTTTATTAAATCAGTATCTGCAGGAACCGTAAAAGATTATCTTTGAAAGATTAGAAGTAGAAGTTGGCTCCCCATTTCCTGCTTTTAATGTAGTAGCTGTTGATAAAAATCGTTTGGTGATCTTAGATGATAACAGAAATGAGCTTCTGGAAGTCAATATCATAAATAAAAAAGCTACAAGTATAGCAGAATTTGGAAGGGGACCTGGCGATATTCAGTTTCCTTTGGAAATGGTTATACACGATGAAATGATTTATGTTTTGCGACAGGATATGTACATTTCAATTTTCGACTGTATAAGTGAACCCTGCACATTTGAAGATGTAATCTCATTGGAATTTAATCCCGCTTCTCTGGCATTTTCTGGTGATAATTTTGCCATATTAGGAACCAAAATCGAAAGTCAAACTTCTGATACAGAAACTGAAAAAGCACCTCAGAACTCTCAGCCGATACATTTGATTGATTATTCAGGAAATCAATTCGCTACGTTTGGCAGTATGTATGGTGTTGACGGACACTGGATGCTATTACGTCCATTTGTTATGAGTGGCGATATTCGATTTGCCTCTGTAGAAAATTCTTATTCTCTGACGTTTAAACGTTTCCCGTTTGTATACATTTATGATCAGGAAAGCCTGTCTCTTACACAAACTTATAAATTAACCGATTTTTTATTAGGTAAGCAAAGTTACTGGCCGGATGAGCGCAGATTGCGAAATCCGGAGGATGACTACACTATCATAAAGAATATTCAGATTTACGAAGGTCATTTGCTTTTGATAGAAACTGAAACAAAAACCAATTATCGTATAACTGAAACAAGCATACTTTGGGACCGGAAGTTTGACTATTACGTTGTGGATCTGACTACGAAAAAAGATTATTACCTGGGAAATTACGAGTACAAAGCCGAAGAGCCAGGGAAAAGAGTATTTTTGACCGGTTTGGGAATCGTAATTTATGATGAGGAGAAAGGTGCATTATTTTTGGGAAGTAAAATTGAGGAATAAACAACACCGGAAATAATAACTTTATGGCAATTATTCAGGAAAAGTATATTTACCAAATAATAATTCTTATTCTGCTTTTTACGATAGGTTTTGTTTATGCATATGATTTTCAGAGTACATCTGTAAATTACACATCTGATGTTACAATTGAAGATGCGGAGTACATTCGGTTGGTATACATCGGTTCTTCGGGTTGTAGTTTCTCAAATAATGATAAAGCACATCGAATGATTAAGGAATTGAAAGATTACTTTCGTTCTTTTTCCAGCAATCAAGGTTACAGGTTTCTTTCAACGGGAATAGCAATGGATACCGATTCAAAGCGGGGAGTCGATTTCTTACATAAATCCGGTCATTATGAATGAATTATATAGAAGAACTACTCTTGCTGACACAAAAATTATCTGAAGAAGAATTTGCTGATACTTTGTTGAAATCGTAATTATGAATGGGGCTAAAGCCTCTCAGGGAGTGAAATCCAAAGTTCCAGGTGTGACTGGAGACTGTCCAAAAAGTGCAGTTGACCGTAGCTCAACTTAAATTATTTAATTTAATTTTAAATTGATGTAGCGCGAAGTTCTTCGTGTTGCTTGGTGTCCTCGAGTCTTTTATAATACCTTCGTGGTAAAAACAGGCAGTTTATTGCCACGAGTCAGTCAGCTGACTGATCGAAGGATCACGAAGTAAACTTTAATTATTGAGGCATCCATAAATCAATTACATCTTTTTGGACAGCCTCGGTAATGGATGGTGCCGGTGATAGTAAATTCTATCCCCATCGAGTCGGTGTTGGCTTTAGCCACAGCTTTCCCATCCATTGCCGTTCGGCTTTAGACAACGGAAGAAAGCTGCCAAAAACTCAGGGTTTTAGCCACATACAGAGACTTAGATTTTTTTTCTTACTTTTTTATAACTTAAACTCAGGATTTAAAATAACTTTCGTTCCAAAAAGAAATGCGGCTAAAGCCACTTAGTGAGTGAAAATCAAAAACCGTTCCATAAATGGAACGGTAATGGATGGTGCCGGCTATTTTTAAATTAATTGCCATTGAGTCCATTCACTGTTTTCGAATTATATTGACGATTGATTTGACTACAGTTTTCCCTATCCATTACCGTTCGGCTTTAGCCAACGGAAAGAAGGTTTAGCAATTGAGCGGGGTTTTAGCCCCATTTTCAGAGTTGATCTTCTTCCCATTATTTTTTAAAACAATCGACTACCGTTAATTTCAAATTTAACTTATTCATCCATTACCGTTGGCTTCAGCCGACGGCAGAGAAATTCAGTAAAGATCCAGGGCTTTAGCCCCATCATCAGGGTTTGAACTTTCTCCAATTATATTTTTTCATAAAGTCATCTATCTCTTTATCAAAAGAAACTGATTGATGGTGTTCTTCCTGAGAATGAATATACCTTCGCACTTTTTTCAGATGACTTTCACTGATACTCACTGCCCAATAATCATCCTGCCAGCCGAATTTTCTGTCGAGCAACCTATTGTCATTGATCCAAAAAGAGGATTCTCCTTTAATCAGCTGGGTAATTTTCCCAATACACTGTTCTCTGCCAAGTGAAATCAGACAATGAGCATGCTCTTGATGACCATTTACACAATCCAGCCATATATTTTTCTCTTTTGCATTTTCATGAATGTGCTTAAAAACAGCAGTTCGTATCTCTTTCGTTTGAAGAAATGGTGTTCTGTACTTTGTTGTAAAAACCAGGTGCACCCAAATTCGAATCCAGCTCATATCAATCTCCTTTTTGATGAATAGGTTTTTGTTTTAAGTAAGAATCGATTTTTCAGAATTCCTTACAGGGACAAGTGAAAATTTTTAGAATAAATTTTCTTGACCTCTGTGGTAAGTAATAAGGCAAATCTCCGAGTTGGGAAATAATGGATGGTTCAAAAGAAATGCGGCTAAAGCCTCTCAGGGAGTGAAATCCGAAGTTCCGTTCCATAAATGGAACGGTAATGGATGGTGCCGGCTATTTTTAAATTAATTGCCATTGAGTCCATTCACTGTTTTCGAATTATATTGACGATTGATTTGACTACAGTTTTCCCTATCCATTACCGTTCGGCTTTAGCCAACGGAAAGAAGGTTTAGCAATTGACCGGGGCTTTAGCCCCATTTTCAGAGTTTATCTTCTTCCCATTTTTTTATAAAATCATCGATTACTGTTAATTTCAAATTTAACTTACCCATCCATTACCGTGGGCTTTAGCCGACGGCAGAGAAATTCAGCTAAGATCCTGGGCTTTAGCCCCATTCTCGGGGGAATGCTTACACCTCCGGAAACTTCCATTGACCATGATACGCCGGTTTTAAATATGAATTGGCTTTCTTGTTATTTTTAAATTCTCCGGTTGAATGATTCCAGTGAAGTTTTTCGCCGGTTAAAAAAGCGATATTGCCAAGATTCGAAATAATGGCAGTATTTGCGGCAATCTCAATATCAGCCGCCGGTCTTTCTCTCGATTTTATCGCATCCAGGAAATTGTTTACATGATTCTGAAGATGGTCGCCACCACCGCCGGAAGGGTGAACTCGTTTGATTGAATCCTGCGTTTTCCCATCCATCTGCTCCGTTTCCGGCAGCACTTCCCAGCTTCCGCGATCCACTACAAGCGTTCCGTTATTACCAATAAAAGCCACACCATGATTTCTGCCGTACGGTCCGCCATCAATCCCGGCCGCATGTTCCCAGATCATTGAAAAATCCTCAAATTCATAGATTGCCTGCTGGGTATCGGGCGTCTCCATAGCATCATCCGGAAACCCAAACTTGCCGCCGCTCGACATGATGGATTTTGGTCCCCCCGGATTCATTGCATAAAGAACGATATCAATCAGATGCACACCCCAGTCGGTCATCAGTCCGCCCGCATAATCCCAGTACCACCGGAAATTGAAGTGAAACCGGTTGGGATTGAAGGGCCGGTCAGGAGCAGGCCCAAGCCACATCTTATAATCAACTCCGTCGGGCACCTGCTGGTCGGGTTTCACCGGAATGGTATCCATCCAGCCCTGGTAGGCCCACGCTTTTACCACCCGGATATTGCCAAGCTTGCCGGATTGCACATAGTCCACAGCATCTTTCCAATGCTGACCGCTTCGCTGCCACTGTCCGGCCTGCACCACACGTTTATATCTTCTTGCCGCACTCACCATCACCTCGCACTCAGCATTGGTTCGTCCGACCGGTTTCTCTACGTATACATCTCTTCCCGCTTCACAGGCATGAACCGTTTGCAGACAATGCCAGTGGTCTGGCGTGGCAACAATTACCGCATCAATGTCTTTGTCTTCTAGCAACTTCCGGTAATCATTGTACAGCCTTGGTTTTTTCCCGGTTCTTTCCTCAAGCTCCGACGCACGTTGATTCAAAACATTTTGATCCACATCACACAGTGCTTTGCACTCCACAGTTTCCACGTTCAAAAAACGATCCAGGTTCGACCATCCCATCCCTTTGCATCCGATTAGTCCAACTACGATTTTTTCATTGGCAGACGACCCTTTTAAGATGGAGAACGCGGAGCCGGGCATAAGAGATGCTGCTCCAAAACCGGTAATGATTTTTCCTGAATCGGTGAGAAACTGACGGCGGGTGGTTTTCATAATAGATCTTTTTTGTTAGATAAAATTTATAAAATGAATATGCTAAATTTTTGCAGGGAAATCTACGTACAGGAGTTTCAATTAAAAATTGGAAATAATGTGTGTGTGGTGATTTATGGAACTAAAAGTCATCACTGTATCGTGATTCACGAATTGCGTACTTTGGATTTTATCCGGTAGAATTACATTCAAAATTCAAAATCTGCAATTAAAAATTCCCATCCATGGATTTGTTCAACGATTCCGATAATCACAATAAAGTAAATGAACCGGAAGCAGGCAGTGGTTCACAGCCCCTGGCAACCCGGATGCGTCCACAGTCACTGGAGGAGTTTACCGGCCAGGAGCACCTGGTGGGAGAGGGAAAGATGCTTCGCCGGATGATTGAGAGCGGTGTAATTGGGTCGGTGATTTTTTACGGTCCGCCAAGCTCCGGGAAAACAACCCTGGCGCACGTGATCTCACGTGAGATTGATGCCGCTTTTGACGTTATCAATGCAGTACTGGATGGAATCAAGGAATTGAAGAAGGTTGTTGCCAAAGCAGAGCACAGGGTGAAGGCCAATGGGCGGAAAACAATTTTGTTTGTGGATGAAATCCACCGCTGGAATAAAGCACAGCAGGATGCTCTTTTGCCACACCTCGAATCGGGAATTATTACCCTGGTCGGGGCAACGACTGAAAACCCGTTCTACTCGCTGGTGAGTCCGCTGTTATCCCGGTGCCAGTTATTTGAGCTCTATCCGCTTACCAAAGAGAATGTGCTTGAAATGCTGAACCGGGCACTGGAGGATGAGTATCGCGGACTTGGATATATGAAGATTGATATCACCCCGGAAGCCAAAGAGCACCTGGCTGATTATGCTGGCGGTGATATACGAAATGCACTCAATGCGCTGGAAGTGGCAGCTCTTTCCACACCAAAAAGCAGGGACGGCAGTGTAAAAATTGGTCTGGAGATTGCAAAAGAGTCGATCCAGAAACGCAGCGTTCGATATGACCGCAGCGGCGATGAACACTACCACTATGCATCGGCATTCATCAAGTCGATGCGTGGCTCGGATGTGGATGCATCACTATACTGGATGTGTGCCATGCTGGAGGGAGGAGAGGATCCCAACTTTCTGTTTCGCCGAATGCTCATTTTTGCTTCCGAAGATGTGGGCATGGCCGATCCCTATGCTCTTACGGTTGTGAACAGTGCACATGAATCATTTCAGAAGACAGGATTACCTGAAGGATTTTACTTTTTATCACATGCGGCAATTTTCCTGGCATTATCACCCAAGAGCAACAGCACAGGTGCCATCTTTTCGGTTCACAGTGAAATCCAGAAGAGAGGGGCGGGAGAGGTGCCAACTCATCTTCGGGACAAGACAGCTAACAAACTTGCTTCCCGATACCTGGATGTAAAAAATGCTTCGGAAGATTATAAATATCCGCACAGTCATCCGAATCACTGGGTGGAACAGCAATACCTGCCCGATTCCATAAAAAAACGGTGGTTTGAACCGGGGGAGATCGGCAGAGAGAAAACATTGTGGGAAAGACTTAAGAAGATATCCGGTTAATTTATGAATTTGTGATTAACAATACCCCCGTCATTGCTATTTTTAGAATTCTCAATAACATGGAACTTAATCAGAATTCATATGATAAGATTTGCCCTTTATTTCACTGCTTTTATCCTGTTCTCCTTTGGTTTAACGTCATGCGCCGGGGCGCAGGATGTGAGGCTGAGTCAAAAGGGAAGTGTGAGCCAGTACATAAATGACACTGAAAAAATTGAAATTATTTACAATCGTCCGGTTGCACGAGGACGCACACTATTTGGTTCGCAAGGTATCGTGCCCTATGGGCAAATATGGATGCCCGGCGCGAATGAGTCTTCCACCATTGAATTCAGCACGGATGTAACGATTCAAGACCAGCCTGTTGAAGCCGGACGATACAGCATCTGGACGATTCCCGGTGAAGATGAGTGGACGATAATTTTGAGTAATGTAGCTGATATATGGCATACCAATTACCCGGGTGAGGATGAAGATGCATTGAGGGTCAGCAGTCAGACAGAGAGAGGAAGCCATATTGAAACCATGACATTTTACTTTGCAGTTGTTGAACCCGGCGAAGCCACTCTTCATTTTCAATGGGGAGAGACGATCGTACCACTTGAAATACGTTTATAAAAATTAATCCTCTCCGGAATTATCCATCCCGGAGAGGCAGAGCTATTGCTCGATGTCTACCATAACTCGAGGCTTTTATAAAATCGACAAAGGCCGGAACCGCACTCCATCTGAATCTGGTTTCTTAATTGAAATAACTAATCAACAAAAAGTCGTTCAAATAGCGTTTCTTTTGATGTATTATTAATTAACTTTTTTAATTTATTTACATCATAAAATATGATTTTAGAACAATAATGCAAAAATATATTAGTTTTTTGATGTCATTACCATTATTAATTACGAAATTTCAACAAAAGCGCTTTTTTGCAGGTCGATGCAGTCAAACCAGCCTTGGAAAATATAATTTCAAGATCATCTAAGGTGATTTGTCAATTAATTTTTACTGTATGATAAATAACTGCGCGCGTATCTTCGTTTTTTGAAATGAACTTTGAACATTCTGAATAAAAAACCTCCAGTTGAAATGCGGGCTACCCGAAATAATGAAAAAGAACGTTGTAGATGTAAAGGCTAAAGCCTTATATTTGAATCCGAAAATTAAATCATTTTTAAGTACAAGCCGGCGTGGTGGAATTGGTAGACACGTTGGACTTAAAATCCAATGGGTATTTAAATGCCCGTGCCGGTTCGAGTCCGGCCGCCGGTACTTCTAAAACAGCAGGGAATATTGATATCAATGAGGTCTCATTTCAGTTCAATATTCAAATGCCGGACGAGAAGCCTGTCCCGCCGAACGGAGTGAGAGGAACGCGGAGTGTCGGGAAGTTCCTCCCAAACCTTAAAAATTTTTTGGGTGCAGTTCACCATACCTGCCATTTCTCACGCATAATTCAAAATTGACGTGCCGGCTCAACTACAGGCTTCCAGCTTATGGCTGCGATATTCCGTTGCTGCGATATATTCCGTTACCAAGCACGATTTGAATGGCTCTCAGTATCTCGCCCACCGATTCAAACTTCATGATAAAGCCTTTAGCACCGGCACGGATTGCATCCTCTGCATACAGATCTTGATCATAACCGCTGAAGATCAGTATTTTTAGGCCCTGGTCATCGGCCATAATTTTTTTGATCAAACCAAATCCATTTTTTTCAGGCGAACGAATGTCCATCAGAATCAGGCCTATATTCATCTCACGTAAAACTTTTAAAAGATCATCCTCCGGGTAAAGAGGCTGCAGAGTAACATCCGCATTCAGTTCAAATTCAACAATATTGGACAGTCCTTTACTAATAGCAGGATGATAGTCGTAAATAAGAACTTGTTTCATATGTGATGTACCTGACATGATAGTCTGTTTCTTATTACTTCTTAAAAATATAATGGGCAAAAGCACTCATTCAGCTTGTCAGATTGGGAAACTCACATTTGACTGCCGTTCGGTTTTCACCGGTTCGTTCAATTTCAAATTCACCGCCCAGCACCTTTGCCCGGTGATTCATGATTGCAATCCCTGAACCGGATATATCTTTTGCGTCAGGATCAAAACCCACGCCATCGTCTTCAATTTTTACATAAAGATGAGGGTTAGACGTCAGTTCAATCGATAGATTCTCAGCCTGTGAATACTTAACAGCGTTGTTTACTGCCTCCTGGATAATTCTGAAAATATTTAAGGCAACGGACTGATCCTGGATATGATCTATCTTTTCAGACAGATTAACAGAGCATTTGATGCCTGATGACTTCCGGACTCTTTCGCATAGTTTGTTAATTGCGCGGGATAATCCCTTCTGATCAATATCGGTGGCAACCATTCCCTGCGCTATCAGGCGGGCCTCTTCATCGGCATCCTGCAGCAAGCCGGCAATCTCCTCGATTTCATCCGCTCCGGGAACACCGTTTGCCTTTAGTCTGCGCGCAACAAATTCAGCCTGCAACCTGATTCCCGTCAGCATCTGTCCCAGTCCGTCATGGAGTTCACTGCCAATCTTCTTTCGCTCTTCGTTGCCGATTTCCAGGATTCGTTTTTCAAGCTTTCTGCGGCTGGTCAGGTCTTTGATGATAGCAGTATGAATTTTACGGCCATCCCAGGTTACCTCGCTGACTGAAAGTTCCACCGGAAACGATGTACCATCTTTTCGCAAGGCCTGTGTCTCTTTTCTGTCAACCGAATAGTCCCCGCCGTTTGAGGATTCAAGCCGGCCCAGGTAGTAATCAATATCATGCGTCTTGGTAAGCGGTACCAGCATTTTTACGCTCCGGCCGGCCAGCTCCTCCCATGAATATCCGAACATACGCCTGACCGTGTCATTAACCTGGATAATTTCTCCCTCCTCGTTCACCGAGATGATTCCATCGGCGGTGGCGTCCAGTATGGTCTCGGCAAATGCCTTGTTTTTACTAAGTTCCATCTCCGTTTCTTTCAGATCATCGATCTTGTGAAGAGAAATTACACAGGAATCAGGTTCATCATTTGTGCCGGGAATCAGGCTGGCCCTGATATCAAGCCAGACGCGTTGTCCGTTTTTGTGAATTCCATGCCATCGCATGATAACGGGTTTATCCTGGTTAATTTTATCAATCAGGCTTCGGAAGGGCATTTTATCGTCTTCATCATGCAGTGTCCGAATTGACATTCCTTCTATATCGGATTTACTGTATCCGAAGATTTTTACATTAGAAGGATTACAATAGATGATATGGCCCCGCATGTCCGTAACCATAATTCCGTGCAGGATTCTCTCCAGTATTCTGGTTTCCTCTTTTACCATTGCTTGCTCTTTTTACCTCTTCTCTTTCTATTGAATGAAGCCAGCGAGCTTCCTGAACTTTATTTGAATTGGCTACGGACTTCACTACATCAAGGTATCAATAAACGCAGCACAAACCTAATAAAAACCTATAATAACCTTGGAAGTAAAATGGGACTCATTCATTAAACGTACGGTATTTGCTCTCTTTTTACCCTTTTATCAGTGCCCGGAGATGAATCTCCGTAATAAAGTAATCATACCATTCAGGCACGTTCAAAAACTCCGTCCACAGTTTGTCGATTTCATTAGCTGTCAGCTTTCCCAGAATATAGCTTTCTATTTGTCTCTGAATTTGATCCTGAATCATATCTTTTATTGGGGTTTGAAAACAATCTTTTTTACTGTTCAAAAAACTCTATAAGAAAGAACAAAAAAGGGGGCATTCGTTACAGGATTATTTTAAAAATTTGGGCAACTTCATCTTACCAGGTGACAGGAAAGACAAGCAGTTAACAAGAGAAAACCGGACTGTTTGTAATCGGCAGCTAATGGAATCATTTTTTAACAATTCTGACTTGATATGTAAATATTTTCAGAAATCCGTAACACTTGAGGCTTTTCTTTCTCTTATATGTATACCTGATTTTACTTTTAATCCTTTTTAAAAAACCACACAAATGAGTGACACATCTGCATCTTTAAACTCAACCGATTCAGTAATGACCGAAAGCAAAAAAAAGGTTTTTGTGGTTGAAGATGATCTGATTTTGAATCTTCTCTACGAGAATTATATGGAACAGCTTGGATTTGAAACCGAAGGCGAACTGGTTTACGGAAAGACGGCTGTTGATCTTGCAAAAAAAATTAATCCCGATTTAATCCTGATGGATATTGCTTTGGAAGGGGATATGGACGGAATTGAAGCAATGCTTGAAATCCGGAAGTTCTCGGATGTTCCTGTAATTTATATCACCGGAAATTCTGATGAATCAAATCGAACCCGGGCCATCGAGACAAACTACACCGACTTTCTTACAAAACCTGTTGAGTTTGAGGATCTGAAAGAGAGCCTGATTCGGGCAAAAATTATTTCAGGGTAAATAACCGTTTTTTAAAAATTATTATTTTGATAAAAGTGTCTCGCCAGGCATAACAGCTTCATCCGTATATATTCTTTCGAAAAAAATCCCTCCTTTTACGATAATCCAAATTATTGGAACTAAAGATAGTCTGTATTACATTTCAGTGACTACATTGAACAGGCACTTAAAACAGATCTATTCTTCTTATGAATCGTCTATTACCCGTATTAACTCTTTTTTTTGCGTTATTTATATCCTGCGCTGCTCAGGAATCTGCTCTTGAATCTGAAACTGAGACAGCAGAAAAGGATCTTACAGAACTTGAACGTCCTATACCCTATGATCTTGAAATTCCGGATGCATATCAATCAGCCATCGAAAACGGAACCCGAACTGTAACCGGTGAGCCGGGACCAAACTACTGGCAAAATGAGTCGAGCTATATTCTGGATGCTGAATTGATTCCAGAGGAACATAAAGTTAACGGATCAGCTGCTATTACTTATTTCAATAACTCTCCGGATGATCTTGAAACAATCGTTATTGAGCTTGCACAAAATCTTCATAAAGCAGGAACACCAAAAAAAGAGACGACAGAGATTACAGGCGGTATCACACTACACTCTGTCGGTGTAAACGGACGTGAATTAGAGGAGATCAACCTCTTTCAGCGGTTTGCACAAAACAGGTCGGGATATATTGTTGAGGGAACTCAGCTTTATCTCTATCCTGATCTGCCGGTTGGGTCTGAATCAACAGCAGATCTTTCTATTGAATGGTCATTTGAAGTTCCGGAGGACGGGGCTTCAGGCCGCATGGGACGGAATCGGGGCAACCTCTATTTTCTTGCCTATTGGTACCCTAAACTCGCAGTGTATGATGATGTTTATGGCTGGCTGGATGATGATTTTCTGGGCAATGCTGAATTTTATCATGAGTTTGCGAGTTATGAGTTAACTGTTACTGCTCCGGCGGACTGGGTTGTAATGGGAACAGGTGAATTTCTGAATCCTGAAGAGACTCTCTCTGATCAGATGCTGGAAAGATACGACAGTGCCGGATTGAGTGATGAACCAGTCACTATTATCGGCCAGGATGAATTTGAAAATGCCACTCAGCAGGGAAATGATGGAAAGCTGACCTGGAGGTTTTCATCCGAAAAAGTCAGAGATGTCGCTTTCAGCGCAACCCGGGAATCTGTCTGGGAAAGTGCCCGAACAGCCGCTGGTGATGTGGATGATGACGGAATAATGGATTATACGCGAATTCACTCCTTTTATAGAAAATTTGCACCGCTATGGCGCGACCAGGTATCGTATGCACAACATAGTATCACTTTTTTTTCGGAATATACCTCGCTGCCATATCCATGGCCGCACATGACGTCGGTTGAAGGGGCCGGTATCATCGGGGGCGGAATGGAGTTCCCGATGATGACTATCATTGGCAGCTATAACGGCAGGGGAGCTGCGGATTTATACGGTGTAACCGCTCACGAGCTGGCTCATATGTGGTTCCCGATGATTCTGAGTTCCAATGAGAGACGTTATACCTGGATCGATGAAGGATACACAACCTTTCATACACACCAGGCCGAAATGGATTTTTATCCGGGGCGGTACGATAACATGAATATGTTTGGGGATTACCTGCAGATAGCCGGTTCAGACCTGGAAGGGCCCATTATGCGCTGGTCTGACTATCACTATCCCGGGCCGGCGTATGGAGTTGCTTCCTATCCAAAGCCTGCCTCTGTGCTTACGGCTCTTAAAAATATTTTGGGTGATGATCTCTTTATGCAGGCCCATCTTGAACTGATTGAGCGCTGGAAATACAAACATCCCTATCCCTGGGATATTATCAGTACGTTTGAGGATGTATCCGGCAGGGATTTGTCCTGGTTCTGGAGAAGCTGGCTCTATGAAACCTGGACTCTTGACCATGCAATTGCAGATGTTGTCCAGGAAGCAAATGTTGTAACAATAACCGTAGAAGACCATGGAAGAGTGATTATGCCGGTACAGATAGAGATCACACTTGAAGACGGTGTCGTTATTTACGAAACATTGAATACAGATGACTGGCTGCAGGGAAACCGGACAGCTGAACTTGAAATTGAGGTGAACTCTCCGGTTCAATCCGTTACCTTAAATCCGGGTATGGCTTACCCGGAAACAAATTTTAATAATAACCGCTGGTCTGTGCCGGAGGCTGAGTGAAAGGAGAAAGGGAGACGGAGTGAAGGGGAGAAGTTGAGAGGCTTGCCAAGAAAAAAAGCCCCAACGTGGGCGCAAGCATAAGCACATGGGCAGCGCCCTGTGATGAATGGTGTCAATTAAACAAATGATACCCTGAAGGGGTGCAAGCCACAGGGTTTCATGCGAAGGTCGCAATGGTTGCGCAAAGTTCGCGGAGATGTGTTGAATTGGGGACGGAGTGAAAGGAGAAAGGGAGACTGAGTGAAGGGGAGAAGTTGAGACTGAGTGAAGTTGTCATTGAAAAGCCCCAATTGGAATAAAAAATGAACAACTCATACCTTACAGACTCCCTGTTTATTTATATATGTAAAAATGTTTTATGAAAAACTGAGTATGATCAAATATCTGTTATATTTA
>CAYVBJ010000027.1:38491-42636 GCA_964449075.1 uncultured Balneolaceae bacterium
ATATGTAAAAATGTTTTATGAAAAACTGAGTATGATCAAATATCTGTTATATTTATGAGTTAACAGAATGTTAGAGAAATAGAAAGGTTGGTTGCGCTCGGCAAGCATACTGCACATTTTTATCTAAAATATTATATTCGCCTTTAAAAATATGTTTGATTCTGTCTCAAATAAAAGTGGTAACCTCCGTCTTATCTTTTTTGCAATCGGAGTGATTGCCGTTGTAGCGGTAACCGGCATGAATGTGTACTCACTGTACGCTTTGCGCGAAAGTACCATAGAATCGGTAAAAGAGAGTCACAAATCAGACCTGGAAGACTTCTCCAGCCAGGTTCGATACCGTTTTTACAGACCATTTTGGGGGCTCTCAAAACTGGATATGGAATTTTTACAGTTTTACTGGAATAAAAAGGAACAGTTCCCGAAGAGATTCAGAGAAGTACTGCATGATGCAGCCGGAGATTCCCTTTTTACGGATATCTATTTTACTCCGCAGGATTCTGACGGTTGCCAAAACCCGGGTGAACCTCTCTATAAATTTGATCAAAAAACAGAGAGGCTTAATATGGTCTCTTCTTTTCCTGACGCTGTTTGTGATGGTTTTGGTCTCTCTAAAACGAGAATAAAAACTCTGAAAGGAGATTTCAGGTCGAATAATAAAGTAACATTCGACTCTCACCACAGTATGACACTCGCCCTGATAAATCTGACAGACATGCAGGTTGTGGGTCATCTCACCTTTCTGATCGATGACCAGTTTTTGGTTCATGACTATATCAAAAAATCGCTGGCCGAAAAATATGGCCAATCAAATGAATCAGGCATTACAGTATGGCTGCGAGACTGGCGGGATGATCGTATTCTTGTAAGCACGGATCCTGATGTATCCTATTCCAGGGAAAAAATTAATATCAAACAGAGATTTCCCGATCTGCTCGATACCTGGATTCTTCACGCTTCATTCACAGAATCTCCTACAATAGCAGCATCAAATGCATCCCTGTACAGGAATCTCGTTGTGCTCGGTTTTGCAGTTCTCTTTTTGATCGGTGCCCTCGTATATATGTTCGTAACCGCTCAAAGGGAACGGGAATTGGCAAAACGGCAGGCAGGCTTCCTGGCAAATGTAACCCACGAGCTGAAAACGCCGCTTGCTGTGATGCAGGCAGCCGGTGAAAACATTGCAGATGGCCGTGTTACCGAGGGGGCAAGGCTGAAAAGCTATGGAGACCATATCTACAGTGAGGCAGTCCGATTGAGAAAAATGATTGAAAAACTGCTTGATGTTGCTAAAGCAGATTCGGGTCAGACTGTGGCTGAGTTTGCGCCGCGAAGGCTTGATGAAATTACCGAAAAATTTTATCGTCAGAATATCGGCTATGTGAAAGAGCAGGGTTTTGAAATGAATCTTGAAACTGATCCGGAATTGCCCCTGGTGATGGTAGATGCTGACCATATCGATACAATACTGAGTAACCTTGTAGAAAATGCAATGAAATACAGTACCGATACCAGCAGCATCGACATCAAGGTTAAAAATGATGACAGGGATGTGGTTCTAATTGTAAAAGATCAGGGTGTGGGAATTGACCCGAAGGAACAAAAACGGGTTTTCGATAAATTTTACAGGATTGAAGATGCGCTTACCGCTAATACCAAAGGCCACGGATTAGGACTCTCAATTGTAAAAAATCTTGTTGATTTAAATAGCGGAACCATAGAAATTGAAAGTGAAGCAGGAAAGGGTTCAGCTTTTATTGTTCGATTCCCGGCTTTCCTGAAAAGTAATATGCAGAAAACCGGTACGGAAAAAAAGAACTTATTAAAACAGTCAAGCAAAACGGAAACAGGTGAATATGCCGGTAAATAAAAAAAAGATTCTTATTGTTGAAGATGAACCCAGTCTTGTATTCACACTGCGTGATACTCTTGAAAGTGAAGGGTATGATGTAACAGTAGCCGAAGAAGGAACCGGGGCTGTTGAGCTTACCAAAAAAACGGATCCCGACCTGATGATTCTTGATATTATGCTTCCCGGTATCAGCGGGTATGAAATATGTAAAAAATTGAGAGAGATGAAATACTCTTTTCCGATTATTATGCTAACCGCAAAAGACCAGGAGATTGATAAAGTTGCAGGCCTGAATATCGGGGCTGATGATTATATCACAAAACCATTTGGAGTTAAGGAGTTACTGGCACGAATCCAGGCAAGGCTCCGCCGTGCTTCGGCTTACTCGGGATCCGGGCCTGTAGACGTATTGAGACTGGGCGCAGTTAAAATTGATCTTAAAGATGCAGTCGTTAATAAACCGAATGGAACTGAGCACGAACTTTCCACCCGGGAAGTTGAACTGATCCGATATTTTATATCCCATGCAAACCAGGCTGTAAGCAGGGATGATCTGCTTGAACAAGTATGGCGATACGATTACAGTACCAATACAAGAACGGTGGATGTCCATATTTCTAAACTGAGAGCAAAAATTGAGATGTACCCGGATGACCCCAAATACCTGGTTACTCTTCATGGTGTGGGGTATATGCTCAAACTGGATTGAGTGTGAACAGATCACTTCCAAATATCCAGGGTGATTTTTTTAAAATTGATTCTGAACTCTGGAACAAGGGAATAAGGGCTTCCCGGCTGAGTGAACGAAAAAGAATCATTCTGCCTATACACAGGCAGCAGGATGCACCTGTTCAGAGAATGCTGAATTTTCTGCAGCCCGGTACCTACATTCGTCCTCACAAACATCCGTTTGACGGAGCTGTCGAATCGCTTGTGCTTCTTCAGGGGAAGATCAGGTTTTACATTTTTGATAAAAATGGAAGGATAGAACGCTCTGATATTATCGAAAAGCATGCGTTCAGATCAGTGGTGGATATCGAGCCGGATACCTGGCATACTTTTCTGGTTCTGGAAAAAGACACTGTTCTTTTTGAGTGTAAAAGAGGTCCATACGACCCGGAAACAGACAAGATATTTGCGGACTGGGCGCCGGAGGAGGGGGCGGATGAGGTTAAGAATTGGATAAACGGACTCAAAAATAATCAGGATGGAGTGTAATCTGAATGAATACTGCTGAAATGAGTAATCACTCGTATTGGGAACGGGAGGAATGGCTGAAATCTCCCGACTTGCTCATTATCGGAGGCGGGATAGTTGGAGCTTCAACAGCTCTTTTTTATAAAAAACAATTTCCTTCGCATGATATATTAATAGCAGAGAGAGGACAATTTCCGACAGGAGCAAGTACAAGGAACGCCGGTTTTGCCTGCATCGGTTCTATATCCGAGCATCTTGCAGATATGGAAACTGCAAGTGAGGAGACGGTTTTAGATAGAATTGAAAGACGGTGGAAGGGGCTGAAGCTTCTCAGGCAAACTATGGGAGATGATTCTATCTCTTACGTGCATACGGGAGGATACGAAATATTCACCAACGGGGATGATTTTGAACGCTGCAGCAAGCAGATAGAATATTTTAACCGTGTTCTGAAAGAACGTCTGAATATTGACCGGGTTTACAACTCTCTTACATACAGCGGATACCCTGCAATTTATAACTCTGTTGAAGGAGCACTGAACAGCGGCCTGCTAATGCGTTCACTTCACAGCAGGCTGGCCCGTGAAGGTGTGCGCACCCTGTGGAACAGTGAGGCACTGAATGTCGATTCCGGAGAGGTAACATTTAGGTCAGGGTTGAAAATGAATTCCGAAAAGATAGTGGTGGCAACAAACGGGTTTACATCTCACCTTACGGAAACAAAAGTTGAGCCGGCAAGGGGTTATATCTTTACAACAAAACCAATTGCGAATCTTGCCTGGCGGGGGACCTTCCATTTTCACGAGGGGTATGTTTACTTTCGAAACATTGGCGACAGGCTGCTTTTGGGAGGTGCAAGACACGTTGCGCTTCAGGTTGAAAGAACCGATCAGTTTGGAATAAATAAAAAAATTCGTGACTGGCTGATTCAGTTTGCAAATGAAACACTGAACCTTCCGGAGGATTGGGAGATTGACCAGGAGTGGAGCGGTATTATGGGGTTTACCGAAAATAAAGAACCGGTAGTGAAAAAGGTGAAAAACGGGGTATGGATTGCTGCCGGCCTGAGTGGTATGGGAATTGCCATCGGCATGGA
>CAYVBJ010000027.1:42736-45096 GCA_964449075.1 uncultured Balneolaceae bacterium
ACTCTGCATACAACTCAAGCAGCTCATTCAGCATCATAGCCGTAGCTCCCCATAACGGAACATTGTGAATCGTCCAGTAGGGCACTTCCATTTTCGCACCGTTACTGAGGGTCCATGGTTCTCTCTTAATGTTTTCGACATTTAAAAGGGAATTTATCGCAACAGGGATCACCTCATCAACTTCCCTGTTTGTAATCGTGAGGTCTGGCTGTGTGGTGAGTTTGCCTGCAAAAGGTTCTATAAAATTATTTGTGCGGCGCAGATAGAGAGGGGTTAATTTGCCTGCCACATCAATATCCTCTTTGCGAACACCTATCTCCTCGATCGTTTCGCGAATGGCAGCCTGCCGGGCTGTTTCTCCATTTTCAATTCCGCCCCCCGGAAAACTGATCTGCCCGCCGTGGGCAAGATGCTCCGGACGCAGAGTAAGTATGATGGAAATCTCGTTACTGTGATTCAGAAACAGCGGAATCAGGATACTGCTTGGTCTCGAATCTTCAGGCGGATTCAGATAGTAATCTTCAGGCTTTTCGGGTAACGGAGCCATCTTAAACTGGGCCTCTTTTCCCGGCAGACGCTTTTCCAGCCGGGTTTGGAGGAAAGTAAAAAAATGGTCTAAGGGGCTTTGCTTCAATCTAACTTAAATAATTTATTTTAAATATAATTATGTGGTGCCTGATAATCAAATAGCCGGCGAGCAACTGGCAGGTTATGCACAGCCGCCGACTTTCTACAGGATTAGTATTCGATTTTATCCTCTTTTAATTTCCACTCTTCAAAAAGTTTTTGCGCCTCTTTTCGCAGGAGTGACTTCATGGGTATAGCCCGGTCTTCGGGCTGTTTATCCAGCTCTTTGTATATAAATTCGTCATCAAACCCGGCGTCAGCGGCATCCCGCCTTGAAGCTGCATAAAAAACCCGTTCGGGCCGTGACCAATAAATAGCACCCAGGCACATCGGGCAAGGTTCGCACGAGGTATAAATATCACAACCGGTCAGCTGAAAATCCCCCAGTTTTTTACAGGCATTACGGATTGCAACCATTTCTGCGTGTGCCGTAGGATCATAAGCAGATGTGACCTGGTTTGTGCCTTCCGCAATAATTTCACCATTTTTTACAATCACACACCCAAAGGGTCCGCCGCGGTTGCTTTGCATGCCAATAGCCGCAAGCCGGATAGCTTTTTCCATAAATTTTAATTGCATAGTAAAACAAATTTGAAATGAGTGTCAGGAACCACGAACTTAATGCGGTTAAATATAAATATAAAAAGTTATTCATGAGTTTACTTATTGTTGGATCCGTTGCTTACGACGGAATAGAAACACCTTTTGCAAAAACTGACCGGATCCTCGGGGGATCGGCTACCTATCTGTCTCTTACCTCATCATTTTTTTCAGATAATGTGAATCTTGTTGGAGTTGTAGGCAAGGACTTTGCTGAGAGCGATCTGAACCTTCTCAAAAGCAAAAATATTGATCTTGAAGGCCTGCAGGTAGATACCAGCGGAAATACATTTTTCTGGAAAGGAAAGTATCACTACGATCTGAATAATCGTGATACTCTCGATACCCAGCTGAACGTCTTTGAAAAGTTTGACCCCGTTATTCCAAACTCTTATAAGAGTTCAGAGTATATCGCGCTTGGAAATATTGAACCGGGTTTACAGGAAAAAGTGCTGGATCAGGTTGATGATCCTAAGTTAGTTGTTATGGATACCATGAATTTCTGGATTGAAGGCACTCCTGATGCATTGAAAAAAACACTTAAACGAGTGGATATGCTGGTAGTAAATGATTCCGAAGCGAGAGAAATGACTGATGAACCCAATCTTTTTAAAGCTGCCAAAAAAATCAGGGAGATGGGTCCCTCTCACCTGATTGTCAAAAAGGGCGAACATGGTGCCATACTTTTCACAAAAGATGAGATATTTTCAGCTCCGGCCTACCCGGTGATTGATATTTTTGATCCCACAGGAGCCGGCGATACGTTTATGGGCGGGCTGCTCGGGTGGCTTGATTATACGGATGACCTCACCCCGGAAAACCTCAGAAGAGCGGTTATCTTTGGTTCTGTAATGGCAAGTTTTTGTGTTGAAAAATTCGGACCGGAAAAGCTTACTGAGTTAAATGAAGACCAGATTTACAATCGCTATGAAGAGTTCCAGCAGCTCAGTCACATTCCTGCCATTTCAGAAATGATAAAAGAATAGGCACAAATCAAAATAGAACCGGTTCAACTGACCGGCTCGTGATTTGCATAATTTCAAAACCGGACTATTGAAGAATCAACATCTTTTTCTTGCATCGGGCAATCCTCATAAAATTGAGGAGCTGCAGCAGGTTCTAAAACCGCTTGG
>CAYVBJ010000028.1:0-44829 GCA_964449075.1 uncultured Balneolaceae bacterium
GTGGCTACACGCTGCCCCGCCAGGTTGTAAATTTTGAGAGATACCTGCTGGGCTTCAGCCAGCCGGAACTGAATCACCGTACTCGGGTTAAACGGATTGGGATAGTTCTGCTCAATGGTTGTAATCTCTTCATCCCGGTTATCTCCCAAACCATCATCGCCATCATTTCCATCATCTTCATCCCCGTTATCATCGTCATTACCGGAATCACCGTCCGGGTTCCCCGTCGTAAAAGCAATCGACGGACCCCACTCGCCTTCAACACTATCTCTCACCGCTTTAACCCTCCACCGGTAAACAGTAAGCGGACTCAATTCTGAAGAAACCGTAAACGTTGTATCGGCAACAGACTCCTCAACCACAGTTTCGCCGGTATTTGCCCGGTTTACCTGCAAGATGTATTCTTTCGCATTCAGGCTGTTCCATGTAAACGAAGGTGCAAGTTCAACATTGGTTGAGTTGGCGAGCGGCAGGGATGGCAATGGTGCAGCCTCGTCCGTAACAAAAAACCAGATTTCTGACCAGTCACTCGAGCCGGCACCATTAGCGGCCTGCACCCGCCACAGGTAAGTCGTTTCGGGTTCAAGTCCCTCAACTGTGCGAGAGATATCGTTAATATTTTCAATGTCAATAGAGGGAGAAAACGAATTATTACCAACTGAAAACTGCAAGCGATAACTCTCGGCACCCTCTGTATCATTCCACGTAAATGTGTGATTGATACTGCTGATCTCCTCACTGCCTGATTGCGGGGAAACCAACTGCGGTGCCGGGGGGGGAAGCAGCGGCTGTTCGCGTGTTGTAAAAGAGCGGATTTCAGACCAGCTGCTCTGTCCTGCATCATTGGCTGCAAGTACCCGCCAGAAATAGGTGGTGCTATAGTTGAGATTTTCAGCAACAATACCGGATTCACTTACATTATTCAGATCCACAACCGGTGATCCGAAGCCCGAAGTTACCGATACCTGTACACGGTATGTTTCGGCATCAGCCGGGGTGCTCCAGCTCAGTTCGGGTGACCTGCTGACCTCTGTGCTGTTTGCTTCCGGTAATATTAATCCGGGGCTTGAGGGAGCAGAAAGAGGTTCATCCAGTGTCGTAAACAACCGGGTCTGGCTCCAGCCGCTCTCCCCGGTTTCATTGACCGCCTTCACCCGCCAGTAGTAGATGGTTTCAAAATCCAGACCTGATACCGAGAATTCACTCTCAAAAATATCGGTTTCGTCCGTTTCCAGGGTTTCAAACGCCTGGGATGTTGAAACCTGCAGGCGGTACATTGCGGCGTTTGCTGCCACATCCCAATCCAGGAGCGGACTTCGGCTGACATCTGTGGCACCGGCTGCAGGAGATGCCAATACCGGGACACCCGGCTCAGCCAGTGGTTCATCCAGTGTGGTGAATGATCTTGTTTCTGACCAGCCGCCCGCGCCGGCTTCATTTACAGCCTGCACGCGCCAGAAATATTCCGTTTCAAAATCCAGTCCGGATACGGTCATACCCGTTCCGCCAACACCGGACAGGTCATTGACTAAAGTGTCAAACGTTTGAGACAAAGACAGTTGTATCGTGTACGTTTCTGCATCCGTTACCTGGCTCCAGCTTAGGGAAGGGCTCCTGCTCAGTCCGGTAGCACCAGATTCCGGTGATAAAAGCTGTGGTTCAGTTGGTATACTAACAGGTTCAGTACGCGTACTAAATTCATTTGGTAAACTCCAATCCCCTTCAACACCATTCAGCACAGCTTTCACCCGCCAGAAATAAGAGCTCCCGTAGTTCAGGTTGTCAACCTGCGATGACGTTCCACTTAAATTCTCAATATCTGCAACCGGATTGGTAAAATCTGAAGATTCCGAAACCTGTAACCGATAGGTATCGGCAGAAACTTCCGACCACTCAAACAGAGGTGATACAGAAAGATCCGTGCTGTTATCGGAAGGATTTAGCAGGGACGGTGTATCCGGCTGCTGAGGTTCATTCGTATCACTGCTGCCGTCTCCTAAAACAAGCTCTATTCCCACACTTGTAAGCGTTAAATCGGGAGCTTTGGGATTGGTTACCCGCAGGGTATAGGTGCCCTGGTCGGAATCGCTCATAGAAGAGATCGTGAGTGTCCGGGACGTTGCCCCGGAAATATCCGATCCGTTTTTCACCCACTGGTAGCGGTTATCGGGATGAGAAACCTCCGTGAATTCGAGCTCAACACGCTGGCTGGCCGCTTGCGTGACCGTTCTCTCTGTCCCAAACGGTTTTTGCGGCGCATAGGTAAAATTATTTGGCCCAAGCTCAATAAACGGAACAAGGTCTTTAAACAGATACCGGTTGCCATCCACACGAAACCCGCTGCTGTAACTGTGGCCGGGGTCGGCCAATCGTTCGGGAATCGGGCCGGACAGGTCATTATCGTGCAGCCATAATCGAAAAATCTCATTACTTCCGGGAAAATTCCAGCTTTCGGGGATAGAACCGCTGAAATTATTACCTTGCCATTGACTGTTTCTAAAATCTGAAGCCCAAGTTGCCAATTCAGGCAATGACCCACTCAAATTATTCCATTGGACATTTATAAACCTTAATCGACCCCAAGTATCCAAAGAAGGCATTGAACCACTGACATTATTACCTCCAATATCAAACTGTATTGTTCTAGTAAGTCCTGATGCATCAGCTGGAAAGTTTCCATTTATTTTCCCATTGAATGCATTAAATGTACTTGTCCAAGTCATTTTTGAAAAGTCAGGTAAATCGCCAGTCCATTCATTATTTCCAGTTATTATTGTACTTAGACCTTGATGATAAGCTTCTATTGGAACTGCATCGGGATTCGGGTTTGTTTTAACAATTCTATTTTGGAAATTTCCATTTCCTAACCAAGACGGGAATGAATTATTAAACTTATTGTTTGATATTACTAATGTCCATAGCATCTTCATATTTTGAAATGAATCAGGAAATAGTGTGAATTCTTGACTATTTATTCTTAATTCCGTTAACTTAAGCATGCCTGGGAAGCCATTTGCACCACCCCATTCAGCTGGAAGTGGGCCAGAAAATTTTTCAGTTACAAATTCGGTTCGACCTCCTTCAAGTTGAAGATGGTTTAATTCAGTTAAATTACCCAACTCTTTAGGCACTTCACCAGACATTCTATTTCTTGCTAAATAAAGGCCTCTCAACGTTGTCATATTCCCCCATTCATTCGGTATTGTTCCTGTAATTCCATTATCAGGATTATTTGGGTCTGCAGTCCAGTGAATTTCAATCCGCTCAATATTTGACCATACGCCCCATTCAGGTGGTAACTTTCCGGTAAGTTTATTGGAAGCAAATACTTCCTCTGAATCCTTTCCCGGATGTCTTGAAAACTTTTCATCTGGCTGACGCTCAACCCCATTAAGATATAATTCTCTTAACTCTACCATTTGATTCCACTCAGGGGGCAATTGGGCTCCAACAATTTTATTGTATTTAAGGTTGACGTATTGTACTTTCTTCAAATTTCCGAGCTTAGGAGTCAATCTATTGCCAACTAAATTATTTCCACCTACTATACCATCTGCTCCTTTTAGAACACCAGAAAGATTTAGAGATGTTACACGATTATTTTCATCCACTTCGACGCCATACCAACTATTCGTCACAACGCTACCTGTTCCCCATCCGGAATTATTTTTCCAGTTATCACCGCCAAGATCATTATAGAGCTCCATCAGGGCCTCCCAGTCCCCTTCTGCACTATCTTTGTTTTGCGCCGTCAATAATTCAGCGTTTATCACCCAAAGAAAAAGAATTGCTATACTAATAAATCTCATATTTTTACGTATCGATAAAACAACGTTTGGTTTTCAGCCACATGATTCAGTAAGGTATTTACACTGCACTATAGCCTGTCAGTTTATTGGAATTTCGTTTACACAAGAGCACCCAAATTGGCGAATGTTACAATATTTTCACACATGAATTAACCTCCTATCCAGGTTTTATTAGAAAGTTCCAATGTTTCTGGAAAAATTTTCTTGCCCCGTTTACTGAGAATTTTATCTCCGTACCTGTTCAACCATAATGAGTGCCCGTTTATTGAATTGAAAATTTAATTTTTTTTGATTTTCAATTCCTTGCTTTCTGTTACTATAATGAGAAAAAATAATAAACTGAATTGAATCCTTTACTCAAAGGCTGAGAATAAAAATAGCCTGTAGTAAAAAGATTTCTCTATCGCTGGGAAAAGATGTGCTCGACTTCATTCCGTTCATTGCTCTCCTCCTCATTGTATTTCGATCCGGAGAAGTGGATGGATATTCCTGTACAAGGCAGCTGACCGTACTAAGGAGGTTCCTCTGCTACAGTCGTCCCGACAAAAAAATACCGGGACTCCCTCTGGCCGGAATGACAGGAGGCTTTTTTTTATACTGGGCGACTTATTCAATCAATTGACAAAGATAATTTTATACCACGCCGCCTACAATGATCCATCGTTTCCATCGCGGCGTGGAATGGGCGTTGTTCTCATCAGAATATGATACGCCGCGCACCCATAAAAAGTATAATTGTCATTTCGACTGGAGGCCCGATTTTTGGGCCGGAGTGGAGAAAGCCTCTCCGACTGCCGGCGGATCTCCCTTTTGGTGGCAGTAGGCTGGATAATGCCTGTAGTAAAGGGAGTTAGCTAACACGTTCAAAAATGAGCTCCATCCCGCCTGGGTTGAGCCTGTTGTTCCGTCAGCCCGATAATGTGGATTCGGGTGAAGGAGCGATTTTGTTTGAGTGAGTGTAATTTGTGATTGGCTGATTCTCTGTTTACCGGATAGACGGAGATTTGCTGCTAAGAAAAAAACTCATTGCGCTCTTTGCGAATATCATCGCGTGCTTCGCGTGAAACCCGATACAAGAAACTCCTTCTCTGTGGTCGATGATCTTGAAAGTATCGCCAGTTGTTCCGTCAGCCCGGTAATGTGGATTTGGGTGATGGAGCGATTTTGTTTGAGTGGGTGTAATTTGTGATTGACTGATTCACTGTTTACCGGACAGACGGAGATTTGCTGCTAAGAAAAAAACTCATTGCGTGCTTCGCGTGAAATCAAATACGAGAAATCTCTTTTTTCACTATTGCGCTACTTGTTGTCGATGATTCTGAAAGTGTCGCTGGTTGTTCCGTCAGCCCGGTAATGTGGTTTTGGTTGATGGAGCAATTTTGTTTGAGTGAGTGTAATTGGTGACTGGCTGATTCTCTGTTTACCGGACAGACGGAGATTTGTCGCTATGGTAAAAACTCATTGCGCTCTTTGCGAAAATCATTGCGTGCTTCGCGTGAAACCAAATACGAGATACCCCTTTTCACCATTGCGCTGCTTGTTGTCGATGATTCTGAAAGTGTATCTGGTTGTTCCGTCAGCCCGGTAATATAGAATTGAGTGAAGTAGCGATTTTATTTGAGTGAGTGTAATTGGTGCCTGGCTGATTCTCTGTTTACCGGACAGACGGAGATTTGCTGCTAAACCTTCCACTCCGGCCACAGCGGTCCAATCAGTGCTTCATTTTCCCATATGCCGGGCATCCAGGCATTCCATTCAATTAAACCGGGTTTCCCTTCTCGATCTATGTACACATCCCAAGCGATAAATCTCAAATACGGAAATTGGTGATGTGCTGCCCTGCACTTTGAGACAGCCTCCTTAACCGATGGTATTTGCAATTCTTTATATTTTAAACCTGAATCCGGATGCACATCTCCCGATTCCAGTCCTACCCCGTTGTAGGCATTTGAAATAACAGTCCCGTTATTGTCCAGAAAAACAAATAGTCCGCCTGCACCAATATTTGACAGGCGAATCCCCTCTATCCCAAACCGTAATGAAATATGTTTTACTGAAATAGTTCCAGAAGGTTCAAAAAAGGTTGTAATACGAAGAGTATTCACTGATGCACCGTGAAGCTCCTTCAAAATCTTATGCTGTTTCACAGAAGGCTGAATAATGTAACCTTGATTTCCCGTAAAATCTTGCACTGTTACGTTATCAGAATGTTTGAAGATGATATCTTTGCCACTCGGGGCTAAATCCTTTTTAATAACAACTTCATCTCCGTAGTCCCTAAGTAACTCCAGCAGTTGATTTTTATCAAGAGGCCTCTGATTGTAGTCATAAAACCTGCCGTTGATTTTTACTGCAAGTGGCTCAATAGCGAATTCCTTAAATATCCTGTGGTCAAACGTTTTTAAATTACTGATATCGGCAATGTTTCGCGGATTCATTTGCGGAATCATTTCAATCGAATAATAATCTTCCGGTATCCAGCCCTCGATAAACTCCTCCCTCAGTTCCGCATAGAGTTCAAGCCAGGCACTATAACCGGTATCCCCGAATCTCTCTTTTGCATAGTCTTTTATTTTTATTCTGACATCATCCGTAACACAAGAATAACCTTTTTTCTTGATTACATCATCACGGATTTTTTTTGCCTGGTTTCTTGAATTGGCATACTTTCTCCATCTCTCAAATTTTGAGTAACTACGCCTGATCAGCTGTCCAATTTTTTGGCTCATTTACATTTTTTTATTTTGAACTCAATAAATCTAAGATTATTCTGCAATCTTAAAAAAAAAGTATTTATACGCGACGTGGGAAAAACAGTGTTCTTATCTGGATGCTGATGGGCGGCATATCAAAAAAATATTGCATCAAAAATCACCACCTGCAGACAGGTTCTCCGGCTGTGTATGAACGATGTCCGATCAACTTGTGATAAACCGGGTGAATCGCAATGGATTCCTTGTCAACAACAGACGAGTTGTATGAAATTCTCTCTCCGCTTCTTATATAGGTCACACTTATATTCCTTCTGCCCGAGATAATGCGTTCAAATTCATGATAGGTTATCATCTCATTTTTTTCGGAAAACCTGGCTAAATGAGGATGGTTCGATTCTTCTATCCGAACAAGATCATCCATTGGCATATCAAAAGGCACCCTGCCGGCTATAAAATGGTTTGATCTTCCGTTTTCTGTCTGAAGATTGCTGTACATGGTAAATGTACCAGTTGTTTTAATCCCCAGGTACGGAGTTATAACATTCAAAAAAAGAAGAACCAATAACGCAGAATACGTGAAGTTCAGAGAAGAAAACAGGTTTTCACTCATAACTGATTTTCTGAAGATACCTGTTTTAACAATACTTCGAATAATGAGTCCACCGAACAGTAGAGCAAATGGAGCCAGTAGAAACCAATAAAGGTTATGGCTTACCATGGTTACTCTTGAAACAACTTTTAGAAAAATTAAAAGTGAAATAACGATCCCCGGAACTATATACTTTTTTGATTTGATAGTTTGAATAGCAAAATCACTTAGTAACCGTACAGACTTTATTAGTTCTCGTAATGCACGATCATCAAGAAATAGTACTGAAAAGGCAAATAACATAACGGTAAAATCCAGCGCTGTTGCCGTCGGACTGATGGATATCGCAAGATGGAAAAGAATCAGAAGAATAATCCCTGTATGCCTCGTTTTTTTGACAAGCAGTAATATAGGTATAGAAAGCTCAATCGCCGCAATCGCATATGGAAGAATCGATTCAATGAAATAGGGTAGAAAAGCCGTTTTTGTTATCACGGATGCGGAATCATAAAACATTGAAACCGCGCAACTGTATTCGGGATCAAAAAAACCGGAATTGAATTTGGCAAAAGCCGCTGAGAAGTAGGCAATCAGCAGTGCAGCGCAAATATAGGATGCAGACTGTTCTGCAAATTCAATGTAGCTCTGATCCGACTTAAAACTCCTGATCGCAGTGAATAATAAACCTGCATTTACGAATCCCATAATGTAGAGATGATTATCAGTAAATGGCATCTCCCTGAACAGGTAGAAAATCTGAAAAGAGGTAAGCGCAATCAGGATCTTTCGTGATTGCGGATGAAAAACAAGTAAAACCGCAAATAGAAACAAGATCCATACAAACGGATCTAATGCATCCCCTTTTCTCAGAAAGTGACCAATATGGGCTATACCCCACATTGCCAGGAAAAAAGTGAATACGCCCGTGTGTAATTTGTTCTTTCGTGAATTCATGCCATTTTACGATATTCCCTGATTAGCGCCTCTGCCAGGATATCTACGGTTTTGTAAATGGTGCACTCTTGATCAGTATAATCAAAAGCCATCGATATTTCCGTACAACCCAAAATAACAGACCTGATATTCTTTCCTTTATAATCTTCAATCGCCGAATGATATAAAGTCCTGATACGGTCATTCACAATTCCGGTCACTTTTATTCCATCCTTTATATTGTATATCGTATCATGAATCATTTTCTGTACTGGCAGATCCGGTTCTGAGACTTCAATTCCATACGAAGCAGCATACTCTCTAAAAATTCCGCACTGATAACTGCCAAGGGTGGCAAGCAACCCTGTTCTATGGTTTTCGGTTTTTTGAATTTCCAGAAACAGCTCGTCTATCATATTTACAAGTACCAGGTTTTCAAGATCACTGACCCGCCCGACAATTTCCCGGTAAATTGGAAATGCATGGGCGGTATTACAAGACAGGCCGATTACTCTTGCCCCTGCGTTATACAAAACTTGTATTTGTTCAGATAGACTCACTCCGGGGTTTTCTGGTACGTTGCCCAGGAGAAATTCTGTTCTATCGGATACAGAAGATGCATTGTTGATATGCAGCACCGGCAAATAATCCTGGTCGCAGGTGGCCGCAGCACGATCCATTATCACTTTGTGCAAATGCAGACCTGCATAAGGCCCGATACCGCCTACAATTCCAATCATAATTATACAGGTTTTTGATTCCAGAATGGCCCGACCCTTGCTTCATATCTCCAAATTGTCGGATTATTGGCATTCCATTCTATCAGTTTCGGCTCACCGGATTGGTCTATACACACATCCCAGCCAATAAACCGAAGGTAGGGAAAAAGGGTGTGAGCCTCTTTACACGTTGATATTAATTTTTCAATGCAAGGCAGATCGAGTTCATCATACCTGTAACCGGTGTCCGGATGCTTCTCTCCCGTTTCAAAACCTAAACCATCGTAAGCTGTATTTCCCAGTGAACCTCCGCTAAAAGGCAGGTAGCACCCGCCGCTCATAATATTGTCTATCCGTGAACCGCCGACTCCAAATCTTAATATAACCGCTTTTACCATAACTGCACCATTCTCATCAAGATGAGTGAACACCCGAAAGGTATTCACCGAATGCGGGTATATATCAGACAATGTTTTGTGTTGCTTCACAGAAGGCTGTATAACAATATCAAACCCTTTTGCAATGGATTCCGTATCAACTTTTTTTGATTCAGTAAAAGTGATCCCCTTTCCACTTGGTCCAAAATCTTTTTTAATAACCACTTCTGAATCATGTGCCTGTAATATCTCGCCGGCCTCATGCATGGTTACAGGTGCGTGATTTGAATCATAATATTGGCCGGAAATCCTGATCACGAGCGGCTCTATTGAAAAACTGCCAAAAAGCCTGTGATCAAAAGATTTAAGAACACTTAGCTGCGACAGCTTAACCGGATTCCAAACGGGAATCAATTCATATGTATAGTACTCATTCGGAATCCAGCCCTCTACAAATTTTTCCCGTATCTCAGCGTAAAGTGCTAACCAGGGCCAATAGTCAGCACTCCCAAATGTTTCTGATGCATACTCGCGTATCGTTTTGAATGTTTTTTTATCAAGAAATGAATGTCCCTTCTTATCTACGATCTCCTTTCGGATTCTTTCAGCTTGCTTTCTTGAATTAGCAAAATCCCTCCATCTTTCAAAAGAGTCGTAACCTCTTCTCACCAATATCCCCGCCCGATTTCTCATTACATCCCTTTAGAATTTTCCATCTTTTTAAGTACAACTGTTTCATTCAATTGCATTCCCGCTCAAAACAATAGTTAAACATACATTCCGGAACAATTAAATAGTCTTAATGAGTACCAGCATTACCAAGATAATGCAGGGTAATCAGTTTTGCCCGGGGCAGAGTCGAGTGATCTCCTTGCTTACGGCAGCTGCCCGTAGCTGGGAGGTTCCTGGCGGCGCAGGAATGACACTGTTCTCATTCGGATGCTGCTGCGCCGCGCATTGCCCATAGTGAGTACTGTCATCTCGAGCGGCGTCCCGGATTTTGTAACAGTTCAGGTTAATGAGTTTTGCTCGGGACAGAGTCGTGAGATCTCCTTGGTTATGACGGCTGCCTGTAGCTGGGAGATTCCTCGACTCCATTCCATTCGTCGCTTTGCTCCTCATTGCATTACGCTCGGAACTGTGTCTGACCCCTGACTGATGACAAGAACCGCTAATACAGGTGGGCGGCGTATCCAGACTCATACTGTACCGGGTTTACCGTTACGCCGCCAGGATAGGAATATTCGTCATTATTATCTTTTTTACGGGTTGTATATTTTACAAACAAGTCCTCCCAATTTGGGTTCTGTTTTTCAATCAGCCACTCTTTTTTCTTCCTGCTCCAGCGCTTGATTTGTTTTTCACGTGCTATAGCCTGGGTTACTTCGGTAAACTCTTCCAGGTACACCAGTTTGTTTATGTTGTATCGTTTTGTAAAACCGGGTTTTATCTTTTCAATATGCTGCCAGATACGCAGCAATCCCCACCCGGTCATGCCAGTGTATAGAACCGTATGCCACCGATTCGTCATGATATAGACGTGATAAAGATGCTTTGGTTTTTTCATAGTCGTATGAACCAAAAAAAGACCGTTCCTTACAGTCAATAAAGTATTTTTTTAAGATTAACCATATTTAAAAATGCGGCGCGGGAAAAACACTGTAATTACTTGGGTACTGCTGCGCCGCGCACTGCCCATAGTGAGTACTGTCATCTCGAGCGGCGTCCCGGACTGTGTAACAGTTCAGGTCAATGAGTTCTGCCCGGGACAGAGTCGAGAGATCTCCTTGGTTACGGCAGATGCCTGTAGCTGGGAGTTTCCTGGCGGCGCAGGAATAACACTGTTCTCATTTGGATGCTGCTGCGCCGCACATTGCCCATAGTGAGTACTGTCATCCCGAGCGGCGTCCCGGACTGTGTGACAGTTCAGGTCAATGAGTTTTGCCCGGGACAGAGTCGAGAGATCTCCTTGTTTATGGCAGCTGCCTGTAGCTGGGAGTTTCCTGGCGGCGCAGGAAATACACTGTTCTCATTCGGATGCTGCTGCGCCGCGCATTGCCCATAATGAGTACTGTCATCCCGAGCGGCGTCCCGGACTGTGTGACAGTTCAGGTCAATGAGTTTTGCCCGGGACAGAGTCGGGAGATCTCCTTGGTTACGGCAGATGCCCATAGCTGGGAGTTTCCTCGACTCCATTCCATTCGCCGCTTTGCTCCTCATTGCATTACGCTCGGAACTGTGTCTGGCCCCTGACTGATGACAGGAACCGCTATTGTCAGGAGGCAGCGTATTCAATCCAAAAATGAATTTGATTTTTCGCTACGCTGCCAACATATGTCATCGTTTTTTTTGACGGTGATGCTGAAACTGCCTCCTTTTATTCCGTCAGCCCGGTAATATGAATTTGGGTGAAAAAGCGACTCTTGTTTGAGAATGTAATTTGTGTTTGGTTAATTCACTGTTTACCGGACAGACGGAGATTTGCCGCCATGATTAAAAATCATTTTTGCAAACTTTGCGTGAAACCCTTTTGTTCAATTTATCTGAATCAAAACTCATAATCCGGCCAAAACGGTCCTAACATCGCCTCTTCGAACCACATTGATGGATTTTTCGTATTCCACTCAAGCAACACAGGATTCCCGTTTTCCGTGATGCAAACATCCCATGCAACAAACCGGGCATATGGAAATTTTTCATGCGCCCTGCAGCAAGCCTCTGATGCTTCCCTGACACCGGGTATTTTAACACTTTTAAACGCAACGCCTGAATCCGGATGGTCAGACCCGGCGGGAATACAAAAATTATCATATGCTTCCGATATAATATTGCCTTCGGTATCCAGCAACATAAACAGCCCCCCGGATGAGGTATTATCAACTCTTGATCCGTTTGTACCGACTCTGAGGATGTTAAATTTTCTTGATGCCCTGCCATCACTTTCAAGAAAAGTGGCAACCCTGACCGTGTTTACAGACCCGCTGTAAATTCGATCTAAACTGGCATGTTGTTTTAAAACAGGCTGTACGACAGCATTTCCCAGAGAATTCAAATCCAGGTTCCTCAATCCATCTTTTTTGACAAACTGAATTTTATCACCGCCTTTCCCTCCATCCTGTTTAATGACAAACTCTTTGTCATCTGTATCAAAATATTCTTCCAATTTGGCCGAATCAATCACCATTTGATCCGGTCCGTAGATAACCGAGTTGATAACGGTTGCAACAGGCCTCACTGAAAAATCAGTAAAAAGCCTGTAATCCATCGTCTTTAAGCTGCTGAAAGAACTGTGAGGATTCCATTGCGGCAGAATTGAAAACCTGAAGTAATCACACGGAATCCAGCCCTCTTTAAATTCGCCGCGATATTCGGTATAAAGCGCAAGCCACGGCCAGTAGTCCGTTTTCCCAAACCGTTCCCTGCAATACTCCTCCATCTTTTTTTTCAACCTGCTGTCCACAACTGATTGTTTCTTAGCCTTCAGAATCAATTCCCGGGTTCGATGCGCCTCATCCCTTGAAATACGATGAATTAATTTACTGTCCAGTTTATACATAAGATGTTTCATATTCTTACGTGCTTTTACAGCTATATTTCCCCTCAATTCATACATAAGAATAAATTTATAAAAAAAATCAATGTAAATTTTATGTACTATGAAAAAAATTTAGATCAGTCTTACTCCAAAGAGGACCAACTAAAGCTTCCCACCACCACATCCCAGGTTTTTTTGCATTCCATTCAATAAGCTTTGGGGTCCCACTCTCGTCTATATATACATCCCAAGCAATTAAACGAACATAGGGAAATAATTTATGGGCGATTTTACAGCAGTCTATTGCTTCTTTGAATGAAGGTATCCATAAATTTTTAAATTCATAATCCGTGTCTGGATGTTTTTTTCCTAAGCTAAGTGCCAAATTATCATAAGCATTTGGATAAGCACGACCTTCTTCATTAAATAATATAAATCCGCCACCAGTTATCATATTATCATTTCTGGCTCCACTCATTCCAAATCTCATGACTGTATATAATTCCTTAGTCGATTGATTCCTATCAATAATTGTAACTATTCTTAAGGTATTTACTGATTTCTGATAAACTTCATTGATGTTCTTGTGTTGCTTCACAGATGGTTGTATTACATAATCGTATCCCTTTTTGAAATCAGATTTTTTTACTTTTGTTGAATGTTTAAAAGTAATTCCACCACCGCTGGGACCTCTATCGCGCTTGATTACAACTTCGTTGTTATAATTTTCGAAAATCTTGTTCAACTCTGCATCATCAATTTCCTGTTGCAAATGATTATAATAAACACCTGAATTAATCACTGCCAATGGTTCAACCGAAAAACCTTTAAAAAGTCGATGATCAAAAGATTTTATTGTGCTGACTCCAGAAATTGAAACAGGATTTAAATCAGGAAGTAAATTGTATACATAATAATCTTCTGGCACCCATCCTTCTATGAATTTTTCTCGAACTTCTGCATACAATGCGAGCCAGGGCCAATAATCAGATTTCCCAAAATAATTAAGAGAATAACTTTTTATCTGATTTAAAATTTTTCTGCTAAGAAACTTCTTTTTTTTCCTTTTTACAACTTGAGCATGTAACGCAATAGCCTCATTTCTTGAATTCGTAAGATTTCTCCATAATTCAAATTCTTTATAAGAAAATCTTATTATATGGCCGATTTTTTGAATCATTTTATGTTTGTGATAAAATCCAATGTTTATGTTTACAGTATTTTATAACTTCGCTTGTAAATTCTTTAAAAAATGGTTCTCCGGCATATTGAGCAAATCTAATCGTATTAGAGTTTATATTCACTTCAATCACTCTCCAGTTACCATCTGAGTCAAAACATAAATCTAAGCCTACGACCCTTGCATAAAAAATGTGCCGCATTATCTCAATTGATAAAGATTTTAATTCTTCATATGCCGGTAATTTATCAGTAAAGGTCATTTTCGTATTAGGGTGCTTGAAAAATTTTTCTCCATATTTGTTTAAAGCATAACCATGCATTCGTCCTTTCTCATTAATAAATGAAACCAGTCCACCAGCTGAAACATTATCCAATGAACCGTTCCTGCCCATTCTTAATGCGGCGTGCAAAAAATAAACTTTATTATCAGTTACAGATCTGTACAAGCATGCTCTCACTGTATTAAGACTTCTCCTGTGAAATTTTGCAAGCAATTCATGCTGACTCATTTTTTCCTGAACAACAAAGTCTTCAATATTAGTAATATAATTTATTAACTCTTCGGAGGTATTTATAAAATTAATATTTTTCCCACCATAGGTTTCGAAATTAGCTTTTAGCACAACCGGATATTTTAATTTTTCGGATATGTTTTTTGCTTCTTTAAGATCAATGACATCAAGTTCACTATTTAATAACTTACCATTTATTGAATGTAAATAATCCTCAGGGAATATATTTCCTTTGTGCCATTTATTGTAGAAGCTTTTATGTTCAAAAAAATCTGCCAGACAGTATCTGTTTAAGGAGGGCTCAATATCAACTTGAAAAATTTCTTCCGGAACTATTTCAGTATTACATTTACCCGAGATATTTTTACAAACTCTCAAAGTATTTGGACTAAAATGACTATTAAACGGTGACCATAATTTTTTATGTTTTTTTTCAATTTCAGTATCGCATTTTAATCTATAATCTGGATGATTATTAAAAACAGTATTGTGTCTCTGATTCCACGATTTTTTTGCCCCATACTTTTTATATACATATACGGCTACTTTTTTTAATTTATTTACAAAAGTCGTGTGCAATTTAAAAATATCGTACATCATTTTCTTTTACTTCCAATTAAATGGCCCAGTTCAACCGAATTCATAAACTCTACATCATTCCATTTTTTTAAAATTTGTTTTAAAAGCTCTTCTAGTAATTTAAGGTTTTTATCACGATTTGTCTTGTCGATGTATCCGACATAATTAACTCGGTGGCTACAAATAATTGCTGGTTTTTTCATAATAAATGCAGCTGAAATATCCGAAATACATTTTGAAACAGGGTCTTTAATCTTCAACTTGTGAAGTGATGGTTCAAAAACTGCATTTCTCACAAGATAATATTGTCCATTTTTATTTTTTTTTCCCAAATAATGTGTGTGAAATTTTTTGCTTCCATCCAACTGAATCTCTCTCATTTTACGATTACCCTGGTAATATTTAACTCCATGTTGTGAAATATATTTATCAAAATCCGGGCTCCAGAAATAATTATTTGGAATAAATGATTCAGAACAATACCCAAATATTTCTTCAAAATGATTTAACCCGTCTAATACTATTTTTAATTTTTCAAATTTATCATCGCATGAATGATATCTAAGTGCTTCTACATAACTATTTCCTTTTCTATTGGCATTTCCATAAGGTATAATTCCCGGCATTCCATGATTAACTGCAAATATCAAATCCTTGTCATGGTTCTTTAAATCCGACATAAACTCTGAAACATTCAAGTGCTCTCTTCCATGCGACTGTGGAAAAAATAAACCATTTTTTAGCCCATCCATCCATAAATTTAAATTATTTGAATGTTCTGGGTATTTCTTAAATGTTTCTGTGACAAGTTCATAATGATATTCCCTAAAATTATCTTTTTTGATTTTTTCAAAATCAGGATTTGCTACTATAATATTTGCTGTTAAAACAGGATGCTTATTCATTTTATCCTTAAACGAAGATAATACATCAAATAAAAGCTCTAAATCATTTTCACTTGCTAAACTATCATACTTTTCATAAGCAATTTTATCTACTCTGTAACCGGCTTTCAGACATTTTTCATATACATCTCTTGAGGGCATACGGATACTGCCCCAGTCGTCCGATTCGATTACGACGATCTTGCGGTTAGTCCGGTAGCCGCGAAGATTTTTAGCAATGCGCCTGATAAATTGTTTCGGTTCAACTTTCATTTTGATTCGGACTTATTCGGTAATAAGGAAAGGAGCTCTTCATCTTTTTTTAAGTTCGTCAATTAACCAATAAAATAGTACATTCGGCAGAGCTAAAAAATGAAATTCCTCTCATATTAATCTGCGGGAATCTGCGACCTGCTCTGTGTGAATCTGCGGTTAACCCCTCGGTGTACTTAAATCAGACAGGTGGTGGTTGGCTCGCAGCGGTTTTTTACCGCAGAGTTTCACAGATTCTCACAGAAATACTCGAATACCAAATAATCCGTGTAAATCTGTGGTAAGAATCTCTGCTGGATCTCAATATGGATTAAAATTCTTACTTATGACTACAAATCACTCTCTTAATTCCACTTTTAAGGTCCTTCACATTAAAGTTAATTATAAGACCAATCTCTTTTTTCACAAGTTTCAGATAAGTTAGCGTTTGTGCAAGGTGCAAGTCGTGAATTTGTTCAACGGCCTTGACCTCAACAACTACATTATTATTTACAAAAAGATCCAGCCTGTATCCACATTCTAAATGGACCTCTTTATAAATCAGTGGCAACGGTTTTTGGATTTCTACAAACAATCCGGATTCTCTCAATTCATGGGCAAGGCAATGTTCATATGCTGATTCCAAAAGGCCGGGTCCCAGTTCAGAGTGTATTTTATATGCAGCACCCAGTATAGAATACGTGATTTGATTCGTTTTCATAATGTTCTCGATTGATGAATAGTATTAAGAAAAATAAACGCAATTAAACGCAAATAATCCACTACTCCCTGTGTGAATCTGTGGTTAACCCCTCGACGCACTTAAATCAGGCAGGTGGTAGTTGGCTCGCAGTGGTTTTTTAACCGCAGAGTTTCACAGAATGATGCACAGATTCTCACAGAGAAATTCTTGAACCAAATAATCCGTGTGAATCTGCGGAGTACTCAGTGGAAATCTGTGGTTAACACCTCGGTGTACTTGAAACAGGCAGGTGAGGATAGATTACAGAGATTACTGGAAAAAGCTTTGCATCATTATGGAAAGTGGCACAATGATATCCGAAATAACCACACTGCTCCATTCTCCGCGGGCTTTGCGCAAACCTTACCGAGCTCTGCGTGAACCCTCTTCTGTTTCACGCAAAGCCCGCAATGAAAAAAATTACGCAAAGAATATGCAAAGTTATCCCGGATTACATGGGTTATTCCAACCATGGCTAAATGTACTTCATTGGATGGCTCACAAAGGTTTTTAAATAGTTTTTTCACCTTTTGCCTGGATCTCTTTCACAAACGCATCCACCATCCACCCAAAGGGATTGAATTCACCTTCATGAAAATTCAAATCCGAATCCCAGTACCCGGCCTTGAAATCAGTTGATATAAATCCAAATCCATAACTCATCTCTATCACCAGGGGTTTATCCTGATCGAGCACAAAATCGAAAGCAACCGATTGCAGTTTCAGTTTATCAGCAAGATCAAACGAAATTTTTAAAGCCTCAACAGGAATTTTGCTCATGTCGTAATCGATTAACCCGCTGCCGGATGCCCTGAAATCATTTTCCCTTACTTTGCGCCTTACGGCCGAGGCCTTCCCGTCAATAATATTGACCCTTATATCGTAGTCATTTCCCGGTACAAAGTCCTGGAAATAGACATATCCTCTTTCTCTCCCGGCCACATATTCATGTTCTGTCGGGTAACCCAGGCGTGCGAAAGCTTTGATCATATCAATTCCATCTGTTTTACCCAGTCTGTACTTTCGCCATCGCTCCTGCAAATTTGATACCGGGGCGTATTGCCTGAACCCCTTACCGAATGCTTTGTTAATGCATTTCTTTGCGGAATTCTTGTCCTGAGCCAGTTTCACATTTGAAGCCCCTGCCCCTGAACGCAATTTAAATACTTTCGGGAAGTCGGTACTATCACACCAATCAACTGCTTCTTCTTTGTTGTAAAATACATAAGAAGGTACAACCGGGGCACCTGCAGCCTCAAGAAGATACTTCTGGCCTACCTTGTCATCAAAATGCCAGCAGGTCCGGAAATCAGGAAAAACACTGAAGCCCGACATTTCAAGTGAATATAACAACTGTTTTGCAAATAAAATCTCTTTTGGGTTTGCCTGATGAATGTGCCACATCAATCCGTCGTAATCAATAAGATCTTTAACTATATTACTTGAATAGCAGTTTACAACCTTCGTTAATATCCCCTTTTTTTCGCAGTATTCCAGCCACTTGAGGCTAAATCCATTGTTTTTTTTATGTATGGCTATTTTCATTCCTGAAATTATAAACTAATTAATAATCATTTATAATTAAAACCATACAATACTTATTATTTCTTTCTAACAAATTCTTCCTGAAATTTCAAAATCATGCGGAGGCAAAAAAATTATACCTCTAATTCCTACCACTAATTTCTCTCCAAAAAGATTCAACCATCCACTCTTGTTCATTAAATTTACCTGGGTGCCAGTTCAAATCTTTATCCCAATAACCGGTACAGCCATCTGTAAAGTTTTTTGCAGGGAAACCGTAACTAATTTCGACAATAAGAAAATCTTTCCCTTTCTTTACAAAATCTACAGCTACTGATTTTGACTGCAAATTATTTGATAGTTTCAAAGCTATCCTAATCATTTCATCGTCAAAATTTTCTTTCTCAAACGACAATAAGCCACTTCCTGAAGCCCTGAAATCATTTTTCCGGACATCTCTTTTTATCGCAAATGCTTTGTTATCAATTACGATTACACGAATATCATGATCGTTATAAGGGATAAAATCCTGGAAATAGACATATCCCTTCTCCTTACCGGCTACTCTGTCAAAGTCAGTTGTATAACCCAGCCTGACAATTCCTTTTAAAACACTTTTTAAACCCAATAAATTATGTTGATATTTCCTCCAGCGTTCTTTTAAATTTGATTTGGCATCGTATTGACTAAATCCTTTCCCAAAAGCTTTTTTAATTAGTTTTTTTGCAGCTGCTTTATCTTTTACAAGTTGAACATGAGCGGAACCCGCCCCTCTTCTCAGTTTAAAAACTTTGGGAAATTCAGTCTTACTGACCCATTCAAGAGCTTCAGTTTTTTCATAAAAAACATAAGAAGGAACCAATGGTGCACCAATTGCTTCTAAAAGATATTTCTGTCCTACTTTATCATCAAAATGCCAACAGGTGTTAAAATCCGGGAACACTTTTTTCCCTGCCATTTGCAGCGAATAGAGAAGCTGCTTTGCAAAGAGAAAATCTTTAGAGTTCGCCTGGTGAAAATGCCACATCAGGCCGTCACAATCATCCAATTCGCGAATAATATCGTTTTTGTAACAGTTTACAATTTTAAAAGGGATCTCTTTCTCCCTGCAGTACATGACCCAGCTTTCACTGAAACTGTTGTTGGATTGGTGGATAGCTATTTTCATATTTTTTCCAGTTTATAACATTCTCCTAAGAGACATTAAAAAATCATTTAACGACATGGTGTCTCCTGCTGTAAATATCGCGATCAGGGGGTTTCCAAGAACCGCTGTTGCACTGACGGCAAGCAGCCCGAGCCTGAGCGAAACCAATACAAAAAGCAGCAGAGCCGGAATTGCAGCATACTTATACGCACTTGACAGTCTTTTTTGCGGATTATTTTGAATGTAAAGTGTGATCAGTGCCAGTGCAATTAATCTTGCAACTGTCAGGTAACGTGATCCGGAGGGCAGCATACTCAGTATGTTGGCAGCACTGAAAAAAAGTAGAGTGAACGAAAAGAGATCACGCCAGCCTTTATTATCAGCAAAAAACTTCTTTCCTTTCACATACAGCAGTACCAGGTACCCCATAACCGCCCATCCTAAAGCTCGCCCATAATATGCAATGTGCCAGGATCTTTGTGCCGTTTCCTCCGCCATTGCTTCCATTTTCGATTCTCTTCTGTAATATTTGGTTCTTTCCTGGAAAATTTCCGGTGTATAATTTTCAACATAGCGGTTGATCATTCCCAGGTCAATTTCCGAGATAAAAAAGGTAAAAAGATACATACCAAAATAAAGGGTAAGCCAACTGCCAACAAATGAGTACATAATTAGCAGAGATACGGGAACTATAAATGAGAAATGTACGAGAACAGCCGTACACGAAATCCAGAGGCCTCTTTTGTATCCATCAAACAGATAGGGAAGGAGCCCGAACAGGAATACATGGGTTGCTGTCCACATCCGAAACCCATTAATATTCCAGATGGGAACAGCCAGGAAAAAGCAGGCAAACAGCAGTACTGTATACGGTTTAATTTTTCCCTCAAGACGTTCAAGTACAAACCACATATTCCTGCTGAAAAAATAACCGAATATGATACCATAAACCCCGGTTAAAACAGCCTGACTATCAGAAAAGCGCGAAAAAACAACAGCAATCAGCGTTCTGAGAATATCTATTTCCCCACTGTATTGAAAATAATCAATTGCTTTTTCCCATGTAAAGTGTGTATTATATAGTGCCTGATACTCAGCAATATAACGAACAATATCGTTGCCTTCATTTGCGCTGCCAATCGCAAATGTAAAACCAAAAAAAGCTACAAATGCCCAGGCAACATTTTTTGCCCAGGGCTTATTGTAGTGCTTTAAAGAGGCAAGAGCCGCCATGAAAGGCCAGATTATGAACAGAACCGCTGCATAGATATAATTTTGCCGTATGGGATTATGATAACTGCTCATCTTTCACCTCCCATTGACAATTCCAGAAAGCGGTGACACACATTTTCAATCCTGAATCTCTCCATACCTGAGAAATCTATTTTACGATCATAGCTACCTGCCATGAATTCGCTTACTTTTTCCCTGTTTATTTTTTTTGAAGGCACAGAGAGAACCGGCCGGCCCGTAAGGTAATAATCGATCAGTTTACTCGGCATCTGAAGCGGGGTGCTGTTTTCAAAATTTACAAGAAAATCCATTTTGCTTAATTCTTTTAACAGCTCTTCTCTTGGAATGTAATCCCGGACTTCGAGTTTGCCATTCATTCTCTCTTTCCAGGGATCTACCAGGCTTCTGCTTTTTGTATACAAAATAAATTTAAAATCTTTTCCAAGATCAGAGAGGTACTCTAAAAATTCGCCCGGATCCCGTCCGCCCGGAATCAGTGTACCTGCATAGGCAAAGATCGGTTTGCCGTTTTTTCTATATGCTGATCTGTCAATAGTTACCTCATCAAAATTAAACCCTTGCGGTATTACCCTGATTTTACTTCTGAACTCGGGGTAATAGGCGTCAATAGCCTCTTTGATTGGAACCGTTATAAAGTCTGCTTTCCGGCAGAACATTTTTTCCAAATGTTTAAAGTAGAAAAGTTTCCGGAAGGTATCCAAAACCGTTCCCATAAACGGATCTCCACAGTCGGCCACCCATGTTTTGGCAATGGGATGTCGTTCACTTCTTGTCCAGGCTACACCCCAGTGAACAGAATGCGGCGCCGCTATTGAAATCAAAAGATCATAGCCGCTTTCATACTTCAGCGCTTTTTTAACTTTCCACATCCACTGGATATCGGGAAATTCAATCAGCAGGTTCAGTGCCCTGTTCAGGATACGTTTAAAGAGTGAAACAACTCTCCCATTTTCAGAAGAGTCAAATCTTTTAAGATTAGCAGAACCAAGATCTTTGATCCTGATGCCATGTTTCAGTTCAAATCCCGGATGCAATTCTTCATTCCACGGAGTAAGCAAAACAACTTCGTGTCCCTGCCGTGCAAATTCTTTTACAAGTTCCGTTGTCCGGAACGATCTTGGGGAGTTCATCGGGTAAAATGAACAACTTACGATAATGATTTTTTGCTTATCCAAAGATGATGACACGACTCAAATTTTTAATATGCTTACCTTATTACAAGCTTGAAATTATCACCATTTTAACTAACAATGAAACTTATTAAAGATCTATAACAGAGATTATGAGAATTTAAATCGCCTGGGCATTTGTGAGTATGCAATCCAGCCCCGGATGCTTTTTACTAATTCATGTATTTTAAAAGAAAAGGAGTTTTTTCCTCAATAAAAGGTCTGCAATATTTGTCAATCGATTCATGTATTACAGACTCATCTACTAATTTATTCAACTGAATTTCTTTTACTTTCCTTTTTGCTGAGTGTATTTTTTCTAAATTCAACTTATATGACTCCACATCAATAAAATCACAAAGGGTATTAATATTCTCTTGTAAAGTGAATGTATCCAAAACCATCAATCTCTTCTCCGGTACATGTTTTATAACAAACTCTATATGATCTCTATAATACTGTAAATAGCTTGAAACTGGATATATCCCCTTAATATTTTTAAGTGAGTCGTTTTGATGCTTGTTATTATAAATTCCATAACGTATTGTTTCCAATCGCGACCAAATCCTACCTTTTACCGATTGGTAATTTTTATTCATTTCAGATTCCAGCCATGATTTTGGCTCCCTGACCGTCATAATGAACTTAGAATCCGGAAATAAAGTAACGAGTTGTGGTACAAATCGGTACAAATAATGAGCTGATTCCATTTCCAGTTGTAAGATTTTATCTCTAATCAGAAGGTGATCTATAATCTTACTGCTACTGATTCGATTACGATGCATATTTTCTATCACTTTCACAGTGGAACCGGCGTATGGCTCATGATCAGCTCTGAAATTCGTTCTGAATAGATTGGCAATCGAGTGAGTGCCACTTCTGGGTAAGCCAATACAGTACACCCGGAATCGTCTTTGTTTATTTGGTATAAAGTTTGCAATAACCTTCCCTACTGGTTGAGCATGAACTGTGGCTGCTTTAAATCCTCTTATTTTTATTCTTTTCCTGATCATTTTCCAGTTGATTTAAACTGAAAGTTATTAATGCTATTCAACTATCTTTTCAAAATGCTTAATAAAATCAATTCCATTGTTCAAAGCATTCTTATAAATACGCTGAGCATTTCTTACTATGGATTTATACTGCATATAATGTGTGACTACCTCACTCAATTTTTCCTCCAAATCCGATATATCCCATTTAATACTCACATACGTCTCGTTTTTCCTGTACACATCCGGCCACGTTTCAAGATGATCCATGTCGGGCTTAATCAGCACACATCCGTTAATAATCGCTTCGAAATCACGGAAACAGACTTCCCCCAGCCGAATGGGCTTACACAGGTTTTGGACTCTCTCATCTCTTCTAAGTATTTCTTTTTCGAAATAATTCCGCCTGTGACTACTCCAGGGTATTTATCTTTCGCAAATAATTCAATTATCTTATTCCGTTGATACGCATAGCTTTCTTTGTCTTTTTTGATTTTACCCCTAAAAACAGAGTCAATTGGCTTGTTATCAAGATTGTCATTAAATAAGGGCAATTTATAAATAGAATTCAATAGCCGGCTTGTACCAACCGGGTAGAAGTTACTTAGCGGAAATGTACGGTAATCAACCATTCCTATATTCCAGGCAATCCTGATTTTATGAAGCTGGTCTTCGGGACAGGGTGTGTATTCACTGCGATACGAAAGATTCTCATTAGCCACATGTTTGCTAAGTTCATATTCAGGCAAAAAAACCATATAACTGTTTCTTCCCTTATTGAGGGTATACTCATGGCGGTCTTTTAACACCTGTTTTTTCCAAAAAATATCCACATGGTTAATTAAATCCCATTGCCGCCCCCCGGCACCGTCACCGGTATCAAATAGTATTACTTTGATACCATGCTGTTTAAGATCTTCCATAAATTCCTTGATGAACGTATTATCAGGATATTTTTTTTCATGGATTGTCAACATACGGTAATAACGGTAATCGATAATTACTGCATCAGATGAATATATCTTTTTATCCAAATGTGAGCTGAAAAAACGAATGCTGTATCCTTCACGTTTGAGCAATCTATTCCATTTAATCAGCGGATAAAAATCTGTAGCACCACGATGGTATCCATTTTGAAAAGTCAGAATTCCGATTTCCATAAATAATTTTTTTCAAAGAATTTTTAAAGAGTCTTATTATTCTCTTGCCTTATTGGGATCAACGATTCCCAAAAAAATTAAAAAATGTACAACAAACTGTACATTAATCTTAACAAAATCAACATAAAACAAAATTAACCGGTGATTTAAACTATGGACGTATGACCTGCTTTTAAAGATGCTTAAAATATTATATTTCAATGAGCTTAACATAAGTTTAAACTGACTACAGTTATGTTTTTTTCTGACAATGATTGAGCTCCAGCAAATATGTCGATAATGCTTTTTCATCATCGCCTTCAGATTTTTTCTTGCCGGATGGAGCACAATTACGTATTCTCCATATTTCATCACATATCCATTATCAACACAGCGATTCGAAAACTCCCAGTCTCCGCCTGATTTCAACGTGGTATCAAATCCATTCACATCATTGAATACACTTTTTTTAACAAAGTGATTGGCCGTACAGCTAATTCCTTTTGGTACCCACTCTTTTTGTTTAAATGCATGATAACTTTCATAAACGTAGGCATATCTGGAACCATCATCAGATCGGAAAATTTTAATCTCCCCTCCAATACTGTCGCAATCCGTTGCCACGAAAAGCTTGTCTGCGTTTTTTAGCCAGTCGGTATCAGGAATGCAATCTGAATCAGTAAATGCAAGAATTTCACCCTTTGCTTTGCTTGCACCCGTATTTCGGGCAGCATAAGATCCGGGTTTTTTTTCAGAAACAAATCGTATGTTTTTATTGTTACTTATTTCATCCGGAGCTGGCGATTTTGATCCGTTATCAACAACAATTATTTCAACGTTATCATTATCAATACTTTGAGCTTTTATAGCATTCAGGCAAAGCTTTAATTGATCCCAGTTGTTATAAACAGGAATGATAACAGAGAATCGTAAGGGTCTCTCATTTTTCATGGAACATTTATAATGTTGGTGTAGCTGAGTATGTTTGGAAAATATAATTGATTATCTTTTTTACCGTTTAAAAATAACAATTTGGTTTATTCTTTGTTTTTATAATAATTTAATAAAGTACAAGTAAACACCTCAAGTCCAATAAGCAAATAGAATTCCTATAAATACTTCACTTTGCCGGAGATTAAAAGATTACTGAATGGAAAAATTAAAATTATATAATTTATTAAACGACTTTTTTGATAAAGTTTTTATAATCACACTCAAAAACAGCCACGAAAGGCACGCGCTATTCAAAAATTTGTTCGAGGGTTTGGATTATGAAATTCATTGGGGTGTAATTGGAAAAGAATTGGATCGTGAAAAGCTTAACGATAATGAGATTATAAATACAGAAAAGCAAATCGAGTTGGCTGGCCAGGCATTATCGATGGGAGAAATCGGGTGTGCTTTTTCTCATTTAAATGTTTATCAAACTATCTTGAAAAGAGGATATAAAAGAGTACTTATATTTGAAGATGATATTAGATTGAGCAATGAAAACCTGAAAAACCTTCATGGCACTTTGAAGTTGTCACTAAATGAACTTCCGGATGATTGGGAGTTTCTGTATTTAGGATATGCAAATAATAACAATAAGGTAACGATACCGGTTCTCTTCAGAGCATGGCTGGCATACCCATTTTTTTCATTGATAGACTACCAGAGATTTAACCCCGCTAAATTCAGGCGGAGATACCCAAGAAAGTACTCACCCAATCTTCAACGTGCCGGCTACCATTACAGAATACACTCTTACGGAATTACTCCTGCGGGAGCAAAAAAAATATTAGAATTTCAATCACCCATTCTAAGAGCTGCTGATAATGCAATATCAGAAATGTGCAGCATTGGGTCATTAAAAGCTTTCAGGCTTAAAAAGAGAATCTTCTACCAAAACAGGGAGTTGGATACAACTATAAAAGGCAGGTATTTATAAAAATAAAATTGTTAATTTTTTTGTTTTAATTGCCAATTTAACTGCAGTTTTTATAACTCTATTATTTAGTTTAACAGACTACCAAATACTTTTAGAATTTTCTCCTGCATTACATTATTTGAAAATGATTTATGTATAGATTCTACAGCTTTCTTACCCAAAGACTCCCTCAGTTTTGGATTTTCTATAAGTGTTTCTAAGCATGTTTCTAATTCGACATTTGAATTCTCTTCGGCAAGCAATCCATTTACTTCGTGGTTAATCACATAAGGAATACCTGCATGTTTTGTTGAGACAACGGCCTTCCCCATACTCATCGCCTCGAGAATGGTTACGGGTGTACCTTCCATGTCTCCTTTGTCGTCCGTACGACTGTTTAATACAATAATATCCGATTCCTTCATCAACCGCTGAATTTCCCGATGAGATACCCTCCCATAAAATATGACTTTGTTTTCAAGTTTTAAGTCAGTAACCAATTCCTGACACTGGGACAGTTCATCGCCATCTCCTGCCACATACAGTACTATATTGTCATACTTTTTCGTCAAATTTTGAAATACTTTAATCAAATCCGGTACTCCTTTTTTACCGACAATACGGCCCGCATGTAATATTTTAATTGTTCCAGAATAGTTGGCTTTTCCATTAAAATTGAACTGATCCGGGTCTACAGAGCAGGGTATGACATGCACTTTCTCTTTCCATTTCTCAAGATTTAACGTCTCCATCATGTGTCCGCTTACGATGATGATGGCCGAAGCATAATCAAAAAGTTCGGGCAATTTCTTTACATATGATCGATTGCGTAGCATCTGAGACGCATCGTAACCGTGAAAGGTGACAACAAGGGGCACATTAAATTTTTTTGCAATTCCAAGCATCTCGAGTGCCTGTGGACCGAAATGGGCATGGATTGCTTTGCACTGGCCGCTTTTCAGCAACTGTCTTAATTTTCTAAATGATTGAACGTTGATGTTTAATGCTGTGTCAAAATACACCCTGATCAATTTTCCGGCAATCTTATCAATCACCCCATTTATTTTTTCCAGCTTCAATTGTTCAAACGCATCTACATCAAATCCGTGGGGATTTTCAAATTCTTTTGCTACCAGGTGAACATCGTATCGATCCGCCAGACTTAACACCTGTTGATACATAAACGTCTGGCTCACCAAAAATAGTGACCTATTATAAATCAGGATCTTTTCTTTACTTCCCATGATTAATCCATTAATAATTATTCTATGACAACCTGTTTACGTCCAAATTTACCAGACAGCGTTTTTTTTAATGTACTCATAGCTTTATATGGATGAAGCAAATATCCTGAAAAAGGGATTAACTCATTGCAGTATTTTAGAGGCAGCAGATACTTATAATCAAAATACTTATACACTGTCCAAAAAGCTTTCAGTCTCTGCTTTTTATTTTCTGCACTACTGGAATACATATACATATTTTTTGCTGATCTCTGCAAGCCTTCTTTTTTGATCTCTATTTTATTGCTTGATGCTATTGAAATGCACAAGTTTAGTAACTCAGTGGAATCCTCGCACCAATCCTTTATTTTAGCAACACTTGATATAGATCCTTCATGTTTTCTGAAACTTGCTTTCACATCCGGAACGTCAACTCTTTTCCCGGCCGACATACATTTAAATTGAGCAGCAACATCAATGTAATGGTTGTACTTATCTTCAAAACCCCCGGTATTTTTAAGAATTTCTGTTCCAAAAAGGGTACTGCAAAAAAAGACGTTTACATTACCCCGGTACCAATTCAGTATCAAATCTTCCACCGGGCTTCCGTCCATCATATTTCTGTTTTCCCGTAAAACCTTGTCGTTACCGTCAATCACTCGGCTTCCGGTCATAATCAGTGCAAGATTTTTCCGGAATCCGGCGCCCTTCACACAGGTTTCAATAAAGTCGGGGTCAATGGCATCGTCATCGTGGTACATGTGGAAATAATCGCCTTTAGCCTCCTTTAAAAGGAAGTTCCAGTTGCCAAAAGCACCGAGGTTTTCTTTCTGTCGAAAGAATTTTATCCTAATATCCGAAAATGATTCTATAATATCCGGAGTATGGTCGGTTGAACAGTTATCGGAAACCAAAATTTCAATATTCTTATAGGTCTGGTTTACTGCTCGTTCTAAAGTCTTTTTCAGAAATTTGTCTGCCCGATTGTAAGTAGGAATTGCAATAGTCACCAATGGCCCGACCATATATCTTACCTTTGCTTTTTTATGTTAACATTCAGATTATATAACTCATTGAATTATAAAAAACTGTGGCCAAAACTTTGATTATAAAGTTATTATTTTAACTGCAGGTTATAATAACTTACCTGCTGCATATTTATGAAATTTATAAATGCAACTGGACCTTAGTAAACCGGGTAATTATTCATCTAAAGCGTTTACTACAGCCTTCTCTCCACTTTCAAATGATTCGTCCGTCCAATGGTATCCCCATTCACCGAATCTGCCACAATAGTGAACACCGATATTATCTAAGTAATCGTGTACTACTTTTACGGCACTTTTCCTCTCAAGGTCGAAAATTACGTTAGCGTATGGTGCGTAACTGTAACTTTCATGAATAATCTCATCTTTATCTTTTAAGACACCGGTCCGGACTAAATCATGTCTTGCTTTTTTTATAACCTCTTCTACACGTCTCTTCATTGGTTTATATTTCTTTGAAAAATAGACTTCACACTGAACACTGCCACAACCATCAGGAGTATTATTCGGAGACATCAGGTGGGGAAAGCTAATCCTCGAAAAACTGATATCTTCGTCGTAAAAATAGGTCCAAATTGCTTCGGAAAGATCTTCTCTCCCGACACCAAAATTAACTATAACGCAATTGGTACAAGCCAGCTTTTCAACGGCATCATGAACTTCCTCTGGTGTATTTCTTATCAGTTTTACAACTTCCGGCAGTGGAATAGATGAAACCAGTTTGTCATATTCAATTCTTTTCCCATTTTCAAAATATATCGCATTTTCAGAAGTATCGATCTCTGTAACCTTATGATCCAGGTGGATATCAGCCATTTGGCTGAATCCGCTAAAATAGTTTACAAATCCATTATCTGTCGGATACCTGAAATCCTTGATATAATGAACATCGGGAGTAGATGGTTTGAAAGCGCCATTCAACACTTCTCTCAATTCAGGCCTGTAGATTCTTGGCCCAAGCCAGTCAATATCCATTTTTTCGGCATCAACCGTATGGTACTTCTTACCGTAAACCATTGGAAATGTTTCCGCAAACGTTTTGCCAAGACTTGCGTAGAGCCATTCTTTATAGTTTGATACATTTTCAGTTTGGTTTTGGCCGGCTCCAACAAAATCACAAATTACATCTACAATCAGGTCGCTGGGTAAACCATATAAATTACATTGAGCCGGATGCTTGATCCAGTGGCCCTTCCAATAATTATTCGCTGAAGCGATAAGTTTTTCAAATCTGCCACCAACATTTTCAGCAAAAATTTCCTGGATTCTTTTATTTTTTGTGAATGATATATGCGGACCGTCATCAAATATAAAACCATCGTCCGAATGAAAAGACGTGGCGTGCCCGCCTATGTAAGAATTTTTTTCGTATACATCGGTTTTGTGACCATTTTTCAGTTCTTTTAACTTGTATGAGGCCCCAAATCCAGCCATTCCCGCTCCTAAAACAACAATATTCATGAGTAATAGTTTTTTATGATAGTTTATTTTTCCAGTATTTTATCGTTTCGCTAATTCCTTTATCAAGATTGTAATCCTGTTGCATTCCCAGTTCATCTGTTATCCTGTTTGTGTCGGCAAATATAACGGGTGGTTCGTGGCTACCCGGTATTTTTTTCCCATATTCTATTAAATGGCTCTTGTTCAGTTTTTTACCAATCAAACCAATAATATCTCTCAATCGCATGGGTTCTCCGGAGGCAATATTAACTGTACCTTTCAGATCACTAAAAAGAAGTTCAACAAGCCCTGCCGCAACATCATAAACATGCAGATAATCCCTGATTTGAAATCCATGGCTGCATTTAGCCTTTTTATTTTGCAACAGAGATGATATCACGTCTGCGACCAGGCGGCCTTCAAATTCTCCTGGACCGTACACAAAAAATATCCTGCCATTAGCATAACTGATCTCATTTCTTTCTCTCAAGCTGTCCAACATGCTATGAAATGATAATTTGCAGCGCCCATAAAATGTCCACGGATTTTCAGGTGTTTCATATTCTTTGCAATAACCATACTTCCAGTCATATTCACCGCATGTTCCTGAAAAAACTATTCTTTTACCCCCTTCGTCAATAAATTTTTCTGCCAAAAATAGAGAAGCAGATGTCCATCGCAAATTGTTACTACTGTTCCATACATCAGAATGCTTTGTAAACCATGCAAGATGTAGTAAATGGTCTGGTTTTATTTTTTCGATTAAGTCTTCAGTATCATCACGTTTTAAGAGATCAGCAATATGCCAGTTAACATGTTTTTGTTTTGGTTCAAGTTTTTGCTTAGAAGAAACAGCATGAATTTCGCACTCTCTTTGCCCAAGCAGTTCCAGTACATGAGTCCCTATAAATCCTGTTGCGCCGGTTACGAGTACCTTCATAGTTTGTTTGTTTGCGTAGCAAAGTCGGGCCAGCTTCTATCTTTATCAGAAACCATGTCAATTTCAACAGGAAATTGAATATTGAAATCAGGATCGTCAAAACGAATTCCCGACTCAAAGTCTGTGTTATGATATTGTGATACCTGATATTCAACTACTGAGTCATCTTCAAGTGCCAAAAAACCGTGAGCACACCCCTCGGGTATGTAAATAAGTGTTCCGTAATCAGCTTTTAACTCTGTGCCAATCCACTTTTTGTAAGTAGGTGAATTTTTTCTCAAATCTATAATCACATCAAATATAGTTCCTTTCAAACATTTCAAAATCTTTGCTTCTGCATAGGGCCCGATCTGATAATGCAGTCCTCTGAACGTTCCTTTCCGCTTTGTAACCGACAAATTCACGGCTACATCGCATGGTGGTATTCCGAGTTTTTTAAATTTTTTACGAGACCATACTTTGAAAAACTCTCCGCGATTATCTGTATGCCTTGATAGCTTAAAAATGGCTGCATCCCTGACACCTAATTCAATCTTTTCCATTTAATTCAGTATTAAATTACTTCTGTACAGGTTTGTAAATTCTCAAATTCCCGGATAACGTCCCGTGTGTAGGATGTCATATCTTTACCTTCGTAATATTCACTATACCAATTCATTAACTGTTCCAGAGAATTTTTAAGTGGCAAGAATGTTCTCCAACCTAATTTTTTTCTTGCTTTTGAACTATCAAGTTTTAAATACGAAGCTTCATGTGGATTATCAGATTCATCATAATTCCATTTAAAGGAATCTCCGGCATATCCAGCCATAATTTCGAGAATTTCACCAACCGGTTTTTCATCATCATCCGAAGGACCAAAATTCCAGGGTCCCGAGTATCTTTCCGGGTCAAAATACAATTTTTCGGTCAAAATCATATATCCTCTCAACAAATCCAGAATATTCTGCCACGGGCGGATTGCATGTGGATTCCTGATATTCAATTCTTCTTGTTCAAAGATGAACCTGATGCAATCGGGAATAAGCCTGTCATCGCTCCAATCACCACCACCGATAACATTACCAGCCCTTACAGATGCTACACCTGTCTGATTCTTATTTGTTGAATCGTTTTGGAAAAAAGATCTCCTGAAAGAAGAAGTCACCAATTCAGCACATCCTTTACTGGCAGAATAGGGATCAAATCCTCCCATTGCGTCCATCTCCCGATATTTCCAATCCCACTCCCTGTTTTCATAACATTTATCACTTGTCACTGAAACTACTGCTTTCAGATTCTCCAACTTTCTCGCTGTGTTCAAAATATTGGCTGTGCCTAGCACATTCGTTTCAAAAGTAGCCAAAGGGTCATGATAGGACGTCCTTACAATGGCCTGTGCTGCCATGTGAATAATAATATCAGGATCAAAAACTGAAATTTCACGACTTACAAACTCCTTGTCTCTTATATCTCCAAATTTTGACTCCATGATATTATTCAGAGATAAAACAGAGTAAAGATTCGGTTTTGATGCAGGTGGTAACGCAATACCTTTTAGTCTTACCCCCATGTCATTGAGCCAAAAAGATAGCCAGCTACCCTTAAAACCGGTATGGCCTGTAACTAATACACGTTTGCCTTTCCAGAAATGTCGATTTAGTCCCATATTTTCCAAGGTGCGCCTCCATTATCCCACATTTTTTCTAAAAACATTTTATCCCGCAGTGTATCCATTGGCTGCCACATTCCATTGTGGCGAAATGCAGCCAGCTGACTATCTTTTGCAAGATTTACAAGCGGCTCCTGTTCAAATGTTGTTTGATCGCCATCAATGTAATTAATGACTTCCGGTTCCAATACAAAAAATCCACCATTCACCCAGGCACTGTCATCTTTTGGCTTTTCTCTGAAATTATGAATTTCAGTTTGTCCTTCTCTAAGTGTAAACGTTCCAAAACGACCGGGCGGTTGTACAGCTGTAACAGTTGCAAGTTTATTCTGTGATTTGTGAAAGTCCACAAGCTGGTTGATATTAATATCACTTACACCGTCTCCATAAGTCATATGAAATGTTTCATTGCCTATTATTTCTTTGACGCGTTTAATTCTCCCCCCTGTAAGAGTTTCAAGCCCGGTATCAATTAAAGTGACATTCCAGGGTTCCACATGATTCTTATGCACTTTTACCTGATTATTTTTTAAATCAATCGATAGATCAGATCTGTGCAGTGAATAGTTTGCAAAATATTCTTTGATGACTTCTCCTTTATACCCACAACAAATAATAAAATCATTTACCCCGTAATGAGAGTATATTTTCATAATATGCCATAATATTGGTCTATGGCCTATATCTACCATAGGTTTAGGTTTTATCTGTGTCTCCTCACTAATTCTCGTTCCGTAACCGCCTGCAAGTATAACTGCTTTCATAGATTTGATATTTAAAATTATCTTTTTTGTTATTCTATAATTTCAACATTAGGTATAGGAATAATAAATTTCCCTCCCCAATTTTTAATGTATTGATTTTGTTTTATGATTTCCTTTTTCAGATTCCAGGGTATAATAAATAGATACTCAGGCCTGTCTTCATAAATTTTATCCGGACTATAAACAGGTATATGAGTGCCCGGTAAATATCTATTCTGTTTGGCGGGATTTCTATCAACCACGTAGTCAATATAATCCGTACGAATCCCGCAAAAATTAAAAAGCGTATTACCTTTTGCTGCTGCCCCGTAACCTACGATCAATTTATTCTCATTCTTAATTCTGTTTAGTACATGTAACAAGTCTCTTTTTAATTGTTTTGCCGATTCCGAAAAATTGTGATATGTAGATATTTCGGAAAGTCCGGCCCTGACCTCCTTCTTCACCATCAACTTCACTCTATCGGATTTTTGATAATGGCTATTATGTACATGTGAAACATAAATGCGTAAGGACCCGCCATGTGACTCAAGCTCTTCAACGTCAAATATCTTGAGTTCATGAGCCCTGAAAATTTTTTGCACTGTCAGAAACGAGAAATAAGAGAAATGCTCATGATAAATTGTGTCGAATTCATTCAACTTTATAAGATTCAAAAAATGAGGAAATTCAAAAGTAGCTATCCCGTCTGTGTGCAGTATTAATTTTATACCCTCTACAAAATCATTAAGATCGGGTACATGTGCCAATACATTGTTGGCAATAACAAGATTTGCCAAATTATCTTTTTTTACCAATTCATTCGCAAGCCTGGTTCCAAAAAAATCGGAAATTGTTGGAATTCCCTTTTGCATTGAAACTTTTGCAACATTTTCAGCAGGCTCGATACCCAAACATGGGATATCTTTTTTTAAAAAGTATTGCAACAAATAACCGTCATTGCTTGCTAATTCAACTACGAATGAGTTTTGATTCAGATCAAATCGTTCCGTGACTTGATCACAGTAATTTTTTGAGTGTTTAAGCCATGATTCGGAAAAAGAAGAAAAATAAACATAGTCTGCAAAAATGTTTTCAGGCGTTTCATACTGGCCCAGTTGAATTAAAAGACACTCATTACATAAATATACTTTAAGAGGATAAAAAACCTCGGCCTTGTTTAACTGATCTTTCTTAAGAAAGGCATTGGATAAAGGAGACATCCCCAAATCGATAAATTCATCGTTCAAAGGAGACTTGCAAAATCGACAAATGTTATGATGCGAAGTTGCACAATTATTTTGACTACTTGTGCGATTGTAATTAACATTATTTTTTTTGTTATCCACGTTCAATCAAACCGTTATTATTTTAATAATTGAATAAGATATCAACATAAAGTTGCTACCTCTGCTCAATTATAAGGGAATATTTGTAAAAGCCTGATTAGTTTTTTTTTAATATGACGCCGCAAATAATGTTTATTTTAATCAATAACCTAATTAATCTATTTTCAACCAGTTATTTAAATTCTTATCCATTAATTTTTGCAACTCCATGATCTCACTCGTCAGGAATCTTATAATCATTTCTTTATATACTTTCTCCAATTTTGGTTTTGTATGAAAGCTCCTGTCTGCATTATCAGTAATATTTCTCCATAATCCCGGACTTAACTTTCTAATAATTTTTAGATAAAGAGATGGTGAATCAAATTTATGATGTATTTTATTGCCTCCAACAGACTTATTGGAATGTACATTACCAGATGTAGAAAATTTATCACTATCAATTAACAGAAAGTCTGACACTTTTTGCAAAGTCTCGTTTTGATTATTGATCAAATCTTCAAAATCAATAATCAAAACTTTTTCTCTCCCAAACCTCTCAATAAACGGACTAATTTGAGTATAGTATCTTGTTATGTCTAAAAAAAATCTCTCATTAATAATTGCGTCTTCAATTGCCAGATCTGTGTGTCCTTTTTCATACGAATGCATATAACTGGAAATTATTCTGTCAATAGGATTTCTAACCAAGTATATAAATTTCAACTTAGGATTGTACTCATATAAATCATCCCAGATATTGAATTTTCGATGTGGATAAAAGGTATATGTTGTTGATGCCTCAAAATATAATGCATCTTCTCTCAGACTGAACAGTGAGTGATATTCATCCAAGTATTTCCGCCAGTCTCTTTTTTGACTAAAAAAATGTGGTTCTTTTGTTCTGCAAGCTTCGAATGAAGGATGATTTCTTAAAATCTCGCTGAGTGTTGTTGTGCCACATTTCTGAGCGCCAAGAATCATAAAATCCACTTTTATCTCATCGCCCTTAATCATGTGTAAATAATATTATGTTATTCAAATTATATTTCATGTGATGGTTTGAATTACGCTTCAAGTGCCATCTCCCTGAACTGTATACTTTTTTGAACCAATTCGTTATAAGTGCCTTCCTCTATAATTTCTCCGTTTTCCATTAAATAGAGCCGGTCACAATTCATAACCGTTGTCAGTCTGTGGGCAATAATGACAATTGTTCTTTCTCCCATTAATGATTCAATTGCTGCTGTGACTTGCTGCTCGGTTATATTATCAAGTGCCGAAGTAGCTTCATCCATTACCAATACTTCCGGGTTGTGGTAGAGTGCGCGTGCAATTCCCACCCGCTGCCGCTGCCCCCCGGATAACCGTGTACCATGCTCCCCGACGATTGTCTCCAATCCTTCAGGTAAACTTTCCAACAGTTTATCGAGCTGCGCCGATTTCAAAGCACGTTTTACTTTCTTATCATCGATTTCCTTTTCAGGCAAACCAAAAGCAATATTTTTTCGAAGAGTATCATCGGCTAAAAAAATTGACTGTGGAATATACCCGATATTACGCTGCCACCCCGAAAGATTTTCAAAAATGTCTTTGCCGTCCACTGTAATTTCTCCCTTTGCCGGTTTTAAAAGACCCAACAGAAGATCCACAATAGTGGTTTTACCAGCACCCGATTCCCCTACAAACGCAACCGCCTGACCTTTTGGTATTGCGACAGAAATACCTCTGAGAGCTTGTTCGCTTGATTCAGGATAGCTATAGTACAACTCTTTCACTTCAATCTTATCTTGCAAATTTATCTTCTTTGTTTTTCTGCGATCGGCCTGAAATTCTTTTGTATCATTTTCAAGCAATTTTAAATCATCATACAGCGGATAGAGAGAAGCTATGTTGTACTGAAGACTTGTGTACATAGAGCTGATGGATTGAACGGCCGGCATTAAACGCACAGTTGCCATTGCAAAAAGAGTTAATGTAGGAATGATGGCAGCCATAGGTCGCCCCTGCCAAACCATCAATACAGAAATCAGCATCATGCCCAAAACTGCCGAAACTTCAACAATTGGTCGTGGCATCTGTTGAATAAATCTTGTGTATGTATTTATACGTGTACTTTTTAGTGCCTCGCTGCTGTATTGATGTATAAACTCTGCTTCCCTGTTTAGTACCCTTGCATCTTTCAACCCGTTGATTCCCTGGTAGACAGCTTTCATCATTTGGTTCCGGTGCTCAAGTTCTTCGATACCCAATTTTTTCATTTTTTTTTGGGTAAAAAGAATAAATGAACCAGCTCCCACACCTGATAGCATTATTACAACAAGCGTGATAATAGGCTCAAAGTATAGTAATGATAATAGAATTGTCAATGTCATAACACCGTCTTTTCCCATTCTTAAAAACCCCTGAATCACTCTGTTTATCAAAATATTAACCTCTCCAATAATATTTCTGACAATTTCAGAGGAATTTCTGCCAAGATGAAACGTGTAGGGAGCCTGCATATAGGTACTCATCATTCTTCGGCTAATTTTAAACTTTCGGTTTAATAAAAACCGCGCCTCTACGTAGGCAAAAATTATGAGATATGCACTCTTAAAAATAAAAACCAAAACGAGCAATCCAGAACCCCAAATTAGCAAATCTTGTGCATTAGCAATATTCAGAAACGTTAATACCGGTTCGATCAATTCATATTCCAATACCTTTTCCGGAACAGCCACAATTGCAACAAATGCAGGTATCATTCCAATTCCGGCTATTTCAAGAACTGCAGCAATCAGCATCATGAAAAACAGAACAACTACTTTTAAGCCATCACCTTTTGGAAGGAGATAAAATAATTTTTTTAAGATATCAATCATTTGGTCGTTATTTCGAATCCAAGAATTAAAATGCGCGATTATTTATACTTTATATGCTGTAAACTACAATTACGATCGTTAAATTTTCATTTAATTTTATTAATCAAAAACCGCCTGATCTGCAGCTTAATTTCACTTCCATATAATTTTTAAAAACTATTTTTTGCAGATCAAATTCTGATTATCTGTCTAATAAAACTGATGCCGACTGCTCCTGGTAGTATTTGTACACCCTGCGCAATCCATCTTCAAACGTAATTTCCGGTTCATAATCCAGCAACTTTCCGGCTTTGGATATATCAGCCAGAGAATGCCTCACATCTCCCGGCCGCTCCGGACCGTACACCGGTTGCAAATTTTTACCGCTCACGGTTTGAAGAATCCGTGTCATCTCATTTAAGGTGGTCCTGTCACCACACGCAATATTGTATATCTCGTTCAGTGCTTCCTGGTTTTCAGTAAACAATGCCCGTTCATTTGCCTGAACCGCATTGACCACATAGGTAAAATCCCGGCTGGTTTCCCCGTCACCGTTTATGGTGGGGGGTTTCCCTTCAATAAATGCTTTGCAAAAAATCGGTATAACAGCAGCATAAGGATTATCAGGGCTCTGTTTTGGCCCGAATATGTTAAAGTAGCGGAGGCCTATGTAGTTCAGGTTATACGTTTTTGAAAATACATCCGCATACTGTTCGATAGAATATTTGGAGACTGCATAAGGACTGAGCGGTTTCCCGATTCTCTCTTCTTTTTTAGGCAGCTCCCTGCTGTCTCCGTATGTACTGGAACTGCATGCCAGAATCACTCTTTCCACTTCATTCTCAACAGCTGCATGCAGTACATTTACCGTTCCCAGGATATTTACTTCTGTGGTTCTCATCGGATTTTCAATAGAACGCGGAACCGATCCGAGTGCCGCCTGGTGTGAGATTTTATCTATCCCTGTTGTCGCCTTCAGACAAGTCTGGTAATCACAAATATCTCCTTTGATAAATTCGAAACCCGGCTCATCTTCAAATTCCCGGATGTTTTCATAGTCTCCGTTGCTCAGATCATCCAGAATTCGAACCACTCCAACTCTCTTATCCTTCAGAAAATGTTCAACCAGGTTGCTGCCGATAAAACCGGCTCCGCCTGTGATCAGGATATTTATTTTTTTATTACTCATATTGTTATTAATGATATTGGTATTGAAAATAGGCGAATATGTTTACTTTTAATAGTATTTAGAGCAGGATTAGCAAGATTTAATTTTGGGTTAATGGTTGTCAGCTGTCGGCTATCAGCAATCGGCTGTTTCATTGATCATCTGCATTTACTCGATCCTTCCGGGAACTAACCACAGATTCACACGGAGCACACCACAGATTCTCGCAGATTTTTTTAAAAATTCATTTGCAATCAAAGGACAGAGCTGTGAACCGGGACACACCCCTGGTTCATCCGCTGAATGCGTCTAAACCCGTCCCCTCTTCCCGACACATACGCGTACGGGATTTCGCAAAGGCCTCAACGAGAGGGGAAATGCTAACCTGAACGCCAACAGGCGATTAAGGTTGGCGAGGGGTGTGTTCGCTGCATCGTCCTCAATCCCTACAACAGTTCTACATCTCTGCTACTCAACCAGCAACACCTACTTCAACAAAAATCCTTCCCATGAAATCCCGCCCATAAATCCGGCATCATTTCCGAGGAAATCTCCTGCATCCATAGCCAGAGAACCGAATAATCTTATGCCCAGGTTCTCTGAGAGCAGGTAGCTGCCCTCTAACAGTGTTGAATATTGATCACGCCGCAGCTCACTCCTGGGACGGGTTTCGAGGTTAGGTGGAGCGGGGCGGCGTGAGTCAATCGCACACCTGCCGGTTATGATCAGATCCCTGCAAACACCGTAATTTCGGCTGTATGTAGCCAGTGCCCTGTATTGAAAACGATCAGTCAGCCAGCCATCCACGCCAACATGATGTGCAACAATCATGTTGTTCACCATCTCTCCGCTTTCGCGATCAAATTGCAGTAAAGGATTTCCCAGTACATTGCCGTGGAATGTCCAGCCATTTTTATAGATTCCGTTTCCATAGTAGTTGGATCTTCCCCTTGGATAATCTTTACGCGCGTCCTGTCGTATTGTGTTTATATGTTCGTAAGCAATGCCGCTAAATAATTTTTTCCTGTTTGTCCTGCGAAATCCCAGGCCAAAAACACCATCAAGTATATTCTTTGCCTGAAGAGATTCCCGGTCTTCAAGGTAAATTTGATGATATGCCAAAAATTCGCTTTTACCAAAATTGTACCTGAACGCGAGGTCAAAGGCGGCGACCACATTCCCAAGTTTATTGAGCTGGTCGCTCAGAGGTGCGTCACTATCCGGACTTGGATCGGCCGACTGAACAAAAACTACCCGTAAATAATCTCTAAACCCGCCGGGCAATTTCCCCCTTTCAGGATCTGTTCCTCCCCAGGTAACATTATGAAGTGCACCTGTGATGATTTCTGCCTTAGAGATATTGAATTTGAGATAAACCGACTTCTGATGAAGAAAAGGTCTTTCCACAAAGCGCTCACTTTCGAGCTTCCCATCTGAATAACGTGCCCTGAACTGAACAGCACCATTCGTTAATGGAACTTCCACAAAGCGTGTCATATCCAGGCTGATTTTTGGAACCGGGGTTGCATTCCGGCTTTGAATCATTGATCCGGAGGAGAGGCCATTCATATTCATTCCTATCGTCTCATAAAATCGTCCGATGCTGAATTCAAGGACTCCAAAATGAAGAGTTCCATACAACTGCTGAAAATGGAAGGTATCTCCTTCATTTGACGTACGCGAAATAAGCTCGCCCCCGGCACTGAAATCAAATCCATCACTGTTTTCTCTTTTCGGTAGTATAAGTGAAATCGCGTTCAGGCTGTTGAATGATGAACCTGAGCGAATTTTCCCATTGGTATTGGCGTAGTGCCAGAAAGGCGTTTCATTCGCTGATCCATAGAAAGAGGTGGATAACTTATAAAGTAGCGGGCGATTGGCCTCATTTTGCTCTGCCAATTGTGCGTTACAATATTCACCGGCAAGAAGAATATAGGAAGCAAATAAAAGGCAAAGAAGTATTCTGCACATTTTATGTAAGGAGATTGCTTCCATTATGGTACTCTTTTCCTAAAATAAATCATTAAAAGTGCAGGTTTTAAATACCAATTACTTTACTTTCACACTGGTGATAGCTAAAAATCTCACTCACTGATAGATGAAATAATCAAGAATTAAAATATTCTTTTTGAAAAGGTTAACTAAAGCCGGTCAAATATAACTATTGAAGTAGTAACGATTCCCAGTATAGGTCCCAAAACTCCTAAAACATCAATAAATGATGGGGTTCGTTTAATCTCTACAATTACAATCTCTTCATTGGAAACTTTATAGTTCCTCAGCTCAAATGGTATTGGATCATCAAATGCTAACTGAAAAGACATAATTTCTTCCCTGTTGCGCGCTTCATTAAATTTAGAAAGATGGATTCTAAGTTTAACATCTGCGAAAGAACTCTCTCCTCTGCCTCTTAAACCCACTCCTACAGATGTCGGGCCTCCTCCAAAAGAAATAAGCTCCGTTATCGTGGTACCCCGGGGAATGATATATCTGCCTGTACGGCCAAGATCGCCCCATACATTTACCGTATCTACCAATTGTCCTGCTTCAGCGAAGCGTATGAAGCCGTCAGCAAAATCACTTGGAATTTGTGCTTTTGCTGTATCTGAAGAATACAAAATTAAGAACAGTAGACAGATGGTCTGCGTTAATTTTTTCATTATAATAGTTAGCAAATATTTTGGGGTTCAACTGTCAATCAAACTGAAGTAAAGTAATTTATATCAGCTTGTCAATTCTTTTGATTTCTGATGGTATGTGTAGTAATTCGAATAGAGATTTGTGTAGAGGTTTTTTGTATCCTGATCATCCACACTCTTTTTCGAGTCATACTTGTTCAACACAAAACCCAGAAGATTTGCTGATGACTTATTTAACTGTTCAATGGCATAATCCAGTTGTGCATATTTTGTTTGATTAAACCTGACTGTCAGCAATACGCCGTCGCTTAATTTCAGAAGCGGTCCTACATCAGAGATCACCCCGTAAGGAGGGGTATCAAGTATCAAAAAGTCAACCATCTCTTTCAGGTTCATTATTAAATCCCTGAATTTATCACTCGATGTAATCGCCCTCGGGTTCGGAGCAACACCGCCACTTGGGATCATATAGAGTCCCGGAACCACCGTTTTTTGAACAAACTCTTTATACTGGTACTCCTTATCCTCAAAAAGTGTCTGCATAATTCCCGGTTTAGACGATTTATTGAAGAACCTGTGAATATTTGGCCTTCTTAAATCACAATCTACAATCAATACCCTTTTACCTGTTTCAGCCAGGGCAGATGCAAGATTCACTGAAACCGTAGACTTACCTTCACCCTGGGCCGAACTGGTTACCAATATCGTTTTCGGGGCATTATCCGGATCAGAGAACAGAAGATTATTTACCAATCTTCTGTAAGATTCTGCATCCGGTGTGTCAGCATACTTCACAAATGTTAGTGCATCCGGAACATTTTGGCCATTATTGGGTAATTTTTTGGAAAGTTTTTTCTTTTTCAGCTTATCGTGATCGTAGATAACTGACAAAATCGGGAATTTCCTGCTCTTAAGATCCTCGACGCTGCGTATTTTGCTGCTCATTAAATCATGCAGGTATAAAAACCCTACCGGCACTCCCAATCCGAGCCAGAGACCAACAACAAGTAGTAATGGTTTTTTAGGGCTAACAGGTGCATTACTCGGTCGCGCATACTCCATAATGGAGCCCATACCGCCAATCGTCTGCTCCCAGAGTGCAATCTCTGCTTCTTTCTCAGACAGTGCAATAAATAATTCTTCAAGTTGGGTTATCTCCCGCTCCATCCTTTCGAGCTGAACACGATTACCGGGCACCTTATCAAGAAATAGCCTTGTCTCCTGAATCCTGTTATCCAAAATTCTTCCCTGCGCTTCAAGCTGATTCTTTTGGATCCGTAATTCAGTAATTTGTCTCTGAGCCGCCTGAATCTCCTCAGCAATATTCTCTTCCGTTCCCCTCAGTCTTTCATCATCTGTATCAAACATCTGATCTGTCAGCTGTCTGATCTCGGTCTTTATTTCTTCACTCTGTTTATCAATCCTTCGAATACTGGGTTCAGAGGTGGGATTATCTTTCAGGTGGGGATTACTGGATATGATTACAAATCGCTGGGTTTGTAACTCGGCAAGCCGATTTTGCAAATTCCGAATGGTTGGGCCAATTGCCTGCGAAAACTGGTCAGATAAACCTGGTTTTATTGATTCAATCTGGTTTTCAAGATTGTTAATATTTGTCGTAATTCCCTGCAGTTCCACATCAATTTTTTGTCTTTCATCCTGCAAATTTGAATAAGAATTTACAAGGTTTCCAGCCTGCGCTTCAAAAGATACCAAGTCTTCCTTGTTCATAAACCGACTTAAGCGATCTTCAGCTTGGTTGAGACTCTGTTTTACTCTTTCTTTTTCGCTGGAAATAAATTCTTTTGCTGCGGTAGCAGATGACCTTCTGTCATCTTTTGAAACTTCCAACGCAACATTCAGATAGAGATTAGTTATTCTTGAAGCCTCTTGTGGCGAATAGCCTGTAAATGAAAAAAGAAGAATTTCGTCAGATCTGGCATGTTCTTCAACGGTTAAACCTCCCCGTAATCTGCCTGCAACAGCCCCTACAGATGCCGCAGTTGAATCTTCCGGATATTCTGTCCATAAAATCGGGAATTTTTGAAGATCGGTTTCATCCCGTAAATTTACAAGTTGTTCCGCTACCCTGGTTGCCAGGTCACGGGATGTCAAAAACTCAATATCAGCTGCCAATGACTTACCCATTACAAATCTGTCAGGCAACAATGAATTAGCCACATCCAAATTTGCCCCCGGCAGATTGCCGCCTCCCTGATCAATAACTACAATAGCTGTGCTTCTGTACTGGGGCAGCAAATGATGAAATGCTATGTAATATGCACCGGCTGTAAAAAGTATAGCTGAAAATGCGATTACCCACTTAAATCGCATAACAAGAGATTGAAGCCTCTTCAGGTTAACAAATTCCTTGTCTTCAGAAACCTCGCCACCTGTTCCGTTTCCGTTGGAGTGATTTATTCCATTTTTATAATGACCGTTCATCATACTGTTTCCCGTTAAATTCTTGCTATATGATTATTGCTAACTTGCTGAATTGATGTTTATCTACCGATTTACCACAAATCACTGACTGAATACACAAACTAAAAAAAATTCAGCCCACTTTGCTTTAAATATTCTTAACAATTCACCTGTTCAGTTTTTTAAAAAATATCCTGGTACACAGTAAGCATTTTTTCTTATCAAATCTTCTTTGTTAATCAATTTTAATAAGGATTTCATTCGGATAGATCAAAACTGTTAGTTGTAATAAGAATAAATAAATAGACTTTCTAAAAATCATCCTCCGATAAATATTTAATGCCAGCTGCTTTTTACTTAATCTGTTCCCTTTTGTTATAACTTCAGAACTTTTACTTTATTTGGCATTGATCAAACATTTACTTAAAATAAATCAAATTTTAATTCTTGTTTAAGCCCTGCCTTCACCACTCTTCATTTTTAATGGCTGAAGCGTAAACTTATTCCTACTAAATTGGATCTTTACCATGAAAAAGTTACGCATCGGAATTCTTGAAGTTCTCTATAATACACCCGCAGATACCATGTACGCGAAAATTATGCGCGTAAACACAGCCGGGATCATGCCGCAGGTTCTTGCCGTATGGCTCGAACAAGCCGGGCACGAAGTTCACATCACTCACTATTCTGGTCCGCAGAACCTGTTCCAGGATCTGCCGGAAGACCTTGACGTTATCTTTTTCAGTGCATTTACCACAAGCGCCCAGGTGGCATACGCTCTCAGCAACTACTACCGAAGCAAAGGGGTGATTACAGTTCTCGGCGGTCCGCACGCCCGTTCCTACCCGGAAGACTGTGCCAAATATTTTGATTACGTTTTAGGTTTTACCGACCGCGAACTGGTGGAGGATGTTATACATTTCAGAAGCAACCTGGATACAGGTGGTGTCTACCTCTCAGCCGAAGGGCAGCCCGCCGAACTACCCAGCCTGCAGGAGCGATGGAAATATGCTGAGCGCCTCTTGTCAAAAGCACCTTTTTTGAAAATTGTTCCGATGATAGGGAGTCTTGGATGTCCCTATAAATGCAGTTTCTGTATCGATTCGGAAGTAAATTACCAGCCGCTATCATTCGACCAGCTGAAAAGTGACCTGCGCTTTCTGCTTACCAAATTCAAAAAACCTGTGGTAGGCTGGCATGATCCCAATTTCGGGATTCGTTTCGAAGATTACCTGGGAGCGATTGAAGAGTCGGTACCTAAGGGAAGTATGACCTTTATCGCTGAGAGTTCCATGTCGCTCCTCACAGAGCCGAATGTGAAACGGATGAAGGAGAACGGATTCAGCGTGATGCTGCCGGGTATTGAATCCTGGTTTGATATGGGGAATAAATCCCGGATGAGAAAAACGCTCGGCCTGGAAAA
>CAYVBJ010000029.1:0-43909 GCA_964449075.1 uncultured Balneolaceae bacterium
GGCTGATCATCGTTGCCCGCAATAACGCCGCCCCGAAACTGTTCCGGAGCCGGTGTTCTGAAACCCCGTAACAAGACAGGTAAAAAAGGGAGAAGCCAAATCCAAAGGCGTATTTTATTTGTCTAAGATGAAACCGCAGATTAAAGTTCAGAAATTGACAATTCATTCCAATTTTTTCGTCAAAACCTGTACTTTCAATTATGAACAAAAAAGAGATAGATATTGAAATTGACCGACTAACCAACTCTATCGAAAACAGTGTCACGGGTGAAGTTTTTGATACGAAGGTTATTCGACTTGTAAAAACAGAAAGGAAGGATATCAAACCTGCAGAATGGCTTTTCGATTGGGAAGCTGAGCTGGATTTGAAAAATCGGGAAGTTTATAAATTGACTACTGTCAACAATCCCAAAATTATTCATGGATTGTTGTGCCTGGAAGATAAGAAGGACCATATTTTTATTCACCTTGTTGAAAGTGCGAATTTCAATAAAGGCACCAACAAAATATATCTGGGTGTAGCCGGGAATCTATTTGCTTTTGCGTGTAAGCACTCATTTGAAAAAGGATATGAGGGATATGTTGCCTTTGACTCAAAGTCTGCGTTAATTGAACATTACAAGAAAAAACTTGGTGCTACGCATTTCAAAGGACAACGAATGTACATTGAAACCGTTAATGCATTGAAGCTCGTGAAAAAATACTTTCAGGATTAAAACCATGGCTATAGTTAAAGAACCCAATGGAGTCGATTTCGTTGTTAAGTCAGAACCCTGGACTGATGAGGAGTTGAAGGAGTTCAGGAAACTGATGAAAAAGCAGAAGTCTGAACTCGGTGAAAAAAAGCGCTCAAAGATCAAAGAGAACTATAAAAAGGTTTCCAAGCAACCGGCGTAGTTTTCGACCTTTCTATTTAAAACTACGCCAAATAACAAGCGTTTCAGCCGGATTTTGCCGCTCATAGTTGACAATAGAAAAAAATCATAGTTGCAGTATTTCTTGCTTATTATCACTTCAGTAGCTGAAAATGGCAAAACCGGTTAAACGCCGAACCGTTACCGGATCATGGCACAATCCCTTTGTATGCTTTGCGCGGGTTTCCTCATGGCGCGCTTTGCGTGAAACCCCGGAAAGATCTCGTTTGGGTTTCACGCAATGGGCGCGGAGTGAATGCACACGCGGAGAGCGGGAAGAGATGTGGGTAGTGTACCTAACTCAAATCTTTAAGGAGAGCTTCAAGTTTTTTTAGTTTTGAGTTGGCGTCAGATTTTTTATCATATTCACGTTCCACAACAGCATCAGGTGCATTTTGGACAAACTGCTCATTTGAAAGCTTTTTCTCTACCGATATCAAAAATCCGCGGGTTTTATCTACCTCATTTTGAATTCGATCACGCTCTTTTTCTAGATCTATAAGTCCTTCAAGAGGGATGTAAATTTCATTGCCTTCCACGATGGCAGAGGCAGAGGCTTTCGGCTTTTCTGCTTCGGTTTGAATCGATATCGATTTTACCGATAAAAGTTTTTTAAATATCCATGCAGCTGATTCAAATGACTCCGTCAAAGAAGCGTTTTTTGGTTTAATGGTAATTGAAAGTTCTGCCTTAGGTGATACCCCCATTTCTGCCTGGATATTCCGGATCGAGGAGACCATTTTTTGCAACAGTGAAAATAGCTGAACTGAATCTCTATCGATAAGATTTTCGTTCAATTCAGGCCACTCTGAAATCACGATAGCCTCTTCCGGTCTCCTTGATTCTATTCTTTGCCAGATCTCTTCAGTAATGAATGGCATAAATGGATGAAGCAGATTCATAAGGCTTTCAAAAAACCCGAGTATGTGTTCCACGTTCTCTTTGGGCATTGACTCTCCCGGCTCATCTGCTTTGCAGAGTTCAATATACCAGTCGCAAAAATCATCCCATACAAGGGAATAGATTTTTTTTAGTGCTTCATTCAATCGATAGTGGTCAAAATCATCATTTACTGACTGAACTGTTTCCTGCAAGCGCGACATCATCCAGCGATCGGCAAGGTTCTTTTTGTCAATATCCAGTGAAGGCGTATACACTTCATTTTCATCCATATTCATGGTTATGAAACGATATGCATTCCAGATCTTATTGGAAAAATTCCGGCCTTGTTCGCAAAGATTTTCATCAAACAAAAGATCGTTTCCTGCAGGAGATGAGAAAAGCATTCCGACTCTTGTTCCGTCTGCACCATACTTTTCAATTAACTGAATCGGATCGGGTGAATTCCCGAGTGATTTTGACATTTTTCGTCTTTTTTCATCACGCACAATCCCATGATAGTAAACATTACTGAAGGGTTTTTCACCCTTAAAAGCGTAGCCAGCCATGATCATGCGCGCAACCCAGAAGAACATAATTTCAGGTGCAGTTACAAGGTCAGCCGTCGGGTAGTAATAGTTAATGTCCCTGTTATCAGGATCTTTCATTCCATCAAATACTGTGATTGGCCAGAGCCAGGATGAAAACCAGGTGTCCAGAACATCTTCGTCCTGGTGAAGATCTCCGGGTGCGATCTCTCTTCCTGCTTTTTCTTCAGCTTTTTTCAAAGCTTCATCTTTGGTTTTGGCAATGACGTACTCATTCTCTTCTTTGCCATAATACCATGCAGGGATCCGGTGTCCCCACCATAGCTGCCTGGAGATGCACCAGTCGCGAATATTCTCCATCCAGTGCCGGTAGGTATTTTTGAATTTACCGGGATGAAAACGGATTTGGTCACTCATTACACTTTCTAAAGCCGGTTTGACCAGTTCGTCCATCTTACAGAACCATTGGAGTGATAACCGGGGTTCAATCACTGCATCCGTTCGTTCAGAGTAGCCGACTTTGTTGGACATTTGCTCCTTTTTTACAAGAAGGTTTTGCTTCTCCAGGTCTTTTAAAATGGATTTGCGCGCCTCGAACCGGTCCTGACCAATGTAGTATTGAGCAGCTTCCGAAACCGTTCCGTCATCGTTCAGCATATCGATGACCTCCAGGGCATGCCGTAGTCCGATTTCATAATCATTGATGTCATGAGCCGGCGTTACTTTCAGGCAGCCTGTACCGTATTCAGGATCAACGTAATCGTCTTTAATAACCGGAACTTCACGCTCTACGATTGGAATGATCACAGTTTTTCCAGCCAGGTGTTTATATCTGTTATCATTCGGATTCACGCAAACGGCGGTATCAGCCAGAATCGTTTCGGGCCGGGTAGTGGCAATTGTTACAAAGTCATCAGAATCCTTAATCCTATATCGTACATAGTACAAATTCGACTGTACTTCCTTGTGGAATACCTCTTCATCAGAAAGTGCCGTTTGCGCCTGCGGATCCCAGTTGATCATTCGTAATCCGCGGTAGATGTATCCTCGTTCATAGAGATCAACAAAACAGTCTAAAACTGCATCGTACAGGTCCTCTTCAAGAGTGAAACGGGTTCGTTTCCAGTCGCAGGATGCACCCAGTTTTTTCAGCTGCTGCAGGATGATACCGCCGTGTTCATCAGTCCATTTCCAGGCGTGTTCCAGAAATTTTTCTCTTGAAAGATCGCTTTTCTTAATTCCTTCCTTTCTCAGTTTCTGAACAACCTTTGCTTCGGTGGCTATGGATGCATGATCAGTTCCGGGAACCCAGCAGGCATTTTTTCCGAGCATCCGGGCACGGCGTACGAGTACATCCTGAATCGTATTGTTCAGCATGTGTCCCATGTGAAGCACGCCGGTGACGTTGGGAGGAGGGATCACCATTGCATAAGGTTCACGCTCATCCGGTTCCGAATGGAAAAATTCATTCTCTTCCCAGTAACTGTACCATTTCTCTTCGGTATCAGAGGGATTGTATTGTTTAGGTAATTCAGTTTTCATTAAATGCTGGAAATTGATTTTTTACACAGTGATAAAAATCAGGATGTATTGCAGCGATAAATTCGATTATAACTACTTCACCCTGACAAGCCGTACTCCGAAGTGGCCATCACAATTATGTTTGTGGGGAAATGTTTGATAAGCTTTCCCATCCTCTGTGAGCACCTCTTCAGGCAGATAATCGGAGAGATCATCCAGTTCAAAATTATCATACGCAGAGAGAAAATTTTGAACCTGTCCCCAGTTTTCTTCTTCTTCAAGAGAGCAGGTGCTGTATACAAGCCTGCCGCCTTTTTTTACAAAGTTTGCAGCTTCATCCAGCAGTTCACTCTGAAGTTTTACAGCATCTGCCAGGTCCTGTTCGGTGCGTTTCCAGCGAAGATCGGCACGTTTGCTCATTACTCCTGTGCCTGTGCATGGTGCATCGAGAAGCACTCCGTCAGTCAACTTTAAGCTGAGTTCACGAACATCACTGCGCCTGATTTTTATATTTTCAGCACCAAAATCAAGGGCGCTTTCCGCAAGCTTTTCAAGGCGTTCCGTGCTGATATCGACAGCAATGACTGAGCCTTCTCCCCCCATTAAATCAGACAGCACAATTGACTTTGTACCCGGAGCAGCACAGAGATCATAGATAGTTTCTCCCGGCTGGGGATCGAGAATTGTTGGCGCGAAGCCTGCTGCAATATCCTGAACCAGGCAAAATCCCTTATCAATCCATCCTTTCGAGATAAAAGGTTCTACAGTATCAACTTTAAAATAACCGGGCAGCCAGTCGCTCTCTTCAAACTGAATTCCTGATTTTTCCATCCTGAGCTTGAAGTTTTCTGTTTTCGTTCGGAGATTGTTTACACGGACGTAAAAAACCGGCCTCTGATTGTTAGCCTGCATCAGCTGAAAAGCTTCGCGCTCACCGAATCGTTTACTCCATTTTTTCACCAGCCATTCGGGGTGAGAAAAAGTGGTGGCAACTAATTTTGTACGATCTTTAAAAGCAGGTTTTGGCAGATTATCAATGTCACGCTGGATATTTCTCAAAATTGCATTAACAAGATCTCCGGATTTGGATCCGAGAGTATATTTGGCAATATCAACTGCTTCATTGATTGCAGCATAATCGGGAGTGCCATCCATAAAAAGCATTTCATATAACCCAAGCCGCAGAATATTCTTCAGCTGAGATTTCATCTCATCAATGCTGATACTGGAGAATTCATCAATTAAAAAATCCAGGTAACTTTTTTTCCTTAAAATATTTTGAACATACTCTCTGACCTGAGCCTTTTCCCGGGGTTCCAGATCGTTGGCAAATGAATATTTTACCTGCTTGGATTCACCAAACTCATTTAGAATATCAACGCTTACAGATCGTGCTGTTAGTTCCGTTTCCAATGTTTTTCCGTTTTAAAGTTCTTATTCTATACTGCAAACATTCTGGAAGTACAAAATGCCTGTTTTACTCTGAAAATCCGTTTAAAAAATTTCTTTTAAAGAGTGTTTTAAGATATCATTTTGCCTAACCTTTTGCTAACCGAACTACAGGCCATTTTATATCTGTTCTAAAACCGGAGTTTTACTCCCTTATCAATTGCATTTTGAAAGAGAAGTGGGTAACTTTTGAAGCTTTAAACAAAGAGATTATCTCGTACTGAATCTATAAACCAAAAAACGTTCAAATTTTACCTGACGAATGATTAAAGGAACCGTTGCCCAAGTGATTGGCCCTGTTGTTGATGTTGATTTTAAACAGGGAGAAATTCCAAAACTTATGAATGCTCTCTATATTGAAAGAGACGATAATACAAAACTCTATCTTGAAGTAGCACAGCATCTCGGTGAAAACAGGGTGCGAACTATCGCTATGGATTCAACCGACGGCCTGGTTCGGAAAACGCCGGTGGTAGACTCTGGCGGTCCTCTTACAATGCCTACCGGTGAAGATATCCGGGGCCGTCTGTTTAATGTTGTTGGTGAATCAATCGATGGTATCGAACCACCGGAAGGGAAAGAGAGATATCCAATTCACAGGCCGGCACCTGATTTCCAGGATCTTGCAACTTCTACTGAAATGCTTGAGACCGGAATTAAAGTTGTTGATCTACTTTGTCCATATGCCAAAGGCGGTAAAATCGGTCTTTTCGGCGGTGCCGGTGTGGGTAAGACGGTTTTGATTATGGAGCTTATCAACAATATTGCAAAAGCTCACTCCGGTCTTTCCGTATTTGCGGGTGTCGGGGAGCGAACACGTGAAGGGAATGACCTGCTGCGCGAGATGATTGAATCGGGCGTGATTCAGTATGGTGAAAAATTTAAAGAATCGATGGAAAATGGCGAGTGGGATCTTTCACTGGTTGACAAAGAGAAATTACGTGAAAGCCAGGCAACACTCGTTTTCGGACAGATGAACGAACCCCCCGGAGCACGTGCAAGGGTTGCATTGTCAGGTCTCACCGTTGCAGAGTATTTCAGGGATAAAGTGAGCCGGGATATTCTCCTCTTTATTGATAATATTTTCCGGTTTACACAGGCAGGCTCTGAAGTATCAGCCCTGCTTGGCAGGATGCCGTCTGCGGTTGGATATCAGCCGACACTGGCTACAGAAATGGGTGATTTGCAGGAGCGTATTACTTCAACCAAAGACGGTTCCATTACATCTGTTCAGGCTATTTACGTTCCGGCTGATGACCTTACCGATCCTGCACCGGCTACCACTTTCTCTCACCTTGATGCAACTACTGTATTAAGCCGTGCACTTACACAAATAGGTATCTACCCGGCTGTTGATCCTCTTGATTCAACATCCCGTATTAACGATCCGAAAATCGTGGGAGATAAGCACTACGATTGCGCCCGGAATGTGAAGGAAATTCTTCAGAAATACAAAGATCTTCAGGATATCATCGCTATTCTCGGTATGGATGAACTATCTGATGAAGATAAACTTGTTGTATCACGCGCACGCCGCGTTCAGCGTTTCCTGAGTCAGCCTTTCTTTGTGGCACAGCAGTTTACAGGACAGGAAGGAAAGTATGTAAAGATAGATGATACCATCAAAGGGTTTAACATGATCTTAGACGGAGAACTTGATCATCTTCCTGAAAACTCATTCCACCTTGTCGGAACCATTGAAGAAGCAATTGAAAAAGGTGAACGCCTGATGGCAGAAGCTGAAGGAGAAGCAGCTTAAACACTTTTAAAAAAGAATTAAGAATTTGTACGAATGGCTAAAACTTTTAAAGCCCGATTATTAACACCGACTGGAAGCCTTTTTGAGGGTGATGCAGCAGGAGTTCAGGTACCCGGCAAGAACGGGCTTTTTGAAATGCTGGTGAATCACGCTCCTATCATGTCGGCACTTGAAATCGGACGTGTTAAAGTCCGGAAGGAAGATAACTCTGAAGAGTTTTATGCGATTGGAGGAGGATTTCTTGAGCTAAGTAATAATAATCTTACCGTTCTGGCAGAATCTGCAGAACGGGTCAGTGAAATCGATGTAGAACGTGCACAGAAAGCCCGCGATAATGCAATTGAGCAAATGAAGAAAAAAACGGCCGACAGGGAAGAGGCTGAAAAAGCACTGGCTCGTGCAGAAAACCGGTTAAAACTTGCAAGGGAAAGCCAGTAACCGGAATCGGTAACCGGCGATTGAACTTATCTGGCAAGATCTCATCAATAATACTCTGTTAAGCGAAATCGAAGCTTATATAATCTTCTTGCAGCCTCAGCAGAACTAAAAAAGCATGCTGAATTCCTTCTCTTCTTTCACCTGTTTGTAAAGACTCCTGAGTGTATTTCGCATCTCCATCTGGAGTGTTTCATTGATCTGATCCGTACCGGCACTTCTATCAACATCTATTGCAGAATCAATGAACATCATCAACTCAGGTTTGCTGTGATGCATGGCGTGCATATAAATACCAACGGGAACAATATCCGCTTCCGGGATTTGCTCACACAGCCAGGCAAGTCCGTTTTTAAACGTTGGTTTGTTGTAAGAAAAAGGGCCGATTTCTCCTTCCGGATAAATGAAGAGCGATGCATTTGGCCGCTGCATAGATTTAATTGCATATCGCAGCGATACAAGTGCCGATTTTGGATTATCAAGGTGTACTGAAAAAGCACCGATCTTTTTAAAAAATTTGTACCTGAGCATCTGCTTGTCTTCCATCATAGCGCGCCCCTGCTGCTTTAACAGGTTTTCATTCAGATAGAGAGGTATCAGGCCATCCCACCAGGATGTATGGTTCAGATAATAAATGGTTTTATCATCATCACCCGGGAAGTAGTTCTGATTCAGCCAGACATGTTTAAACCGGTATTTAAAAAACCAGTTCATGTAGAATGTAAAAAACCGTATAAAGAGAGGAGACTCCTGTGCGGGTATGAAAGGGGGTTTCGAGGATTCCCGGGCAGACGTCATGTTAACTGTGTTGTTTTTAAAATTTAATACCTCAATTGCATCCATAATTACGGGTTTTTATGCTAATTGCCAAGTACAAGAGTTACCGGAATGTAAATTGTGACAATAGTAGTCGCTTACCGTGAAGGGAAATGCCAGGTTTATGAATAGAGTGTTAGCGTTGCTTTTTTTTCTTCTGTATTTTTCTGATCGCAGATATTTATACGAAATACAGATTTTATGATCAATCCTGATAAAGAATTAGTACAATATTGTAACCGGCATACAACCGAAGAGTCAGAGATTCTTAAAGAGCTTGTCAAAAAAACTGAATCGGAACTTCAGTATTCGGATATGATCTGTGGTCCCCAGGTTGGGGAGCTCCTGAAGTTGTTAATCCGCGTCAGCGGATCAAAACGGGTCCTTGAAATCGGTACATTCACGGGCTATTCAGCTCTGATGATGGCTGATGCCCTTCCGGTTGGTGGAGAACTGATTACGCTGGAACTAAATGAGTGTTATAAAAGCATCTCCGAACAATTTTTCAGCAGGGATCCCTACTGTAAAATCATTAAACAGGTAATGGGTGATGCAGTTGAAACAATCGACTCAATGAAGGGAAAATTTGACCTGATTTTTATTGATGCAGACAAAGCACTCTACCCGGAGTACTATCAAAAGAGCAAACCGAAGCTGAAGGCGGGTGGTATCATAATCGTTGATAATGTCTTATGGAGTGGTGAGATTTTGCATCCTGATGATCCCAAAAGTGCTGCGATAGATCGTTTAAATGAGATGATCAGGTCTGACCCGGACATGCAAAATGTGATGCTCCCGGTCCGGGATGGAGTTCTGATTGCGAGGTATCAGCCCGGTTCCAAAGCGAGACCGGCGCATGAATCAACAGGCAGATTTGTATAGCTATCCTCAATTCTTATAGTTATGCTCTCATTTTTTGACAGAAGGCCTCAGAAAGTGATGTAAATTAAGGACAGACAGTAATATGATATGTTTTATACTCTCTTTACGCATGGTAAAGTAAACGATATTATAATACCTATGGATAGAGATCAGTGGAAAAAGGTTGAGACGATCATTGACCAGGTACTGAGTGTTTCCGGCAAAGAGGAACGCACTAAATTGATAAATAAATGTTGTGGTGACAATGATAAACTGCGAAAAGAGGTAGAAACATTTCTTGATTCGATTGATGCTTCCGGAAATATATGGGATGAACTGTTGATTTCGAACCGGGTGTTGATGGATGAAATGACACAGAACGAGAATCTTTCCAGGATTATTCATTCTGAAGGAGAGCAACCTGAGCGAATTGGTATTTATGAGATTAAAAGAAAAATTGGCCGGGGAGGAATGGGAGATGTGTATCTCGCTGAGCGTTCGGAAGGAGGATTTCATCAAAAAGTGGCGCTCAAGCTGATCCGGCGTGAAATGGCAAGTGAAATTCAGACAAAGCGTTTCCTGCAGGAACGAACTTTGTTGTCGAAACTGAATCATCCTAATATTGCAGGCTTGCTGGATGGTGGTGTATCGGATGATGGCCGGCCGTTTTTTGTGATGGAGTATGTTGATGGTATGCCGGTTACTGAATATTGTAAAACAAATAAGTGTACTCTTGAAGAACGTCTTTCAATTTTTGAACAAATATGCGAAGCTGTACAGTATGCCCATACAAACTTGATAGTTCATCGTGACCTCAAGCCGGATAACCTGATGGTTACTGCAGGTGGCATGGTAAAAGTGCTCGATTTTGGAATTGCTAAATTACTTGACCAGGAATTATCCGAAAACTCTCTTTTTCAAACAGGTGAAAGCCATCGCATGCTAAGCCTTAATTATGCAGCACCTGAACAGATCACAATGGAAACTGTAACAACTTCCACAGATGTGTATACCCTTGGCTTATTGCTTTATGAGTTACTATCTGACCGCAAACCGTTTGACCTTAAAAAAAAGAAACTACAAGAGGCTGAACAGATTATACGTTACCGGGAACCGGCTAAACCTTCGGAAGTAACAAAAAAGCGGAAAAAAGAGCTGTTGGGCGACCTGGATGCTATTATTATGAAGGCTCTTCGCAAGGAGCCCGAGAAAAGATATGAAACAGCAAGCAGTATGCTTGAAGATATCCGCCGCTGTAGGTTAAATAAACCCGTTTTGGCCAGAAAAGGAACCTTTCGATATAGGTGTGGCAAATTTTTAAAAAGAAACAGACTTGTTTTTACTTCAACTTCTCTGATACTTGTTATACTCACCGGCTTCTCAATATTGTATGTAGTACGAATTAATCAGGAAAAATCTCTGGCTGAACTTGAAGCAGAAAAGGCAAGACTCGTAACAGATTATTTGAAGAGTATATTTGAATTTAGTGATCCAAATCAAAGCTCCGGAGAAACAATTACAGCCAGAGATTTATTAAAAGCCGGGTCAGAACAGGTAGATAATCTCAATGAACAGCCCGAAGTAAAGGCAGAAATTCTTGCAACATTCGGGGGTATTAATTACAGCCTCGGTGATTATGTGAAGGCAGACAGTTTGTTCCAGGAGTCATTGAGTATCAGAAGAAAACTGGAGGATGATGCGGATGAAGAAATTGCATCAATTCTGTATCAAATGGCTTTAAATAAAGAGAATATGGGGCAGTATGATATCGCCGAGTCACTTTTCACAGAAAGTCTGGAAATGCAACAGCAACTCTATGATGAGAATGATATCAATATCATAAAAAATTTAAACAGCCTGGCCTATTTATATCAACTGAAGGGAGAACTGGGTAAAGCAACGGATTACATCGACAGGGGTTTGACCGCTTTACAATCGATGAGTGTTCCGGATTCTGTCGAGTTAGCGGAAGCATATCATTTGCAGGCTTCGATTTTTACAGCACAAGGTTATTATAACCGGGCAATTTCATCACTGCAAGAAGCACTTCAGTTGTGCTATTCTCTGTATAGTTTACCACATCCCAAAATCAATAAATCGCTGGCTAATTTGGCCAGGAATTATCAGAAATTGGGTGATTACAATACAGCAGATTCCCTTTATTTTGAAAGTTTGCAAATGTCAAAAGCTCTATATGAGGGAGATCATTTATCAACAGCCATAACAATGAATAATATGGCCGGTTTATATAAACTTCAGGAAAATTATATAAAAGCCGATTCCATGTACGTGGAATCATTGACAATGCTGAAAAAAGTTCTGGGTGAAAAACACCCGTATATAGCATCCAATTTATATAACCTGGCTAATTTAAAAAGAGAAATGGGCAAATATTCTGAAGCAGAAGAGTTGTATAGGCAAACCATTGCACTTGATACATTACTGCTGGGTACTGATCATCCGAATGTGGCAACTGATTATAACGGATTAGGCCTTGTTCTTGCAGATAAAGGCGAATATGAGGCAGCACTGGAATATTTTATTATGGCTTTAGATATCCAGGAAAAAAGGTATGAAAATCCCAGTCATCTTCATTTACTTGATACAAAAAGTTCTCTTGCGCTTATTTATGAAAAAATGGATGAACTGGTAAAAGCGGAACTGTTTTTAAAAGAAGTTTACCATGGCAGGGAAAAAGTTCTTGGATCAGATCACACAAACACAAAAAGTGTAAAACAACGCCTGGTCAGGCTTTTAGAAAAAAGAGGAAAATTTTCAGAAGCGGATTTACTTAAAAGCTCCGAGTAAAATAAACTCTTTATCGGTTAGTGGTTTGATAAAAAATGAGCCCTGTAAGTGAAGTGAAAACACGCCATGGCCGATCTTAACGCATAAATGCACTGTACAGGAGATGAAATTTTAGAATCCGGAAGGATTGATAATAGAACACTTTTCGTCTTATACCTAAAACCAAAACCCTGCCAAACCAGTGAACTGACAGATTGAGTGCCATTATTTACTGAGGTTTGACAGGGCGTTAGATTATTTAATCAGCGTCATTTTTCTTGTTAATACCTGGCTGCCTGTATTTAATTGATACATATAGACACCGCTTGCAAGATTGCTGGCATCAAATGAAACCGTGTGTGAGCCGGCTTGCTGAAAACGGTTGTTCACAAGTGTCATAATTTTTTCACCGGTTATAGAATAGACATCAAGGGATACATTTGCCGGACTGGCAAGTTCGTATGTAATTTGTGTAGACGGATTAAATGGATTCGGATAATTTTGATTCAATCGAATTTGGTCTGGTATTTCTGAGATCAACTCTTCGTTTGATGTTGTTGTGCCGCTTGAGACTGAATTTAACACTGAGGCATCCGTTGCTTCCGGATCAAATTCACCGGGAGATACAGGATCTTCCTCTGTTGATATGGTTGCCACCGGAATTCCATTCTCATTTACAAATTCAATTGTAAGTGATTCAATTTCAATACCAAAAAAGTTTACAACTTCCGATTTTGTAATTCGAAGCACATTGAATGAACCCTCCGACGTAATTATTTGTCCCCAGCCGTCTACTTCAGCTGTAACACTGAAATCATCTGTAAATGACCCGAAACTGCTGACCAATTCAGATTCATACTCAAATTGCCATGTATCTTCAAAATTTACCGGAAATTTAAAATTAACGATCCCAGGCCGGTTGTAAATAGTGGTCTCAACTTCTTCCGTATCGCCATCTACCTGTATACTTCCCAGATCCGCCAATGAGTCTTCATTGAAGATAATGTAATTGTAAGAAAGAAAATCAAAGGTAACTTCTTCACCTTCTACAATGCCATCAAAAGAAAATCCTGAACGGCTCACATGGGTGGCCTGGTCAAAATGCGGGTCTCCGGCGCCGGGACTTCCGCTGATGTCTGTAAACGTTTCAATAATTCCATCTGCTGAAAAAGATTCATCAAAAGTCAGGGTGGTAAAATCCCAAACCTGGTCTGCCCCTTTTTGATCTATCAGCAGAAAAATATTTTCTGCGTCAGTGCTAACAGATTGTGAGATTGTAAATTCACCATTTAAAAAATTGTTGAGTGAACTGTTTGTCAGAGTGATCTGTGCGGTGGCTTCCTGTGAAATAAATAGCTGAGCGACGATCATAACTGCTATGATTGCGCTCCCTGATTGTAGCATTTTTTGAAGTTTCATATGGATTGCATTTTAGATTAGTATGGGTTTAATCTATTATGCGAAATCCAACGCCGGTTTATGTCAGCTAAAAATCGATATTTTTAAAAATTACAGCCTTTTTTCAAAGATTTTCGAGAAGTGCTACCTGGTCGTTCCAATCTGCCGAATCATCAGCTTTCAAATCAGAGATTAAATTCTCAATCAGCTGCTTATCATAGTAGGAAAAAGCTGAACTACTGTTTTGAAGCGAACGGTAAGCTTTTCTGAAACGCCGGTCCGCTTCAGCTTTTGAACCATTTACATCCTGGCAAAATGATAGATAGATATTGGTAATCTCTGTCCAGATGTGCTGTGGACCAAGACTTTCAGAATATAAATCAGCTGCTTCTTTCAGCATACGTTCAGCTTCCGGGACTCTTTCTCTCCTGATAAAAAATTGACCAAGACTTTTATAGGCTGTTGCAGTTCTCCAGTGATTCATGCCAAACTTATTTACATGACGTTCTACACTTTTAGTGCGCAACTTTTCAGCGTCGTCATAATTTTGTATCATCTCATGAGCCGATGCCAGATTATTTAAAATGAGAAGAACATTCGGATGATCTGTTCCATACACAGATTCCAGAATTTCAAGAGATTTTTTGTAGTGTATGATGGCTTCATCTGTCCGTGACTGAACTTTAAGAAGGTAGGCCAGATTGTTATGAAGAGCGGCTTTATCCGTATTTATCTCTCCATCAGACTCCGAATAGTCCATCTCTTCTAAAATTTCCAGGTATAACTCTTCACTTTTCCGGTACTCACTATTGTGTCGATACGCTTTGGCAAGGTTTATTTTGATGCTGCGAAGGTCAACATCACTATTATTTGGCAACTCAAAAACGGCCAGGGATTTTTCCAGGTACAAAACAGCAAGCTGTGAGTTGCCAAGTTCAGCGATCACATTCCCGTATCCGGACAGAATGTTTGCCTTTTTAATGATTGATAAACTGTCAGGTTTCTGATCCATCAACTGCAGGGCCTGGTCATAGTAATAAGCTGATTTCACATAATTTCTCCGGCTTGAGTACATGGAACCCATTCGGTAGGTGAGATTTGAGAGTTTTTTCTGGTCAGGGTTAGAAGAGTTTAAAATAGTAAGTGCCCGGTTGTATAACTGTTCAGCTTCCTCATAATTCCCCATATTAGTATATGATTCAGCGAGTGATTCAAGAATCCCTGCTTTGGCCGGGAAATTTTTATCCAGTTCAGAAATTTTCCGTTTTCCTCTTTCCAGCAGATCATAAACTGTTAACGTATCCTCAATATTTTCAGCTGGATTTGCAGATTTAAAAAGGTCGGTCATAAACCCGGAAATAAAATTTGCCTCTTGCTGTCCCTGCAAGGCCAGTTCCTTTTGCCTGGTTACTTCCGAAATATGGTAGTAGAGAAAACCGGTTAAAAGTATCATCAAGATTGTAGCAGCTATAAGCGATTTTTTTTGTCGCTTGAAAAACTTTTTAGCCTTGTATAAATACGAACCGGACTTTGCGTGAACAGGAAGTGATAACTGATACCTGTCTAAATCAGTTAATAGCTGATCTACAGTAGAGTACCTGTCCTCAGGTTCCTTGCGTAAACATTTGAGTACAATGGCATCCAGGTCCCCTTTTAATTTATTTTTGAGATTTTTTTCTTTCGCAACTGTGCTTGGTTTGGGAGGAACTATGTTTCTTATGGCATATTCAGCTTCAATAAGTTTTTTATCGGTAAGATCCAGTGGTTTTTGCCCCGTCAGCATTTCATATAACAGGAGTCCGAGTGCATAAACATCGGTGGCGGTTGTGATTCTATCTATTGTGATCTGTTCAGGAGCAGCATATTGAACGGACATCAGACGAAGCCCTGAATCTGTCTGAACCAGCTTTTCGGCAGGCAGTTCAGAATCGATAATTTTGGCAATTCCAAAGTCCAGTATTTTAACAATACCTTTTTGAGTTACATAAATGTTGTCGGGTTTTAAATCCCGGTGAACGATAAGATTTAAATGGGCATACTGTACAGCTTCGCAGACCTGGTGAAAAAGCTCCAGTTTTTTATCCAATGTGCAATTGTTGTTTGTGCAAAAAGAGCTGACGGGCATACCGTCCACATATTCCATAACGAGGTAGGGACTCCCGCTTTCTGTTATCCCCCCATCATATAACCGCGCAATGTTGGGATGCTCAAGTGAGGAGAGAATTTCCCTTTCGAGAAGGAAACGGTCGCGGTGTTTTGGTGACTGTAATTCATTTCTCAATATTTTGATTGCGACGTTTCGCTGAAAATGTCCGTCACTTCGTTCTGCAAAAAATACATCACCCATTCCGCCACGGGCAATTCGTTTTATCAAGCTGTAAGTTCCTACGCTGCCATTGTTAACCGGTAAGAAATTGTCGCCCGAAAAATTTTCGGTTTTTGTCAGTTCGTTTACCAGGACCCGGTTCGATGTTAGTAATTCATCCCATAGTTTTTCTGATGTATTGATTGAGAGGAGAAAATTTTTAACTTCCTTTTCTAATTCCGGGTTATCACCACACTCTTGTTCAATAATAGCTGCATGATCATCCGCCTCTGCTTCCAGTAAGCGGTCAATAATCGAAGTAACTAAATTCCACTGATTTTTTTTCATCTGAGCAGTTCTGGTTTGCCAATGCTGTAATTCATTTGATAAGCTGTGATCTAAGCATTACTCCTGCAGGTAATAGGCTGAATCATGTGTTATGGCTTCTGTATACAATTATGCGAAAGTTAGTGGCCATTACTGTCACTCTTATTATAATTCTGAAAGATCTGCAGCTGTAAAAGAGCCAAGTTCTTTTAACCTGTTCACTATTTGTTGTTTATAAACTGACCTGTAGTTGAGATCGTACTCAATATCATTGAACAGCTGATATGCATTTTCCAAATATGATAAAGCTTTTTCAGGTTCATTTACTCTTTTGTACAAATCCCCCATCTGAATCATAGCAAGTGCCCGCTCCAGTGAATTTTCTTCATGAAGCTGAACGATGCTGTTGTAGGCCTTTTTCATAAATTCAGCTGCCAAATCAGTATTTCCCTGCTGAAGATGAGCACTGCCAATACCCATTTCAGTGCGTGCTGTGAACGAGTTGCTATCACCAAAAGCTTCCCTGAACCCGGGATAAATATCAGTGAATAGGATCAGAGCAGAATCAGGAACGTTTATCAATAAATAGTATTCCGCCAGACTGAATTTAGACAAGCATGTTGCAATGTGATTCTCACCAAGAATACTTTTTCTCATTTTCAGAGATTTATTGAAAAGCTTTTCAGCGGGTTCAAATTCACCTTTATCCCTGTATAATATCGCCAGATTATTCATAGTTAGTGCCACTTTGGGGTGTTCAGACCCATAGAGTTCTTTTCTCATTTTATAGGATGAATTCAATAGCTTCTCAGCTTCCTGAAAATCACCGGTATTCATTAACAAGGCTCCCAGGCTGTTTAAGCTCATCGCGATATCAGGATGGACAGGCCCGAGGTTTTTTCGACGGACTTGCAGCACTTTTCTGTAATACTCTTCGGCTTCTTCATAGTTATTCATGGCATGTAAAACAGCACCCAGTCCGCTCATACTGGAAATTGCAGAGTTGTCTTCTTCGCCCGGATGAATTCTGAAGGTATTTACGAGTTCCTCATATATTTTTTTTGATTCACTGAATTTTCCCTGCCTTCTCAATACATAAGCCAGTTCACTTTTGGTATCGGAAAGTGAAGCATGCACAGAATCGAACAGCTGTATACGGATACTGTATGAAAGCCTGAAAAATGATTCTGCTTCTGAAAATTTTCCCTCTTCACTGAGTAAAATGCCGATTTGATGAAGGCTTTCAACAGTTTCAGGATGTTGCAAGCCAAATTCCTGTAATCTCAGCCGGTAAGATTTTTCAAGAAGTGATCTTGCATTTTGGTATTCGCCCAGTGACCGGTATACGCCGCCAATTACTTCAAACATTTGTGATTTAAGTATGGGTTGATCATCCAGTGTTTCTGTATTTTGAACACCCTTTTTAATAAGGTCATAAACTGTCAGTGTATCCCCCAATGATTCTTCAGGATTAGCCGATTCAAACATTTCCATAAGAAAAGAGACAGCCTGTTGCGCTTTTTGGGCTTCTGTTTGTGCTATATTTCTCTCGGTTGTCATCCGGTATGTATGATAGAAAACAAAACCTATGGAAATGGAAATCACAAGCAGTAAAGATATGATCGCTGTGGAGTGTCTTTTCACAAATTTTACAGACCGGTAGCGGATTGAATCTTTTTGAGCCTGTACTGGAAGGTGTGCTTTATAGCGATTTATATCATCCAGGAATTGCTCAGCTGACTGGTACCGGTGTTGAGGCTCTTTTCTTAATGCTTTTAAGATTATAGCATCGAGATCACCTCTGAGTTTGTTTGAAACAGAAGGATTGTTCGCCTTTGAACTGGGCAAATCCGGAGACATATGGCGGATGTAATGTTCGGCTTCTTTCAGTCTCTTCTCACTCAGATCATAAGGCTTACAACCGGTTATGATTTCATAGAGAAGCAGCCCAAGCCCGTATACATCAGTTGCCGTTGTTATTTTTTCAAGCGTGATCTGTTCGGGTGCAGCATATTGTATGGAGAGCAGGCGTAATCCTTCCCGTGTTTTTATTAACTCTTCGGCCGACAACTCTTTATCAATGATTTTTGCAATACCGAAGTCCAGGATTTTTACAATTCCTTCAGAGGTTACAAAAATATTGTCCGGTTTTAAATCCCGGTGAATAATCAGGTTTCTGTGAGCGTAGTTAACCGCTTCGCAAACCTGGGTAAAAAGTTTAAGTTTATTCTCAAGGGAACAGTTGTGTTGTGAACAGAATGAACTTATCGGTTTGCCGTCAACGTATTCCATAACCAGGTAGGGCCGGCCATCGGTTGTAAGGCCGCCATCATACAGCCTTGCAATGTTCGGATGCTCCAGTGAAGAGAGTATTTCACGTTCATATAAGAATCTCTGTTCGAGGTTATTGTGAGTCAGTTCACTGCGCAAAATTTTAATAGCAACATTCCGGTGAAACTGTCCGTCACTTCGCTTTGCCAGGTAAACATCTCCCATACCACCGCTTGCCAGCAGCCGCTTTATTTTATAAGACCCGATCCGGTCAGGAACAGAATCCTTTTTTAATTCTTCAAGTTCTGTGCCGGAAGAAGTGAGTTCGTTTACAAGTGCACGATTTGAATCCAGCAGCTCATCCCATAAGCCTTCTGACTTATTAATAGATTTCAAAAAAGTAACTACCTGTTTTTTCAATTCAGAATCGTGTTTACACTCACTTTCGATAAACTGCATTTGTTCTTCGTGTCCGAGCTCTAAAGCCCGGTCCAGAATAGTTGTAATAATTTCCCAGAACTCTTTATTCATTTCACCAGTTGATGTTATCTGATACAGGTAATGCGAAAAAATGACTTACTGTGCATCAGTAAGTCTTTGAGCAGGTATCAACAAATTTATACCGGAAAAACCGAAAGGAAATATTTAAAAATTAACCTTTCAATTTTTGATGCAGCCACCCGCGTGCTTTGAGCCAGTCACGGTTGATTGTACTTGGTGAAATATTCAGAACGTCGGATGTCTCTTCGATGCTCAAACCCCCAAAAAATCGCAGTTCCACCACTGTGCAAATTCGTTCATCCAGTCTTTTTAATTCATCCAGAGCGTCGTTGAGTACCAGGATTTGTTCAGCATGTTCATGAGCCTGCAAATTATTTATGTCAATATCCACTTTTGAAAATTCTCCGCCGCGTTTCAGGGCTTTCTTTTTCCGTGCATAATCAACCAAAATCTGGCGCATGGAGCGAGCGGCAATTGCAAAAAAATGAGCCCGGTCATTATAATCTACGGTAGACTGATCTATCATTTTTTCATACGCTTCGTGTACCAGCTCGGTCTTACAAAGTGTATGATCAGAATATTCTTTGTTCAGTTGTTTCTGAGCAAGCAATCTGAGCTTCTCGTAAACAAGCGGGTAAAGAGAATTGTAAGCCTCTTTGTCGCCACTGCTCGCTTTAACAAGTAGTTTTGTGATCTCCATCGGAAATTGTGATGTTTGAAATAAATAATCTTAATGCCAACCAGTTGCTGCTAAAAAACATTCATACAATTACAGCCTTTCCAAATCCCTGTTATTAATACTGTATCTAATAAAGTAATAAAATATTTAATAGTAAAGCGGACAGAGTTTTTATCTGTTAGAAAAATCAAATAAAACCGGTATAAAGATATCAGGGATTTTGTATTTTTGTGTAACCAAAAACAAAGAAAACCATACATGAAACGAATACTCTCAGCTACCATCATTTTAATCTCATTGATATTCATTTCATGCGCCGAAAATGATTCAATGACTGAAAACCCTTTTTTTGAAAAAAGTGAGCTTCCGCTTGAAGCACCTCAATTTGATGCAATAAACGATGATCACTACTTGCCTGCTCTCCTGGAAGGGATAGGTATTGAGAAAGATGAAATCGGTACTATCGCAGATAATACGGAGCCGCCGACATTTGATAATACAATTGTGGCAATGGAGAAAACCGGGGCACTGCTGAACCGTGTTCAAAGTGTGTTTTTTAATATGACATCTGCTCATACAAATCAAAAAATCCAGGAAATCCAGGCCGAAATTGCTCCAAAACTTGCCGCTCATTCAGATGATATCTACCTGAACCGTGCTCTATTTGAAAGAGTTGAAACTCTATACAATAAAAAAGATGAGCTTGGCCTCGATCCGGAATCTCTGAAACTTCTGGATGACACCTATCGCGACTTCATCAGGGCGGGTGCAAAATTATCGGAAAGCGGGCAGAAAAGAGTTCGTGAAATAAATGAAAGGCTTTCATCACTTACTACCGAATTCCAGGAGAAACTTCTTGAAATGACCCGGGAACGTTCTGTACTGATAGATACTGAAGACGAACTTGAAGGGTTGAGTTCAGACAGGATTCGTGCTGCTAAACAGGCCGCAGAAGAACAGGGCCACGAAGGTAAGTACCTGCTCTCAATAACAAACACAACGCGTCAGCCGGTGCTTACCTCATTGAAGAGAAGAGATGTGCGCGAAAAAGTCTGGAAAGCTTCTGCTTACAGGGGAGTCGGTGAAAACGGTGGTGTCAACACGCAGCCTCTGCTGCTCGAAATGGTTAAACTACGCAGCGAACGCGCCCAGCTGCTGGGTTATGAAAACTATGCAACCTATGCTCTCGATCCGCAGACAGCAGAAAATCCGGGAAATGTACTGGATATGCTGACCGGCCTGATTGATCCTTTAAACCGGAATGTAAAAACCGAGACTCAATCAATCCGCGATATGATGAGAAAAGACGGGATTCAGGACGAGGTACAGGCATGGGACTGGCAATACTATGCTGAAAAAGTGAGAAGCGAGAAATACGATATTGATGAAAATGAAGTCAGGGCGTACTTCGAACTGGATCGTGTTCTAAAAGATGGTGTTTTTTATACAATGAATCGACTTTTTGGAATAACATTCGAAGAGCGGACCGACCTTCCCGTTTATCACCCCGATGTAAGAGTGTTTGATGTATATAACGAGGATGGCAGCCGCCTTGGACTTTTCTATGGAGATTTCTTTGCAAGAGACTCAAAACGCGGCGGTGCCTGGATGAGCTCCTATGTGAGTCAGTCTCACCTCCTCGATAAAAAACCGGTAATTGTGAACGTGCTAAATATACCCAAACCTGCCGCGGGTGAACCGGCTCTCATAAGTTTTGATAATGCAACAACACTGTTTCACGAAATGGGGCATGCGGTTCACGGACTGTTTTCTGATGTGAAGTATCCGTCGCAGTCAGGTACGTCTGTTCCCCGTGATTATGTAGAGTTTCCTTCCACATTCCAGGAAGACTGGGCAATACATCCTGAAGTTTTGGCTAACTACGCAGTGCATTATGAAACCGGCGAAACTATACCACAGGATCTGCTCAACAAGCTGATTGAGGCAAGAGAATTTAACCAGGGGTTTGATACCTATGAGTACCTCGCCTCAACACTGGTTGATATGCAATGGCATCTTCTGAATGAATCAGAACTGCCGGAAAATGTCAGTGAATTCGAGAGAGAGACCCTCAGTTCGTTCGGGCTCACACATCCGGCCATTCCGCCAAGATATAAATCTCCATACTTTGCCCACATATTTTCGGGCGGATATTCTGCCAATTACTACTCATACATCTGGAGTGAAATACTCGCAGCGGATGCGTTTGCCTTTATGAGAGAGAATGGCGGCCTGAACCGGGAGAACGGCGAAATGCTCAGAACCCACATACTTTCAAAAGGAGGGAGCCAGAGGCCAATGGATCTCTATTACAATTTCCGCAACGGGGAGCCTGAAGTCAAAAACCTCCTGGAACGCAGGGGACTTGCCGGTAAGAAATTATAAATTGAGAATTAAGAATTAAGAATTGAGAATTACGTAAGGGGAATGGGATGGTCACGTTTACTGCCTGCGGCGATGCTATGAATTGTGCACCACCTGAAAAGCTGTTTCGCCGCCATTCTAAAAGTGGTGTCCTGTCATGTCGAGCGCAGGCCCGGCAGCCGGACCTGTAACAGCAGGTCGGTGTGTTTTTCTGTCGGGACGCAGCCGAGACATCTCCCTGGTATGGCTGCTGTTTTGTCACGAGGATGGTTCGCAGGGTGATACTGATAACGGCTTTAAATCGTTTGAATTAAATACTCAGTATAATAACCGGATACTGCATTCTTACTTCCACTTTACTTTTTTGACCAGAAGCCAGATTCCAAACAATACAAGCGGAATACTCAGCCACTGACCCATATTGATTGCCCAGTCGGTGGCGAACTCAGCCTGAGGCACTTTTGTGAATTCCAGAAGAAATCTGCCTGTAAAAAGAATAACAAGGAAACTGCCAAATATGGCACCTTCGGGTGGTTTTTTGTCATATTTGTAGTAGATACCCATCAAAACCACAATCAGAAGAACACAGAGAAGCGATTCGTATAGCATGGTTGGATGGCGCGGAACCATATCAACGCGTTCAAAAATGATTGCCCAGGGAAGATCCGTAGCACGGCCAAGAATTTCAGAGTTAAAAAAGTTGCCGATCCGGATAAACATCCCGCCAACAGCAACTCCGGGTACAACCCGGTCGGCCAGCCACCAATAGGTCATGTTGGGAGTTCGTTTTACATAAAGGTACATGGCAATCAAAATAGCTATAGCGGCCCCGTGGCTTGCAAGACCTCCCTGCCAGATTGCAGGTATCAGCATCGGGTTCCGGAGATAGTATTCAAGATCATAGAAAATTACATGCCCAAGTCGGGCTCCGATTACCGTTGCGATAAGCACGTAAATCAGAATACGATCAAGTTCTTCCTGTGTTCGTCCGGCATCCCGGTATAATTTACCCGTCAGCATGTAACCGAAAATAAAGCCGCTGGCAAACATCACGCCATACCAATAGGGCTGTATAGGGCCGATAGATGAAAAGGACGGAGAATCGATAACCAAAAAAGGAAGCTGACCTGCAATCAGGGCACCAAAAATGAGAAGAAGTTGTTTCCAGAACGGAATATTAATTTCAGCGGGTTTAGATGACTTTTCACTGAGCTCTGGCCAGAGTTTTCTTGAAGCAAAGTAATAGACAATGCCTGCCAGAATCAGCCCGTAAATGGAAATAGAAAAAGGAAGAGATAATTCCGGGATGGTAAAAGCTACAGGATCTGTGTCCCAGACTATATAATCTGTGTTGTTCATTTTAGAAATTTTTATAAATCAGATGCGAAAATACAAAAGCTTCAGCTCGATTGCAGATTATATTTGGTTTCAATACTATCCGTAACAATTCAGATTTTTTAGAAAATATTCAAAATTGCTTTCCAAGATCTTTTACTTATAGTTTCACTGTAATAATCCCAACGACTTTTCTCGCTGAGTCTCGCAGATGAATACGCAGTGTTTCGCTGATATTCTGTGAAAATCTGCGCAAAACTCAGCGGTAATCTGCGAGAAACAAATACGATTTACATTTTAAAAAAGAATTGGTTTGGATGGTATTGATTTGGTTAGAATATCAGCTTTTTTCAATTTTAGTAACCTTTTACCTCACCATCACCACGCGGATCAGCTGCTCCGTACTTTACTCCGTCCTCATCCACATAAATAATATGCATTCTGCCGATAGTCGGAATAAAAGTAATTTCATGTCCGCGTTCACTCAAAATGGATTTGGTATCCGGTGAAATACCATACTCTTCCAGGTAGAGTGTGTCTGGCAGCCATTGGTGATGAAATCGGGGTGCTGAAATAGCCTGCTGAGGATTCATTTCAAACAGGAGCACATTCAATATATTTTGCAGAGTTGCTGTAATAATTCTTGGTCCGCCTGCAGCTCCGGCAATCATTTTCACCTTACCGTTTTTTGTGACAATTACCGGGCTCATACTGCTTAGCATTCGTTTGCCCGGTTCAATGGCATTGGCATCTGCTCCGATAAGGCCAAACATATTGGGTTCACCCGGTTTTGCAGAAAAATCATCCATTTCGTTGTTTAAAAGAAAACCTGCATCAGAAACACTCAGGTAACTGCCAAAGGAACCGTTCAGCGTGGTGGTTACTGCAACTGCATTTCCGTTTTTGTCAATAACTGAAAAATGTGTGGTTTGTGATGATTCAAGTGTTTGATTGAATTCTCCTTGTGAAACGGCCTCACTTTGTGTAGCCTCTGACATCCGGAAGTCGTTCATTCTTCTATCAGCATAATCTGCCGAAAGCAGTTCTTTCATTGGAATGTCGGTGTAGTCGGGATCACCCAGGTAAAAATTTCTGTCAGCAAAGGATCGCCTCATAGCTTCAGCAATCAGGTGAATGTAGTCTGCTGAATTGAAGCCGTACTGTTTTGGATTCTTCTCTTCAATCATTTGCAAAATCTGTTTTATAACCACACCACCGCTGGATGGAGGCCCCATCATGTAAAGTGTGTGACCATCAAATTCAGCGTTCACAGGTTCCCTCCACTCACTGCGGTACTCGCGCAAATCCCTGAGTTCAATCAGTCCGCCGGTTTTGCGCATCTCTTCAATGATCTGATTAGCAGTAACACCGGAATAAAATCCATCTCTGCCATATCGGGCAATGCGTCTGAGCGTTCTGCTTAAATCTTCCTGGATAAAAAGATCACCTCTTTTCCATTTTTCACCACCCGGTTTTACGAAGTAATTTTCAGAAGATTCAAACATGCTCAATTTATCAGCCCTGTTGTTCAGGTCTTCGGCATGATTGTAATTTAACTTATAGCCGTCTCTTGCAAGCCTTATTGCCGGCTCCATGATCACTTCAAGAGGCATTGTGCCATATCGCTCGAGGGCACTTAGCATACCGTCGACCGTTCCGGGAACTCCGATAGCCAGAGCACCTTCACGGCTTTTTTCCGATACATATTCTCCCGATACATCCAGGTACATATCCCTGTGTGCTTTAGCCGGTGCCTTTTCACGAAAATCGAGCGTCCGGACAATGCCATCATTCAGATGAAGGACCATAAATCCGCCGCCGCCGATGTTGCCTGCTCTCGGCAGGGTGACAGCAAGAGCAAACTGTACTGCAATAGCAGCATCAACTGCATTGCCACCCTTATTCAGTATTTCGATACCTGCGCGGGATGCATCTTTATCAGCAGACGAAACCATTCCGTTTTCATAAGGTGCAGACCATCCGGCTTGTGAAAAACTTTTGAAAGGACTGACCAGGAGGAAGAGAATAAGAAAGAGTAAGTGTGAAAAACGATAAATCATATCTTTGAATAACATCATTAAATTAACAGGTGAGTAATATAATTTAATCTTATCTTAAATAGTAAAAAGAGTTCCGGCCGGTTTTGAGGTATCTGTTTATCAGCCGTATATTGTCGGGCTTACAGCTAAACTATAAATGAATATTTTGCCTGTTCACAAAAAAATAAATAGAAACAGCATCTTGCTAAAGGCTGTATCAATCTTACTGATAGCGCTGATTGGATTCCTGATGGCCGGCGACTCCACGCTGAATGAGAAGCTCCTATCTATTAGAATGATGCTATACCTTGGATCCGGGCTTGTTGCTTTTGCCATTCCCTATATTCTGTTTCCGGACCGGAATATTACAATTTACCAGCTTGGTAACAGCTCACCGGATGAGCTTCGCAATCATATATGGAAACGTTGTAAAACAATTTGGCTCATGATCCTCTGGCTGCTCTTTGTGGTTGTATTCACAGATATCCGGTCACCTTTTGGTCAGCTGACAGATAAAGTTCTGATTTTTATATATGGTACATCTTTTTTTACAGGCCTGCTCTACTATTCTATATCCAGGTATTTTCAAATAGGCCGGCACTCGCAGGAGTGGCAGGAAGGTAAAAAAGGGGCCGAAATCAGGAAAAAGATGGCAGACCTTGCTAAGTTTCCGCTTGATCCGGGATCTATACCAAGCTTGCTCAATACCATTGTTATTACAGCCGGGGGAATGCTTCTTGTGGTAACAGGTGCGTTTGTATCTGGCAACTTTGGTATTACGGGCGAAACAGCTGTTGGTCTGATCATATTGACAGGTGGTTATATCTCATGGAAAATGACAAACAGGGAAGCAGATGTTCATTTTTATGCAACAAATGCTTTTTACAGGGAATTTTTTGGCACCGACATAAAAGGAGATGAGCAGTTTCAGCCGCTGGCAGTGAATCAGTTATGGTGGGTGCCGCCGGTAATCCGGGTGCATGTCTGGGCTTTGATAACGCAGCTTGACAGAAAATTACCAACCGGAAGGATTATTGCGATCGGCCATTTCATTGTATGGATTGTTGCATATCAGAGGCCGGGTGAAGATGTTTTAACAGGTGCCTGGGTACTTTTTATTATCGCACATTCTATTTTGCTGCTGCCTACATCAGACAGAGCGATAATGCCTCAATGGTGGCAGCAATTGCTCGATAAACCAGCGGTATGGATGTCCGTGCGATTCTGGATGCAGCTTCGGTGGATTCTGCCGCTTTTGCTGAGCTGTAATGTAATGTATCTCTTTTTCGGAACACCTGACTTTGGTCTGCAGGCCTGGTTCGTACTGCTCTACCTTGCCGTGCACCTGGTAATATCTGCACTGATAACATATAGAATGCACACAACGGTTGAATCGGTATATGAATAAAAAAGTATTACTTACAGAACATCTTACAAAACAGTATAAGGCAGGCAAAACCATATTTAAAGATGTTAGTATGACGTTTAAGCCCCGGGAAATTGTCGGATTGACAGGCCCGAACGGTTCCGGAAAAACAACATTCCTGAGACTACTATCCGTAACATCTTTTCCTACTTCGGGGGTTGTAAAGTATGGAGAAATCAACATTCATAAATCCCCCTACCAGTACCTGAAGTATGTTGGGCTTGTGCATGATGAAGAGAGTCTTCCCCTCCATTTGTCAGCCACGGAGCTTCTGGAATGGATATTAAGAAGCAGGAAACTCTGGAATGATAAATCGCCCGAACAAATCCACTCATTTTTTGACAAGTTCAGCCTGCAGGAGGAGAGAAATGATCCAATCGGAACCTATTCGACAGGGATGAAGAAAAAGGTACAAATTGCAGCAGCTGTGATTTCAAATCCCGATATTTTAATTCTGGATGAACCGCTCCGGGGGCTCGATGTGAAAACCCGTGAAACAACTGTCGATCTCTTACGTAATAGTAGAAATGAAGGGGCCATTATTTTAATGGCAAGTCATACTATGCCTGATTCAGAAGAATTTTTTGATCACGTTATGGAATTTCCACTGCAGAACTGATATTTGATTTTCAATATGGAAAATAAATTTAAAAATCTTAAAAACAGCCTGAATGACCTGGAAGATGAGAATTATTCGCGGTTTGTATCAAAACAGGATCATAGCAGTGACTCCGGCAGCAATTCGATAACAAGATATATTTTACTCGGTGCTTTCCTTATTACATTTATCTTTTATGTATCGAGCCAGAACTTCCGGGTCAATATCAGCCAATGGAATCCTTTTCAATCCATTTCTGAAATCATCAATCAGCCTGATGAAGACCTCCTAAACCGTATGAACACCCTGATGGCTGAAATGGGTTATGAAGGATTGACGCATGAACAATTAACAGAACTCAGAAGTGAGGGTTTAACCGCAACCTATATTGCATCTTTACGGGAGCTTGGGTTTACAGATTTGACAATTGAAGATGCAGTAAGACTTCGGCAGGCTGATGTTTCTGCTACATTTGTGGCAATGATGATGGAACTCGGTTATAACCCGGATATTGAAGATCTGATCCGGCTTCGAAGAAATAATGTTACAGCATTTTATACAAGCAACTTACATGATTTGGGATACACGGATGTTTCCATTGATCAGCTGATCAGGCTGCAGCAAATTGGTGTAACTACCTCACTTATCAGTGAACTCCGCGAGAGTGAAGGAACTGACATAACACTCGATGATATAATCAGGTATAGAATCAGTAATCAGTAAGAAGAGATTCTCAGTTTTTGTTTTTCAGGGAGACAAATCGATAAGGTGTGATCTCTCCGCCGAACATGCTGGTATAAACCTGGGTCAGAATTGCTCCAAAAAGGACAATTTGAATATTGTAGTACACCCAGATGATAAATATTACCAGGGAGCCTGCCGCTTTATAAGTGGTATCAATTCCGGTAGCTGTTAAGAAAATACCCACCAGATATTTACCGGCAAGAAACAGAATAGTTGTGAATATGGCCCCGGCCATTATATCTTTCCAGGGAGCGTTAACATCCGGCAGTATTTTAAATACCAGGGTAAAAAAAGCACTTGCAAATATAATGGTTGATATCTGTGAGATGAATTGAAAGATATGGAGAGTAAATTCCGGCAGAAACTGCTGGAAGAATGGTATTGCTATCGAAAGTATTGACTCAGCCAGAAGAGAAGTCAACAGCAGAACACTTAGAAGGATAATAACTCCAAATGAGATCAGCCTGTTAATCAGGATTTGCCAGACCGAATGAATATGAACATCCTTAACCTCCCAGATCATATTTAAGACATATTTTAACTGGGTGATTACTGTAGTTGCTCCAATTACCATCATTACAACAGCGATGATAGTGGTGAAGAGATTTTCGGGCGTCTGACGCCTGGCTTCCATATAGTCTTGAATTCCGCGGGTAAGTTCAGTGCCTACCAGTGCTTCGAGCTGCTCACTGACCTGGCCGCTGATCAGTTCTTCACTGTAGAATATGCTTGCAAGTGAAATGACCAGTATCAGCAGGGGTGCCACGGAAAATATGGTATAAAAAGCGATTGCTGCTCCCTGTGTAACTATGTCACATTCGATAGCTTTGTTAACTGACCTTATAAAAAGTGTCTTAATTTTATTCCACATGGACCGCCGGTTTAAAGCCGTGAACAGATTTCTTCAAAAACATGCTGCAACTCTTCGTGTGTATTGTAATAGTGAGGAGCGATTCTTAAAAAACCCTGGCGATGAGATATTGAAATTTTTTCATTTTTCAATTCACCAATCAATTTATCTCCATCCACTTCCGCTTTGGTACTGAATGTTACAATTCCTGCTCTCATTTTTGAATCTGAACTGGTATAAAGATTGAACCGGCTGTCATTTTGAATCAGATCAACCAGGAAGCCGGTTAACTTCTGAACTCTTGCTGAGATATTTCCTATACCAATATGAAGCAAATTTTCCAGGGAAGCATTCATTCCCGCGATACCAAGCATATTTGGTGTTCCGTCTTCAAGCCTCAATGCACCGTTTAACCACGGCTGATCGTAATTCAAGAGATCCCAGGGCTCTTCCACAGAAAACCAGCCTGTTCTTACAGGGGTGAAATTTTCAAGAATGCGTTCATTAAGATAGAGAAAGCCGATACCGAGAGGAGACATAAGCCATTTATGACCACCTGTAGCAAGAGCATCAATATTCATGCCTTCAACATCAATGTCTGTTACACCGAGGCCCTGTATTCCGTCAACGACAAAAAAGAGTTCTTTTTCCCTGCAAAGCCGCCCGATTTCAGCCAAATCCGATTTATACCCGCTTAAAAATTGTACAGCACTTACTGAAATAACTCTGGTCTGATGTGTGATATTCTTTTTGATCAGTTCAACCGGCAGTGTGCCATGAACCGGTTCCGCATACCTTATTTTCAAGTTTTTTCGCTTTTCTATTGAGCGCCATGGGTGTACATTCGATGGAAATTCCATGCTGTTGAGCAGTATCTCATCTCCCTCTTTGAGTGGCAGGCCTTCAGCAACGAGGGAGATGCCGTCAGATGTGTTCCGTGTGAATGCAATATTTTCGGTTTTCGGGGTATGAATCAGATGAGAAATCCGGGTCCGGCAGTTTTCCAATATTTCAACACCTTCCTCAAGATTTTCGATTTTCGTCCGGTTTCGCTGCTCAAGAAATCCTGTGATGGCACTTTTTACATCGTCAGACAGCGGACTCACTGATGCATGGTTCAGATAGGTAATGCCATCTTTTATATGTGCGTACTTTTGTCTGCAGTGCTCAGGAGAGAGTATTTGAACACTTTTCGTTTTTTCTGTCATGCTTCGATCGCGTTAACTTTGTCTATTTTTGTTACACCTGCTGAAATAATAAATTTCATAACGTCTGAAGGATTTTGATCAAGCACTTTTATGTTCTGCGGATCCACCAGGTATAAGTTACCCGAAAAATTATATGAGTGAGGACAGTAAACGGCAACCCGGTCAACAATGTCGAGCTTGGAAAGATTCTCTTCAGTCAGAAAACCAAACCGCTCCAAACCGTCTGCCACCTTCACAATGACGGGACGGTTGAATTTCTTTTTGTCGCCCACGAAAGCCTCTGTAAGATCTTTTACAGATGAGTAAACAATTTTTACTAAAGGAGTTCGGGCAAGCAGGGATTCAAAAAAATTCAATATTGGCCGGGAGATGCAAAATTTGATTAAAAATCCAAGAAATGAAATAAGTACGATTACTGTAATGATACCCAGCCCTGGAATGTCGTACTGAAGCCAGTCAAAAAAGAGATTGTTGAAGGTGGTATTGGCCCAGTTTACGGTTACATACATCACGTAGAAAGTTGCAAATACCGGGAAGAAAAAAACCAGGCCGCGCAGGAAGTAGTTGAATATTTTTTTCATAAAATAAGTCTTTGTTAGTGATTTATGGGAGTAACATATCAGCTCTTTTCAAAATATAAATTTATCAGGTTCCAAATGGAGCCACTTTAAGCTAAGAAAATCTAAACTGTATGATGTTAACAACTTTTTTTTCTATTTTTATAAACTTTACACCATAAGGATAAGAGTATAACTACAAATTTGAATGACAGTTAAAAAATCAGACCGGATACGCCGCGAATTTCTCGAATTTTTTGAGGAAAAAGGCCACATTATTGTGGATAGTGCCCCGGTAGTGCCAAAAGATGATCCGACTCTTCTTTTCACCAATGCGGGTATGAACCAGTTCAAGCAGATCTTTCTGGGAGAGAAAAGCGGAGTCAAAGAAGGGGGCAAAACATGGAACCGGGCTGCAGATACACAAAGATGTATCCGGGTGAGTGGCAAACACAATGACCTGGAAGAAGTTGGCCATGATACATATCATCACACACTCTTTGAAATGCTGGGTAACTGGTCGTTCGGAGATTATTTTAAAAAAGAAGCTATCCGCTGGGCCTGGGAACTGCTTGTAGATGTATGGGGACTTGATCCAGATCGTCTCTATGCAACAGTATTTGAAGGAGACAGCGATTATGACCTGCCGGCAGATGAGGAAGCTGCAGAACTGTGGAAAAGTGAAACAGGTATTCAGCCTGATCACGTTTTAAAATTTGGCAGAAAAGATAATTTTTGGGAAATGGGAGAGACGGGTCCGTGCGGCCCGTGTTCCGAAGTTCATATTGATCTTCGTTCCGACGAAGAGAGGAAGAAAACAAGTGGCGCTGAACTGGTAAATCGTGATGATCCCCGTGTGATGGAGATCTGGAACCTGGTTTTTATCCAATTCAACAAACAGGCTGAAGGAGATCTCGAGAAACTGCCTACACAGCACGTAGATACCGGGATGGGATTTGAAAGAATTTGTGCGGTTCTGCAAGGTAAAAAATCCAATTACGATACCGATATTTTTAGGCCGCTTATCAGTGAAATTGAAAAATTATCAGGGCTTACATACAGCTCGTCCGACAGCAGTACGGATATAGCCATGCGTGTTATTGCAGATCATATCCGCGCCGTCAGCTTTGCCATTGCCGATGGAGCATCCCCTTCAAACGAAGGCCGTGGTTATGTGATCAGACGAATTCTGCGAAGAGCCATTCGGTACGGCTGGGATCAGCTTAATTTTAAAGAACCATTTTTCCACAAACTGACACCTTCACTGGCAAATCAGTTTTCTGATGTATTCCCTGAATTAAAAGCTCAGCTCGAATATGTGACAGGTGTGATACGGGCAGAAGAAAAAAGCTTTTTGCAAACTCTTGGCAAGGGAATTGAGCTGTTTCAGGAAATGAGCAGAGGAAAAGAGGTGCTATCAGGTGAAGATGCTTTTAAGCTTCATGACACCTACGGTTTTCCAATCGATTTGACAGATCTGATGGCCCGTGAAAAAGGGATCAGGGTGGACGTTGAAACGTTTGAAACGCTGATGCAGGAACAGAAAGATCGTGCACGTTCAGCCGGGAAGTTCCAGGCCAATGGTGAATCCGCGAAAGAGTGGAATATTGTGACGGAATCGCATGACTTTGAGTTTGTTGGTTACGATCACCTGGAAACGGAGACAGAAATTATGTCTCTGTCCGGGCAGGGTGATGTAAACTATGTGAAACTGGTTAAAACACCGTTTTATGCTGAAAGCGGGGGGCAGGTTGCTGATACCGGTGTTCTGAAAAAAAACGGTGAAGAAATTCGGGTTCTTGATGTACAAAAAGGACCTGACGCATATCTGCATAAAGTTGATCGCTTACCTGAAGAACCAGAGGGAACGTGGCTTGCCGCGGTAGACAGTGAAAAAAGAATTGAAACTGAAAAACATCACACGGCAACCCATTTGATGCATGCAGCATTGCGAAAGGTACTTGGGAATCATGTGGTACAAAAAGGATCACTGGTTGATAAAGAGAGACTGCGTTTCGATTTCTCTCACTATGAAACCGTAACCCGGACTCAGCTTGATGAGATTGAAGCCATAGTCAATGAAAAAATTCAGGAAAATATTCCGCGGATTGAGGAGCGGAATGTTCCTATTAAAGAGGCAAGAGAACGGGGAGCAATGATGCTGTTCGGTGAAAAATATGGCGATAAAGTGCGAATGATCACTTTTGGTCCCGATTTTTCTGTAGAACTCTGCGGCGGTACACATACAAAATCGACGGGTGAGATTGGTTATTTTCGTTTTACCTCCGAATCTTCGGCGGCAGCCGGAATCCGAAGGGTTGAAGCGATAGCGGGCCGCAGTGCCGACAGATTTTTGCGAAATGAGAAGCACCTGCTGGAAAATCTCCGTGAGATTGTAGGCAGTCAGCAGAACATAGAGCAGGATGTTCAGAGATTGCTTAAGAGAAATAAGGAACTCGAAAAGGAGATAAAACAGTTACAACAAAAGCAGGCTTCAAATAAACTTCAGCAGCTGATTGAAAATCCGGAGAATGTAAATGGTATACGCCTGATCAGGGGAAGAGCAGATGGTTCTGATATGAATGCACTGAAACAGTCGGGATACGACGCGCTGAATCAGCTGAAAGAGAATGCAATTGTAGTACTGGCAAGTGAAGACCCTGAGAGTGAGAAGGTGTACCTTATGGCTGCCATAACGGAAGACCTTGTTGCGAAAGGTTTGAAAGCAGGATCCCTGGTGGGTTCTCTTGGAAAGATTGTTGGCGGCGGCGGCGGTGGTCAGCCCACGTTAGCAACAGCAGGCGGTCGGTTTCCTGAAAAAATTGATGAAGCGCTGGCGTACACCGAAAAGTGGATAAGGGAGGCGTTGCCGGTGTAAAGCTGTATGGAAGAATGAGTGTACTCCTTTACTTTATTGTGATAACTGTTAAATGGTTTCTTCAATAATCTTGGGTATATTGTAAATCTTAAATTTGTTTAAACAGAATTGAATTAGTTTTATGGCGAAAACAGAAGAAAAAGCTTTTTTTACCCCCATAGGGACATCAAACAATGACAAAGAAGGCAAGATAGATAAAGCTGTTGAGCTTCCTGAGCCAACAGATAAAAATCACAAAGACCTGGATATCAGTGATGATCAGCTCATCGAAATGTATAAACTGATGTACCTGCAAAGACGCTTTGAGGAACGGGCAATGCAGATGTATCAGAAAGGTAAATTTGGTGGTTTCCTGCATCTTTACAGCGGACAGGAAGCAATATCTACCGGTACAGTGTACGCATTTAATGACGATGATGACATTATAACTGCTTACCGGGATCACGGCTGGGGGATAGCACGCGGCATTACACCCGAGGAGGGTATGTCTGAACTCTTTGGCAAATCGGACGGCTGCTCAAAGGGTAAAGGCGGATCGATGCACTTTGCAAAAGTTGAAAATCACTTTTGGGGCGGTTATGGTATTGTTGGCGGACACATTCCCCTGGGCGGCGGAATTGCTTTTGCAAACAAATACCAGCAAAATGACAGAATCACAGCCTGTTTTCTCGGAGACGGGGCGGTTCACCAGGGTGCACTTCACGAGACTCTGAATATGAGCCAGTTGTGGGAGCTTCCCTGCATCTATGTTGTGGAAAATAACGGCTATGCGATGGGTACATCAGCACCGCGGCACAGTGTCGGCGAACTGCATGAACGGGCAAAAGCGTACGGAATGAAAAACACCGTATTTAATGGAATGGATCTGTTTACGGTTTATGAAAAGATGAAAGAGATAGCTGATGATGTACGGAAAGAGGGGAAACCCTGGTTTGTTGAGATACGAACCTACAGGTATCGCGGACACTCAATGTCGGACCCGCAAAAGTACAGGTCTAAAAAAGAGCTTGAAGAGTACCAGAAGGTAGATCCCATCGAAAGGCTTAAAAAATATCTTACAGACGAAAAGATCACCAGTCAGGATGATATCGAAAAATTTGAGGAAGAGATCGAACAGCAGGTACTGGATGCAATAGATCATGCTGAAAATGCTCCTGAACCAGAGCCCGATGCACTTTATGACGACATGTTCTCAGATGATGATGAAGCTCTGTTTCATAAATAGACTAAAGCCGGCAGGGTACAGTGAATTTAAAACTGATGAATAGAAAGAATCACATTAAAAAAATTTTTTAGAAAATGGCAGAATTACAATTCAGAGAAGCAATTCGGGATGCAATAGATGAAGAGATGTCCCGTGATGAAAATATATTTGTAATGGGCGAAGAAGTTGCCGAATACAATGGCGCCTACAAAGCTACAGAGGGGCTTCTCGATAAATACGGTTTTAAACGAATGATCGATACACCGATATCGGAACTTGGGTTTGCAGGAATCGGTGTCGGTGCAGCAATGAATGGTCTGAGGCCCGTTATTGAGTTTATGACATTCAATTTTGCAGTGCTGGCCGCCGATCAGATCATTAACCATGCTTCGAAAATTAAATATATGCTGGGCGGACAGGTTGATATCCCGATTGTATTCCGGGGCCCGAATGCATCAGCCGGACAGCTTGGAGCCACGCATTCTGTATCTTACGATGCCATGTATGCCCAGTTCCCGGGGTTAAAAATTATCTATACGTCGGAACCTGATGATGCCAAGGGTCTGCTTAAATCTGCGATTCGGGATAACAATCCCGTTCTGTTTATGGAATCTGAGCAGATGTACGGACTGAAAGGCGAAGTTTCTGAAGAAGAAGATTATACCATTCCGATTGGGAAGGGTAAAATAAAGCGGGAAGGGAGTGATGTCACCGTTGTTGCCACCGGGAAAATGTATCACATTACCAAACAGGCTGCTCAGCAGCTTGCAAAAGATGGTGTGGAAGTTGAGATCATTGACCCGAGAACAATCAAACCGCTCGATATAGAGTTGATTGTTGAATCCGTAAAGAAAACGAACCGCTGCGTAGTTGTGGATGAAAATCATCCTTTCGGCGGAGTGGCTTCAGAGATCGGGTTTTTAATTCAGCGGGAAGCATTTGACTACCTCGATGCCCCGGTAAAGCGTGTTTCATTACCGGATGTGAATGCACCCTATGCGAAGAATCTATTTGACCTTTGGCTGCCAAATGCCAAAAATGTAGTTGAAGCTGTTAATACTGTCACATACAGAAATTGATTTTATGCAGGAATATGTCAGAAATATTACTGATGTGAGAGAAGGGAAACGATTTATGAATCTGATAACTAACTGATTTCGAATAAACCTTTTTAAATTTTAAAGCATTAAAACTAACGAACAAAGAATATGGCTATAAAAATCGAAATGCCGAAGCTCAGTGATACCATGGAGGAGGGTGTCATTGCCAAATGGAATGTAAGTGAAGGAGACAAAGTTGAATCCGGCGATATAATTGCAGAGGTTGAAACCGACAAAGCCACTATGGAGGTAGAAGCGTTTGATGAAGGAACGGTTCTGAAGCTATTGGTGGATGAGGGAGATGCAGTTCCGCTGGGTGAAACCATGGCAATTATCGGCGAGGAGGGTGAAGATATAAGTGACTTGATTGAAGAGGCAGAATCCGGTGCTGGTAAAGAAGAGAGTGAAACTGAAGAGGAGACAGAGACTGCAAAAAAAGAAGAAAAAGAGTCTGCTGAAAAGAAAGAGAAAAAAGATTTTGATCCCATACTTGGGGATTTGAATGGCAAAGGCTCCAAAAAGAAAGAGAAAGAGAAGGAAACCACAGGCGAACACGGGCGTATCAAAGCATCGCCGCTTGCACGTAAAATGGCTGACGACAGAGGAATTGAGCTTTCTGATGTTAGTGGCAGCGGTCCGGATGGGCGCATTATTAAAAAAGATATTGAAGAGTATGAAGAGAAACCGGCGCCTGAAGAGAAGAAAGCACCTGTAACGTTCGAAAGTGAAGAGAGTGAAGATATCAGGGTTTCTCAAATGCGTAAAACGATTGCACGACGGCTTTCCGAAAGCAAATTTTCGAGCCCGCATTTCTATGAGACAATCAATATCGATATGAAAGCTGCTGTTGAAGCGCGGTCTGCACTAAATGAAATAAGTGATGTGAAAATCAGTTTTAATGATATTGTTGTAAAGGCGTGTGCTTCAGCTTTGAGGCGGCACCGGGATGTAAACAGTTCCTGGCTTGAAGATAAGATTCGAATCCATGGAGATGTTCATGTAGCTGTTGCCGTAGCTGTTGATGAGGGACTGCTGACACCTGTTATTAAACATACGGACAAGAAAAACCTTCGGCAGATTTCCAGTGAAACAAGAGAAATGGCGGAGCTTGCCCGTAATAAGAAATTGCAGCCTGAGCAGATGGAGGGAAGTACATTTACCATCAGTAATCTTGGCATGTTTGGGATAGAAGAGTTTACGGCGATTATCAACCCGCCCAATGCATCTATACTGGCTGTGGGTGCTATACGCGACGTTCCGGTCGTTGAAAACGGTGAGATTGTACCAGGCAAGAGAATGAAGGTAACACTATCAAGCGACCACCGTGTTGTTGACGGTGCCAAAGCGGCTGCTTTCCTGAATACGCTGCGTCAAATGCTTGAAAACCCACTTTCCATGGTTTTATAATGAACACCCAGGTTTTTTATATACATTAGAATTTTAAATTCTTCTTAAGTGGATATTTTATTACTATTATTTCTAATATTTGTAAAAATAATCTTAATATATAATTAGAGACATAATATTTGTGAAATAAGGTCTATTTCCGGATTAAATTAATAATTATTATTTTATAATATTAGAAAATTTTAATACATTACTGTCAGATAAAACATGACAGATATGAAAGTAACAATCTATATATTGGGAGTTCTGATTGCAGGTCTGTACAGCCATGAAGGATTTGCACAAAAAACAGCCGGCGTGGTTATGGAGATCAAAGTCGAGGTAGTTCGGGGCCTTCAAACGGCATCATCATCAAAGGATATTGTAGTTCAGCCGGCTTCTGACATGAATAATTCTGTATATGGAAGAGTGGAGATGCAGCTTTCTGAAAATGCAGATTATGTCACTTCTTTTTATTCAGATATTAAGTTGATGAACCGCAGTGGAGAAGAAATGGATCTGAAATCAAGTGTAAAAGAGCATAAGATGGATAATAACAGAGTTGTCATCGAAATGTCAGGGAAGTTACATTCGGACCGTATGAAAAACGGAGTTTACCTCGGTTCCCAGGTGGCCCGGATTGACTTCTTCTGATATTGATCTCACCACATTTGTTGAAACCCCATAAAATCTCTCAGTCAGGTTTTCACGCGGAGGCCGCGAAGGTGCGGAGGCCGCGGAGGAATTTCAGGAAATTTGCTATCCTTTAGATGGCCGTCGATTTCTGAAAATCATCAGTCGACTGAACCGGGCTCCATCGGAGCGGGGTGGATTATGAGATGTAGATTTGTTGAATCGTAGAACTGTTGAGGTCGTTCTATCTCGCCGGGATATGAACAAATGGATACGGATAGCTGGCGGGTAACGGTCCTGAATTTCAAGGGTAAATCTCATTGCGCTCTTTGCGTGTTTTTCCTCTTCCCGTTCTTTGCGTGAAACTCTCCTGGAAAGTTTTCTATTTGGGTGTTCATCCGACTATCAAATTAATACTCTATCAAATTAATGACCGGCTTCTGAAAGGATGGATCAGAAGAGATCTGCTGATACAATATAATCAGGTTTACCCATTTTTCAGGAGTTTCCGATAGTACAAGATAATAATCAGACCGGCTGCCGCTATGAATTTCGGTATTGTATCCAAATTTTACTTTAATTAGTTCTTTGTATGATTCAGCTTCAGCATGATTTGTGAACCTGCCCAGCTGTATCAGGTAATCAAAATTTGTTCGATTCATTGATTCGGGACTTATACGCAGTGAAGGGCCCGTTTGAGCAGGCAGGTTTTCAGCTAGCTGAAGAAGTTTTATCGCTTCGTTTCGAGATTCAAAATTTTCGGAGATAATTGAAAATTGATTCCCTCCCTCATTTACCACTGTAAATTTATAATCATGTAAATAAGAGAGATTCCGGTCAATAAAATTTTCAGCATCCTGTATATGTACAAAATTTCCCAACTCGATATAAAGCTGAACTGGTGATGGCAGTTCTGTTACTGATTCGGTTAAACACTGGTTTACCACAGCTAAACCACTCATTCCTAATGATTCAGAGATCAAGGGCAACAGCTCAATCACATCTGAATAGTTGAAAGAGTCTGCAAGACGAATTGCATTTAAATTGTATAAGTCATTATTGATAATCTCAAATTCTTTTCCCGTCAGATTTTCTGCCCGCTCCGCAACTTTAACAGAATATTCAATCGTTTGAAAACTTCCTATCTGAAGAGTATAGGAACAGGTACTTTTATTAAAAATCTGTTCTGTATTTCTACTGTTATCAAAATAGACGGAATCACTGCCGATGATGTAGGGCAAAGGATTGAAAGTGATTTCCGAATCCACCTCAGGTTTATCTTTCACTTCTTCGGAATCATTAATTGCAATTAGCTCAGTGTCGTTGATATTGTATAGCAGAATTTCCTCTCCTTCAATAATATCACCATCAGAAAGAGCCCTTACTTCAAATTGCAACACTTCGGGTTCAGCCCTGACACCTAAAAATTCGAGCTGAGTGGAATCAACACGCATCTCGTAGCTGCCGGGCGGCAGTTCAAAGGTGTAGAATGATCCGTCTGAGAATGTTCGCAATTCATTCTGATAGGTTCCTGACTCATTACTTTTTGCAGTCCCTGTAATTTGCAGACGCAGGCCGCCTACCCCTTCTTTTTCGTTATTGTTAACCCTGGAAACCGACCCTTCCAACACGCCTGAGAGGTACATTGGTATATCAATCTGCTTATACTGGTTCGGATCTGTAACAATCGAAAATGACTCCAGTGCAGGAACAAGCAACGGGTCTTTCAGCGCGTTTCTGTTGATTTCAAGATTGTAACGGTTGTATGCAAGCAGCTGGGTGAAATAGGTAATATCCTTATTTACAAATTGTGCACCACCGGCGCGACTAAGCCTCGCGGCCTGTTCCGGCAAAAGTGTATCATCGTCATCAAAACTGCCATTGTCGTTTTGATCAATAAAAAGGCGAACAGCAGCACCGGACCTGCCAACCTGCTGACGATTGGATAGCAACACGCTCTGATTTTCAGAATCAAACCCGACAGAACCTCTTACACTCTGAGTGATACTTGTGGTTCCGCGAATGCTTCTCGTTGTGGTGTTTGTTCTTGCCTTGTTAAAATCGAGGGTCAGATTCATGGAAAAAAGATTGAAATCCCCGATAAAATTTCTGCCTGCATTCAGCTGAATTCGCCCGTTTCGCATGATGCTCCTGGAAAACTGCACTTCAATCTCTTCAAACTCGGAAGTAGATGGCAAAAAATTGATTTGGGATCGAATAAAGGCTCCCCTGAGATAGAGCGGAATACCTGAATGCCTGGCCAGTGTGTAGGTTGCAGAGGTAGAGAGGCGTCCAAGCCGCGTGGTTTCTAACCGGAGTTTCCCGATTTGTGAATCCCGAAATCCCATACGCAGGTTGAGTCTGTCGAGTCTTGTATTCAGGTCGAAACTATACCTCGTAACATTGGAGGTCTGTCGCTGCTGGTAATTTGTTGACCATCGAAAAAAGAAGGGGATTTCAGCAATTTCAAATGGAGTAAACACACTGCCGTTAAGTGAGCTCTTATTTCTGCCGGGATTGTACAGCCCGCCTTCTTTCAGGAAATAGGTATAATCGACATTAAAATTTGACGACGAGGGGAATACGGCACTTGTGTTGAACCTGACAAATGCGCCATTGGCCGCTTCGAGGGTTACCAGGTACTTTGTAAGCAACCGGCTTGAGAGTGAACCGGTAAAAGTTGGCGTGGTATTGTATTTATCAAAATATTCGATGCCTGCCCCTGCAGTCAGCCAGTTTGTAAGACCTGCCCTTACATTGTTTTGTGTCATAAAGCCGCGGTCGGGTGTTCCAAATATCGGGTTATCGAGTCGCCCCGCGTTGATGTTGTAATTTACTTCGCCGGGCGGCAGAAAGTTGAATGGTATCTGGAGACGGGTAAATTCCTGCCTGACCTGCCCGGTTGGACTAAAAATCCTTACATCGTACTGTGAAGAGCCGTAGGAGAGGGGAACCTGGAAGCTGTAGTTACCCAGTTCGTCAGCACGCTGAAAGTCAACCAGGCTGTTGTTCAGGTATAGTTCTACTTCTGAATCGGGAGTGGTTTCTCCCCTGAAGACAAAATCATCAAAAATGAAACGGGGTTCAATGGGTTCGTTGGTCAGTTTTACCCCGGTGAATGCACGGTTCAGAAGTCCGCCGGACGTCGACTGGCCGGCAGTGGCCTGGGTTAGGTAGAGATTATCTCTCATCACGTACCGCCATCGGACATTGCTTGTATTGAACGATGTGATTTCATCAGATACAGATCCTGCAAAATTTCCCTGGAAATCCCCGCCTGCCACTTCAAAACCGGTATTTGTGTTGTAGCCAAACACATTGGTGCCATCGGTTGCATTGCCGCTCAGGTTATAATCCAGGAAACCTGCGTTGAGCAGCTGTCTTTTTCTGTCGAACCGGACGGGGTGAAAGTCCCTGAACAGTGGTGATTTTGAGCGAAGCATCCTTTCTCTGCGGCGGTCGCGCTCTCTGGCAGCTACCACCGGCATGGTAACGGGCGTTTCGAGTGAAAGTGTCAGGTTGTTAAAGTCAATGGTGAACGTAAGATCGAGAAGCTCTTCAAAAACTGAAGCTCGTAAAAAAAAATCAGTTTCCCTTACCAGGTAGTCATCGGGGCTTAGGGGTACTGTTTTATCCCCGATTCGCGCCGTTTGATTTCCAAAGTTGATTTCATAAGATTTACCTGTATCGGAATAATCTCCTGAAACAGACAGATCCTGGAGATTTACACTGTTTTCGATTTGGAGAACACTGAATAGTTCAGAGGTTGCAAGATAAAACCGATCATCGGAATACCTGGAAAGGATATAATTCGACACAACTCCTTTATAACGAAAGCTAAGCAGTACTTCCTGTTCATCATCAGTTTGCGATGACTGCGCATAGGCAATCAACGGACTGAATATTAGTGCAATAGCAAGGATCTGAGCAATAAGCTTGTTACTCACTCAACATAAATTCTTTTGCTGCGTTGGCGGTTTCGCCCTGAATAAGTTCTTCATCACGGATGTCCCGTCGCGAAGTTTCAAACCGGATATTGAACTGGTAATCGCCCGGTTCAAGGTCCGATACGTCAAAGCTGAAGCGGTGAACCCCGTCTACAAAGATGGTGGTTGTGCTCTGCCGGTTCAGTAACTCTTCCCCGTCTGCAGTAACATAAGAGGTGACTGTTCCAATAAATGGAGAGTTTCCGGTTCTGTCGACATCAACCAGTGCGGTAAGCTGACCTTCTTCCTGTATGAGTTCAATGTTATTCACCTCAATTCCGGTTGAAATCTGACCCTTTTTCAGATAGATGCCGGTTACCTGGTCAATTTTTACATTGATACGTGCTGTGACGGCATCTGCCTGCTGCTCTTCAACAGGTGGCGTTACGGGATTGGATGATGTTCGTATTCTTGACCAGTAGGTTCGGTCTTCGAGTCCAGAGGGTGGATTTGCCCGGATCCGGACGGTCTGCCGTTCACCAGGCTGAAGCGTAAATGTCCGCGGAAATCCGCGGAGCCAATCGGCCAGCGAATAGTCGGCAGCCAGCTCGTCATCTTCGTTGACAATCTGGCGATTTCCTTCGTCGTCGGTCTTAACATAACCGAAAAAGAAGTTAACGGAGACCTCCTGGGGTTCACTGGAGTTATTGATGACCAGGAAATTGGAAACATTCGACCTTTCGGTCATAAAGAGTGTAGTAGGGGCGATGGTAATTTGAGCAGCTGTCTGCTGTACCAACAGCAAACTTAACAGGGCTGTCAGTACCATCAGTGCGGGGGTTTTTACCTTAACGTGCAGCATGATTGTATTTTAGATGATTGGAGGTTGCTACATAATAAAAAAAGCCACGGTTATTGCAAACACATGGCTTTTTAAAATCTGTATTAATTGCTATGAAGCATTAATTATAATTTACGGTGATCGTAAATGTTTCACTGTAACTACCGGCAGTCTGAGTACCAGCTGGTGTAATTGAACCTCTAAAGAAGACAAATTTATTACCCGTTGCACTTAATACTAGTTGTTCAACATCACCTTGGGCAGAGTTAGTAAAATCAGTTCCCAAACTATTTGCGACGTCTGATGATGAGATAGTTAAACCGTTGATGGGTATATCAGCACCAGGCCCGGTCAAAGCCGTTGGTACTGCGTCAAGTAGAACATCAACCGACGCATCACCAGAACCCTGAATGCTAATTTGTCCAGCATTACCAGCAGTTAGTAATTCACTTGTATCACCTTGCAGAACCTGGCCAAACTCTAAATTTTGAACATTTTGAACATTCAAAGCTACAACAACTTCAGCTGTTGCTAAGACATTGGCATTATTTTGAGCCCGGAGGGTTGTGTTTGTAAAAGCAATGAGTACTAAAAAAACTGAGAGAGAGATTAACTTTTTCATTTTAAATGATTTTTTCATTTGGGGGTTAGATCTGTTTTGTTTTGTTATTTATTTTTCTGAAACTCGTATACAAGAAAGATGAAGCTGCTAAATGTTACACAGGTTAGCCTTTTATTAAAATTCTTTAATGAAAGGAAAAATCACTGTTTCAGACCAATAAGAACCGGAACTGCCCAGTACTGTCCAAAACGTTTTGAAAAACTGTCGGATACAAAATGGGGTAGTTGACGGAGAGCTTGCCTGATGATCTATTCCATAAACGATGAGCAGACTGTTACCAAAAAAGACTTCAACGTGTATACGTGCAAGTCATATAACTCCAGTTCCTTCCTGTAGGAAGGTTTGGTGGGTAACAATGTGTGGTGCTGTCTTGATCGCTGCGTTCCAGCGGAACGCCTGGTGATAGGCTGTGGATGGGCACGCTTTACGGCAGGCTTCTGCCAGGCGTACCTTACGGGACGCTATTGGTTTTTCAATCTCTCGTTTATTACCTGCCAAATGCTCCCATAGGAGCATAGACGAACATCCGGAGAATCGAGTTTCGAAATTCAACAATAGATGCTTCCGGATGCACTGAGACATAGGCATTTATTAAAATTCTTAAACGTTTTGGACAGTACTGGGAATTGCCTATTCGTAGGTAATATTTAGAATAAGTTCACCTGTATATTGACCTTCCGGGATATTCTGAATATCAACGGAGCCATAGACATAGATAAACGCCCGTGCCCAGATATCCGATGCCTGT
>CAYVBJ010000030.1:0-43061 GCA_964449075.1 uncultured Balneolaceae bacterium
TATCAGCTATCAGCTATCAGCTATCAGCTATCAGCTATCAGCTATCAGCTATCAGAAAGATATCATAATGATATCGTGATGTCAATTTTTCATCAACTTCTTTTTATCATCTTTTATTCGTTCACATTATACTTATTTTAAAGCGCTTTTAATTTGAATTAAAATCAAAATCTATTTTGGGATTTAATCTATGAATTTAAACGAAAATTCAGTTTTAGGTGTGGCCGGTGCCGGTACAATGGGCACCGGGATTGCACAGATTGCGGCGACACACGGACACAAGGTATATATTTACGACTCTTTCGCTGATCAGCTTGAACGTTCCTGCGGAAACCTGAAAAGTATTTTAGACCGCCAGGTGGAAAAAGAAAGGCTAACTCAGGAGCAAGCGGATAAGATTTTTTCAAATGTGCATTACGTGGAACAGACGTCCAGCTTCAGTGAGTGTGATATGGTGATAGAAGCTATCATCGAAAATAAGGAAGCAAAAAGGGACATGTTTAAACGAATTGAAGGGATTGTCCCCAAAGACTGCATCCTGGCTACTAACACATCCTCCCTTTCGATTGCTTCACTTTCATCTGCATTTAAAAGACCTGGACGTTTCCTGGGAATTCATTTTTTCAATCCTGCACCGGTAATGAAACTTGTTGAAATAATTCCGTCCATTACAACCTCTGATGAAGTTGTTCAGCACGTAAAAAAATGTATGGGCATGTGGAATAAAACCGGTGTCATTGCCAGCGATACTCCCGGTTTTATCGTAAATCGCGTAGCAAGACCTTTTTACGGCGAAGCACTCCGGATCTATGAAGAGGGTATTGCCGATCACGCTACCATAGACTGGGCGATGAAAGAGATCGGCGGATTTAAAATGGGGCCTTTTGAGCTGATGGACCTGATTGGTCATGATGTCAATTTTGAAGTCACGCAGACTGTTTTCAAAGAGTTCTTTTACGATCCGCGGTTCAAGCCCTCTTTCGTTCAGAAACGAATGGTTGAAGCCGGTTTCCTGGGACGAAAAAGTGGCCGGGGTTTCTACAATTACGGAGATGATGCACCAAACACCGAACCTGACAAAAGCAGGGAATTGGGTGATAAAATCGTAAACCGGATCCTTGCCATGCTTATCAACGAAGCTTGTGATGCCCTTTTTATGAACATTGCCTCTAAAGAGGATATTGATCTTGCCATGACCCAGGGGGTAAACTACCCAAAAGGGCTCTTTAAATGGGGCGATGAAATCGGGCTTGACAAAGTGCTGGACCAGATGAGCTACTTGCAGGTGGAGTATCGCGAAGACCGGTACCGGCCTAATCCTCTGCTGAAGAAGATGGTGAGAGAAGAAAAAACATTTTACTCATAGAAGTATGAATAAACCAGATGCGGAGTTACATGTCCGCCGCATGTATGAAAATGATGCATTCAGCAAGTGGCTTGGTATTCAAATTATCGAGATAAGTGACGGTTATATAAAGCTTGAAATGATCGTAAAAAAAGAGATGACCAATGGGTTTGATATTGCTCACGGCGGCATTCTCTTCTCTTTAGCTGATTCAGCACTCGCCTTCGCTGCCGGAACTCATGGACGAATCTCCCCGGCACTGACCAACTCAATCTCATTTCTGAAACCGGTATCTGCCGGTGACACGCTCACAGCAACCGCAGAGCAGCTTCATCTTGGGAGGCAGACCGGTGTTTACAATATCACAATCCGGAACCAGGATCAGAAAACGGTGGCAGTAATGAGGGGAACGGTTTTCAGAACCGGGAATAGTCTTGGGTAACAAACGGTGAGTTTTGAGATGTTGATGAAAACTTGACAAATACATCTTCGTGTTACTTCGTGCCCTCGGGTATTCGTGGCAAAAACCAGTATTTATTGCCAAAAAAAGACTCAAATGTTCACGACAAACTTTTTTATTAAGCTATTCATAAATCAAATACATCTTTATGGACAGTCTCAAAACACCTTTAAAATTTTCAACTGAAAAACTAATTTTCATATTAATCGAATTCAAGCTAAAATTATAAATCACTTTTTGTCATTGCTTATAAGGCTTAAAATTTGCCTGATAAATATATTTATATGAATGAAATCTTGATAAACATTCCTTACACTAAGAAAAAAACTCATGACACTCAACTACAAGCCCAAACAAGCCTTTATCCTTGACGCCATCCGTACTCCAATCGGTAACTTCAGGGGCACACTATCCCCTGTCCGCACGGATGATCTTGCCGCCCATGTGATCAGGGAGCTGATGAACCGGAATAAAAAGATCAATCCCGAGCATATTGATGATGTGATCTTCGGATGTGCCAACCAGGCCGGTGAAGATAACCGGAATGTGGCAAGGATGGCGCTCCTGCTGGCCGGGCTTCCCTTTACAGTGCCCGGAGAGACGGTGAACCGGCTCTGCGCCTCCAGTATGTCTGCAGCGATCCAGGCGCGAAGAGCCATCGCCGCCGGTGATGGCGAACTGTTCATCACAGGTGGCGTGGAGCACATGACCCGCGGGCCATGGGTGATTTCTAAAGCCTCAAAACCGTTTGGAAATGATTCGGAGATGCACGATTCCAGTTTTGGCTGGCGGTTTGTAAATAAGAAGATGGAAGAGTTATACGGGACCCATGCGATGGGACAGACGGCTGAAAACCTGGTGGAACACTACAAAATCTCACGTGAGGACCAGGATGATTTCGCATACCGCTCCCAGATGAAGGCTGCTAAAGCCCGGGAAACCGACAGGTTTGCCGAAGAAATTGTTCCGGTAGAGATACCGAGGCGAAAGGCCGATCCGCTTATTTTTAAAGATGATGAATTTATTCGTCCCGACACCACACCGGAAGTACTGGCCAAACTGCGTCCGGCCTTTAAAAAAGATGGTTCGGTTACAGCCGGCAATGCTTCCGGATTGAATGATGGCGCCGGGTCCATGCTGATCGGAACTGAAAAGATGGCCAAAGATCACGGAATTGAGCCGCTTGCCCGCATTGTCTCCTCTTCCGTTGCCGGTGTGGAACCACGAATTATGGGCATCGGACCGGTATTCGCCTCCCGTGATGCCCTGAAAAAAGCCGGGCTGAAATTAAAAGAAATGGACATCATCGAAATCAACGAGGCCTTTGCTGCACAGGTACTTTCCTGTACACGAATGCTTGAACTGGACGATGACGATCCCCGCATCAACCCGAATGGCGGGGCTATTGCACTCGGACATCCCCTGGGAATGTCGGGCACACGAATCCTGCAAACCGCCGCAATCGAACTTCAAAAACAGAAAAAGAAGTACGCCCTGGTTACGATGTGCGTAGGCGTGGGGCAGGGTTATGCTACGGTTTTGGAGAGGGTTTAGATATTGTTAAGAAATTAAGAATTAAGAATTTTGAATTTTGAATTTTGAATTTCTGAGGTGAAATTTGCATTGCCAAATCAAAAATCCCTCTGCGAACTTCGCGAGCCTCTCCCCTCCGCGGTCTTCGCGCGAAACCCCAAAAGTTGAACTGAAGCCCTGGTTAAAAGCCTTCTAAAATATTTGGCTATAGAGACGGTTCAAATACTTAAAAAAAATATAGTGCCGTTTTCATTAACTATTATTCCATGCTCACTCACCTGTATGGATCTGCTCTTACCAATCGTAAATTTTTTATCATCTCCAATCTTATATAGTTTATGGTTTTTAATATTAAACGCATAAAATGAAAACCATTCATCACCCTTGAAGCCCTCTTCTAAATTAATAAACTCAACGCCTCTTTGTTCTCTTATTATTAGTAAGAGCCAATTATCTCCAAGGTTTGTCGTACGAATTATTTTAGAATTATCATCGTATCTGAGTCGCCCCGTAAAACCTCCCCCCTTATTTTCTTTGTACTCATAATAACCTTGTTTAAGATCTGGGATTTGAAATTTTCTAAGTAAGTCTCCTTCATCGTTATAAAGATAGAGATAATGAAAAAAATCAAAAGTGACTATATTCATATTAAATTGCGAGAAAGAGCGTACCTGCCCTCCAGAAGTCATTTGAGTACGAACAAGTGGAGATGTTTCTCTATACACCGGAGTAAATGACTGTTCTTTTTTTCCTGAATGATTAAATCTATGAATGATATACTGATCGGTATTTGTCGGATCAGGATCCTGATCACGTCCAAAGGGTGGAATTCCTAATACGAAAAGATGTTTATACGCGGCTGCTATTGAATAGTTATTGTATTCTGTCAATATAGTATTATCATGCTCACAACTTCTTAAATTGCAATCAAACACTGATATTTGAAATCCCTGCATTGCAACATAGGCTACCTTATTATGAACATTTAGTTCTTGAGTATGCAGTAAGTCTCCCGGACCTCTTCCCTGACTTGCAACAACAGTATTTTCATCAGTTTCCAAATTATATTGTATCAATTGATTATTTTCTTTTTCCAATACTAATATGTCAGTGCTGGATAAAAAAGAAATATCAATCTTGTCAGTTGCTAATATATCAAGCTTCTTTGTTTTAAAGTTTTTGCTTTCGTCATTGAGAAAATCTTGGAGTAATTTCAAGCTTTGGGGTGGAGAAGAATCAGACTCGGATATTGATTGAATGTCTAAAATTTCTGAATCATCATCTGCATGTGGCATATTGTCCGGCAGTGGATGAAGAGTAAAATCATTTTCTTTGGAACATGAATTAAAAACAAAAAAGAGTATTAAAATTGTAAGTACATGATGAGACATAAAATAAAATTTTTTGATGACCCAGCTTTAGTTAAAATTGGAAAATGTTACCAGATCGATGCTACCTTCAGTACTATTCATTTCTTTTTCAAAAATATAATCTTCTGAAACTCCCAAAATCATTTTATTAGACGAATAATAATATTTTACGGTCAAGTCCATATCCAGAAAATATGAAAAGTGAACTTTGCCCTTCCGGCCATAGACAATAATATATTTCTCCCCATCTAAATTTACACTGCCAATTCCTCTGAATATTACTATTTCATTGTAAACTTCTCGTAATTCAGCTACACTATATTTATATAACGAATACCCGTCATTCATTGAAAATAATTCACTGGTCATATCGAAAGGTTTAACTTCATCTGTTTCACCTGTATTTAAGTTGAACATATAAATGACTGGTTCTGTTGTATTAACTAAGAATAGCATGTCATCTATTATAGCCATATCACCTGTACCAAAACTTTTTACCTGATTCTCATAAATTTCTTTTACTGGAAATAACTCATTTCTTTTATTACCATCCTGATCTAAAATTGTTAATTGATAATTTACCTGCTCAGTATTTGCTGACAAATTTCCGAGAATAAATATCTTGTCCTCATTGATAATAAATTTTTTACCACCCCCTAAACCGTGGTATATCTGTTTTATAAAAGTGCCATCACTTTTAATAAAATTAAGCGCCATATTTGATATATCAGTAAAAGCAATCGTATCCTGCCCAACCGATTGAAAATAAACTGGATTTCTATACTCACCTGGCCCATCACCATGGCTGCCGATCTGGTGCAATTGATTCTTCGCTGTATCTAAATGAAATATGGAACGTTGAGAGAAATCCAAAAATATATATTGATCTTCTTGAACCTTCTCCATTGAAAGTATTACCCCTGGTAGATAATCAGGAATCTCCGATAAATTTATTGATTCCTTTATCATTCGGTAATCGGTCAAATCGATGATATTATCTGAACTCGTCCTCTTTGTGCAAGAAATAATTGCAAATAACAATACAAGTACCCATTTAAAAAGAGTCCTTACCATCATATTTATATATTTCGTTTTTTATTTCATCAATTGATATATACATCTGTTTGTTAAAAAGTATTATTCATGACGTTTATTTCTTGATTATTCTCTTTTTATAGATTAATACGTCTCAATGAATCCTTAATTAAATACTTAGTGCTAACTTTTGCAAGTTAAATAAAGAAGGGGCATATATTTAATTATTTCTTTTATAAAGACTAAATGAAATAGAGAATCTGCTACATAGATAGGATGCAGAAATAAATGAAATAATAAACGTTGAAAAGGTGAAAATACACTCTTGCAAATTCACTGTAAAGTTAGTGGAGTATGAATTTTTTGAACCACTATCAAAGAAAATCATCACTCCAATTTTTCAAAAATCCCTCTGCGAACTTCGCGAGCCTCTCCACTCTGCATGAAACCAAAACGGAGATTTTCCCACTGGGTTCATATAAATAAAGTGCGCCGGGAAAATTCACAAGACAGGATTGGGGAGAAGTTTGAATAGTGACGGATAACATGCTCGACCTGTAGCGTTACTATCTGCTTGGGGTGCCAACACCTCTTTGTGTACCCTCTGCGGTTAAATCTTCTGCGAGCCTGGATTTTGCAGGTGATAAACCGCCAAGGATGCTATGCTATGAAACGCTAAGGAATTTGACCGATGAAGGAGATCGGGATTTTAATGCTGATACCTTTTCACACCCGACAGAATAATGCACTCATCTTTAGCTATATTTTCAACTGCCGGGATTTCACTTACGTGGGAATCGCTTTCGCTCGGTGCACTCCGCTCAACTTTTCAATTTTCACTTCTGCCCTAATAAAGCGACATCGAAAAAATCCGCCGGTAACGCTGTGTCAGCGGATGAACATCTCCGAGCATTTGAAAAATAGCAATGCACGCTTTTCGCGGACCATCCTCATCGATTGTACGATCAACCTGCAGACACTGAATAAATCCCTCCAGGGCCTCTTCAAACTTTTTATCAAACAGGTCCTGAACCGCCTTCTGATAGGTAGAAGTTATATCCGAACCATTTAAACGGATCTCACCCCTGTTTACCTTATCCAGATGCCTGACAGTGTTCAGGCTTTCAATCTCGATTTCAAATTTTAATTTCTCATCAATGTTTTCAATCCACTTTTCCGCCTTTTTAATGCTACCCGGCAAATGAAGCATGGCAAGTTTGGCTGAAAGGGCATCATCTGCGTCTTTGGCGTGTTTTTCAGCTGACTTTAATGCAGCCTTGCGGTCTCCGGCTGCAAGCTTTTCATTTACACTCTCCTCCCAGCCGGTTTCCTCACCGGCAGAATCGGGCAGATTTTCATTCAGCCAGTTCCGGATCATAGGTTCCGGTTTAGCCCCGGTAAATTCTGCAATAATCTCTCCCTCGTATACCATTTTTACAGAAGGGATTCCGCGTACATTAAATTGGGTTGCAAGCTCCGGGTGCCGGTCCGTATTCACTTTTACAAGTTTCCATCTCCCTTTGGCTTCACCGGCCAGTTTTTCAATTACCGGCCCCAGTTGTTTACACGGCCCGCACCAGGGAGCCCAGAAATCTATTACCACCGGTTTTACCCGGCAGGCTTCAACTACATCTTTTTGAAAATCATTTAACTCAAACGACATTGCGATCTGATTTTATTTTTAAATACTAATATGTCCATCTATTCGGATGACTTGGTTTGGCAATAGCTTTGGTTTAACCCTGACTTCAATCGTCCGATGAATTTTGAGAGGATTTTATTTGAGATTTTGACGTCTCAAATTTCAGGTCTCCGTCCTTTCGTGCACCGTATAACTGAGAATCCTTGATCCAGGCACGTCCGCCGTCATGTTGCAGCCTTTTTTTATTTTTGTATCGAAAAGCCTGCTGATGTAAATCCGGTAATTTGCTCATGTTTTTTAATTTTGAATATAAAAGTTGATCTCAATCTGTGCTACAAAATTACTGAAAGCACCAGATATAATTTAACTGATAATTTGATGGATTGACAATGTGATTAATACTGATTTAGCAGTTCTTTAAAAAACATTTTTCCCGGAAATTAATTGCATGTCTCTAAATTAACATCTGTCTGAGATAAGCAAGATCAGTTAAATCTGATCTTTGATTTAACTGCTAAAAAATTTATCTTGTAATTCTATAGAAAAATCAATTATTAAGCTAAGAAAGTAATCAATTATGTACGCTGTAGTAAAAATTGGCGGTCATCAATACAAAGTTTCTGAGAATGATACCATTTATGTAAATCGTATCAATACAGATGATGAAAGTATCACCCTTGATGAAGTCCTGCTTGTGAAAGATGGCAAAGGGAACGTGAAAGTTGGTAAACCCACCGTTGAAGGTGTAAAAGTAGAAGCGAAGATTGTGGATCAGCTCAAAGCTGATAAAGTTATCGTTTTCAAGAAAAAACGACGTAAAGGATACCGGGTTAAAAACGGACACAGACAGCCAATCACCCGGCTTCAAATTGAAAAAATTTCGTAAAACAGGAGATTTCAAATGGCTCATAAGAAAGGACAAGGTTCAACCCGAAACGGACGCGACTCAGAATCGAAAAGGCTCGGCGTAAAAAAATATGGCGGCGAAGTAGTGAAAGCCGGCAATATTATTGTCCGCCAGCGAGGCACTAAGTTCCACCCCGGCGACAATGTTGGCCGCGGAGGTGACGACACCCTTTTTGCACTCTCTGACGGTAAAGTAACTTTCAAAAACCGTAAAGGCGGCAGAAAGTATGTTTACGTGGATCCCGCTTAGCAAAACTGCTAAACATTCGTTTCTGTTTTAGAAAAAATTAATTTCTGAATTACAGCCTCAATACATTACATTGTGTTGAGGCTTTTTTTATTTTAGCCGATTACATTCATATTACATGACTGCCTGAAAATACATCTGCATATGGATTTAAAAACATTCCAAATTCCGGGCTTTGATCATCTTACTGCAGGCTCTATTTACTGCATTGGACGCAATTATGCAAAACATGCACATGAGCTGAATAACCCTGTTCCAGACGAACCTATTGTCTTTTTAAAACCCCGAAGCAGCCTCTTGTTTGGAAACGGCGATGTTGTTATCCCCTCAAAATCTGAATCTGTACATTATGAAGTGGAGATGGTGCTTCTTATAGGTGAACAGGCTAAAAATATATCTGCTTCAGACGCATTTAAAATCATTGAAGCTGTGGCAGTTGGTATTGATTTTACCGCGAGGGATATCCAGCAAAAAGCAAAGGAAAAAGGTCTGCCCTGGAGTATTGCCAAAGGGTTTGACACCTTCGCACCTGTTGGTAATTTTGCATCGGCACCGGGAGATATAGATCTTGGCAATCTGTCCATTCAGTTGTCAAAAAACAGTAACATCGTACAGGAAGGTAATACGAAAGAGATGATCTTTTCTGTTGAAAAGATTGTTGAATATGTATCTTCCATCTTTACACTCTTCCCCGGTGACCTGATATTCACAGGGACGCCTGAAGGTGTTGGCCCGGTAAAAAAGGGTGATATCATCGAAGCAGAACTTGGTAACCAATTGTCCGGTCTGGATATACATGTTTCAAAATAAACACATACGAATCTTACTTTACCTGCTGCTTGTTTCTCTGCCAGTGGTTGTAAATGCACAATCAGCCAATTTTCTGGATGAATCTGTTCAGTACGTGTGGCCGACGGATGCAAGCACCTATCTATCTTCCACATTTGGCGAAACGCGATCTGCACACTTTCATGCCGGCCTGGATATCAAAACATGGGGGCAGGAAGGATTTAAAGTTTTTGCCACACGTGACGGGATTGTACATCGAATCGGAATCAGCCCGAATGGATACGGCAAAGTAATTTACCTGAAACATGATGATGGTTCCTATTCTGTCTATGCACACCTGAACCGCTTCGAATCAAAACTGCAAGCAGTTGCCGACTCAATCAGGCTTGAAGATGATGTCAAAGAGTTAGATCATATTATCGAATACAAAAACATCAGTTATAGCGCCGGGGATGTGATCGCTTATACCGGCTCAACCGGTATTGGTCCGCCCCATCTGCATTTTGAACTTCGAACACCGGATTTCCAGCCGTTTAATCCCCTTCTCACAAATCTGAAAGTATCCGATTCAGTGCCGCCAATATTTTCAGCTCTTGGTATAGAATCCTATTCACTTGAAGATGGTACACCATCAGGTATCACAACACACAGACCTTCCCGGAAAAACGGAACGTATGATTTTGGCAGGATTCAGTCTGACAGTCCCTTCGGGTTGGCCGTTGATGTTTACGACAGGAAAAATAAGACGACGAATGCGTATGCCGTGTACGAACTTTTACTCATTGTTAATACCGATACGGTTTATTCCTCAAAAGTGGATCAGTTCTCGTACAGTGATGCAAGCCAGATGTTTATAGACCGCTCTTACCCGTTGCTTTTTGAGAGACGAAAAGGATTTCAGCGGCTTTATCGTGTTAATGGAAACACATTGCCGTTTTCCAGGCATCACGAGAACAGGGGTATCCTTTACCTGGACAGTGGAATTCATCATGTGAAAGTTGTGGCGAAAGATTTTTATGGAAATGAAAGCATAGCAACACTGCAGATTGAATCCTCCTTTAAGAAAAAAAACGGTGTGCTGCCCAGTGTGCGCGCATACCCGAAACCGTTGGTGACAAATGATTTTTCTGCTTTTCAGATACCTGATAAAAACGTTCTTCCTGAGTTCCTGGTTTCCGAATCTGCTGGCATAATTCCGGCAAACAGGTATACCGATCCAGAAATTACCTACCTGAACGCAGATTATACCCAAACACTGCATCCCGGAAAGCGTTATATCCTTCATCTTCCGGATCAGACTGCCTGGATTGACTTTCCAAAGGATGCACTTTTTGATACGCTTGAACTCAGCATGCATTATAAGCTTGTAGATGGTTATCCGGATATCTCCTTTTCTCCTTCTGGTATACCATTACAAAATGAAATCAGGTTAAATATTATTAAACCGGACAGAGATGAAAATGAGATCAGCAGAATGGGAATTTTCTGGTACAATTCAAGACGCAGCCGTTATGAATTTGCAGGTTCGAAAAACGGCGGAAATATGATTAATGCGGAAATTTCCAGGCTGGATCGCTATGTTGTTAAAAGTGATACAACTGCACCGGCAGTGAAAAATATCGGCATCCGAAAAAATCTTGCCGGTCGTGAGATATTGCTTATCCACGTCAGAGATAAAGAAACAGGTATAGACTATTTAAATTCAACTGTTGTTGTAGACGGGAAAAAAGGCATTACTGAATATGATCCTGATAAAAGCAGGCTGGTTTTTTATCATCCGGATTTTAAATTCACCACCGGCATGCAGGTAGTGGCAACAGTGGCTGACCGAGTTGGGAACAAAACCCGTGCCTCATTTCTCATCGACAAATAAAATACTCTATTGGTAGGCGATGCAACTGATCTCTACCAAAACATTTTTGGGCAGGGTTTTTACTGCAACGGTTTCTCTTGCCGGCGGATCTGTTTGAAAGTAGGATCCATAAATTTCATTGACCTTGGCAAAGTCATTCATGTCAGCAAGAAAAATGGAACATTTTATCACTTTTGAAAAATCACTTTTGGATTCAACTAAAATAGCTTCAATATTATCCATAACCCTTTTTGTCTGCGAATCAATTCCCCCTTTCACGATTTCCATTGTTTCTGGATTGAGTGCAATCTGACCTGATGCATATATGATGTTATCATAAACAACTGCCTGGCTATATGGTCCAATTGCCTGCGGAGCCTTACCTGTCTTTATTATTTCCTTCATTTTTAACTGTTTTAGTTTTTAGATTACCAATATAAATTACTCCTGAATGTACAGCTGATCAGGGTATAAATTATCCATACAAAACTATATTTCATTCTTTAAAATGCTTCTTTTTTGAATTCATTGCATAATGAATTTTGCAATCTTCTTTTTCTTTTATCTTTATAACATCAATATAATGGTTAAGGTGCAGACTGATGAATTTAATTCTGTTTATTGCGGATAGTTTCTGATATCTTTACTTTAAGATTTATACACTAAGACCAAACTGAAACAGCCACTTACACTATTATGAATACACGAATACTTCTTACAATAATTCTTGTTGCCGGTTTTGCTTTTGCTTGCTCCACAGGAAATCCTTTAATAAATGAAGCCCGCGACCAGATCCAATCCCAAAATTTTGATGAAGCAATTGCAGCAACTGAAAGAGCTTTAGAAGAGAATCCGCAAGATCCGCTTGCACACTATTTTAAAGCAGTTGCTTTAGGTTCCAAGGCCGAAGATGTCAATCCTCCGTCGGCCAGAATAGATTACTACGAGCGAATGAAAGAATCCTTCAATAAAGCTGAAGAGTTTGGCCGCCAGCAGGAAGAAGTCCCTGATGAAATCAATAACATAACGACTGTGCTGAATACAGTTTGGGCGCAGGAACACAATGCTGCAGTGCAGATTTTAACGGATGATAGTGTAAGAGCTGCAACCGCCAATCCAAATAATACAGCAATTGCCCATCTGGAAAATGCTGTTGCACTGCAGCCAGACAGTGCTCTTTCGTATGTGGTATTGTCTTCAGCTCATTTCCAGGAAGGTAATGTTGATGAGGCAATTTCAACTTATGAAAAAGCCATGGAAAGATTTGAGACACCCGAAGTGGAAGATTATGATTACCTGATTTCTCTTTACCTGAACCAGAGAATGTACGACCAGGCAAGAGACCTCTCAGAAGAGGCAGTTGAAGAATATCCCGGTGAAACCAGTTTTGTGAGATATCTCGCTGATTCATATCTCCAGGTTGGTGAAACAGATCGTGCAATGGAGATTGTACGTGACTTGATTGAATCTGATCCTGAAAATCCACAATACAGGATGGTTCTTGGTACCCAGGTTTACCAGCTGGTGTCAGAAAGAAATGAAGAGATCAGCTCAAAATACAACCAGCTGAATTCCATGCGAAGACAAGCACGTCAGCTAAGCGGTGATGAACAAGAGAATATTGAAATGCGTATCAATGATCTTCAGGCCGAAATTGAAGAGATGGAACAAGAGGTTAGTGAATTAACAGAAGTTGCCATTAATGAAATTGAACAAGTTACTGAATTGTCACCACAAGATGACAATGCTTTCAACATCCTTGGGATCATTTATCAAAATAAAGCAGCTGCACTTTTTGAAAAAAGAAACAGTATTGTAGACGATAATGAATTGGCCAGTCAATACGATCAGCAAGCCCGCGAGACACTTCGAAATGCCCTCGAGTATTATGAGAAGGCTGCTGAGATAAATCCGGATGAAACTGAGTACTGGCAAGCGTTGTTCCAGGTATACACTACTCTTGGAATGGAAGAAAAAGCTCGCGAAGCAATGGAAAAAGCGGATCTTCAATAAATATATTATTACCTATTTAAAGTAATCTTATGATCTATACCACAACCCGAAAAGCAGTTCCGGTTTTAATCGGAATTGTTTTCGGGATTTTTTTTGCTACAGCATGTGCAACATTTATATCTCCTCTTGAAAAAGCAGAGCAAAATTTTAACGAAAAAAATTATGATGCTGCTTTACAGAACCTGAACCAATATATACAGGAACACCCAAATGATGCAGAAGCTCTGCTCTATAAACTCAGGGTGCTCGATGAATCAGCAAAATCTTTGGCATCGCCTTCCGAAAGAACCGGAATATACAGGGATATGAAAAATACAAGTGAATCTATTCATTTTATGGATGCTTCTGAAGAAACCATAACTGAAGCAGACAGTGTAATAGCTATCGCAAGGAACAGAGAGCAGCAAAATGGCATTGAACTGCTTCAAAAAGATGAATCTGAAGTTTACGATCAGAATTTTGAAGAAATAATTTATCATCTTGAGAATGCGTTGATTCTGGATTCACGGAATGAAACCGTATATAATCTAAAAGCAACCACATACTACAGGCACGGAGATATTGACAAAGCGCTGTCCACACTGGAAACCGGTATTGAAATTCTGCCTGAAGCTTCTGATGAACTTATTGAAAAACTTGCATATTTCTATCTCGAATCCGGGAAGATAGATAATGCCATCCGGAGTTATGAAAACCTTCTTGAGAATTCACCCGAAAATCAAAACTACCTTCATGGATTGGTAAACTCATATATTTTGGGCAATCAACACGGAAATGCCATTGAACTGCTGGAAAACCTGGTTACTGACGACCCGGATAATGAACTGTATAAGCAAACACTGGCCTCGGAAATTCTTTTCGACTTGAATGAAAAAATCGATAAAGCATTAACCGAAAAGGAAGTAACTACCGGTTTGACTGCAGAAAGAATCACTCTGCTATACACAAGAGTTGAAGACCTCAACTCCGAAAGATCAGTCCGGCAGGTATCTGATTTCGAATCCAATCACTCCGTAGCCGGATTATACAAGAACAGTGCATTCCGGATTTATGAACTGGCCCGTTTTGTTTCTGCTGAAAACGAAGATGAGGCAGATGATCTTCGCCGGGTTGCCGATAATTTTTTACGAAGCTCATTGTCTGTCTGGGAAAAACTCGCTGAAGATAATCCTGAAAATACCGATGTAGCAAGAAATTTATACCAGGTGTACGTGCAGCTCAATATGAAAGACAATGCAGATATGATCAGAAAAAACTTTAATTTTTAAGCTCACTCCACCAATGAAATTCAATACAAAAGCTATTCATGCAGGACAACACCCGGAAGAGATCTCCGGAGCTGTTATGCCGCCTATTTTTCAGACTTCCACGTACTCACAGGAAGCTCCAAATGTTAATAAGGGGTATGATTATGCCCGTGTCGGAAACCCTACACGGTCTGCCCTCGAGCAATTAATTGCCGGCATAGAAGACGCGGATGAGTGTGCCTGCTTTGCAAGTGGTGTATCAGCAATGGATGCCATTCTGAAAGCCCTTCGTCCCGGTGATCATGTAATAACTACAAATGATTTATACGGTGGAAGTTACAGGCTCTTCCGGCAGGTTTTTGAGCCTTATGGTATTGATTTTACATTTGTGGATATGACAGATCTTGCACTCGTTGAAGATGCCGTCACCGAAAACACGAAACTGATGTGGATTGAAACACCCACAAATCCTCTTCTTCGTATCATCGATATCAGTGAGCTCTCTTCCATTGCTCACAAGCATGAAGTTTTCACGATTGTAGACAACACCTTTGCTTCGCCTTATCTGCAGCAGCCTTTACATTTGGGGGCTGACGCTGTTATGCACTCAACAACAAAATTTCTCGGGGGACATTCAGATATTATCGGCGGTGCAGTGGCGTCTTCCGACAAAGAGTTTATGGAAAATATCCGGTTCCAGGTTAAAACAAGCGGAGCAGTACCTGGCCCTATGGATTGTTACCTCACTCTGAGAGGTATAAAAACACTTCATGTCCGGGTTGAAAGAGCCGTAGAAAATGCAAAGAAAATAGCTGAATTTCTGGAAGGGCATCCGAAAGTAGAAACTACAATATATCCGGGTTTATCATCCCATCCCCAGCATCAGCTTGCATCGAAGCAGATGAAAGATTTCGGTGCAATGGTCTCATTTTCACTTAAAAATAATTCGATAGAAGCTGCCTCTGAATTCATGTCCAATACCAAAATTTTTACTCTTGCTGAAAGTCTTGGCGGCGTGGAATCACTGATTAGTCATCCGGCTTCGATGACTCACGGTTCGATCCCAAAAGATGTGAGAGAAGCCGCGGGTTTAAAAGATTCTCTTATCAGGCTATCTGTAGGAATTGAAGATGCAGATGATTTAACGGAAGACCTTAAAAATTCTTTTTCTTAAATTTTTAAAACTCACACAAAAAGAAAACTATTATGCAGAATGTAGTAATTGTTGAGGCAAAACGAACACCAATCGGATCATTTGGCGGCAGTCTCTCATCGTTTACAGCTCCCCAATTGGGTGCCGCGGCTATTATTGAGGTAATCAAGAGAAGTGGTATTTCATCAGATGATGTTCAGGAAGTTGCGTTTGGCAACGTACTCACAGCAGGAATTGGCCAGGCACCTGCACGACAGACTGCAATTAAGGCCGGCTTATCAAAAAAAACTCCCTGCACTACCGTAAACAAAGTGTGTGCTTCGGGAATGAAAGCAATTATGATTGCTGCTGATCAGATTTCACTCGGCCAAAACGATATTATGATAGCCGGCGGTATGGAAAGCATGAGCAATACTCCTTACTATCTTCCGAAACACCGGTTTGGTTCAAAATTGGGAAATGCTGAAGCTGTCGACGGGTTGATAAAAGATGGTCTTTGGGATGTATATAACGATTATCATATGGGAAATGCTGCTGAATTGTGCTCAAAAGAGTGCAATATATCCCGGGAGCAGCAAGATGAATTTGCAATTACATCCTATAAGCGGGCGATTGAAGCACATGAAAAGGGTTATTTTAAAGATGAAATCATCAAAATGAAGGTTCACGGCCGTAAGGGGGAAGTGACTGAAGTTGAAATAGATGAAGAACTAAAAAAGGTTAACTTTGAGAAAATTCCGCAACTCCGGCCTGTATTTGATAAGGAAGGAACAGTAACTGCAGCAAACGCAAGCAGCATAAATGATGGAGCTGCAGCACTTCTCTTAATGAGTGAAGAAAAAGCAAATGATCTTGGTCTTTCACCCATTGCAAAAATTCGAAGTCACGGCTCAGCTGCCAAAGCGCCGGAATGGTTTACAACAGCCCCAGCCGATGCCATACCAGTCGCACTGAAACGTGCCGGTGTCTCAAAAAGTGATATCGACTTGTGGGAAATCAATGAAGCATTCTCTGTTGTATCTCTTGCCAACAATGACATTTTAGAACTCAACCCTGAAAAGGTAAATATCAATGGAGGTGCTGTAAGTATCGGGCACCCGATTGGGTGTTCAGGTGCCAGGATTGTGGTAACACTGCTTCATGCATTGAAGCGGACAGGCGGCTCACTAGGATGTGCCGGGATCTGTAATGGCGGCGGCGGCGCTTCTGCCCTGGTTGTTGAAATGATTTAGGTATTTTTTGAAATAAACTTTACACACCTTTTTAGACCCTGCAATTTAACTCTGAAATATCTGTAACAACCTAAACTCAAATTAATCCTGTTAAGGCACACTTCCTTTTATTGATAATATAATGTTAATATTTTTCTATTGACTTTAACTCATTGGGAGTGTATCATATTTTTGTAACATTAATCCAATAATCGATTTGAGTTGGTTCAGCACACTCTGAAGCACATATTACATTAACAGATTGGTTTACAACTTTACGCTGATTTTAACATCAGAAAATAGTTATCCATAAACCACCTTATGAACCTTCATCAATTAATATCAATTAAACGAAGTTAAACTGCCTATCGAAACAGAGTTACATGTTTTAAACGCAAGTAAAGAAGTATCTCATATTGTTAAAACATACTCTAATACCGGTTGTACTCTGTTTTTTAGTTTTTGCATCGGCTGAAATCTCGCCGGGCCAAACTTTGAAAAAAACAGCTGAGACTGCTGATTTCACTGAATATCTGCTCACAAATGATAGTCTGAGAGTCGATCATTCGCTTGATTTTCTGGTTAACAGTGATGTTGGCAGAAGTTATGAAATCGTAAGTCAGCAAGTTGTTCGCGTAAATCGTCCTGATATATCTATGTCTGAGATAGAAGCATTTGCACTTTCTTCAGACAAAAGCTCTTTTTTTGATGTAGTGAATCCCGGAGTTCACCGCGGAAAACGGGTACTGACCCTGCGTGTTCACATTGCCAGGTACGATCAGAATAACCCTGAGAATCTTCTTGTGGCAAAGTCGGCACGTTTCAGAATTTATAAACAGGAAAACAGTCTTTCACAATTTCGTTCTCTCGAAACACAGGTACAAAATGATTCTCCTTTATCAACGGGTGAATGGTATAAAATTCCGGTTGGGAAAAATGGAATCTACGAATTAGACCGCGACTATCTTGTCGATTTGGGAGTACCCGTCGACCAGATCGATCCGCGTAATATGCAAATCTGGACTACACCCGGAGGAGAATTACCCCGTAAAAACAGCGATCCCCGTCCCGATCTTCTTCAAATCCCTGTTATCGTGAATGGTGAAAATGATGGCAGCTTTGATAATAATGATACGATGCTCTTTTATGGATCATCTTCCCATAAAGTTTCCAGGTCTGAATCCGGGTCATTCTCACACAGATTTCATCGCTACAGTGATTTTAACTACGTCTTCCTGACAATCGGTTCAGGTCCGGGTATAAGATTACAGGAAACATCTTTTTCAAATCCGCAGCGCAGGGTAACACAGTTTCGCGACTTCTTATGGAAAGAAGAAGACCAGTTTAAATCAGAAACAAAAATAAGATCCGGAAATGAGTGGTATAGTCAGAAATTATCTGCTGCACCTTCTGAACAACAACAGATCATTTTTAATGATACTATCCCCGGCCTAGTTCCGAATCAAAATATCGATGTGGATATCAATGTTGTAGGGAGATCGATTCAAACCATGAGTTTTTCATTTTTTGTAAACAGCAGCTCTGCCGGTACAATAACAGTTCCATCCATTCGAAGTTATGTATCGGAAGAAGGGATATCAGGCCGTTTACGAAGATTTCAAACCACATTCCCAATTGGAGACGTTCAAAATAACATTCTGGAATCATCTGCAAGAATTTCATTTTCTGATCCCAATTCAGAAGGATTTATTGATTGGGTTCGCTTTTCGGTTCAGAGGGAACTGGCAGCAAAAAACGATTACCTCTTTATTTATGCTCCTGTTGACGGTACACCTCAGGAGATTGCAGAGTTTATTCTGCAAAATTTTTCACAGCAGCCTGTAGTCATGGAAGTCTCAGATCCGCAAAATCCTGTTTTGATTCAGACCGCACAAAGCGGAAATAATTTTTCTTTTAACTATTCAGGCAACCCGGAAAACCGGTTTATAGCACAATCTCAGTTTATTACACCTGGTGCTGGTCAACCTGTTCCAAATCAAAATCTTCGGGGGTTGTCGGGATATCCGCAGTATGTGATAATCACAAATGAAGTTTTCAGAAACGAAGCTCTTGACTGGGCATCTTACAGATCTGAAAATGACGGGCTTTCAACAGTTGTGACGCTGCAATCCCAGATCTTCAATGAGTTCGGAGGCGGCGTGCCTGATGTAACCGCTATCAGGGACTATATGAAATACCTTTATGACCGTGCGCTTACTGCCAGGCAACCACCGCCTGAGCATTTGTTACTTTTCGGAACAGCAACCTACGACTTTAAGGGTGTTCAAAGCACAGCACCCATACCCAATCATGTATTTACATTTCAAAGTGATGAATCTCTTCACCGGATAAACAGTTTTGGCAGTGATGACTTTTTCGGACTTCTGGATAATAACGAAGGAGAATGGCTTCCAATCACAAGTTCTGAGAGAATAGATATTGGCATCGGCCGATTCTCGGTTCGAAATATATCAGAGGCAAGAACCTACATGGACAAAATTCGTCAATACGAAAATGGAGATACCAACGGGTCATGGCGAACTAAATTCACGTTTGCAGCCGATGATGACTTCCCGGAAGTTGAGCGTAACCGCGATCTACATGTTCTTAATGCCGATGGAACTGCAATCCAGATAGATAAAACAGAAAATGCATTGCAAATTGAGAAAATTTATATGCTCTCATTTCCTGTCGAAAATACGGCATCAGGCAGACGTGTACCTGCCGCTTCTGATGAATTCATTCGTGCCATAAATGACGGAACTCTCATTATTAACTATTCCGGTCATGGAAATGAAGATGTGCTTGCCGACGAAACACTTTTCACGAAAGACAATATCGATTTGCTCTTTAACCGCGAACGGCTCAGTATTTTTGTAACTGCCACTTGCCAGTTCGGCAGATATGATGATAATGCAGCTCAATCGGGTGCAGAACTTGCCATTCTTCATCCAAACGGCGGCATGGTAGCTGCTTTTACAACCACACGTGTCGTTTTCACCAGTTCAACGGCAGGAAGTAACAATTTTGGATTAAATATTCAGCTTACACGACAGATGATAGAACGGGAAGCTGACGGTAAGCCGCAGCGTCTTGGTGATATCTATCGAAAAACCAAAAACACTTCCCAGGGCTCCGGGTTCAACGCCAGGAAATTTATCCTGCTTGGTGATCCTGCTATGCGAATTGGCCTCCCCGATAATGAAATCGAGATATCAGAATTTAACGACACAGATTTCTCACTGAGCCCCGACACCACACTGCAAATCAGGGCACTTGATGAGGTTTTACTCAGGGGACGCTTAAAGAACCGAAACGGAGATATCCTCAGTAATTTTAATGGGGAGGCTGAGGTCGTTGTTTTTGACGCCGAGCGGGTTGTTAATTTACCGGACAAAGAGTGGGTCGTTGAAGATCGCTGTTTTTTAGAAGATTGTAATTATAATGTGGAAAGTGATGTTCTCTTCAGAGGGAGAACATCAATAAATAACGGCTCTTTCTCTTCCAATTTTATCATACCTCAGGACATATCCTTTTCAAACAGCACCGGCCGGATTATGCTATATGCATCAGGTAACCAGGGAGATGCTTCAGGTTCGTTTGGAAATGTTATTTTCAACGGGATAAATCCGGATGCAATAAATGATGGGGCAGGACCGGAGCTAGATGTATTCCTGAATGATGAATCCTTCGTAAACGGAAATCTCGTGGGAAGTACTTCCAATCTTATTGTTGAAGTATTTGATGAATCCGGCATAAACACAACCGGACTTGGTGTCGGACATGAAATAACAGCAACCATTGATACACAGCCACGGCAGACTTTTGTTCTGAATGATTTTTTCAGAAGCAACCTGGACGATTTCAGAAGCGGCCGGATCGAGTATCCACTCCGGGAACTTCCTGAAGGGAGTTATAATTTAACCGTGAGGGCCTGGGATGTGCACAATAATGCATCAGAAAAGGTAATTGCATTTGAAGTTGCAAACAGTGATCAGCTGGAAATCCGGTCCGTTGCAAATTATCCGAATCCAATGAATAACAAAACCAGGTTCATATTTGAACATAACCAGCCCGGCAATGTACTTGATATAGATATACGAATCTTCACGTTAAGTGGTCGCCCGGTTGCACGTTTGCAGGAATCCCAGATAACAACAAACTCTTATGCTGATGTTGAGTGGAATGGCCGTGACAGGGAATTCGACCGGCTAGCCAATGGAACCTATATTTATGTGCTCCGTGTAAGAGCAGATACTCCGCAGGGACGTCAAACAAAAGAAGAAATCGAAAAGCTGGTCATAATACGATGAAAAAAATTCTTCAAATAAAATCAAAACCATTATATTTATTTTTCAATCTAATCTCAGTGTCATGAAAAAAGCAGTAATCATTCTAATAACCGGATTCATTTTAACCGGTCTACTTTCGAACAGTTCAAATGCACAGGTCGGTATTACCGCTGTTCCCTTCTTACAAATTGAACCAGACTCCAGGGGAGCAGGTATGGGTAATACAGGTGTTGCCATTGCCGACAATGCTGCGGCAATATTTTGGAACCCCGCAGGGCTTGCTTTCCAGAGGGATACACAAATAAGTATTACTCACGCAAACTGGTTACCAGCTTTTAATGCTGATCTTTTTTATGATTACCTGGTAGGAAAACACTACATTGAAGGCATTGGAACCATTGGTGGTCATATCACCTTTCTGAATCTTGGGTCACAACGACGAACCGATGAAACCGGCCTCGACCTTGGCCGCTTTAACAGTTTTGAACTCGCTGCAGGTGTTTCTTATGGATTTGAAGTTAATCGGAATTTTGCTCTCGGCACAGGCTTGCGTTTTATCTACAGCTCTCTTGCAAGCGGTTCTGTGGGCGGACAAAAAGTAAGTCCGGGATCAAGTGTGGGACTCGATTTATCAGCCCTCTACAAATCAGATCCTTTCAGACTGGGTAACCGTGGCGCCCGTTTTAATGCGGGTTTCAACCTGTCCAATATCGGACCAGGCTTACAGTATACGGATGAAGCCCAAAAAGATGCACTTCCCACAATTCTCAGGGCCGGATATGCTTTTACCATGAATCTTGATAATACCGGCGTCAATACAATTACTCTTGCGCAGGATATTTCCAAAGTAATGGCCAGAAATGAGGAAGTTCAGGTTGGAGACGATCCCGATAATACTCAATTTGAATCAATGCCTGTACTGAGAGGTATTGCAAACTCCTTTGGATCGTTTACCAATGCAGATGGAGAAGCAGTAAACTTTGTAGAACAGTTAATGATTGGAACTGGACTTGAATTCTGGCACAACAGGCAATTTGCTATCAGGGGCGGCTACTATTATGAAGATCCCAAAAATGGTAATCGTGAGTTCATAACTCTCGGAGCCGGTTTACGCGTAGATATGTTCGGTATCGATTTCAGTTATATTTATACTCTTGAAGAAGAGAGTCCGCTGTCTGATACAATAAGATTTAGTGTTCTTCTGAATCTTTAATCGCTTATAAAGGGTTATTCATGCATCATTCATCCTGTGACTTCAGGAAAAATATAGCTGTTTTGTTCCTGGGCGGGATTATCATAATGTGCTCATCTGCAGCATCAGCTCAAAATTTTAAGCTTCAAACAAATCATCCTGTCAGCCTTGAAAACCGGGTTTTAACAAGCCCGGTTGAAGGAGTTCTCAACGTTGTGGCGGTTATGGTTGAGTTTCAGCCGGATACAAACGAATTCACCTCCGGTAATGGTACATTTGAAGATGGTGCTATACCCTATCTTGAGGAGCCCGGCACAAACATAGATGCATTACCCCACGATCGCTCCTATTTTGAAGCTCATCTTGAGTTTGCTAAAAATTATTTTGAAACCGTTTCATCAGGCAACTTTTCAATCTCTTTTCAGGTGCTCCCGGACGTATATCGCCTGGATAAAGAGATGAAAGGGTACTCGCCGATTGGTGAAGATCCATCAAATGACCCGCTGGGTGAACTTGCAAGAGATGTATGGACACTTGTAGAACAACAGGGTGGGTTTGATACCACAGGACTTACAGAAGATAATACAGCTTTTGTCATTTTCCACGCGGGCATTGGGCGCGATATAGAGTTAACGGGAACCCTGCTCGACAAAACCGTCCAGGATATTCCATCCGTATATCTGGGCAACAGAGCCCTTCGAACCCTTCTTAACGATCCTCAGTTTACCGGTTTTCCAATAAATAACGGTGAGTTGAGAATTACAAACTCTCTGATTATCCCAAGAACTCAAAGCCGACGCGGTGAAGATATTTCCGGATCAACCATCGTTCTTCCGCTCTCAGTAAACGGAATGCTCACAGCACAGATCGGGAGTCATATCGGGTTACCCGATCTGTTTAATACCGAAACCGGCCAGTCGGGTATCGGCAGATTTGGATTAATGGATGGCGCCGGTATTTTTGCATTCAATGGTCTGTTCCCGCCTGAAATGTCTGCCTGGGAAAAGCAATTTCTGGGCTGGGCTGACTCATTCGAAGTTGAACCTGAATCGGAGTCTGCAATTGATCTTACTGCTGTATCATTAAGAAATACCGAAAGTTTTGCACGTGTTTCACTTTCGAGAGATGAATACTTCCTGATCGAAAACAGGCACCGGGATCCGGTAGGTACAGGTGTTACCATTACAATTAAAAAAAATGACGGCTCAATCGCTGAACAGGTTTTCACAAATATTGATACCCAGTTCATTTTTCAGGAATCCGGCTTTGATGATTTACTTGAACCCGGTGTGGTTACGAATGTTAGTAATTTCGATTTTGCTCTTCCCGGCGGACTTGATCCGGGTGAAGACGATACGGAAGGCACAGATGACGACAGAGAACTCAATGGCGGCATTCTGATCTGGCATATCGACGAATCAGTGATCAGGCAAAAAATTGAAACCCAGCGTGTGAACGCCGACAATAACAGGAAAGGAGTTGAATTAAAGGAAGCTGATGGCGCCCAGGATATCGGCAGGCCTACTACAATAGGAATCTCACAGAATGCCCCTAATGGTTCTGCTTTTGATTTTTGGTGGAGCGGAAATGATGCCTCTGTTATATTTCCCGGCGGCAGGGAAATAATATTTTTTGAAAACCGGTTCGGGCCCGATACTACGCCCAATAACAACAGTCAATCCGGAGCTCCCTCCCCTTTCGAGCTTTTCGATTTTTCCGATAATCTTCCCGTAGCGTCTTTTTCCATCAGGCCTTTTAGTCCTTTTTCTGACGTTTATGAACTAAAAGCTTCCGAAACTGACACCTTGTTTGATTTTTTTACATTTAAAGATGATCCTTTTCACAGTGCTTATCCCCTTGCGTCAGTTCCTGCAGCTTCTGGTGAATCTTCATTTGTACTTGTTCCAGGTAACTCCGGCGTCCGGTTTTACGACACAAATGATTCGGAGTTTGTAAATTCAAAATCCATATTTTCAAACCCGGTTCAGCAGCCACTTCTGTTTGGTTTTGATAATATGCTGGCGGTAGCAGAAAAACCAAATATGGCACCTATTGAAACCGGTTTAACCTTTTATCGCATCACTGACAGTGAAATTACAGCTGAATGGGAAGTACCCATTGAGTCAAATAACGGTTTTATCAGTACAGTCGACAATCAATTGATTTTGGTGGATCAGACAACTATCCAGCTGGATCCTTTTAGTCAAACTGTCACAGTGCCATTTTCTAACCCGATCCAGTTTTCTGATCGCATAAACAGATTCCAGTCTTCACTGACAGGTAATCAGCTCATCATTCAAACCGGACAAACAGATCTTACTCAAACTGTACCCTTTTCCATTCCGGATGGTTTTTCAAGATTACATACGGGTGTGCTTCAATTTACAAACAGTAATACCGGTTATTTCCTGCTTGGGCCCGAACACCTGTTTATTTACAATTCCGAAAGGAACTTTGAACCTTTCCCGATTGCTGAAAATATTCGCTTTGAATGGCCCGCTTTTGCAGATCTGGATGGGGATAACCTCATTGATTTCATCTATGTAGATGAGACAAATAATAATCTTACCGCCAAAAACCTGAATGCATCCATTATTGACAATTTCCCAATAAATGCACCGGCTGGCACATCATTCACGGGTACACCGCTTATTGCAGATATTACCGGTGACGAATTATCCGAGATTCTAATAGCCGGAGTAGATGGTTTTACTATGAATATACATGCATATAGTTCTGATGGTAACCTAGTCGAAGGATTTCCGCTTTCGGTAGGCGCTGTAATAAGTGAAAATTACCGGCCAATAAATCCGCTCATAACCGGCAATTCACTAGTTGCGGTTAGTCCGCGCGGTGATTTAAAAGAGTGGTTATTGCCCTCATTGGGAAATGTATTGTGGAGTAGTAAATATGGAAACAACACCAAAAATAAAATAACGGGAAGAGTTCAGGCGGATCAGATTTCACTTCCGGAAAATATAGTTTTGAACAAAGATGAAACGTATAACTGGCCAAATCCCGCCCGGGATGAGACAAATCTTCGATTTCAGACATCCGGTGCAGGTGAAGTAAAAATTAAAATTACTACACTGAGCGGACGTCTCATTTTTGACAGAACCGTCCGGGCTTCAGGAGGCGCTCCTGAAGAAATTCTTATAGATACATCCGCGTGGGCAAGCGGCGGATACTTCGCTCTTGTTCAGGCAAAAGTGAATGGCCGGGAAGAACAAAAAGTTGTACGAATTGCCATAACAAAATAGCCCTGATGAATAGAGATATTTCAGTTTCAAAATTTTATATGAAAGCATACCGTAACTGGTATACAGCTACTGTAACTGTGTCTCTGTTTTTGGCGTTACTTTTGCTTCCGAAAATATCATCCGGACAGGTGAGCCCTCAGTTTTATGACTTTCCGCAAAATCATCTTTCATGGTTTACAATTGAGAGCGAACATTTTCTGATCCATTACCAGGAGGGAAACAACCGAAGCGCACAAGTCGCTTCCCGGGTTGCTGAAGAAGTTTATGAACCAATCACAACTCTCTACGATTTTGAACCTGAAAAGAAGATCAGCATTGTGCTTCGCGACCGGGAAGATTTTTCAAACGGAGCCGCTTTTTTCTTTGACAATAAAATGGAAATATGGGTCCCCTCTCTTGATACTCCCCTTCGCGGCAGTCATAATTGGTTCAGAAATGTGATATCACATGAATTTACACACATGGTACAGCTTGGTGCTTCCATGCGGCGCTCAAACAATGTGCCGGCAATCTACTTTCAATGGTTGTCTTATCAGCAGGTTCGCCGGCCCGATGTTCAGTTCGGTTTCCCGAATGGAATTGTAACCATGCCGTTTGCTACAGTTGGTATCCCCGGATGGTTTGCAGAGGGTACCGCCCAGTATCAGCGTGCAGGCCTCACGTACGACTACTGGGACAGTCACCGTGATATGATTTTAAGAACCAGTATTCTTGAGGACGATTATCTCGGTTTTGTAGACATGAGCACATTTAATTCTAAAACAAGTGTTGAAAGAGAGGATGTCTATAACCAGGGATTTAATTTTGTGATCTATCTTGTAAATCGATTTGGCGAAAAAGTTGTTGCCGATATCACCCACGTAGCTGCAAAGGGAAAAAATCACAATTTTGATAAAATAATGGAATCTGCAACCGGTATACGGGGCCAGCAGTTATTTGATGACTGGATTGCAGAAAGAAAAGACTTCTACATGAAAGCAATAGAATCAGTTGAATTTACAGAATCTGAAATCGAGGAGAACAATGGTTTTTTCAACTTTTACCCGGTATTCAGTCCGGATGGAAAATATTTTGCATATCTGAGCAATATGGGACGCGATTATGGAAGAACTGCACTTGTTCTGAAAAATCAGGCCGGAAAAATATTTACTATTGATACATCCGAAGGAGAGCACTCTATAGATTCTGATCAGCAATATGAATTCAGACATGGACTGAGAAGTAATGCTACTCTCGATTTTATCAGTAATCGCTACTCGTTTTCTCCGGATGGAGAAACCATCCTGTTTAATATTGCACGCAGAAACAAGTTCGGCGAAAATTACCAGGATCTGTATCTCTACAATATCAAAACTGAAGAAAAGGAAAAATTAACAGAGGATAAACGAATTTATGACCCGGTCTGGGATTCACAAGGTAAACTGATTGCTGCCGTACAACGGGATAGTGGAACTGAGAATCTCGTTTTATTTAATATAGAGAGTAACGATATTCAAAAACTCACCGGGTATCAGTCCGGAGAAACTGTTTATACACCCGTATGGAGCCGGGATGACAGTTCTGTCTATTACTCCACAGCCAATACCGGCAGCCGCAATATTTACAGGTATGATATAGAATCAGGTATCTCGGAGCCTGTTTTTGAAGACGAGTACGTGGACTATCGTGATCCATGGCTTGATGCCGAGAATGATTTACTCTATTACTCGTCTGACCCAGAGGGAATTTTTAATATCTTTAGCCTCAACTTAAAAACCGGTGAACAGAAACAGTATACAAGCGTTTTAGGAGGAGCTTTTATGCCTTTTGTTAAAAATAAAAGATTATACTTTTCGCAATATGTTTCTGACGGCTACAAAATTACAAGTACTTCCCTGGAATCGTTTGAACCGGGTTCACAGGGTGCATACAATCCTCCTCAAAATTCATCATCTTCGATAGAGATACCGGAAAGTATTACGGAACTAAACAGATTTGACGACAGTGATATTAAAGTAATTGATGAGCCTGAGTCAACAGGCCCGGTAGCCGAGGAAATCGAATTTGAACTGGAAACCAAAGGCCAGTCAGATAAACGGGTTCTAAAACCGTATAGCGAAACAATAACCGGGTTCAATATTTTCCCAATTGTTCGTTTTGATAATTACTCAAAATTAAATGGATCCAATTCAAGTCTTGTTAAAGCGGCGCAGTTCGGAGACCTGGCTGAAAATCTGTGGCGGGATGCCAAACTTGGCATGTTTTTCAGTGCGCGTGACGTAACAGAAAACCTGAATATCTTTGGAGGTGCACTCTTTGGTTTTGGGTCTCTGCCAACAGATGGAGCTGTTGATTTCTTTTCACCATCACGATTAAATAAACTCGACAGGGACCTGTTTTTAAACATAGAACACCGTGGTATTCCCTTCATCGAAACAAGCTGGTCTCCAACTATATCAGTGGAACTATTTAACATTACAAGAAATGTTAGAGATGGATTGTCAATCGATGAGATCCCCTGTACATCGTGTCTGCCTGTAACCAGTTTTTCAGATATTCGGTTTATTCTGTGGGAAGCCAATTTGTTTCTGAGAAGCAAATTAAATCGCTGGAGTCTTCTTGAATTCGGACTTGGGTTTTCACCATTCAGTGTTGCTACGGATGGATTTTTCTCGCGGGAATTGCAAGAATTTATTCCCGGTTCAACCAATGAATTTTTCAGGGGAACCACACTCTCGGCTGCCTATTATTATGAGCTGATTCCCCCAACACGAAATGCTGACATTGCACCAAATGGATGGAAGGGAAATTTCACCTATCGATACCAGCCCAGCGATCTTCTCGATAATTTTGATGTAGAAGACGGGCAGCTTGTACCGGTATTTAACACTGTCCAAAACCATTCTCTTGAATTCCGGAACCGGTATGGATTTAATCTCTCTGAAAATGAAACAGCAATGATAACTACACGCGGTTTCGCCTACTTGAACGATCCTGATGATTTTTTCTTCCTGGATTATACAGGCGGTTTAACCGGAATGAGATCCTATCCTTTTTTTGCAGTCGGCGGAAATAAAACCGCATTTACAAGACTCTCTTATCTAAGACCTGTCTACCAATCAATCGACAAGCAACTTGGCAGGTACTCACTCGATAAGCTTTTTGCACACCTTTTTGTTGAAGCCGGAAATGGCTGGGGCGGCGAATTAAATATTGGTGATAATCTTAAGTATGGTGTTGGCGGTGAATTACGTTTTGCATTCAACAGTTCTTATCTTTTTCCTCTGAAGTTTTTTATGAACGGCACTTACGGTCTCAATAGATTTAATGTAGAACTATCTGATGACTTTATTACCGGAAGCGGCAGTAACAATGTTCAGTTCGGGCGGGAATTTCTTTTTTATTTTGGACTTACATTTGATTTTGATTTCCTATGAAATATATAACCGGGTTTATTCTTTTTTCTTTTTTTATACAATGCCAGGCTTCTTCACAGCCGGTATCTGATAAGACATTATATGCCGATGGATTATTTAAAATATCAGAAACTTCAAATGATATTAAGTCTCAAAACTACACCATAAACCGGTCTGATCTCATAACACCAGTGTTGCTTCGAAATGAGACAGGTTATTCAACTGAAACTGAATCATCCGGATTTGTAAATACAATCAGAAATAAATCCGGCCTCGCTTTCCTGAGTTCAGCTATACTCCCGGGCAGCGGACAAGCCGCTAACAAAAACTGGGTACGCTCCGGTATTTACCTCGCTGCGGAGGGAGCAGCAATATTCCTGATTTCTCATAATAACTCAAAAGCAAAGTCCCGGCAGCGTAATTATGAAAACTTTGTGGATCAAAACTGGAGTGTGGTTCAGTATGCTCAGTGGATTGTTGAGTTTCATGAAGTTAATGGATTAGAAAATGAATTTCTGGATGACCTGAAAAGTCAGGTCGATGGTGTAGACGCTGCATTTAATACCTCGATTGACTGGAGCCGCGTTGATATTAGCGTATTGAATAATGTTGAACGAAATACCCCATTTATATTTTCGGATATGGCGAGTAATAATTTTTCTCACACATTGCCGGGTTTTGGCTCACAGCAATACTATGAACTGGTAAGCAAATTTTACCAGTTTGGTCCGGGTTGGCGGGATTTTAGTACACCAGTCACTGAAAATATAGCCACAGCCAGTGCGATGGGTGATCTCTTTTTTGAAGGACGTGATCGCGCAGAACAGTTTAATGATAATTTCAGAAGAGCCGACAATATCTTTGCCCTGCTAATCGTGAATCATGTTGTGTCAGCTTTCGATGCTTTTTTTACCGTCCGTCTCAGACAGCATCGAATGCAGGCAAAAGCAGGAGTTTTACCCGGTGAACAGCTACAGTTTACCTACAGGTTTTAATTTTTATTATGCAGGAAATGCATTGGGTGAATATGATTTAAACATAATATACGTTTTCATAATCCAATGTTTTATTTTTGATGGCTTTTTTGAAACAAAAGAGGTCAATTCCGGATAGAATTAATCACGAGTTCTCAGATTACTTCATAGATCACACAAAAACTCTTATCTTTCGTTATGGACTGGATTAAACAGATTCTACGTAATAAAAAAATATATGCATGGATTTCGGGGATTATTCTGTTCTTTGCAATCATGCTGTTCCTGGCAGATAAAGTATTGATGCCTGAATATACCAACTACAATGAAGGTGTTACTGTGCCGGACGTGACCAAAATATCACTTACAGAGGCCCGGCAGTTACTTGAAAGTTATGGACTTCGATATGAAGTTGCCGATCGCCGCGCCCATTCAAGCTATCCTGCCGATTATATCATCGATCAGACACCGGGCGCCAGCCAGATTGTAAAGCCAAACCGCAAAGTGTACCTCACAGTCAATACAGCTGTGCAGCCCAAAGCTGTAGTGCCTAACCTGGTGAATATGTCTTTCAGAAATGCTAAAATTCAGCTTGAAAATTATGGATTGTCACTGGGTACTACCAGCTATGAATCATCCCGGTTTAAAAATACTGTATTATGGCAGTCGCTTACACCTCGCGATACTGTACCAAAAGGCTCAGTAGTTGATATTACCATCAGCGACGGTCTTGGCGAGAGGATGGTTGAAGTTCCTGAAATTATTGGTTTACGATTACCCGAAGCACAGCAAAAGTTACGCGGAGTCGGTTTAAGTGTTAGTGAAATACGTTTTCAGCCAAGCAAAGATACTCTTCCAAATACAATTTTAAATTTTTCTCCCAAAGAAAAAGAACTCCGGGAAGGCAAAACACTTACACTGGTTGTTTCAGAACGATTTGATGCGCGTGAAGTATCAGAAACCGGGGCTGTAAATGTGGATACCGTTTCAGTATCTTCTCCGGGTAATTCCTCAGTAACACCACCTGACACCTCTAATTCCGAACAATAGATAAATTTATGGATTTTAAACTCCCCGTTATTGCTCCCTCTCTGCTTGCTTCTGACTACTCCCGGCTTGGTGTCCAGGTAGATGAATGTCTGAAAGCCGGGGCTAACTGGCTGCATTGTGATATCATGGATGGCCATTTTGTGCCCAATATCAGCTTTGGACCGGATGTAGTAGCGGCAATACACAATCATGCTCCCGATGCGTTTATGGATGTACACCTGATGATTGAAAATCCGGATCGGTATATCGATGCATTTAGTGACGCAGGTGCAGATATAATTTCTGTCCACGCCGAAACATGCCCTCACCTGCACAGAACAATTCAAAATATACGTGAAGCAGGGTGTATGGCAGGTGTTGCTATCAACCCTGCGACCTCTGTTTCATCTGTCGAACATATTCTTCAGGATGTTGATATTGCATTAATCATGAGTGTAAACCCGGGGTTTGGAGGACAAAAATTTATCGAAAGTACTTATAAAAAATTAAATGATCTCAAAGTTATAAAAAAACAGCAAAATATAGATTTCCGGGTAGAAATTGACGGCGGTGTAAATCACGATAATATTGAAAAGCTTGTAAAGCACGGGGTTGATATTCTCGTTGCGGGCAGCACAGTGTTTAAAGCTCCGTCAGTTTCAGAACGCATAACCGAATTAAAAAAGATTGCCAGTCATATTCCGGGAAGTATGGTTTAGTTTTCTTTCTCAAAATCTTATTTTTTAATGAATTAATGATCCAAAACAGAGAAATAAATCCTATCGAAAACAACAACGATTTTACCGAAGAGACTTTTTATATAGAAAATGTTGATCCTATTTTGGTCCTTGGGTTTGGTGATGAACATCTGAATAAGATTGACAAAACATTTGATCACACTAAAATTACAGCCCGGGGTAATAAAATCAAGATGAAAGGAGCATCCGGAGATATTGAGTCAATTACAGAAATTTTGGATGAAATGGTTACCATTGCCAAAAAGAAAGGAAAAGTTAATTCCGGTGATATTGAGACTCTTCTCGCACTCTCAGATAAAACAGGCAGTGAGTCGACACACTATTCCGACTTATATTCAAAATCCCCGGAAATAATTTTGTACACACATACCGGTGATACAATTACAGCAAAAACACCCGGGCAAAGAGAGATTGTAAAAGCTTGTGCAAAAAATGATATACTTTTTGCAATAGGCCCGGCCGGAACCGGTAAAACATTTACTTCTGTGGCACTGGCTGTAAAAGCATTAAAAGAACGAAGGGTAAAAAAAATAATACTTGCAAGACCAGCTGTTGAAGCAGGTGAAAACCTGGGCTTCCTTCCCGGTGATTTGAAAGAAAAAATTGATCCCTATTTAAGGCCGCTTTATGACGCACTTGAAGAGATGATTGAACACGATAAGCTTGAGTTTAACCTCGCGAGAAATGTCATAGAGATTGCTCCGCTGGCTTACATGAGAGGACGAACACTTAACAATGCATTTGTCATTCTCGATGAAGCTCAGAATGCAACCAACACTCAAATGAAAATGTTTTTAACAAGAATCGGCTTCAATAGCCAGGCCATTATTACCGGTGATATCACACAGACCGATTTACCCAGGAAACAACATTCAGGGCTGATTTCCATTCAAAATATTTTGAAAGACATTAAAGGCATTTCATTTGTATACCTGGATCAGAAAGATGTGGTAAGGCACAAACTCGTGCGTCAGATAATTGATGCCTATGAAAAACATGAAAATAAAAAGAAAAAATAATCAGCTAACGGACATCTCTTGGTTAAACCGCTTTACGAAGGTACATTCTCAGTTGGACTCGATAAAAAATTTAAAAGCATAGGAAAAAAAGACGCTCCTGAGAAAGGGTCTTTAAAACTTTCTATTAACCCTTTTCTTGTTAAAGGTGAGGAAAGAAATTATCTCATTGATGCAGGCCTTGGTGATTTTGGTGAAGATACAACCACAGATATTATCCTGAATAACCTGGATAAAGAAGGACTTACAGAACTTGATATAACTGATATTTTTTTAAGCCATCTTCATTACGACCATCTTGGTGGCCTGGCAGGACGCGAGCATGGCTATTGGGAACTCACCTTTCCGGATGCAAGAATATGGGCCTCCCGGGGAGGATGGGAGAAAGCCCTGAATTACAAGGAAGATAGCAATGATGAGCTGGATACTGAATTTATTCATTTTCTGGATGCAAGAGCGGATATTCATTTTTTAAATGATGAAGATGAACCCTATCCCGATATCCGGATTCGCAAAATTGGCGGACATACAGAATATTCACTGGCTATTTTTTGCAAATCTGAAAAAAAATCGTACCTGATGGCCGGAGATGTGATTGGAACCAAAAGCAAGATTAACCGTAAATTTGCAGCTAAATATGACTATGATCCCAAACACAGCATGAATGTAAGGGAAGATTTAAAAAAGCTTGCGCTTGAAGAAGAGTACATACTCCTTGCATATCATGAGACTGATCATCCCATGTTTCAATTGACAGATTACGATGAAAAAAAAGGGTATTTAATCCGTAATATTGAATCTGAATGAGTGAATCTGCTGCCAGCAAAATCCAGGATATAAAAAGAAAACTTCTTAAGCTGGGCGTTGAAGAAAAACCGGAAGCGGCAATTGTTTTAGGCTCCGGCCTTGGCGGGTTCAGTTCCGCTATTGAAAATAAAATTACGATTCCCTACTCTGAAATTCCCCACTTCCCATCCCCATCCGTTACCGGTCATTCGGGTGAATTAATTTACGGTTCTGTTTTCAATAAACCTGTATTAGCATTTTCCGGGCGTTTTCACCATTATGAAGGTCATGATTTTGAGACCACTATTTTACCTGTTGCTGTTACTTCTGCTTTATATGCAAAGAAACTAATCATATCCAATGCGGCAGGTGCAATAAACAGGTCGTTCCAGGTTGGAGACCTGATGGTTATCAATGATATTATAAGACCCTTTATCGGTATATCTCCTGTAAGCTCAGACAAATTCCAATACAATCATTATGAAACGGCACAGAAAATACCCAAAATTGCAGCTGAACTCGGGATATTTGTGAGAACAGGAACATACCTGTATGCGAAAGGGCCCAATTATGAAACAAAAGCAGAAATTCGTTCTTTTCGAATCTTAAACGCAGATGTTGTGGGTATGAGCACAGTCCCCGAACTTATAGAAGCTGCAAGACTAAATCTCAAAACTGCAGCTGTATCACTTGTTACAAATATGGCTGCAGGTGTTTTAAAACAAAAACTAAGCCACGAAGAAGTAAAGTTTACTGCAGAAAGCCGGAAAGAAGATTTTGCAAAATTGGTCTCTGCACTCGTCTTAAATCTTTGATCCGAAAAACCAAATCAGAAAGTTGCTGATATTCTCTGCCTGTTTTTTTTAACTTTTTACCAATTCTGAGGCTGACTATCTCTATATTTTTGATTTAGAACAAAATAACTGCTACATGAAATTTATTACACTATTTTCGTTTCTGATAGTCTTTCTTGTCTCTCAGGCCTATTCACAAATGACAAACGCACCGGACAGAACTGAGGGCGATGGCCCTTTTGACCGTTTAATTATCCGGGGAGTTACTCTTATCGACGGAACCGGTTCTCCGGCTATTGGCCCTGTGGACATTGTAATTGAAAACAACAAAATTGCATCTATTCAAACTGTAGGATTTCCTGGTGTATCTATTCAAGAAGAAGGAAGGCCGCAAGCCGGCGAGAATGATAAAATTCTCGATGCAGATGGTATGTATGCACTGCCCGGTTTTTTTGATAACCATGCTCATACCGGCGGTAATGCCCAGGGAACCACTCCGGAATATGTGTACAAGCTGTGGCTTGCTCATGGTATTACATCCATAAGGGAGCCGGGCTCGTTCAACGGTATGGAATGGACACTGAATCACAAAGATCGAAGTACGGCAAATGAGATCACAGCGCCCCGAATCTTTGCCTATTTTGGGTTTGGAATGAACAGCGATGGCGATATCAGAACTCCTGAGGATGCACGCAAATGGGTTCAAATGATTGATTCTGAAGGTGCCGATGGAATTAAATTTTTTGGCGCACGCCCCGAAATCTATGCAGCAGCTATTGATGAAGCCAACAGTCTGGAACTTGGTACAATGACACATCATGCTCAAACCCGGGTTGTTTATGCCAATGTACTCACCTCGGCCAAACTGGGTCTGAAAAGCATGACACACTGGTATGGGCTTCCCGAGGCACTTTTTGAAGACAGGGTTGTTCAGAATTATCCTCTTGATTATAACTATCAGAATGAACAGCATCGTTTTGAAGAAGCGGGGAAACTTTGGAAGCAAGCAGCCGCACCCGGTAGTGAACATTGGAATGATGTGATGAACCAGTTGCTGGAAATGGATTTTACACTGAATCCAACCTTCACAATCTATGAAGCCAGCCGTGATTTAATGCGCGAGCGCAGGGCTGACTGGCATGTAAAGTACACCTTACCTTCATTGTGGGAATTTTACAAACCCAGCCGGCGGGCACATGGATCGTACTGGTTTAACTGGGGAACTGAACAGGAAGTTGCTTGGAAAGAAAATTTCAGGCTTTGGATGCAGTTTGTGAATGAATATAAAAATCGTGGCGGTCGTGTCACTCTTGGCTCCGATGCAGGTTATATTTACAAATTGTACGGTTTTGCCTATATCCGTGAAATGGAGCTGCTTCGTGAAGCTGGCTTCCATCCCATTGAGATATTAATGTCTGCTTCTCTGAAAGGAGCTGAAGAGCTGGGTGTAGATGACCGCCTCGGATCCATTGAAGTCGGAAAGCTTGCTGATATTGTTCTGATAGACGAAAACCCGCTTCAAAACCTGAAAGTTCTTTACGGCACCGGGGCTATCAAAGTAAATGATGACAATGAGCCGGTCAGAGTTGGCGGTATCAGGTACACCATAAAAGACGGAATTATTTTTGACGCTAAAGAGCTCTTGAGTGATGTTGAAAATATGGTGAACGAAGCGAAAGACGATAAAGGATATGAAATTATTCAGCCAGGTTCAGACTATTAATAGAAAACAGAAACTGAAGAGTGAAAACGCAAAAGTGAAAAGACGATATTAAATTATCCCCTCTCCAGAGACTGTGAGAAAATAATAATTCAAAGTAAATGAGATTCATGAGATCAACCACGAAACCGCCAGGTGGCGGACCGAAATAACATGAAGGTTAAAGATATGATTTTGCTAAACTTCGTGAGTCCTCGTGACTTTGTGTCCTCGTGGTAAAAACCTGGCTGATACATATGTTAAGCATTTTTCTCACAGCCTCTCGGGATGGGAAATGTGCAGCAGCGAAGTCTAAAAGACGGTCGGTGCAAACAAGGGGTGAGTCCGACGAATCATGATTCTTTCAGTTCAATTTTTTTATGTAATTAATCCTCGATTCTTTTCACTTTTGCGTTTAAATCCAAAAAATTATGTCAATAAATAATTCCAAAATACCTTCACTAAATGACATCCAAGAAGCAGCCCGCCGAATAGAGCCTTATGCACATAAAACCCCGGTCTTTACATCCCGTTATTATAATCAGTTAACCGGTGGTGAGATTTTCTTTAAGTGTGAAAATTTTCAGAGAGTCGGAGCTTTTAAATTTCGCGGTGCCTGTAATGCAGTTTTCAAATTGAGTGAGGAAGAAGCAAAAAAAGGTGTGGCAACTCACTCTTCCGGGAATCATGCACAAGCTCTCAGTCTTGCCGCAAAGCTTCGGGGAATACCGGCTCACATTGTTATGCCAAAGAACGCACCGGAAGTAAAAAAAAGAGCCGTAAAAGGATACGGTGCCAGGATAACCTTTTGTGAACCCACTCTGCACGCCCGTGAAACAACTCTTCAGAAAGTAATAGATCAAACCGGATCGTGTTTTATTCATCCCTACAATAATCGGGATATCATTGCCGGACAGGGAACTGCTGCGCTGGAACTTCTTGATGAAAACCCTGACCTGGATGCAATTCTTGCGCCTGTAGGAGGTGGCGGCCTGCTAAGCGGCACAGCAATTGCTGCCAAGAATATAAAATCAGATATTGTGGTAATAGGGTGTGAACCCGAAATGGCGGATGATGCTTATCGTTCATTTAAATCCGGCAAACTCATCAAAATCAATCAAACGGATACCATTGCCGATGGACTCCAAACTTCGCTGGGAGATCTTACATTTGAGGTAATCATGAAATACGTGGATGATATTGTTACTGTATCAGAATCTTCCATTGTCAGGGATATGCGTACTTTTTGGGAGAGGTTGAATATGATAATTGAAACCTCCTGTGCAGTTCCGGTTTCTGTAATTGCAGATACGAAAATAGAAACAAAAGGGAAGAAAATCGGTGTTATTATCACCGGCGGCAATGTGGATCTCGACAAGCTTCCCTGGCAGTCAGGTTGATAGTACTCTTATACTGCAAATAAAGGATCTATATTTGATCCGGTTGCTGAAGAAGTTTACACGTTTATCGGAAGAGTCTGAGAGTATCATTGGTTTTAAGTACGCCATTATATTACTCACAGCTAAAGAGAAGCCCGTACCTGCAATAACACCTTTTCCATCTCTGAACGGATATCTGCTGCCGGAACCATAAAATTGTTATTCATGAAACTGAAAATCAATTTTTTTCCTGAATTGGTAATTAAAAATCCGCTTAGAGAATGGTTATTGCTCAGAGTTCCTGTTTTAGCGAAAATCCAGGGATCTTCTCCATCCAAAGCGTGGTAAGAGTTTTTCAAGGTTCCGTTTTTTCCGCCGGCAGGTAGCAGTGAGAAAAGCCTGCTATCATCAACTTCCCGATCAATATAACTAAGTAACTTAACGATACTTTCAGGCGCAAAAAGATTGTACCTGGACAGACCGGAGCCATCAACCCAGCGCGGCTTTTGCGGCAATTCATTCAGATATTTTTCGATCACAAAATCAATTGCATTGTCCGAATTGATTTCGCCAAACTGCATAAAGGAGATCATTAGCAAAATTTGTTCAGCGATAAAATTGTCACTTGGCAACAGCATCCTTTTGTAGAGTGTATCCATCGGAATGCTGTATAGAATTTCTGTATTTTCCGTTAATCTCTGATCTGACTGCCGAACCTCACGTCCAAGAGTATCACTCAACAAATAAGTAACAAGGGTGTCAGCGAAATGGAAAGGAACATCTCTTTCAAATGTAATAGTATCAGCCTCCTGGTAGAAAGTGAACTCATTATCGGCCCTGCCACGCAGAATCAAAGGAAGTTGTTCCTCACTACGAATCTCTTCCGTAACAAGGTGACCAAATAAGGAAGGCGTTACGTTTATTTCTCCATCATCATTGCGTGACAGAGCCCGGCGCCTGATTTCATTAATCTCAAACCGGGCTACGTTTCCATACATTGGAAGCGGTGATTTTTCAGTGGAATAATAATAGTTATAATCATCCCACGCCCATCCGCTGCCAAGAGACTGATCCTGAAAGTTACTACCTGAAAAATAGAGCCGGGAAGAATGATTTTTTAAGAATTGATATGTGGAATTGGTTCCGAAATCAGGATGTAAAAATGACGGATCACCTGTTCCCCAAAATATCAGTGAATCTTCACGTTCTTCATAAGCAAGGGCGGGTACCAAATCCGGCAATATTCGTAAACCGGCATAAAAGGTAAAAAGTTTTGTATTGGAAGCGGGAATGAAGTTTCGGTTGCCATTGATACTGAACAGTTCGGTTTCTTCCTCCGGATCGTAAAGATAGAAGCCGGTAAATGATTGTGAAAATATTTCTGACTCCTCAAATAACTGCTCTAAAGTTGATTTTAACTCAACTGAACCAGTGTCCTCTTCTATTTTTTCCAGGGAGCCGCATCCCTCAAACACGATCAAAACTGATATCAAAATTACCAGGTAGAGTCCGGCATGTTTTTGGTTGATTTTTCTGCTCATCAATTTCTAAAGGTTAAAAGCAATTATCAATTTTACTCATGTGTAAAAAAACACATAAAATGATCTGGTTTGATTAAATAATCTAATCAATTTTTTTGAACCAGGATGGTACTGAAACATCCAGCATTGTTTTTAAACCGGGTTCCATTTTCAATATAACCGGAATTGAATTTATGATAATTGATGCAGTCGCCACATCCCCGTTAATTCCTCCCGGTATTACTGAGTGGAACTCCGGGTCTCCCGTTATGTCTATCCGGTCTGCAGGGTCGTCCTGACCCACTGCAGCAATAAACTCCTGTCTGATAGCCTCTTTACCATCAATGAACCCGATAGCAGATTGATTCAATCCTGAAACCATGCCCGGTTTAACCGTAATATGATCGGTGATAACCGTTCGGTCAGCAATTACAGGGTCAATCTTTTCTACATAATCAGTCAATTCCAGGTTCAGGGCTTCAGCTATAAAATGGGTTGATTCAGGAAGACCAACATGACCTAGTTTGCCTTGTCTTTTTCTGAATTCATCCACCGACAGTCCGGCTCCTATTTTTTTCTGAAAAGATCCTCTCCTGCCAGATGCATTTTGAACTCTTGAGATCTTAATATGATCAACTACCCTGCAGACCGAAGAAAAAACGGCCGGAAGGTAATCCATCAAGAATCCCGGATTTACCCCGGTAGCAAGACATGTAACTCCATATTTTTTGCAAATTTCATCAATTTCCACTGCTTCCTCAGAATGCGTAGTCCATGGATGGGTAAGTTCTTCACAAGTTGTCAGAATGTTCAATCCCCTGGACGCATATTCCTGAACCTGAGAGGTTATCCGGCTGATTTTTGATACAGTTGATACCAAAGCAACTGATTGCTGCGGATCAAATGAGCGGTTACCCGGACTTTTTGATACAAATATACCGATCGGTTTATGCCCGGCTAACAAGCCCACATCTTTACCTTTTATGGATTCATCCGGATCAACGGCAGCAAAAATCTTCAAGCCTTCTCGCTGAAGAAGATAAGAGGTTAACTGCCGGCCAATAGGTCCTAAGCCGGCTTGAACAATATTGATCATAGATTATGGAACAGCAATAATTTCTATTCTCCGAATGGTAAAATTATCTGCATCCGTATTGATTTCACTCAACCCATTTTCATTAATAACTTCTACCTGAAGATTAATCGTGGTTGGATCTTCCGGAACATCGGGAACTGTATAATTCAAAATTATTACATCGGTTTCACTTTCTTCTGAGAACGAGGCGTTAGCAGCTGGTTCAGTTAAAACCACTTCACGATCCCTTATATTTACCAGAGAATCATAGAGTACAATTTCCTTAACCGGGTCATTCGACCAGAACTCAACCCGGATCTGTACAGTTTCGCCACTTGTGTATTCATCCTGCTGATTTTGAATAATGATATTTGAAATCACAGGAAATGACCGGCCCGTTTGATCAATGTTATCGAGAAAAAAGTTGTCTTCACTACAGGATACCAGTGTAAGACCTGCAATCATAAGCAATAAATAATGACGGATAAATTTTGAAGTCTTCATATTTTTTTTCTTTTAAATTAGTTGTAGAACCACATTTGTATGTCAATATCTTTTTCTACTTTTCTTACTTCTTCTTCATTTCTGCTGAATTCAGAACTGGGATAAACTGCGCGTTGGATCCATTCTCCATTCAACCTTGGATTGTGATCTTCCGGCAGTTCAAGGTCTCTGAAGATTGTATTATCAAAGAAGTATCTTCTCAAGTCATTAAATGTTTCAGGATTTAAAAAGAGAGCTTTGTATTTTTCTTTCATGATTAGTTCCATGGTTAGATTTCCGGCCCCTACATCCACATTCGGATTTGTCAGATACTCTTCTCTATCTGATTCAGAAACGCCAAGCTTATCCATGTTCGCCCGTATTCCTTCCTGATAGGCATCATAAGCCTGTTGTGAGGCTCCGACTGCAAATCTGTTGCCGCTGTTATCCCTTAGAAAGGCGGCTTCGGCTTCAATGAAATTTGTTTCAGAATAGGTAATCATAGGAATCGGAGCTTCAGCCCTGCTATGCCAGGTTTCTCCAGTAAACACGGTGTTGGAGGCATTGTTTGGAGAGTCAGGATTTATTCCAAACGCCCCATTTACACTTCCAAAGAATTGATCTGCACCGCCGTTGTCAGCAATTACCGGAAGTCGCGGATCAAATTCAGGATATGTGGTTCCATTCATGGAACTTACTATTTGATCTGATAGAACAGGTGCGGGATTTCCGGTTTGTCTTGCCAGAAAAGCATCAGTATGCCAGGGATTCAGATTACGCTGGGTAAATGAAATTTGCAGATCATCTGCATTGCTCTGCTGGGCATTTTCCAGTGCAGAAAGTGCATTCGCAGGGGCATTTGCGCCCCCTTTATTGATAAGGTGTATGTGATAGCGTGCTTTTAAAGCGTATGCAGTACGAATCCATCGATCGATATCCCCGCCAAATGCAAGGTCCTCTGAACCTGGCTGGTTTAATTCCCCGGCAGGTTTTTGTAATTCAACGATGGCTTCATCAAGCAGTGTTTGAATTACGTTGTAAATACTTTCCTGCGAATCGAATGCAGGTGTGAATTCTCCCTCCTGAAATGCTTCAAGCCAGGGCACATCTTCCCAGGAATTTGTAGCAAGTCCAAGATTAACTGCCTGAAGTATTTTAATAATACCAAGGTAATTAAATGCATTTTGTTCAACAGCCTTTTTTTCCATAACTGCAAGGTTATTCAATGATCTAAGATAGATATTGGACCAGCCTCCGGCCAGCTGAGATTCTTCTTGCTTATCCGTATCACCAACAAAAGAAGTATGCTGAGAGTACTGAGAAGTTGTAAAAGCAATACTAAAATGTGCGTTGGCAGTTGATACTAAAACCGGAGGTAAAAGTGCGCTGAGCGACACATCTTCCTCAAATACCCTGTTGGGATCAACGTTTGTACCGTCGCCAAGGTAACTGTCGCATGATACAAGCAGAATCATAAATGAAGCTGCTGTCAGTAATTTTATTTTTGTGTTTGAAAAATTCATAGTCAGATCTTTTTATGATTAAAATCTCAAATTCATTGAAAATGTGAAGCTCCGGGTAGGAGGAATGTTTAAGCCTGTAAATCCAAAAGCGTTAGAACCGGCTGAAAACTGCTGGCCTTCCGGATCAAATCCTCTGAATGGAGTTGTTACAAATAAATTACGGCCTGTTACACTGAACGTTGCTCCGCTGATTGGCAGCCTTTCTGTGAGTGATACCGGCAAGCTGTATGCTATCCTCGCATTTCGGAGCCGGATCCAGTCCGTGTCCTGAACAATTATTTCTGACGCCCGGTTAAACCTGGTTGAACTTCTGAAAAAGTTCTCATCAACTTCTACAGCAATGTCATTTGGGGTACCATCCGCATTTACCCCGTTGAATATAACCTCTTCGTTACGAACTCCTGTGAGTTCTAAAATGCCATTTCTGATGCCGTTTCTGAGAGTTGCATCGTATGCCTGTCCGCCCTTTTTAAATTCAAGCAAAAATGATAAACTTAAATTCTTATAGTTGAAGGTATTTGTTATGCCACCCTGCCAATCGGGCAGTGCATTTCCCACTTTTACCAGCGTATCGGTACGAATTGTGGGAAAACCATCATCTGCAATCAGCAATCTGCCCTGGTCATCATAATCAAAAGTGAATCCAAAAAGATCACCAAGCTCACCGCCTTCCTGAATCCTGTTTACAACGCCTGCAAAACCGGAGTTTGCAAATTCAATAACATCCAGTCCCTCGGGCATTGAAATCACATCACTTGAAAACGTAGACCAGTTAACAGCAATGTTCCAGTTAAAATCGCGGGTTTGGAATGGTGTTCCTTCAACAAGCAACTCAACTCCATCGGTATCTATCTGTCCTGCATTTGTTGTAAATCGTGCAAGACCGGTAGCATTGCTGACAGGAAACGCGACAATCTGATCTTTACTGGTCTGTGTGAAATAAGTGACATCCACACTGGCCCGGTTATTGAATAATCGGGCCTCTGCACCAAATTCAATGGATGTATTTCTTTCCGGCTCAAGACTCAATGCTCCGGCCTGCAGATCCTGGGTAAATCCGCCGGTGCTTCCAAAAGGGAAACC
>CAYVBJ010000031.1:0-24184 GCA_964449075.1 uncultured Balneolaceae bacterium
TGTGTACCGAAAAGTGGTATCTTGCTCTAATTCAAAATTCCAATCGCCGGTAATATTTACCGTAAAAGGCGTATCGAGGCTATTAAGGGATTGATTATCTCCACTATCAGTGATGCAGCCTTGTGCCAGAACAGCTGCTAAAATCATTAATATCATAGTCTTGTACATTTTAAAATCCTCTATTTAATTAACTGTTTCAATTACTTACAATAGGCTAACATTTTAGCCTTATCTCTTCTATCGCATAATAATGTGACCTCACTGGGCAAAGTCGGCCGGCTGAAGGGGTACCAATATAATTACGGTTATACATACTTGTTTATAAATATTTTACTGTATTAATTTGTAGAACTCTTCTTCAAACTTCCAATAGGTCTCTTCGTATCTGTTATTACTTAAAATCACCAAATATTCATTGCTTTCAGGTAAATACAAAGCCGTTGTTTTAAAGCCGGCCCAACTTCCGTTATGATAAACCCATTTGCCTTTGGATTCAGTGTCATAGATAGCAAACCCATATCCGTATTTAGTTGAAACGCTGTCAACAGAAAACATTTGTTGCTTACTCTCTTCAGAAATGAGCTTGTTGGTTCGAATAGCTTGTTTCCATTTTTCAAGGTCAAGTATTGAAGAGAAAATACCTCTGGCGCCAACGATATGACTCATCCAGTGTATTTTTTCATGATTCTTATCCTCTTCAACTTTCTGATACCTCTCTTTTTCCTTGGTGAAAGGCAACCACGACCACCAGGATTCAGGAGTTAACGTATAGCCTGATGCCATATTTTCACTATCCGGCAGGTAGCTGCTGTTCCCCTGAACCTTTGATGACAGCATTCCTGACGGGTTAAATAGATGCTTTTGAATGTATCCTGCATAGGATTCACCGCTGAGCTCTTCAATGATCGAGGCTAAAACCACGTACCCGGTATTGCTGTATTGATACTCCGTGCCAGGTTCAAATTTTAAAGGTACTTTCAGTTCAGATAAGATATTCAGCAAATCTTTGTTTGTAGCTTTTTTCTTTCGATCCCAGTTTTTTTCATCAGACAGGATGTCCTGATAACCGGGAAGACCCGATTGATGTCTGAGTAAATGCTCAACAGTAACATTTTTATATGGGAAACCCTCAATGATTTCATCGACTTTGGTGTCATAGGTCAGCATTTCTTTTTCAACAAGCTGAACAATGGCTACAGCTGTAAATTGCTTGGAGAGCGATGCTAATTCAAAAATAGTAGAATCATTTAAAGGTTTTTCAGTTGAAAAATCACGAAAACCATAGTTGCCTGTAAAAATAATAGAATCATTCCTGGAGTAGAGTATGTTCCCATTAAACCCTTTGGAGGCGTGCTCCAAAGCCAAACTGTCTATTCGCTCGGGAAGTTGCCCATTGGCAGAAACTGAGAGTAAAGTAAAAACTATGAGTAAATTGAAGAATTTCATTTTTCCGGTTATATGAATTTTATTCTGTCGTACGTGTATAAAAGTCATAAGTTGCTTTTGCGATATCGGATATGATTTTCTCATTTGTTTCAAAATTTTCCGTTGATTCTGTTACGAATACGCTGATAAAAAAATGTTCTCCGTTTGGCATAAAGACGATTCCGATATTATTTACAGCAGCCGTGATACCTGTTTCTTTATGTGTACCTGACCAGCCCGTTTTATGCGCCACAACTGTTCCTTCAGGCAATTGCCCTTTCAGTCGGTTTTTACCTGTTGTTGTCTCCTTCATTGTCTTCCAGATAAACTCGTAGTTATTTTTGGAAAGCAATTTACTGTCTTGGTCATAGAATATTTTTAATGCCTCACTTGCGGCATCAGGGGTCGTCCAATTTTGAAACTGATTATCCCAATTTGATTGCATTTTTTCTTCATTGAAATGTATCGCAATGTCTTCAATGTTATTCTTTTTGAAATATTCTTCAACCGTTTTAGGCGTTCCTATGAGCCGTATTAATACATCGCTGGCAACGTTATCACTTTGAGAAACAGCATACTTTATTAATCTTGCCACGCTAAAGCTCCCTCCGTTGGGGTTTTCATCTCTAAGCGGACTCCACAATCCGGGTAGTAGTTCATTTTTCTGAACCTCAACTTTTTGGTCTAATGATAAATTTCCCTTATCGACTTCTGCTAACACAGCCAGTGCAATATGAAATTTGAAAACACTTTGCATCGGAAAATGCTTGTCCCCGTTTAGCGATATGGTGTCTTTGCCATTATTCGCAATAATTGATACACCGACAACTGCGTCCTTGTCCGAAACAATTTGTTCTATATCTTTTTTCAATAAATCTGTTTCTTCAGTTGTCATTTTAAAACTTATCAATAAAAAAAGTAAAGCAAATACACTCAGTAGTTTAATCATTATATTCTGTACTTAATTATTTCGGGTGACTCTCATAATTTCCACCAGTGGTTTCGGGTATACAATGGAGAGCATTTCGAAGCTCTGTACTTGTCCACCGGTTAGCCCCCAAAACTTACGGATGCCCCTGGCTGCCGAATGTTTTTTGTTCATTGTTAACGATAGCACTTATTTCATTTAGTTCTTCCATCAACCAATTTTTCATACTCTACATCATTGGGTTCCCAAAGCTCAATTTTGTTCCCTTCATTGTCGAGTATGTGAACGAACTTCCCGTATTCGAGAGTCTCGATACTATCAACAATCGTCACTCCATTTTCTTTTAATTTATCTATTAACTTTTCTAAGTGGACTACACGATAATTTATCATAAAGTCCTTATCAGAAGGCTCAAAATGCCTTGTTTTTTGGGGAAAAGGGCTCCATTGTGTAAATCCTTTTTTGGATGAATCTCTACCCTGATACCACTCAAAATTTGTACCCCATTGGTCTGTATTCAGTCCTAAATTCTTTTCGTACCAGGTTTTCAATTCATCGGGATTTTCAGATTTGAAGAAGATTCCGCCCACTCCTGTAACTCTTGGCTTCTCATTGTCCATATTCTGTTCGATTTTTTGGTTTTTGTTAGCTTGTTTCATTTCATATTCTTTGCACCCTGTTACCAAAATCAAAAGTAACATTGTCGCAATTAAATTTAATTTCATAGGTCCTGTTCTTTTTGACATCTGCATTGGCAAATAATAGATATGATTGAGGTTATGCTTGTTATTTGTGAAAGTTTTGCCCAATCTGTTTCATTTTCTTAAACTCTCCATGGCGGATTCTTCCTGTTCTCTCCTCCATAAAATAAGATCAACTGATTTCCATCCGGGTCTTTTAACCGGGCCTCTCGCCACAGCCACCGTTTGTCATTGGGCATTTCTTCAAAGGCGATGCCTTTATCGGCCAGCTCTCCAACAATTTTATCAAGATTCTCACATTCAAAATAGACATAAACACCCGGCCCTGATGGTTGTTCATCCGTTTTATGAATAGAAAAGGTGGACTCACCATCCGGGCATTCAAAACGCGCATAGTGAGGAAGTGCATCTACGATTAGTTTCAGTCCCAGTTTCTGATAAAAGGGTACGGATACAGATAAGTCGAGAGACGGTATGGTAACCTGGTTTAAATTCATGATGTAAATTTGTTTTTAAGCTTTATGTTGTCTCACTGAGATTGCCTTCCCTGAATTCATCCCAGGCGTGTGTAAACGATTCCCTGTAACGGTTTTGATGCAGCCAGAGAAAACCACAGGTAATGATCGCTAAAACTACCCCTGTAATCCCAATAAATCCGCTGGTGAGGTTGCTGCCGCCGCTGAGGAAAACGTAGGTTATACCGCCGATCGCATTGATAGTGCCGTGGGTGATCGCTGCCGGAATGACCGATCGTCCCATAACGGTCACGTAAGCGTGAATAGGTGACCAGGTGATGGTAAATACCGTCATCATAATCGTTCCCAATACCGGTTCGCCCGGGTAATTGTATCCTCCGTAAATTAATGGAAAGTGCCAGACTCCCCAGATCAACCCGATCAGCAAAGAGGATTTCCAAAACCCGATGTGTGTCCACTCTTTTTGCAGAAAACCCCGCCAGCCAAACTCCTCACCAAAAGCGGCAAAGGCATTAAACGTTGGCCCCGCAATCAGGGCGGTCCCAAAAAGCAAGAGCGCCAGCAAAATACCGGAAAGCCCCAAAGCTTGCAGAAGCTGTTCTGCCTCCTCTTTTTCCTCCTGCGATACAGAAGATCCGGCCACCTGTTCCATCAAATAGTTCTCACCCGATGACAGTGTAACACCAGGCTCCAGGGTGCTTGCAAAAATCGATACCACAGCCACCAAAACCGGTATTAAAACCGAAATAGCCCACCATCGGTTTAAGGAAAAGCTGAAACCAAGGGGTTTTAGCGGCTCACGGTAGATTCCCTTTTTTACAATGATTACTGAAACCGTTGGCATATACATGCAGAAGATAAAAAACAGGACCATAGCAGATGAAGTAAATTCGCTGCCTGGCTGACTAACGGCCGAAAAATCCCCTATCCAGGCGATCGCGGCAAACTCTATCGTCCAGGTTAGCAGAAAGGTAAGAATCAAAAAGAGAGTTACTTTTCGAGTCATTAAAATATATATTTAATTTACAGTTATCACTTTAGTTACTCCCTCCTCAGTGCATCAATCGGGTTCAGCTGGCTCGCCTTATAGGCCGGAAACGTTCCGAATAGAACTCCTATCATCAGTGACAGGATGGTAATAACTGATATTGTCAGCAGAGAGAAAGCAGGGCTGAACTCAATTTCTATAATGTTATGTACAATGGGCACAATGGCAAGGGAAACCAATATGCCAATGATGATTCCAACAACCGTTCCAAATAATGATACAACCATCGATTCAGACAAAAACTGTACGTAGATATCACTTTTTCGTGAACCTACAGCTTTCCGCAAACCAATTTCGTTTGTTCGTTGGGTTACCGATATCAGGAGCACGTTCATGACTCCTATTCCGCCTACAATCACGGAGATTCCAACGATCAGTCCCATGATAATCCGAAAGAGCATAAACCCCTGCGTTGCCTGGTTCACCCTGGAATCCTGGCTTATAATCCGGACATCATCCAAAGTAAGCGGGGATTCTGCCAGCCACTCTTCGGCCGCTTGTTTCACCACCGGTACATCCACAACATCGTCGGCTTCAATCGCAATAAAAGGGGGATGATTTAACAGTTCTTCTCCTGATAGAAATTCGATGGGAATCAGAACCTCAGGATTCTGCATAAAACCCTCTATAATTCCGATAATTTTATATTGTTTTTCATCGATCGTTACGTCTGACCCGATTATAGATTCATTGGTATTTGATTCACCGGCGATCCGTTTTGCCGTGACGGTATCGACTACGGCAACCTGGCGCCCTTCTGTATTTGCATCAAAAAGATGGCTGCCGGACTTCAGTGAGTAGTAACCTGCATATACCGGATCCGAATAATAGACCAGCGCACCGATTGGTTCATCTTCGATAGAAATCTGCCTTGCCACTTCCGATACCCTGTATGTTGAAAATGGTATATCTATATCTGAAATCAGTTCCCGATGAATCTCATCGGTAAGGACAGAAATTTCCTCTTTTCGGATCGTGATGCCGTCGATGGTCTCCATGGTCCGGCTTGAAACTTCCACAACCTTTACGGATGTGGTGCTGCTGATTTGATCTTCAGCGTACTCTTCAAGGCCATCAATCATGGACAGAATGATAATGAGTGCTGAAACGCCGATGGTTATGCCAATTACGGATAGAAGTGTATGAAAAAAATTGGTGCGGATATTTTCGATGGCATACAGGAGAGCATTATAAAACGTTTTTAGCATGTCAGGGTTATTATAAATTTAGCAGACAAAGGGAATTAATTGTTAATTAGAATTTCTAAACATATCCAGCTTACGAAACAGCGGGGAATTGGTTGCAAACGGTTTCGCCAGTTCGAGTAAATCTGCGTAACAGCCCTCCACGACCCACTCATTGTTTTCTTTAATGAAATGCTGAATATCCACATACGCCTTTCTACCGGCCGTCGTTCGGGCGGGTTCGATGGCAGCCAAGCCAGCACGTCCAAATCGATGTGCGCTAAACCTTTATCCTTAAGTTCGGCAGCCAATGTGGACTTTCCTGGACCAGAGTTTCCAAAAATGATTATTTTTCTCACAAAGTCTATGTTTTCAAGTCAGATATAAAAGACTGACGCTTAAGCGGCAGGTGCGTTGATGTTGAATCAATTAAGCAGCGAAGCTCAGTCTGAAAATAAATTTTAAGAAACTCAGGAGCGAGACCTGCCTCCCTGAAGTACATTATGCCACTTTTCATTAAAGGCTATTATCCGATTTAAAATTTAAAACCTTCGAGATAATAATTTCATAGCCGCTATACCATTTTTTATAATTTTGCTTGGCTTTTTGATGATTTGGGTTGTTAGAAATCCCAACTAAAGAACTATTAAAATATGGGAGGAGAAAACTTGAAGTAATTGGACCTCTTTTAGAAGACGAAGCTTCAATTCTGCATTCTAAATAACTCTGATGTATAAGAGTTGACAGCAACAGAACCAGAATGTATTATAATTGTGCAATCTTTTGGGCTATAGCTGTCAATAACCCGTTTGTCCCAGTCACACAATTGAGGAATCATTTTTTTCAAAAAACTTATCCGGATATTTATTGATGAACGTGAAATTTCTCTATTCCCAATTGATCACTAAGCTCTATCATATCTGTTGGCCAATCAGAAATCTCACGGTTCGCCGTTGGATCTGAAATACCATACCCAGGGCGTTCTGGTGTGATAAAGCGAACATTGAATTTTTTTATTAGTGGGCTATCCTCAAGAGCTGCAATTCTTGAACCTGGTGTACCATGAAACATGATAATAGCAGAATCGCTCTTATCACCACAATCCTCATAGCCGATTTTTCGGTTGTCACTGAGTACAATATATTTTTCCTTCATTTTAAGAGTTCTGCCGCATCTTTTTTTGACTATAGAGACATGATCAATAAAAATTGATGAATATTGACTCTATAGTAAGTTTATTTTTTTGAATTGTTCAAGTTACTGTTTTTTGAAAATCTTTATTTAAAAAAACAGAAATACATATTATCCAGAATAGATAAACCGATTCCGTGATTCTTTGCAGTAATCCTGCAATCGGGCTATTCGCGTTAGTAAGAAAAAGCAGTCCGAAAGCAAGAGCAGTGAAGCTTAAAAATATTGAAAGTCTCGAAAATACTTTATGATGGATAGATCTTTTAAATCCAACACCTATCATAAACAACATGATTGGAGTCAATAAATAGGTAAAGAGGCTTAAAATAGAATGGATGAACTGCGAGATACTGGCATCTCCATAATCTCTGTTACATCCAAAGTCGCAGGGAAAAACACTCACTAATGAAGTAAACAGCCCATAGAGAATGCCGAATCCAATAAAGCCGTATAACACGAGGACGTTGCCTTTAAATTTACGACCAGCCAAAATGCTAAACAGAGCTATGAAAAGTCCGCTTGGAATGTAGCCAATCCACCTTAGCCAGTGCCCATAGGTGGTTCCATAGGCATATGACTCACTGATATAATTCGAAATGTGACTGTAGCCGTCAAAAACAGAACCGCCAATAATCGTTGTAACGATAAATAATGCAGCTCCTGCAATACCAGAATAACTAAGCGCTTTGGTTTTATCCATAAGTGAATTGAAAAAAAGTCGTAACCGTTTCTGTTAATAATTCCTGTGCAATGTTTCTGCTTATGCTGTTCTTGTAAGATGAGTGTGCAATGAAATACTGTAATTTGTTCAAGGCAGGCATTCATTTATTATCAAATAAAGATATTGCTGGCTTTAAGTCTTTCAATTTGATGCTCATACTATTTACCGAGCCTGAATGCCACTACATAATCACCTTCACCGAATGAGCCACCTCCCCCTACAGAAATGACGACATGCTGTTCGCCGGATTCCAGCTTATAACTTATGGGAGTTGCGCGACCGCTTGCAGGCAGTTCACCCGTCCACAGTAGTTTCCCGGTTTCAATGTCAAAGGCATGAAGCTGATCATCAAGGGCTGCCCCAATAAACACGAGCCCGCTTTGGGTGATGATTGCGCCCCCAAGATTCGTAGACCCCCAATCTTCGGGTATGAGTTCTTTTTCTTCCGGCTCTGCAAATCTTGAAAACGAACCAAACGGGACATCCCATTTAACGTTGCCTGTCGTAAGGTCAACCGCTACAAGAGCTCCAAAAGGAGGTGGAGTGCAAGGCAACCCGGTTGGACTATACAGGGATTGTCGACGCATCACATAAGGGGTGCCGCGCATTGGATTGTATTCATAGTCCATCCCTGACTCTTCATCTTGAGCCTTAAAGCGATCTTCATCATACTCTTCCCGGGGAATTAACTGCATCATGGATGCATGTCTGTTTACAGGGACTACTGCAATTTGCCTTTCTGGGTCAACGGCTACTCCGCCCCAGTGCGCCCCGCCAATATTAGATGGGATGACTAATGTTCCCTCTAAACTCGGGGGAGTAAAAATACCTTCGTTTCGAAGATCTTTTATTTGATCATAGCAAGCCTGACGGTCTTCTTTGGTCAATCCCCAGATTTGATCCAGAGAAAACTCCTGAGGACTTAAAGGGGGAGTGACTGCCGTGAAAGGTTGTGTTGGCGATGCCTGTTCGCCCGGTATATTGCTGGCTGGCACAGGGCGATCTTCTACATCAAAAACGGGATCTCCTGTTTCGCGATGTAGAATAAACATCATCCCGGTTTTTGTCGCCTGAAGTACAGCCGGAATTTCTCTGCCATCCTTACGAATAGTCGTGAGTGCGGGAGGAGCAGCGTTATCATAATCCCATAGATCATGGCGTACGGTTTGAAATGCCCAAACAAGTTCTCCCGTAGATATTTTTAAAGCAGCAACGGAGTTTGCGTACCGATTGTCCCCCAATCGCATGGCACCATAGTAGTCAGGTGCCGGGCTGCTTGTTGGAATAAATACGAGATCCCGATCTGGGTCAGCAGACAATATAGACCAGGCATTGGCTCCTCCTGATTTATGAGCCATTTCTCCCTGCCAATCGTCATATGCCGGATCCTCTGGTGATTGAGGAATAGGATCCCAGCTCCATTGTAACTCTCCGGTTCGGGCATCAAAGGCCCGGATTTCACCACTTGCGGGATCAGGCCAGGTATTATCCGCGATCGATGAGCCCACGATTACCATACCATTCACGGCTAATGGAGGTGAAGTCAGGCTATAAGCAGCATCTTCTTGTGGCGGTAACCTGAGTCCTTCCCTGAGATTTACCATGCCCTCCTTCCCAAAACCGGTGCACAAATCACCATTTTCAGCATCAAGGGCAATGAGTTGAGATTGAGCGGTTCCCACAAAAATTCTGCGACGACACAAATCTGTCTCTGAAGCCGTTTCATCCAGCCAGGTTGCAACACCCCGATTGGCAAAATCGCCATAGCCTACATCTCGCCTGATTTTTGGGTCATACTCCCAAAATTCTTTCCCTGTTTCCGGGTCTAAAGCAACAACTCGCCCCAGCGGCGTACTCAAATACATAACCCCATCCACAACAATTGGAGTTGCCTGAAATGAGGTTGGTTTATCAGTTGTATATTCAGGCTTCAATTCACCGGTTCTGTACATCCAGGCAACCTGCAAGCGGTCTACATTTTCCCGGCTGATATCGGATACCGGAAGATATCTGCTGCCATAATAATCACCACCATAAACAGGCCATTCGTTATCATTGTTGTTTGAATGTGAAATTGAGTGCTGCTGATGATCACAGGAATTTGTGGTCATAATGAGCAGTAACCACAGCAATAAAATACGATTAAAAAAGACTTTCATAGTAGACTCGGATTGAATGATGTGATAAGTGAACATTCAAATCTATTGAACTTAAGCGGACGAATTATTGAAATGTGATGAATGCCAAAATTTTGTGATGACTGTCAAACATTTTATTTCTGCAGCACAGCATCAAGTACAGGAATATATGTTCGGGAAACCGGTACAGGAATATTCGTATTGCTTAGTGTGAGTTTATAACCTTGTGCATTTCCACTTACGGATTGAACATGCTGGAGATTTACAATATAGGACCGATGTACTTTAAAGATATATTTGTAGTTCAAAAACTGTTCCTCAACGTTTTTAAGTGTGTTTCTTGTTATTTCCCAGGAGATATCGCCATTTTCTTTTTTTATATAGAACTCGACATAGTTGCCATCTGATTTTGCAAACAAAAAATCTGAGTGACAAAATACAAGTTTGTCTTGTTCATTTTGCGCTGTGATAGTAATTCGTGATTTACTTTTATTAGCATCGGGTGGAGTCTTAATAAGCTCATTCCATTTCAGGCTGTTTTTCGCATTGGATCTTAGCAAATAGATATAATTTGCCATCACGGCGATTACCGCAAAAAAAGATCCAACAATAAATGTATTAACTACTTCCGTAACCAAATATCTGAAAGAAAAATTATTTGGATTGTCATAAATCAATTCTCTTAAAAAGAAATTGGCGATTCCTATCAATAAAAGAATCGTTACCCATAATGAAATTTCTTTTCCTACAGTCCAGGCCTCTTCTCGAAATGATTTTGGAATGGTAATTTTTAATAGTAACAGAAAAGCCATTAAAACAACACCAACAAGTAATCCATTAAATAGCGAGATTATAAGGAACGAGAAACGGTGTTCCTCAAAGTTGTAAGAGAAAGGCTCAATGATATAATTAAAAAGAAATACCGCAACTGTTAATACTACAGCGGTTCCTGCAATGCTCTTGAATGAAGAATAGTAAAATGGATAGGATTGGGACAGTGAGGTTTTCAAATAAAATCTAGTCATGTTTAGAATACATTAGATGCGCCAAAGGTCAGTATTAAACTTTAAAAGTGGATTTTTTTATAGCAGGTAATATATCGAAAACTTGAAAAATTATATCACAAACTAATAATGAACCGGCAAATAGCGGCTAAGACCTCGCTGGCACTACTTAATCGATTCATACTTTCTCAGTGAACACTTAATGTCTTGAATTAAAGCCGTCATTGCCGCCAAAAAACAACCTCAACCAAGCTTTAAGGTCTTTGTATTTCTCAAATCGGGTAGTGGCTGGCAGCCACCAACCGACTGGGTGGCCTTTGGAGCTGCGCACATCGGCGAAGGCGTTTCCCCACCCGCGCCTGCCACTTCACCGACGACCCGATATCGATGCGGGCGAATGTGGCACCGATGCTGGAACTGTACCGATAAGCAGAGGTTAAGACCATGTGGTTCACTCCCATTGCTTAACAAAATAGCCTAACTTTTTTCTACCCATTGCCTGAATGCGGGTGTTGAAGCGGAACTCACAATCAGCCTCTGGTCAATGTTTTTCATCTTCAGGGATAATCGTGCGCTTGAAAACAATTCAAATTGTTGAATATAATTGATATTAACAATCTCCCCTCGATTGATCTGGAAAAACTGGTCAGGATCAAGTTCTTCTGCCAATTCAGATAGTGTATACCTGAATTCATAATCATTCCCGTACCCGGTACAGGCCACACATTTTCCGTCTCTGGCCATGAAACAGACCACATCTTGAACATGCAGCAACTGCATGATCCCGCCGCTTTTTACAATCAGCCGCTCCTTATACGATACCTGCAGTTTTTGAACAGCTTCATAAAGCTCCTTCCAGTTCCGCTGTTCCTGCCCGCCCCCAAGATTCCGGTATTTCTCCATCGCCCGGTTAAATTTGCCATAGGTGAGCGGCTTCAACAGGTAGGCAATTCCGTTTTGTTCAAATGCCTCCTGATAAAAGGAGTCGTAGGCCGTGGTGAAAATGATCGGGCAGTGGATGATATCCTCCCGAAGCGTATCAAATACATTGCCATCCAAAAGTTCAATATCACAGAAAACAAGATCGGGCTTGACATTCTGGCGGAACCACTCCCTGGTCTCGCGATTGCTTCTTAAAACTGCCGATATCCTGATATCACTGTCATTTTTTCCCAGATGCGAACGGATGATCTCCGCATTGGCTATCTCATCTTCAATAATCACCACGTTCATCCTAACTCCGGCCTCTTGTTTGCTGCATTGACGTCCGGAATCACTGGAATTAACACCTTAAAACAATTATTTAAAGTATGAAACTCAAGCTCCCGGCCGAGCATCAGTTTGATTCGCTGACTAAGGTTTTTCAATCCATGCCCGGTGCTTAAAGGGTGCCCGGCAGGCTCTGTTTTATTGGAGACATCTATAGCACCGTTTTTCCGTTTAAGTTTGATCTCAAGAGGCTCTTCTAAACTGCCCGCGTTGTGTTTGAGGGCATTCTCCACACACATCTGCAGCGAAAACGGCAGAACATAGCCGGATGTATCGTCTACTTGAATGGTAAACTTGTAAGCGTCGCCGAATCGTTTTTTCATAAGCAGGATATATTTGTCCAGGAATCGAAGTTCTTCGGAAAGTGGTACGAAATCGGACGCGTTGTGTTTCAGAAAATAACGATAGACATCTGCAAATGTATCGAGATAGATTTCCGCATCCTCCGGCCTCGATTTCATCGTGGACGAAAGAAAATTCAGGGTATTCATAAGAAAGTGAGGCTCCAGGTTTTTTGAGAGAAGCTGAGTTTGCAGGTTCTCCATCTCTTTTTCGAGCTTCTGCTTCTCAACGGCTAAATTGCGGGAGGTTCTGAAATAGAGCCAGGCAAGTGTAAGTCCGCTGATATGTAAATATGCAAGAGAAAAAGAAAACACGAAATTGCCCAAAAGTAAGCTGAAATCAACCGGCAACCCATAATATCCGGAGCGGCCTCCGATATATAAGAGCGTCGAAAATACTCCATATAAAAGCAGGCCAATCAGAAACGTCCAGACTACACGGATTGACAGCACCTGGTTAAATTTCCCAATCAACTTCCAGGCAAGCAGGATGGCGATAACAGCGAGCCAGGCGTAAAAAAAGGTAATTACGTGGTGGTCCGCCTCATAAAAACTAATCGAGCCTGTTTTGGCCGCGTTCAGATTAAACAAAGTTGCCGTATTCACCAATAAAATCAATAGAGAGATTATTAATCCGTATCCTGTCCACCTGGTAATATCCCGCTTCTCAAACATATTATTTTATTGGTATTGGGAATGATTTGGATCTTTTGACACGATGAATATATGAACTCGCCAAATTAATTTACTGATTTATTCCATTGGGAATGATTCCGGTGCCGATTCTCCTATCAGTCGCATTGATCTGCTGTTAAATAGTGACATACCACCGGTAATCTGTTTCCATTTCGACAAATCATAGATATTGGCACTTGTAAATTTAATCCTCCGCAAGTCAAATCTTTGTTTATCACCCAGTTTTATGATGCGGTTGGGATACGCATCAGCATAAGCCATCGAATGGTCAAGCAGCGTAAGTTTGTAGGCATCTAATTCCAGGCGAATCCATTTAATATTAATTAAAGAGCATCATTGATTTTCCCGTCCTCGCTGATAGTTTGAATTTTGGGATTACCTTCCTGATCTACATAGATCATTAGTTTAGGATTACCATCAGCGTCGTATAAAAAGAGACCGTTATTACCACTCCTGCTCTTTCCCAGGAAAACAAGTGATCGGGGGCCGCTTTCCTGCTGAATTTTCATCATCCTCTTCCGACGTTCATCTGCATCTTCTATTTTTTCAGCTTCTTTTACTGCTTCCAGTGTATGTAAAAGCCGGCTGTCTTCCGGATAGTCATTAACAATAAATCCCCGTACCTTTTGCATCTTTCCGTTACGGATCATCTCATTATTCAGTATTTGGACAACCTGATCATTTTTATATTGATCAAAGCTCAATGATAAGCTATTGTTCGAGACGCCATTTTCATCAGAAACACCAAAAATCAACCCGCCGGCCTCGTCACCTTCATCGTTAAAAAACAGTATACCTGCTGGCCGGTCTCGAGCATCCAGATCCTGGCCATCCATTCTGCCGGAATGTTGTTTTTGTTTATTGCTGATCACCATCCGGATGGTTCCATCCTCTTCTATAATGTTAATACGTTTAACTGTTAATTCATCCATTTCCTGGTGCATTTTAGAAGTGGTAAAAGCAGTAATTAATATGCTCAATAGAAGAACACTTAAAAAAAGCGCGTACATTTTGTAGTTTTTTTCTTTCGTCATTTTCATATTTTCGGGTTTATGTTAGGGTTGCATGCATTCTACGCGAAAAAGATGCTGGATGTGACGTTATTTTAATGAATGGCAGAAAACCTGAGATGAACAATCTATAAAACAAGTTGAATTAACCGGGGTATGCATACTCAAACCGAAATTGAAGAGGCTGTCGGAATTGAATGGCTACAAATGTTCATGTCCTGTCCTGTTCCAGGCCTACAGCCTGTTAATGAGCTGTGGCTCATGATTTCCCGGGGCGTTTGCCCGGGGCTGAGATGCAACAGGCCTTCAGCCTGAAAATTTTTGTGGCTCCCGAATTATCGGGGTACTGCTCTGACCTTTCCTGTTACAGGCATACAGTTTGGTAGATTTTGCCTCATGGTTTCCCCGGGAGCTGACGGTTTGTGCCTTTACAGATTTTCAGCCTGATGATATGAATGGATTGGCTGTATCCGGACCGGAAACATCCTTTCCAGGTGTTCAGACAGGTTTCTTAGCGATAAAAACCTGTCTGTACAGATTGTGTGGTAAAACTATTAAAAGGACTCTTTACTCCCTCAGGCTATTGCGAAGTTTGCCGGTCTCCGATTCCGAGGCTTCCGGGTGTTCCGGTATTTCAATTTCATAAGCTGACCGGGCTCTTTTGGGAGACTTTGATTTTCTTTTATTTTGATGTGAGGATTGTAAAACCAATTCGGAGAGCTGACGAACCGTATTTTTCACTTCTGCCTTGTTCTTTTCTAGTGTTTTCTTTGTGAAATATCGCATAACCGGGTACCCGAGAAGCGAAAGCACTATACCGGCAACAATACCGGGCCACTCAATTCCAAGAATTGCGGAGCTGCTAATTCCTCCGGTCGCGGTCAAAAAAACTGCAATCAGAATAAATAATATTAGAAAGGTCAGGGCACTATCAAATTTCATCCCGAACATTTGACGTTTGCTCGCCCGTATCCGAAACCGTTCACCCCGTTGCTGCATTAACACACGGGTAGAATACATCCCCGCTTCCGTCTTGTAATTCCACTCTGTTGTACTTGACGTTCTGGTTACTTTCGCTTTTCCTTCGTGTGTTCCCCAAAGATTATCCCACCAGTTCAGGTCATCGGTGGTTCCATAGAGATGATTTAATTCAGTGACGAGCACGTCCATTGTTTCTCTGTCCGGGCGGCTGTCGAGCCAAATTTCTGAAGCAATTTCATCACGATTTACGCGTACTCGTTCTTTTAAATCAGGGGAGGTGACATCCATTTCGGAAGCGGCCTGTTCAATAAGCTGCGGATCGAGCCCCGCTTCGGAAGCAACATCTTTAAGCTCGTCAATCGTTAAGCCGTTTTTCCCGCTTTCTTGGCCGGAGACGGATCTCTCTGCTTCGAGTTCGGCAGCTCTTTTGATCAACTTTTGAACTTCTTCTTCAGAGAATATACGGTCGGACATGCTTAAAGACTATTTGTTTCAGATTGGTTCAGGATGATTATAAATATATATAAATCGCAGTTAACTTACGATTTACGGGTTCAATTGTTACAATGGTGAAAAAAGGTTGAATGGGTAACCCTCGCCCTGTGATTTTTTAAAGAATATTGTCCAGGTCCTGCCTTCCTACAATTGCCATGATCTCAACAATATTCCTATTTATTCTGTAGTAAATACTATCAGCCCTACATACACATCGTCTATACCCTTCTTTTATGTAATCAACGGATTCAAATGAAAACGGCCTTAGAGCAATGGTGGCAAAACAGTCAAATAACTCGTCAAAATATTTATCGGCCTGCGCCATTCCAAATTTTTCAACTCCGTACTGGTGAATTCTGATCAAATCATTTTTAGCAGATTCACTAATGCGATAGTTAGCCATCCAGTGAAGATTTTGATTGGCTCAGAATTTGCTCTTTACTATCGCTTGTAAACCCACTCTCCTCAGCATGGTCAATTTTTGCTCTGATCCATTCGATTTGTGCCTGCTGTTTTCTGGCTTGCCTGATAAGGTCATTTACGAGTTCACTCTTGCTGGAATACTCTTCACTTTCCACTTGTGATTTTAACCAATCATCATTCGGCTTGGTGAAGGATATGCTTTGTCTGGTCATTGCTTTTTGATGCAAAATTACACCAATATCGAATCAGTTGCAAGAGGAAAGTGATTTGTTACCTGAGCAGTTGGAAATAGTCATGAATAGTGTAATCAGAGTTATTGGGAACAGGTATGATATTTTTTTCATGTTGGATTCCTGACAAGATCTATTTCAAGCTCTTCAAGTGTTTTATTTTTTGTTTCAGGAACAATTCTCCAGATAAAAAACAGACCGATACCTGCAAAGATCCCATAAATTAAAAACGTACCACTATTTCCTATCGTAGCCAATTCCCATGGAAATACAACCTGAACCAGGAAACTGACACCGGAATTTATAAATCCTGCAAATGATATGGCGAGCCCTCGTGTCCTGAGTGGGAAGAGCTCAGAAAACATAACCCACATCACGGGACCGATAGAAATGGCAAAGGACGCTACAAATCCCAGTATGCCGAATAGAATGAGATTGGGATTAATGTCGATAGCTGCAGTGATTATCGCAGACTCATACTCAAGAGCTGCCTCAGGTCCCAGGGTTTCGGAAAGGGCTCGTTTGAATACTACATCGTTTGAATAAGTTATACCGTGCATATTGGCAAGCATATCCATATCTACAGGTACTTCTATCGATTCAGCTCGATCTGAATCGAGTTGATAGGTAGCAGAGTGGAACCCATATGAAAGCAAAAGCATCATTACGGTAATACCTGCCATACCAAAAAGAAGCAGGGGTTTGCGTCCCAGTTTGTCAATAAGAAGAATGGCCGCCACTGTAAAAACAAGATTGGTTAAACCAACAAGAATTGCCTGCATAAATGAAGCATCCGTACCAATTCCGGACTGTTCAAATATCATGGGTGCATAGAAAAATACTGCATTGATTCCGGTTATCTGTTGCAAAATGGCGAGTGTAACACCGATAAGTAATACAAGCCGCAGGGAGGGATGAAAAATCTCTTTGAGTTTAACTTTTTCTTTATCTTTGTCAGCCTCGAGGCTTTGAAGCACATCCTTCAACTGTTTCTGTGCATCTTTTTCGCCTGATATTTTGGTTAATATGTGTACAGCATCTGAATGATTTCCGGCCATAATTTGCCACCTTGGACTTCTGGGAACAAAAAGAAGCCCGAAAAAATACAGTACAGCAGGCAGTGTTTCCAGGCCGAGCATCCATCTCCACTCAAATCCGCTGAACATGAGCATTTGTGTCCAGGCAGCATCCGACTGCGCCCATTGTAAAATCAGGTAGTTCGTAAAAAATGCCGCTGAAATACCAATAACAATATTCAGCTGGTTAAAACTCACGAGACGGCCCCTCATTTTGGGGGGCGCAATTTCTGCAATATACATCGGGGCGATAATAAGTGATGCACCGACACCGAGGCCACCAATCATCCTGGCAATTACGAGTATAGAAAATGTGGGTGCAAGTGCAGACCCTATTGCCGAAACGGCATAAAGAAAAGCAGCTGCTTTTAATACTGTACGCCTGCCAAATTTGTCACTTAACGGACCTGCAACCATCATTGCAAGAGTGGCCGTTAATGTTAACGATCCCACTGCCCATCCAAGCTGAAGTTTCGAAAGCCCGAATTCAGGTTCAATAAAACCAACTACTCCCGATATAACAGAAGCGTCGAAACCCATTAAAAACCCGCCAAGTGCTACAATTAATGCAACCCGAATGACAAAAAATTGCTTAGATATCATAATGCCTTATATATGTTTTGACCTTATCAATCGCCTCAACATACAAAAACAGGTTAAAATAAATGCAAAAATTTTGCATAATAATCAGTTTCATTATTTGTTTTCTTTTGGCAGGTACCCGAAAATTTTTCATGCCTTCAGAAATAAAATTTCCGGTTATTGATTAATTTTTGCTTTTACCTCTTCAGGGTTAAAAACCCGGCCGTTCATTAGCACCAGATCTATATCACGGGTATGCGAGATGTCATCAAGCGGGTTTTTCTTTAGAATGACGAGGTCGGCTTCTTTCCCCTCTTGAACAGTTCCTGTGCGGTGATCAGTATTCAGCAACCTTGCCCCGTTAACGGTGGCAATCTTCAACACATCACTGTTAGAAATACCGGAAGCTGCAAGCAGCTCAAGTTCACGATGAAAACTTTCACCTGCCGGTATCCAGGGATTATTTGCGTCTGTTCCTGCAGTTAACATGATCCCGCTATTATGAAGTAGTTGTGTGAATTCTTCCACTTTACTCCAGGCGGCTTCTGCTCGTTCATAATCCTCTTCTGACCAGCCAAGGTTAAAATTAAACGTTTTCCAGTTTTCGACCATTGCATCGGGCACATACTGAAGTGCCGGATTTTGCTGATAAATACCTTTGTCAGCAAAAAATACCGAATGGAAAAGGACAAGTGTGGGGTCAACAGAAACCTTATTTTCCTTCAGTACACGAATCATCTCATCAATTTCAGGGCCGTTCAGATCAACATATTCAAACCACTTATAAAACCATTGAGTGCCCATTGATATACTTTTGGTAAACTCTTCCCGGTGCTCTTCTGGCAGCAACTGTTCACTTCCCGGAATAATATGCACTATGTCGTCGAGGCCCCTTCTGGCAGCTTCGGTCCACGATGTGTTTTCGAGGTGGGCAATGGTTTTCAGTCCCAGTTTATGAGCTTCATCAATACCTGCTTCCAGCTGATCAGGATTTAAAGAGGTATACAGTTTGATATAATCGACTCCTGCCGCGTGCTGGCTTCTGACTTCCTGCCGGATATCGGCTTCTGTTTTTACAGTCGAAACAAGATTTTTAAAAGAGGTAGTATCAATAATCGAACCCGCTACAAATACTTCAGGACCAATGAGGGAGCCATTTTCAACTTTTTCTTTCACAGATGTAGTAACTTCTGTTTTTCCTCCCGGATCTCTCGTCGTTGTAATACCATTGGCAAGCATTGCAAGCAGTGAGTATTCGGGGGCACCTTCAACAATATCCATGACCAATTTCGGAGCTCCGCCACTCATATCAAATCCTGCCTCACCAACAGCAAAATGGTTATGGGCCTCAATAAAGCCGGGAGCCAGGTATTTGCCTGTAGCATCAATAATGGTTGCTTTTGCCGGATATGTGCTTTCACTACTTGTCGCTACAATGGACTGGATGGTCTCCTTGTTTACAAAAACATCCATATTTTCAGATAGTGAACCTGTCTCAACGTCAATAATGTTTACGTTTTTGATGACAATATTTTGACTATTTACGGTGCCGAAAATGCCAAGGAAAAGAACTACTGTAATATATACTTGGGTGAATAATTTGATAGAATATTTCATGTTTGTACAAGTGATTTTTCGTTTACATTCACTTGTATAGTCTCCGGATCAGAAAAAATGTTACAAGAAAAATTACAGGTCCATTATTTTCCTGAGTTCTTTCCGGTAGTATGAAATATTTGAAGATGCAATTTTATAGTACCACACGGACCACACAGCGTATACAGCCAGTAAACAGATGGCACTCGCTACTGCAGTGGTATCTGTGATACTTATATATCCTGAAAGAAATAGAATGAGATAAAATAGCAGGTTCAAAATTGTTAAAACAAATACAAAAACGGCCGTCCGTTTCTTTTTCACTGATTCACTCAAAAGCAATTTCAGGTATTCAGCAAGGGAGTAGGAATCCGCTTTTTTCAGGGATGAACGGTTCCAGAAATTAAACGTCAGTGCAAGGATTGTAATCAGCCAAAGCTGCCCCAGAAGAATATAATCAAAAGGGTTTACCTGGTCTGTTAACCGATAAAGTGTCAGTATAATGACAGCCAAAACGATACACGCTTCTACAATTGTATTGAAGGTATTCCAGTTTTTTCTTCTGCGAACCTCAGCCTTCAGTTCATTAATATCTACACGCGGCTTTTTTTCTCCTTTCCAGACACTCTGTAATTTGTTCCAGTTATCATTTTGCATTTCGTATTTGCATTTAAGGTTCTAAAATTTCTGATAATATCTTTTTGGCCCTGAGAAAGCGAACAGCAACATTATTTTCACTGATGCCAAGTACATCAGAGATCTCCTTATTGGATAATCCCTCCAGGATTAACAGAAGCACCTGACGCAGAGAAGGAGATAGCTGTAATACAGCATTTTTCAGGTTCTCCTGCTCTTCATTTTTTATGATTTCTTCCTGGGGACTAACGTTTTCGGAGCCGGGATCAAAGGTCAATGTTGAAAAAATATCAGAGCGTGCCGACCTGTTTCTGAACGTAATTCCACGATTATGGGCAATCCTGAACACATAGGTCTTTATACTGCTCCTCTGCTCAAAGTTTGGCAATGCTTTCCAGACAGCAACAAGAATTTCCTGGTATAGATCTTTTCTTTTGTTGTAATCCTGCTCATACGTCAGCGTAAAACGCCAGAGCGAATCCCCGTATAGTTCTAAAACCTTTTCGAACTCCAAGTGAGTAATTTTTAGGCTTGTTTAATGTCAAAATCCGTGGCTCATTTCCAAAACATCAAAAATCTATGTGCCAATTGCTTCTTTCTACCCTTATAGTCTGCAAAAATTGAAATATGTTACATGCTTTTTTCAATATAGTATCTGTAATATGAGCAAATGTATCAGAATGCCTCTTTAACAAAAAACTCACTATTCCAGATAAGTAAACTCTGTCTCAACCACTGTGCCCTCAGACACGCCATCAAAATTCTGAAAAATTAACCGCGATTTTATCGGAAAACCATCTTCATTTACCTCGTATTCTATGGTACCTCCTGAGACCGGGTCATCCGTTTCAGTATTAAAATTGTTAAATTCGACAAGTGCGTAAGGACTTAAACTACGATGAAGGCCGAGCACAAATACAATTCCGGTAAGTTGTTTGCGAAAAAATGGATTTTTAACGTCTCCATAACGAAACGTTTCAAACCGATTGAGCGTTAATTCACCCGTGTCAGGGTCAGCAAGTCGATCTTCAACTTTCGCCAGGTTCCCTCTTTCATCATAGAAATAATCGACTTTCCTATCACCTCTTAAAATTGTTTTCAGGCGACCGTTTTCGTCGTAAATATACTGTATAGCAGAAGAAGCAATAGTGGAACCGTCAGGAGAAAAATAGCGGGTGATTTCAGTCAATTGCCCCGCATCATTATAGGCAAATCCTACACTATCAGTCAGTGCCGGTTCACCGTCACCAGTTTGGGTTAAAAAACGTTTTAAGATATCCACCTGGTCATCTTCATCGGTGTATGTATACGTATTGAAAAGTGTCGTAACATCTTCAAAGTTTGTGAACTCATACCGGTTTACACGATTCTGACTGTCGAAGAAGAATTCACTTTTTGCACTCAGTTTATCACCACAGCATACCAAATAGTCTTTCCGGTCCATTAATTTAATGTCAACATCGTAGGGTTCTGCTATAGGACCGGGATCAGCCGATCCGCTATCATTGCTGTCTATCAATGAACAACCGGCAGTTAAAACCAGTAAAGTAAGAATAGCAGTAAATTTTAATTTGTCAGCCAGTATAAAGTATAAGTTGTACATGATTGATGATTGAGTTTTTTAAATATGAATTGGTATTCCGTTTGTTTTAGATACATCCAGCCGCAAGAAAGTCCTGAACCTGTCATTGTATGCCTCAAGATTCGCAGGCGTGAATAGATGTCTGCCTGTTTATACACTCATCTTGTTTCCAATACCTATCCTGCAGAAAAAAAGTGGTAATTTCTGCATTTTATGGAGCTGCCTGCGTCATTCCAATACAAAGTATTCGGTCCCTGTTCTCAATCTGATCATCTGTGGAACGAAATGCATAATTACTTACTATTCCGGGTCAATAACTGTTATCTGTTCAAGTGTATCGATCTCAGGTGGTAACCCCTGCCCGGAAGTTTTCATAAAAGCATAGATAATGATTTCGCAAATGGTTACAACCTAAACATGATTTGGCTGCATTTTCATCTTTCTGCACTGCATACGTTCAGGGTTTGATCATCAATCTTTAGAGAGTAAAAAGCATCGGGAGGTATTACCCTTACATCGGGACACTCAACTTCGATACCATCTGAAGAATAGCAGGTGATTGAACGTAGTACCATCTGTAAAGTTCTACAAGTTGCGCCCTGCACTGGACTTGTAGTAGCTTCATTTTGAAACATTCCGGTTGAATTCGGCTTAAGATCGGTCCTTAATTGCTCCTGATGAACCAACTCATCATCCATGTTCAGGTATTCAAGATCAATAACAAGTGATCTAGTCTGACTGTTTGGATTAATATAGAGTTCGAGCTTGCCCATACATGGAGGGGCCATTCCGAAATCCTCTGCTCCGGCACGAATCGTCAAACGGCCCGGATCCGTATTGGAGCGCGGCTCACAGGCGGGATAGCGCTGGACATTTTCTTTAGTTTGAGAGCTACAGCTTGTATTCAGGATGAATCCCCATATAAAAAAACTCAGTATCAGAATATGTCGGCAAGCCATTGGTCTTGTGTTGTTTAATCTACTTTTCTAAGGAAAAGGGTATATCCCTCACCAGGACCTAATTCTTCAGGAGTAAAATTAAGCAGCATGATCACACCTTCATCTGATCTGTTAAATATTAGCCTGTGGGGTTTGTCATCAGGGGGCAGCAGCAGGAAATCCTCATCGCTTGAAAAAATGATTTTTTGTGAAATTCGATTGCGATCTACAGAGTAGGAACCCGACCCGGAGAAGAGGGAGTCGTTGCGCACAAATGCATAGTTAACGGTTGTCTTTGAAAAGTCAAAAAAGCCCAAATCTCCGGATTCTTCAATAGGCGGTTCAGTCGGATTAAAACCATTTTCCAGGAATTCTGCAAAAAGAGTGGTTGTCTGAAACACCTCCCATTCGCCCGGAATATTTTTAATCTGCCGGTCCTGAAAACTGGTGGTGCAGGAAACAGCCAGGGATACGAAACCCATGAGGATGATCAGCATGGGTAATCCATTAACATATAAATTGGATTTCATTGGAATTGATATTGGATTTATGGTTCAAGACGTTTTACAGAATTTCCATTCTCATCCAGAAAATCGATATATGAATCACCATCCGGTGTGACGACAATGCGGAACCTGATATTCCCCTTTGCATCACCCAGCAGTAATTCGGATTCGCCGGCTTCGTTGGTCTGAACAGCAACCCGTCGTGGATTCCCCCAAAGTTCCTGATGCCTTTCCGGATTCTCTTCTTTGAATCGCCCCAGCTTTTCACCCAGAATACCAGGAGTATCCTCAGGATTGACCCCGGATTCCTCGAGAGCATCCATGATCGGAATATCCGGACGGTCGTAGATATAGACCCCTTTCCTCGACCTTCCGTTTTGCACAAAATGGCTCATCGTTATCACCTCATCCTGCCTGAAACCGTCAAATGCCAGGTGCCGCATCGCCGTAATCGGGGCATCCTCATCTTTGAAGTTGGCAAATGCGAGCCCGCCAACTTCATCCCCCTTGCCATCAAAAAAGATGATATTGGGAATATCCCGGTTGGATGCGCCCTGAAGAATTTGTCCGTCAAACCGTAGTTTAGCAGAGGTTTTCGAGTTGGAAAGAGCGATGGCAAGCTGCCCGTCCGGTTCCACAATATCCACGCGTTCGGCGGTTAAATAGGGTATGTGGAGGGAATCGGCGCTTTGGAAATAGTTTTCTGAATCGAAAGGTGATTTGTCTGCTATTATCCAAATTACTGAAAAGAGCAGGATAAGTATGATTATGGAGCTGAACGCGGAGTAAATTGACAGCAGCCGGAGCCTTTTTTCAATATTCATATTTGACCGTCCCTAATGGTTTATCATTTAATCAAGCTATGCCGGTTCCAAATGTCTTCATTTACTATTATTTTTTAAAAAAATCATCACAAATTATTCAAATTTGTGGCTTTGACATTTTATTTATATACCAGCTTCTGATCTCTTCTCCAATATTCTCTGGCTGATCTTCCTGGATAAAAT
>CAYVBJ010000031.1:24284-42811 GCA_964449075.1 uncultured Balneolaceae bacterium
TACCAGCTTCTGATCTCTTCTCCAATATTCTCTGGCTGATCTTCCTGGATAAAATGCTTGCCTTTACCAATATACCTTGCAGTTAAACCAGGCAACATCTTTCTCAACTCCTCTGTCTCCTTTTCTTTGATTTGAACACCCGGGCGGGCATAGAGCAATAACTTCGGAATTTCACTTTTTTGGAGCCACTCAAAATAGAGTTCAGTGATTTTTTCGTTTTTGGTTTGGCTCCCCCTGAATGGCAGCTCCTGTGGAAACATTACTACCGGTTTTCGACTTTTTCGCGTTAAAAATGGAGAATTGTACACCTCTTTTTGGCTCTTTGAAAGTTTGTGATACATTGAAAAGGGCAAAATAAACTTTACAAACAGGTTGAGTCTGCCATTGAGCCATTCACCCCACTTAGGATCCCTGAATTTTCGAAACAGCCATCGGGCAAATGGGTCAAGTGACTCCCACTCCATTGGTTTGTAAAATGTCTCCATAAATACAATGCCCTTTATTTTATCCGGATTCAGTTGAGTATAGTGAAAACCGATGGCCCCGCCCCAGTCATGTAGTACCAGGATGATATTTTGGAGATTTAATATATCAATAAACGCCTCTATATATTGATAATGGTCCTGAAATGAGTACGAAATATCGGGCTTGCCTGATTTGCCGAAACCGATCAGATCCGGCGCAATACATCTGCCGTACGGGGTTAGATACGGTATGATATTTCTCCATAAATAGCTCGATGTGGGATTGCCATGCAGAAGCAGAAATACTGTATCTTTTTCTGAACTGCATTTTTCATCGATGTAATGAATAGCTGACTCTTTTAGGCCTGCATAGTTCGGCTTAAAAGGGAAATCACCAGATTTTTTTAAACCCATTATTTCCCCTCTGCCATAATCTTTTCTTCCCATTTATCCATCAGTTCTTTAACAATACTTCTGAATTTCGGGGCCATCAACGGGTGCAATAATACGTTGAGTATGTTTCTTTTGTATTTAAATTCAAACTTCATTTCAATTTTCGATTGATTAGCGCCGTTAGGAGTAACTTCCCATGTACCCTGTAAAAAACTAAGCGGAAAAGGATAATCGGGAGCATCTGTATTCACTTTGAATGAAAACTGTTCACCTTCATTCCATAAAATACACTCCTCAGTCCAGCGTCCATCTCCTTGCGAACACTCCCGAACCATTCCTGTGCCATTACCCGAAATAATTTTAACATCATCAATATTTGGGGCAACATGATGATAGTTTGCTACATCGGAGATTACATCCCAAACGGTTTGTGTATTTGCATTAACGGATCTTTCAAATTTGAGTTCTTTATAACCGGTTGTATCGTTGCTGTCAACTTTTGAAAGGCCTGTTGACTGCATCAGCGCTGCTAAAAAAACAACCAGGGCAACCGCTCCTACAATAATATTTCCTGTTTGTGTGAACTCGAACGGGTTAAGCAGGAGCAAAGGAATACTTGAAAGTACCCAGACCAAATCGAGAATAATAATGACAAGAACCGCCAGGGTTTGTACAGGTTTTTGGCGGCTTACAGCAAAAACCGCTATTGAAAATGCAAGCAAACCAATGCCCAAAAGCGTAAATACGGGTGTTTCATCAACACCAAAAATCTCAGCGATTGCATATCCCTGCAGAGCAAGTGTCAAACCCGTGGCAAAAGAAAAAGCAGAGTTAAATATGAGCGCAAATCTTAGAATTTTCATACCAGTTTGATTTATTAATTTTGGTATAAAATAGAGTGCTTTATTATGCCATTTCTTGATCTATATCAAGAATGCTGCTAAAATTCCTGGCGGCTAATTTTGCGCAGGGTGACTCACCGGTTCAGATGTAATTTTCACCGGGAAAACCATTTTTTTTATGACCCGTAAAACTTTGCTTTACCACTCATGCAACCTTTATGCATGTACTTCGTATTCCCGCTGGTCATAAGTTTGTTGGATTAAAAATACTGCAGATGAATAGAATCGATCATTTTTTCCAAAAAATTCAGTTGTGGATTCGCTCGAAGCCGCTTCTATACCGCTTCACCCTTGGAATCCGGGCACTGCTGGCAATTGGATTTATTCCAACCGGAATGGTGAAACTTCTTGGTTACAGGTTTACGACTATGAGTCCTGAGAGTGATATCGGGGCATTCTTTGAGGTAATGTATCAATCCGGAATATATTGGAATTTCCTGGGGTTTACCCAGGTCCTGGCAGGCATATTGGTTCTTATACCCGCGGCTTCAGCCCTCGGTGCACTGCTTTTTTTGGGAATCATGATGAATATTTTTTTAATAACAATTTCCTACGATTTTAATTTTACCCCCTTTATTACATTTCAGATGTTGTTGGCATCGATTTGGCTGGTAATTTGGGACTATGACCGTTTTCGAAACTTAATTTTTAAAAATGAACTGATGCCGGCAGGTACAGGCAGAGAATACAGAAAGCTTGCTGCCGGACTCCAGCCCTTACCCCGATTAACACTCGAAAATTATTATGAACGCACAGTGTACATCACAGGCACTGCAGCCGGCATTTTGTTTTTTGGAATGCTGCGTGGTCCGATATTACCGGAAGGATTCAGTATAGTTTTACTGATAGTCTGCTCAATCTGTTTCATTTCCGCAATTGTATTTAGCTTTCGCAATGCAAAGGGTTAGTTAATAAACAGCTTTCTAAAGTCAGACGCCCGTAATCTGTGCAATAACATTTATACTGAAACATCAAATTTAAGAATGCTGCCTGGCACGTAAGCGGCTTAAGGTTTCAGGAGTCATTGCAAGCATCGATGCAATATACTTTAAAGGCACCTTGTTGAATAGCTCAGGCTCCGAATTAAATAACATCTTATACCTCTCTTCCGCCGTCATGTACAGGTGAGAGAAAATGCGCTGTTCTATAATTGTATATGCACTTGTCAGTAACCGGTTGTCAAACTCAATCCATTTGTGATACTTGCTTATTAGCTGGTAATGATCTTCCCTGCTAATCGTTAAGAGCATCGATGGTTCCACCGCTTCAATAAACCACCGGGCTGATTGCTGGTGAATAAAGCTGCTCAAATCAGTTATAAATCGATTTTTACTCCCAATCCATAATGTTATCTCTTTGCCGCCCGCGTAATTATACATGCGCAAAATACCTTTGTGGATAAAGGCCATTTTTCGACAAATCTGCCCGGGTTGAGTGAAATGTTCCCCGGCATTAATTTTTTGTGATTCGAACCTGGCTGCAATATCATCCAATATCTCATTCGATATAGTTACCTGTTCCAGAATGCAGTTCTTCAGGCTTTTTTTTGCTTCCCGGGTATTAATTTCGGACTGTGGCATTGTCAAATCCGGCTGTTAATTGCAAAACGTATCGATTGGAACATCATTCTTGTAATTACTTTCAAGCAAGTTCTCTAATTCCGAATAATATTCAAGCAGAGATTCTTGTATTCGCACCAATTCACGAATAGTAACTAAATCAAGCTGACCGTGCACCTGCTCTAAAGTCTCTTCAGTGGCCACTTTAGATAGCAGTACCTGGATATATGACTGGAATAAGGTGCGATGATCTCCCTGGGCCACGTAAATCTGTTCTATTACAGACGCTGTCTCGTAGTTAATAAATGCGGTTGCACCGGTTGACCGGGCGGCATCCCAGGCACTGTTTTGAATAAGGCCAATTTGCAATCCCTCCGATTCCCGTTCTCCTGAAGCAACTTCTTTATGGTAGGACTGAAAGCTATTGATTCTGGAGCAGTTTAGCGAAAATTCATTTGCAAGACTATTTAAAGCCCTCACTGCAAGTTCTTGATTTGCCCGGCTTTCTCTCCAGCTGTTCAGGCCTAACGCCAATAGCACACTCAGAATTACCAGGAATGCTTCAAGAGATAACATTGCCAGTGATAATTTACCATCAGGTTTCTTTGAAAAAAACACAATCTGTCTGTTTTAAAAATTAAGATTCATAAATATGAACCTAAAGTAATTGTTACGGTTTAAAAAATCTCAATAATTTATCCGCCGGATTTAAATTGAAAAGTCAGGTTTCCGGTTCTATTTCCAGGATATCTTTACAAAATTAACAATATGATCACCGAACAACCGGTGAAACACTTTTGATGCATTTACGTAGGTGCGGTTTCCTTACATAATTTAAATATAGTATTATGCGGTCTTTTCTAACTCACTCTGTTTTATTCTTACTACTTTTTACCTCTTGCTCATCATTATCAGAACCTCCTCCGCTTCCCGAATCATATACGTATCCATATTACTATCTGGATGTAGACATATACCCGGAAAAGAACCTCATTCAGACGAAAATGCTGCTTACTTTTGGAAAAGAGCTGATCGAAGACGGGAAACTGGTCATGATGGTGCGGCGAAATGCGGAGATACACTCACTGGAAGGACCCGGTATTTCTGATTTTGAATCGGTAGAGGAAGGCAGCAGAAAACAGATTTTCATTAATCTATCCGATACAACGAAAGATCACTATGAACTTATGGCTCATTACAGCACAGAGATTCCGGACGATCACCAGGTGAATCGTGTAACCAAAGATTGGATCGAACTCAATATTGATTCTTTCTGGTTGCCTTTGGTGGCCAGCTTTCCAAGAATAGAGTATGAGCTGGATCTTTCGATTGAAGGTAATTTCCAGGTTGTAACCGGTGATTTGATAACCGGGAGCACCGAAGCTGTTACTCATATTAAAAGCCGAATTCCGCGAGTAGATATTCCTTTTTCTGCAGCACCCGGCTTCATCCAAAAAACAGGTGAATTTGTATCTGTCTACAGTCCGGTCCCGAACACAAAGATGGATTCGGTTCTTACACTGGCTGATGATGCCCTTCACTTTTTATCGTCATACCTGGATCAACCCGAAGATTTTGACCATAAGCGTAAAGTAATACTGAGTCCTCGAAAAGAGGTGGGGTATTCAAGAAAAAACTACGTGGTTTTAAGTGATATATCGGATTTATCTGCGATAAAACTTTCCGGGTTTTTATCACATGAATTTTCTCACTACTGGTTTTCAGAGGCCAATATTACCACTAAAAATCACTGGCTAAGCGAGTCGTTTGCAGAGTATCTTTCTCTTATCTATCTGCGTGAGAAGTATGGTCAGCAGGCTTTCCAGGAAAAATTGGAAAATATGAGAGAACGGATCGCCGGAGATGAAAAACCTTTGTCAGACTATGAGAAGAGACCCTCTTACCTGGCTCTTTATTTCAAGGGACCAATCATTCTTCATGAGTTCGAGGAATATTTAGGAAGTGAATCTTACCAAAAATTAATGAACCATTTTGTGGACAACAGAATTTCAACCAATGAAAAACTGTTTGAAGCAATAGATACTCTTTTTGGGCCTGGTGCTGCAGATAAATTGGAAGAACTGCGGGCAAGTATATAAATTCTCCTTCAGTTTGAAAATAAAAGCGAGGCCGACCCGCCACACGGGAAATGCTTCTTGTATATATCCTTGACAAAATGCTGCACCTGAACATCTTACAACTGTTTCTGTTGACCGGATTCGGAATTTCTCTTTTCCTTTTTTTCTCCTTGCGTAAAATCGAAGAGCGGTACCGAAAGGCGGCACTTTATTTAGGGCTCTTTATTATCGGTTACCTGGCGCTACAGGTTGATCTTAATGTAATCCCGGTAATTCAGCGAAAAATCTATTTTATCATTCCAAATCTGCCGATTCTCTACTTCCTGCCGGTCTTCTTTATCTTTTTTATAATAACCAGTATCGATCCCGATTTCCGGCCGGGCAAAAGGTACAAATGGCTTTATCTTCCCGGTACTCTCGATGTAATCTACAGCCTTGTTTCCTGGATGTACGTAAGCAATGTGAAGGAAGGTACGGTATATGAGTTCTTAACCGGCAGGGCCGGGTTTTTCGTGCATGAAGGAGGGGCTATCCTGTTTTCACTCTTTTGCCTCGGGTTGTTAGCCACTTTTTTGCAGGGAGCACGATTTCACAATAATCAAACCTATCGCTTTTTTAAGTATGTAATTGCCGGGTTTTCGATTATCGTGCTTCGCTGGATTACACTTTTTATCGGCAATGTTTTTCAATTATCCTGGTACAACTATCGTATTGAGCACATCTTCTACATTTTGGAATCACTATTTCTGCTCTTTGTGGGCTATAAGGTACTAACAGCACCGCGCGTGCTGCAGTTTGGAAAGCAAACTGAATCCGGTGGTGACCAGAAAGAGATTCAGCAGAAGGCTAAAGAGATGCGAGACCTTATCAGGCAGAAAAAACTCTACCTGAGTCCTGACCTGAGTCGGCGTGACCTGGCCGAAGAGATGAATCTCACAGAAGTACAGATCTCGCGACTGTTAAATGAAGGGCTGAGTTCGAACTTCTATGAACTGATCAATCGCTATCGTATATCTGAATCTGAAGATCGGATTCGGTCCGGACGCCTGAACGAAATAACCATACAAGCCCTGGCCCATGAAGTAGGCTTTAAATCTAAATCAACATTCAACAAAACTTTTAAAGAGCAGACCGGGCTCATTCCCTCAGAATACCGTCATAAATACGCATAGACGTACATCTTAATTCAAACGTACAGCTTTCGGTTTATATATTACTGCTTCCTTTCTATTATCCTGTCGTAATCAAAAAACAAGCGACAGACCCTATGTTATCACTGCTTCTGATACTTACTTTATATACCGGCCCGGCCGACTCCACAGGTAACAATAGTTCCGTGCAGGACACACTAGACGTTTCAATGATCCGGAATCATACCACTTACTTTACGCTGGAGGAGTTCCGTTTTGTTGACGCTCACAGCCTTGTAGAACTCGCAAGAGAAGCCCAATTTGTGATGCTCGGTGAGATCCACAACAGCCGAAGATTGAGTGAGTTTACCTCTGCCTTGATGCACCTGTTGAAGCCACAGGGTTTTGAAGACCTGGTGGTAGAAACCGGGCCCTATTCTGCCAAAAAGCTTGAGACCCTGATCGAATCGGAAGAGGGTAAAGAAGCCGTCAGCGATTTTTATGACCGGTATAGCTCGAACCTGTTCCGGTATTACGTGATACCATTTTTTACCGGAGAGGGTGACCTTGCTATGCTTCAAAAAGCCCATGAGTTAGGCTATAATTTGACGGGGATAGACCAGGAGTTTGCATACTCCACTGCATTTTTGGTCGAAGAACTGATGAAAAAATCGAATGAACCGCTCTCCGAAGATCAGCTCAATCGTTTGGAAAAGATCACCTCCAAACTTTACTGGTGGTATCGCCGAAGTAAGCTCTTCAGCAGTTTCGACCTGAGTTGCAATATTAAGAACTACGAACCCTTCAAACAGTATATAACCTCTTTTACCAATCCAAACAAAATTCAGCAGCAAATTATAGATGCTATAACTGTGTCCCTGGATATCTACTGCCTCAACGAGAGCGGCCAATGGAGTGAGGGCAATCATAAACGGATCGACTACTTCAAGTCAAACTTTAACGCTTTTTACGATCAGGCATCCGGTTCTGGTACCGGTAAACTCGCAAAAGCTATCGTTAAAATGGGCAGCTATCATTCCGGGCGTTTTAAATCACCGAACGGAATCTATGATATCGGAAATCATGTTGCCAGGCTGGCCGATTCGCTGGGTACCACTTCACTTCATTTGCGATTTTTAAACCGATACTTCGAAGGCGGACGTGATGTGATAGGGGAAAAAAACTGGTCTGCATCCACCCGTTTTATTTCTGTTGCCGAGCGTAACCGTTGGGCATTAATTGATACGCGCGAACTTCGAAAGCAAATACTGGACAATAAACTGGTCGGCAACCGTTTCGAAATGCGGGAAATAATCAACTATGATTTCATTATCATCATGCCGGAAGATGTACGGGCGGTTAAGCATTATTAGTTTTTCGAACACCATTTCTTCTGTATGTTTTATTCATGGCCGGCGTTGATCTGTGCTATTGACTGCGCCCGCGTTGGGGCTTATCATTGGCAAGCATCGCTCCCTCTCTCAGTCTTCAATCTTTCCCCGAACCATCGGATTCACAACCCGGTTTCTGGCAAGCTCACAAGCCGATGGTTTTAGATTGGCGCCCCCACTATAATCCCCCCGCTAAAGCGGCGGGCAATGGATATTTTTGCATAATGATCCGGACATAAAAATAATTCTCAAAAAAAATCACTCAGTCTCCCCTTCACTCCCTCTCTCAGTCTTCAGTTAAACAGTTCATCAATCTTTCCCCGAACCATCGGGTTCACAACCCGGTTTCTGGCAAGCTCACAAGCCGATGGTTTTAGATTAGCGCCCCCTTATAATCCCCCCGCTAAAGCGGCGGGCAATGGATATTTTTGCATAATGATCCGGACATAAAAATAATTCTCAAAAGAAATCACTCAGTCTCCCCTTCACTCCCTCTCTCAGTCTCTTCACTTGAAACCCCAAGGCTTTCATATTTTTGATTGGCACTATTCATCACAGGCCGTTGACCTGTGCTATTGATTGCACCCGCGTTGGGGCTTTGTCATTGACAGGTTCCACTCCGTCACCCTTTCTCTCCGTTTCTAAGCCTCAAATCCCCACCCATTCCATCTCCAGAATTTTGCAGTTTGCCAAAGCTGTCTGCTTATTTGGGAAATTCATTGATTCGGGTGTAAGTTAGTGTTTGATTCTGATTGAAATCTGATATCCCTTTCAATACCATGTCCTGCTTTTCATCGAAGGATACACTCCAGCTTTGGGACTCTTTTCCTTCGTTGTGGCTCATTAAGATAATTTCAGGACGGTGACCATTCATGTGCCAGTATCCCGTGCTCCGGTTGCCTTCGCCATCACGTTCCACATAGATACGGTCCCAGCGAATAAACAAATAATGAGAACCCTCAGGGTCTATATTTTCGATAACGGATGTTTCATCTTCGGTGGCCTTGACCAGGTCCCACAATCCCTGCACTTCATCGGCCGGCGCTTTTGGCAGTTCACTGATCTTCTTCAGTTTCACCACCACATTCATACCCTCTTCCAACCGGGTCCATGTCATCCCATCTTTCACATACTCTACAGCAAAAGCTCCGAAAGGATCTTTTAAACCATTCGTCTCCTCAGGCAGGAACGTGTTCTCATTTTCATCGTATGACCAGGTCCCTTCCGAGCTTTTCAGCCAGCCATTGCCGGATTCATAGCTCCCGTCAGGATGAATTCTGGTCCATTTGGCAACCGGAGTCATTTCCTGGTCTCCCACCCGGACGTGCTCCATGAGCCATAGTCCCTGCAGAGACTCTGTTTGGGCAACACTTTTGGCCGGAATAAGTACTATAATTGCGAATAGCAGCAATATTTGTTTCGATGTCATGTTAAGTATCATTTATTTTTTTCAGTTATTATTTTCGCCAAATCGAATTATATCTTGAGCTGAAACATCTGCAATGAAAACACCTTCCTTTGCAGGCAGTAAATTATACTTTTTTGTGGTTAGTTGGTCATCAAATAATCCAGATTTTGACATTAATGTCCTATTTAATTGTCCCTTCTTTTGCTTTCTAAAATTACTTTATCGAATCAGATGTAATAAAAGCTTTTGGTTTTAGCCTTTCAGCGCCTATTTTAAATCTGTGATTAAGTTAACCCAAAAAATAGCGTTCAAACAAACGGCCAGGCTACTGATTGTGGCCAGCATGTTATGTGTATTTTTTGGAAGTGGTGTGCATATCCATGCCATATTTGATCACATATTCGATCATGGCGATGTTCACGCGTTTGTGCATTCCCATTCAGGTGATCGGAGCCAAAACCATAGCCACTCTGAAGAATTTGAAGATAAGGACACCCATCAGCATCCAACCGCTACGGTTGATCTGACAGGAACGCTCTCGCAAAAAACCACTAACAAAAGTTCCACAACCACGGATTCATTTTCTTCTCCTGGAATTTTGAGCAGCTATTCAATCTCTCATACCCCAATCCTGTTTTATTTAGATCTGCCGCCGCCGGTTCATCTATACCTGACCAGCCAATTCTCTTTTTATTCTCTTCGCGGCCCGCCCCTGGGATAATCCTATCCCTCAGGCAGATAGCATCTTTTCTCAGCTATCTCTAATAATATTCCACATCCATTAAAGCATCCAGTTTATGAATTCATCCAAGTGGTGGATACTGTGGTTGGTATTCCTTTGGATACCATTACAGGTTCACTCCCAACCCAAAACACTATCTCTTGAGGAGGTGGTGGAGCTTTTTGAGCAAAACAGCCTGCAGCAGGAAATTGCCAAACTCAGGGAGCTTCACAGAAAAGGAGAAGCCCAACAGTATAAGGCTTATTTAAATCCTGATATTAATATCTTCAGCGAACAACTTAATGCCGGTACACCTGATTATCACGAAACCACCTACCAGGTTTCACAGCCCATTGAGCTGCTGGGACAACCTTTTCTTCGAAACAAAAGTGCTAACAAAAGCAGCGAAGCTGCTGGTTTTACCTATCAATATGACCGGTCAGTTCTCATACAGCAGGTAAAAAATCTGTATGCCGAATATTGGTATTTACAGCAGAAACTTGATGTGTACGACCAGGCGCTGGGAGTAATTAACAAGGTGCTGAAATCAGCCAGGGACCGCCGTGAAGAAGGCACCGAATCGGGACTTCAGGTGCAGCGTTTTACCATTGAAAAGAATCGGTACCTGCGCGTGCGAAATGAAGTAGAGCTGGAGATGATGCAGACTGGCTGGCAGCTGGCATCCATGATCACGTCAAATGAGGAGACAGACATTGGATTTCAGGTTGAACCTGATTTGCCGGTAGAACCGGTTATAGAAGATACTGAAACGCTTCAGCAATATGCCCTTGAGCACCGGGCTGACTTTCAGGCTATGGAATTGGAAGCAGAAGCCCTCGAATTGAAATATAAAGTTGAAAAACGAGAACGTCTGCCGGATCTCAAGGTCAATTTCGGTTATAAAAATCAGTCAGACGGCTCAGAAGGTTATGTGATCGGCGGGGGAATACAACTGCCCATCTTTAATCGAAACAATGGAAACATCACCATGGCGGAAGCAGAACATCGCAGTGTGGAAACATCTCTGCAAATCCAAAGACGAACCATTCGCAATCAGGTAGATGTTGCCTACAAGCGCGTGAAGAATTTGTATGAGCATTGGCAGGAGATGCAGCAGAATCCACTTTCTTCCGTTATGCTGGAAACGATCCTTACAGCCTACCAGGAAGGCCGGTATTCGCTGGTAGAACTGCTGGACGCCACCAAAGCCTACGCCGATGGTCGTAGTCTTCAGCATCGTATCACCGCTGATTACAACCAAGCTCTTTTTACACTCGATACCATCACTTCAGGAAAAATATTTTTAACTCAAAACAATTCAGAACAATGAAAAACTTATTTACAGTACTCTTTGCAAGCCTTGCATTTATATTTGCCGGATGTAGCTCTGAACAGGAAGGCCATAGTCATGGCGAAGACGGCGACCATACCCACGAAGCCCCGGCCCAGCAATCCACTACCGATGATGGCGACGCTGTTCGTATTGGAGGTGGTGACCATTCAACAGAAGATGACTCGACCCATATCCATGATGAAGACAGTGATCACAGCCATGATGATGACTCAACACATTCTCACGGGGACGAAGAACACAGTCACTAATTCCCTGAACACAAAAAACTTATCACGATCAAAATTTGAAGCAATGAAACAGCTTATAACATTCATAATTCTCAGTACATCCCTGTTGGTGATGGGTTGCGGTGGTGGCAGTGATGAAGCCCACAGTCATGGCGAAGACGGGGACCATACTCACGAGCAACCTACTCAACAAGCGCAAGATGATGATAGCCACTCCCATGATGGAGAAGACGGCCATACTCATGAAGATGAATCTCAACTGGAAGGAGCCGGAGTGATCACGCAATGGACAGATAAAACGGAGTTATTTATGGAGTATCCCGAATTGATTGTTGGTCAGGAAGCCACCTTTGCCGTTCATCTGACCCGCCTTTCTGATTTCAAACCCATCTCTGATTCAGAAGTGCAATTTGTGTTTCGATCGGAACGGGGCATCGAAGGTTCCCTGACGGAAACGGAAGTTCAAATCCCTGGAATTTACGGCCCTGATGTCATCTTTGAGCGTGCCGGCAGGTATGACCTCACCATTATCATACAAGGAATGGTGGATGATACGCTTCAGGTAGATGGCATACCCGTTTATAATTCTGCAGAAGACGTTCCACCGACATACGGGGAAGATGATCCCAATCTGATTTCCTTTTTGAAAGAGCAACAATGGAGCATTCCATTTGCCACTCAGCAGGTTGGCCGACACACACTATCAGAAACAGTGGATGCACACGGAGAGCTAAAACCGGTTCAAAGCCGGGACGTGGTTGTTTCGGCTCCGTTCTCGGGAATTATTCTAAGTAGCATGAATCAAAACCTGCCCGCAGAAGGACAAGAGGTGAGCAAAGGAAAACCGCTGGTGCAGCTTAATCCATCTATTCAATCGGCTGACGGAGAGAATTATGCCCGGCAGTTTGTTCAGGCACAATCACAGCTCACACTGGCTAAAAATAATCTTGACCGATCCGGGCGATTATTTAAAAAAGAGGCCATCCCGGAAGTAGAACTGGAAAAAGCACGGATTGAATACCGGCAGGCACTTACGCAATTTCAAACCATTAACGAAATTGTTCAAATTGATACTGCCTCAGTAGATGCATATGGTGTTTCTGAGTCCTCATATCGCTTTGAAATGAAAGCTCCAATCTCAGGAACCGTGACAGAATCCTATGTTCGACCCGGAATGCAGATAAAAGCCGGAGAGCCTCTGCTGAGAATTGTCAATATGAGTAAGATGTGGCTACGTGTACATGTACCGGCTGCAGAACGAACTGCCATTCAAAATTCCGGAGATGCAGTTTTTTACGTACAGGGCAACGATAAGATGTACGAAATGGACGATGTAAACGGCCGTCTGCTGAGTGCCGGCAAACTGGTAGATCCCCAAACCCGAACTCTTTCCCTGATCTATGAAATTGACAACCGGGAAGGATTACATAGCGGACTCTTTGTCACAGCCGAAATCGATACAGATCAAAATGAAAACGTAATCGCGATTCCTGAATCCGCCTTGATAGAAGAGGAAGGAAACTTTGTAGTGTACGTGCATGTAGCCGGAGAATCGTTTGAAAAAAGAGCCATTACTACGGGCATACGAAACCGCGGCTGGGTGGAAGTGATTTCCGGCCTGAAAGAAGGTGAACACATCGTAACGATCAATCCGTATCAGGTAAAGTTGGCTTCATTGTCATCTGAAGCGCCTGCACACGGGCACGCCCATTAATCATCAGGAAAGGAAATAAATTATGTTAGATGCAATAATCAGAGGATCGTTACAGTACCGGCTGGTCGTATTGGTGAGTTCGGTGGTCATACTGGCAGCTGGAATTTACATCGTGGACCGCATGCCGGTGGATGTGTTTCCTGATTTGACCGCACCTACGGTAACGGTAATGACCGAAGCCCACGGAATGGCTCCGGAAGAAGTGGAACGCCTGGTAACCATCCCGGTTGAGACCTCCGTAAATGGAGCAACCGGGGTACGACGGGTTCGTTCTTCAACGGCCAAAGGGATATCCATTGTATGGGTAGAGTTTGACTGGGGAACCGATATTTTCAGAGCCCGCCAAATTGTGAATGAAAAACTTCAGTTGGTTGCAACCAATCTTCCCGAAGAAGTTCCGCCGCCTATTATGGCACCTATCTCATCCATTATGGGAGAGATCATGCTGGTAAGCGTAGACAGTGATGAGCACTCGGAATTGGAAATTCGGACGGCAGCCGATTGGGAAATCCGACGACGACTGCTGGCTATTCCCGGAGTGGCGCAGGTCATTCCCATTGGGGGCGGACAGAAACAATACCAGGTACGGGTCAGTCCGGATAGACTGAAGCAGTATAATATCACCCTTCACCAGGTCCTCCAGGCTACTGAGCAGGCTAATGAAAATTTCTCTGGCGGTTTTTTCAGGGAATACAGCCAGGAGTACACCATTCGCGGAATTGGACGGGCCTATTCGGTGGAAGACCTGGAACATTCGGTCATCACCCAGCGAAATAATATCCCAATCACTATCGGAGATGTGGCAGCGGTAGAAATTGCAGCGGCTCAAAAGATCGGGGATGCTTCCGTGAACGCCGAGCCGGCCGTGATCATCTCTATCCAAAAACAGCCCGGAGCTAATACCCTGGAACTGACCTCCCGCGTGGATGAAACGCTGGCTCAGATCGAATCGAGTCTCCCGGCCGGATTTGAGATCAATACACATTTGTTCCGTCAGGCTGATTTTATTGAACTGGCTATTGATAACGTAGTTGAAGCCCTGCGGGACGGGGCTTTCTTGGTGATCGTGATCTTGTTCCTGTTTCTGGGAAACTTCCGGACGACACTAATTTCATTGACGGCCATTCCGCTGGCACTTATCTTCTCGGTCTTTGTGCTGGAATTTTTCGATATCACCATCAATACAATGACATTAGGCGGGATGGCCATTGCCATAGGTGTGATCGTTGATGATGCCATTATTGACGTAGAGAATGTATTCAGGCGGCTACGGGAAAACTCAAAACTTCCGGAAGCAGAACAGAAACTGGCTATTGACGTTGTTTTTGAAGGCTCGAAGGAAATCCGGTCATCGATCATCAATGCTACCCTGATCATTATGATCGTTTTTCTACCACTATTCTTCTTAAGTGGAGTCGAAGGGCGCATGCTGCAGCCACTGGGACTGGCCTATATTATTTCCATTGGGGCGTCTCTGGTGATTGCTATGACCGTTACGCCGGCCATGTGTTATTACCTGCTGCCCGCTCAAGCCTCCAAAGGAAAACTTGAAGAAAGCTGGTTCACCAGGAAGTTAAAATCAGGCTATGAGCACGTATTAAATGTAGTTCTTCGCATCAAAAAAACTGTTCTGGTTGGAACTTTGATACTATTTCTTGGGACATTAATCGTGTTGCCTTTCCTGGGCAGATCATTTCTTCCTGAGTTCAATGAAGGAACATTAGTGATCAGTGCGGTAACCATTCCGGGAACCTCTCTGACCGAATCCAATGCAATTGGAAAACGAATCGAGGAAATCCTGCTGGATCATCCGGCCATTGAATCGACCTCGCGCCGTACCGGTCGCGCCGAGCTGGATGAGCACGCACAGGGCGTGAATTCTTCTGAGATTGATGCCAAACTTGATATTCCGGAAGGAACTACCAAGGAAGAAGTGCTGACTGAACTCCGGGAATACCTAAGTGTGGTTTCGGGTACCAACATTACTATTGGCCAGCCCATCGGGCACCGTATCGATCACATGCTTTCCGGAACACGCGCCAACATTGCAGTGAAGATTTTTGGCACGGATCTGTTCAGGCTCCGGGCTTTGGCCGAAGAAGTACGCGCACAAATGGAGACCGTGGAAGGCGTGGTGGACCTGTCGGTAGAGCAGCAGCAGAACGTGCCACAGATACAAATACGACCCGATCGAAGAGCTTTAGCCCGTTATGGAATCACTATTCAGCAGCTCGCTGAAATGGTTGATGTGGCTTTTGCCGGGGAGGTGGTCTCTCAAGTACTGGAAGGCGATAAAATGTTTGACCTGCTGGTCCGCTTTAATGAGAAACACCGCGGCAGTATTGAGTCGGTGCAGAAAGCGACCTTTAACCTGGAAGACGGAACCATAGTACCACTGGCAGAATTGGCTTCAATAAAATCCAGAAGCGGCCCAAATACCATCAGCCGCGAAAATGTACAGCGCAAGATCGTGGTGTCAGCAAACGTAGCCGGGCGAGATCTGAGAGGCACAGTAGATGAGATTCGGGCCAATGTATCTCAAAACGTGAGTTTCCCGCAAAGTTACTTTGTGGAATACGGCGGACAGTTTGAAAGTGAAGCACAAGCCACCCGGACTATTTCCTTGCTTAGCATCATTGCCATTGCGGCTATTTACCTGCTGTTATATTTGGAATTCGGTTCTCTCAAAACCGCTTTACTGGTAATGGTGAATCTTCCGTTTGCCCTGATTGGCGGGATTTACACCGTGCTGTTTACCAGCGGCATTATTTCCGTTGCCTCGCTGGTGGGCTTTATCACTTTATTTGGTATTGCCACCCGAAACGGAATATTGATGGTGTCGCACTACCAGCAGCTCAGAAAAGAAGGCAAGGAGTTTATCCAGGCAATCCGGCAGGGAGCTATGGAGCGGCTCAATCCTATCCTGATGACAGCACTTACAGCCGGACTCGCACTCATCCCGCTGGCACTTGCCGCCGGAGAACCGGGAAACGAGATACAGTCTCCAATGGCTCAGGTAATTCTTGGGGGATTATTGAGTTCAACTTTGCTGAACATGGTGGTCATACCTGCACTCTTAGCGCAATTTGAGAACAGTAAAGCTGAAACTGACAACTAAAAGCACTAAAATTATGAAATTCATAATTTTAAAATACGCCTTAACGGCTTTTATCATTGTTTTGGTATCGGAAGTAGCCAAGAGAACCGACCGGATAGGAGCTCTTTTGGCTTCGCTTCCATTTGTGCTGGAATCACTATGATCTGCTTTTTTATTACATCTTTTATAGCAAGTAAGTTTGGTGTAACTCTAATTCTTTAATAAGCAGCTCGTAATATAATCACCTACAGCGATTTATGAGTATCTCTGGTTCTTATTTATTGGAATTAATTTCATTATTCAGGTAAAGGTTTAACCAAAGCTGTTAATCCTATTGTGGAACTGCCCTTTACAACCGAGCATTTTCTTGAGTTATTCAAATCTTACAATACCTTCATTTGGCCTGCTCAGGTTGTTGCTTATCTACTTGGTGGTATAGCCATTTATTTTGCTTTTAAGAAAAATTCGGGCAGTGATAGAATTATCAACCTGATATTATCCGGGTTTTGGCTCTGGATGGGCGTGTTTTATCATCTGATCTTTTTTACATCCATAAATACCGCTGCTTATGGTTTTGGAATACTCTTCATAATCCAGGGTCTACTGTTTGTAGTGGCGGGAGTCTGGAAAGATTGGCTAAATTACCGATTTGAATGGAACCTTTATGGGGCAACCGGCGCAATTCTGATTATTTATGCCTTACTCATATATCCGATAATTGGCGCACAAACGGGCCATGCTTACCCTTATGCACCAATGTTTGGTGTTGCTCCTTGTCCAGCTACCATATATACTTTCGGGATATTTCTATGGACTACAAAGAAATTGCCATGGTGGATCTTAATAATTCCCGCTCTTTGGTCCATTATTGGTTTTACTGCAGCAATAACTCTGGGTATCCCTGAAGATACCGGACTGTTAATTGCCGTAATAGCAGGAATAGGTTTGCTATGGTATCGTGCTAAGGCTCCGAAGCCGAAGGTATTGTCAGGTACTGCCTAAGCAGAGTCCCCAAAGCACTGCTTCGGAACAACAACGCTCAGATTTATGTAAATTTTCAAGACTATAAAAAAAGCCCCTTAAAGTTATATAAGAGGCTTTCGGAAGAACCCTCAACCTTTTGATCCGAAGTCAAAGTTAAATCACTGTTTAAAAGCTATAAGAGCAACTTTTAGCGATTCATGTACAACTTTTTGTACAACTTTATTTGAAGTATATGAAAACTATTCATAAGAAATTGATAGACATCCGCCCGGTATTCGCATAGATGGAGTGTCATCGGCGCGAAAAAAAAGATTATCAAAGATACAGGGTTTCTGCGTTCTAATCTTTATAACCTGATCCCGATGGAAGGTCAAAAAAGCGGGAGAGGCATGACAAAATTAAAACCATCACCTTAATACGGGGCACGCCTGAACCTAACTGCTCGACCAGGCCAAGATCCCGAAATACTCTCATCAACACTTTGTAGATTTACTTTTCATATACTTAAAATGAGTTTATAACTCATAAATAAGATACGATACATGAACAGTAAGGATTTTTTGAATGACCATTTGCTTCTTATAAGTAAGCTAAAATCTCATCCTACACGGTATTAGATACCGAACTTCCCAAAACAGGAAAAATGCACAGCCGCTGGAGCATTCGTCAAAATCTTGATACAGAAACCATTAAATCCGCTATATACACATGATTTTACCTGCAGAGATACAACGAAATGAGTTCAGTTCAAAAGTTTGATAAACTGTATTCATTTACGTTCCTATTTCGGAGATCATTTTGCCGCCCGTTTCAGGAATCATTGTGCCACTTTGAAACCGGTGGCAATTAAAAATTTCTGTTCACGAATTCATCCTGTTCACGTATCGTGAACACGCCGGATTTGTGAACAACTCAACCCAGGCACACAAATCTGGACAACACTGCAAAGCGCCGGCTACACCAGCAGATCTCTCCGTCTCCCCTTCACTCCCTCTCTCAGTCTCTTCGCTTGAAACCCCACGGATTGCACCCCTTCAGGGCTTCATATGTTGATACTGTCCAAAAAAGTGTGTCTGAGCTCAGGTCTGCTTATGGATCTACCGGG
>CAYVBJ010000032.1:0-37263 GCA_964449075.1 uncultured Balneolaceae bacterium
ACGAATTTTCTGCAGCTCCCGATTTTGGTATCCTGGATGTAACATTTTACCGCGATGATTTTCGAACCAAACTGAAAATGCCGCAGGTGCAGGTAACAGAGATACCGTTTGATATCTACGAACGGGATATTGTACTTGTAGATGATGTGCTCTATACCGGACGAACCATCCGTGCCGCGATGGATGCTCTTATGTCGTACGGACGCCCCCGGAGCATCAAATTTTGCTGCATGATTGATCGCGGCCATCGCGAACTTCCAGTTGCAGCCGATTATGTGGGAATGCAAGTGCCTACACATCAAAACGAAGAAGTGAGAGTGAAAGTTAAGGAACTGGATGGTGAGGATGCGGTCTATCTTGTAAATGTTGAACAGGAGGCAGGAGATGAGTGAAAAACAGCCGGGATATGATTTTAATCAAAAGCATCTCCTTGGATTAACCGACTATACCGGTGATGATATTCTATACGTATTAGACCAGGCGAAAACATTCCGGGAAGTGCTCGACCGGCCGGTTCCCAAAGTTCCCACACTGCGCGATAAAACGATCGTAAATCTTTTTTATGAAAGCAGCACCCGTACTCGTCTCTCGTTCGAACTGGCACAGAAACGGATGGGAGCTGATGTTGTCAATTTTTCAGCAAGTACATCCAGTACAAAAAAGGGTGAGTCGCTGAAAGATACGATCCGGAACATCAGCTCGATGAAGATCGATATGGTGGTGGTGAGGCATGAGAGTCCCGGCGTACCCCATTTTTTGACCCGCTGTGTGGATGCTGCCATTATCAATGCGGGTGACGGTGCGCATGAACATCCTACACAGGCACTGCTCGATATGTTCACCATGAGGCAAATTACCCCGGATTTAAAGGGGCGGAAAATTGCGATTATCGGGGATATTTCTCACAGCAGGGTGGTGCGGTCAAACATTATTGGTTTGATAAAAGTGGGGGCCGAAGTTACCGTCTGCGGACCCAAATCTCTGATGCCGGTTTTTGTGGAATCACTGGGAGTAAATGTCTCTTACAATCTTGAAGAGACGCTGGGATGGTGTGATATCGGCATGGCGCTGCGCATTCAGCTCGAACGGATCGGAGGCGGTACAGATCTGTTTCCCAGCCTTAGAGAATACCATGAAAAATTCGGGATCAAAATGAGTCATCTCGAAAAATTTCCCGATTTTACCGTGATGCATCCGGGTCCCATTAACCGCGGAGTGGAAATGGAAAGCGATGTAGCCGACAGCGACCGGGCGGTAATCCTGAACCAGGTAACCAACGGTGTAGCTGTGCGAATGGCGGTTTTGTATCTGCTGAGCGGCGGGGTGAGAGTGTGATGGCAGGTGGTAAATCGCAATAGATATCTTCATTATTAATCTCTCCGATTTATTATTAATAAGAAAGATTTTTTCCAATTCGCTGAATCTGAGGGATTTGCATAATCCTCTTTCTATATCCAACGATTAAAAATTTATGACAAAAGTTCGTAAAATCTTTAGAAAATTAAATAGGATTTATCGGAGATTTAGACATTCTGAAAAGGAAATTAATAAACTGAAGAATCATTCTGATCAAAGAGTCAGATTATTAGCTCAATCTTTAGAAGAATCCCTTCAGGATAACTATTCAAATGAAGAGCGATCCATTGTGCATGCTGTTGAACGGAAAAGAAAAGAGATCATAAAAAAGAATACTCAAATTGAAGCAACAAATTCGCCAAATTCAAATGAAACGGATTCAACAAAGTATTTGGCAAAAGTTTCGAGTAAAAGAAAATCCTGGTCAGGTTTACAATTAAAAATTATCAGGAACTTAAAACCCGAGAATGGATTGGAATTTGGCACTTGTCTTGGGATTACTGCAGCCTACCAGGCATTGGGCATGAAATTAAATGGTTCAGGATCATTTACAACCATGGAGGGACTTCAATCAAGATATAATTTTGCTATGGAATTATTTAATTCATTAAATATCGAAAATATTAATTGTATTCAGGGAAACTTTAATGAAATATTGCCGGAAGTGATCAAAGATTTTGAACCTTTTGATTATGTTTTTATAGATGGTGATCACCGGTATGAATCAACTGTGCACTACTTTACAACGCTATTGCCTCATTTGTCAGAAAATTCAATTATTGTATTGGATGATATCAGATTAACTGACGAAATGTTCAAGGCATGGAATGAGATTAAATCAAATCCACAGGTTGATTACTCCTTTGATTTTATACAAGTAGGATTGTGTTTTGTCGGAGATTCAGAAAAAAAAGAGAGTTTCCGGATTGCACTTTGGTAATGGCAACAGCAATGGATGATTATATTTCCCTGAAGTATGATTTGGGTTTTATTCCTTAAAGCGAAACGGCATTGAGGTTACCTTACTTTTTTATATCTAAGTTCAACTGATAATCACCATATTTAATACGATTTTCAGGTACGTATCAATAATAATTATACGAAACCAGTAACTTTGCAGACTTTGTTATAAATCGAATGAAAAAGATTAAAAATGCTTTTTATCTGATTCCATATCCACGGTTTTTCTCTCAACACAATAATGTGGGAGGTCATGTTGCACACGCTTATGGAGTTACTTCCACTTTAGCCAATCAGGGATATACTGTGAGAATAATCATGGAAGAACCAATCGGTTTAATGGAAGGGGACTGCAGAATACCGGAAATTATAAAGCTCGAAAAGAACTCATTAATTCATCGAATCTTTTGGGGAAAGAAATTAGTTGATAAAGTGGGAGAACTGGCAGCCATGGATAATCCCGAATTTTGCTATGTCAGATATTCGGTTGGATTTCAGAACTGGCTTCCGCTGCTAAAAAAAAAATTGGGTAATATTCCGCTCATTCTTGAAGTGAATAGTTTTGGATCTCAGCGCCATAAATGGATGTCAATATTCGAAGGGTTATTTTTGAACGCCGCTGACTTACTTGTTTTGATTTCAGATCCGGTTTATAAATCTATTGATACGTTATGGGGAGACAAGCTGACCAACAAATCTGTTATTGTAAATAATGGAGTAGATCCAGACCGGTTTTCTGATTGGGAAAATAACTGCAGGAGAGATTTCGGAAGCAAGGTTAAACTGGGATATACAGGATTAATCGAAAGCTGGTATGGATTAGATGATGTAGCTCTGGGATTTATTAAAGCAAATAAAAAATCTGACAGAGAAATTGAGTTTCATATTTATGGAGATGGCCCTTACAAAGCTGAAATGGAAAAGAAATATTCTGAGTATAAATCGATCATTTTTCACGGCGCACAACCTTTTCAGGAAATGCCAGGTATAATAGGGAGTCTTGATATTTTAATTAATGCCGATTCAGAAGAAAAATCATATACCTCGCCCATAAAAATATACGAATACATGGCGAGCGGGCGGCCCATATTGTCAGCACGTTCATCTCAGTCTGAAATGCAACTTGATCATGGCCGCCTCGGCTGGTTTTACGATATGGGCGATCCGGAGTCGTTTTGCGAAGCGGTGATCAGTTTAATAAATGAAGGTGATCAAATAACTTCCAGGACCATTCCGGCCAGAAAATTTGTGGAAAAGAATCACACCTGGGAGCACCGTGTGAATCATATTTTGAATCATATTGAAAATTTAAAATCAATACATCAGGGATGAACCGTTTTGAGCGTTTCGTATATGATCTTGTAAAACAAAATCCGCGGATAAAAATGGTGCTCCGTGATCTGTATCAAGGCATTTTTGATCTTGTTCCTCGAAAGTCTGGTTGGAGTAAAAATTCTGTGACTGTCAGAGAAGGTTTTTTCTATGGATTTCACGACCATACACCTTTCTCTTCTGACAATAAAAATTTGTTGGCACATCAATTTGAAATCCCATTGCGAATGCCAAAACCGGATGACTATGTATCAATAGGTCTGTTTAGAGGAGAGAACTGGGAAAGTTATACTGAGTTAACCAAAACAAGAGCATGGAATTGGCATCAGGGAGCCAAATTACAGTGGCGCGGAGATACAAATCAATTTATATATAACGATCATAAAAAGGACAGAACTATTTCGGTACTTTGCGATATAAACAGATCGGAATCCCATGAATTACCTTCTCCAGTCAGCTCTGTTGATGGATCCGGCAATTTTGCAGTTGGATATAGCTTTTCAAGAGTTGAGAAATATATGCCGGGATATGGATACGTTCACAAGACCAATGAAAAAGGAATAGATAAAAAAATTACCGGTAATTCGACCCTTTATATACTGAATTTAGAGAAACAGACAAAAAATGATCTCATCAGTGTAGCAGATCTGGCCGGCATTCAACCGGCTCCCTCAATGGAAGGAGCTGCACATTTTATCAGCCATGCTTTATTTTCACCGGACAATAATCGTTTTGTTTTTTTACACCGGTGGATAAAAGGAGATATAAGAAATCGATATTCACGAATGATAACAATGGATATTCACGGCAATGCACTACATTTATTTCCAACCGATGATATGGTTTCTCATTTGTGCTGGAAAAATAATGATGAGATTCTTGCTTATTGCCGTGCAGACGGTCGTGATGGTTATTTTCTATTTACAGATCAGACCGATCAATTCAGACAAGTGGGGAAAGATATTTTTAAATCAGATGGGCATCCTACATATTTACCCGGGAAAAACAAAATTTTAACGGATACCTATCCGGACAGATCCAGAAGATCATCGTTATTGTTGTATGATGAGAATTTAAAAAAACTGGATGTGCTGGGTCAATTTATACATCCGAAAAGATTCAGCTCATCCGACCCATATAAAAACTGGAGATGTGATTTACACCCGAGAACAGACAGAAACGGTAACTACGCCTGTTTTGACTCTGTGCATAAGGGCACCCGGTCACTTTGTACTATGAAAATTTGAATTTTATTTCATATAAGGGGAATCTTTCTGGTAGTTATGCTTTTTAGTCAGTGACAGCAGCCAGAACAGAAGATAAACCAGGAATATCACGCCAACTGCACTGTATCCGGCTATTGCAATTGTTGCGCTATCCATGAAGAAACCGGTTGAGAGGGCAGCAATGCGTAATACCAGGTAGATCAGGTCCAGAAAAAATGCTTTTCGCTGATACCCAAAAAGTATAGGCAGGTATGTTACAGGAGAGACGATAAAACTAAAAAACAACATGGGTGTAAGCAGCTGTGCATAAAAACCTGCAATACGCCATTCTGTACCGAAAATAAAGTCAAAAAGATCGGGAGCAAAAAGTAATAGTATGGAGAAGGGAATAAGAGCAATAAGTGTCAGCTTTTTTACGATGGATAGTGTAAACCGGTAAATATCATCTCCTTCTTTTTGGTTATTACTGACCGACCGGCTGTAAACCTGGTAGACTGAACCTGATATGAGCATAACCGGTGCATAGCAGACTCTGAAACTCAGGTTGTAAAAACCAGCTATGGCAGGACTAAAGAAACCCGCCAGAAGTATATTTGGAAGCTGATTGCTTAACGTGGTAGAAACAGCATGAGGAGCATTGATCTTCGGCATTTCCCGGTAGGTGAGTGCCTCAGCTTTCATGATGATCCGGGAGTAACGGGAGTCTTTGAATGCACGGTTACGGTTTGCCAGCCACTTCGCATAGATGGCGCTGCCCAGGTCTCCGAATAGTTTTCCGAATACCAAACCGAAAGTTGAAAAGCCGGTCAGCCCGAACAAAATCTGTCCGGCAGAAACACCCCCTGAACGGGCAATTTTGGCCGATGCCAACCCTTTGTAATGCTGCACCCTGTTCAGTAAAAAGGTGGAGATCTGAAAAAGGGCGAACGCAAAAATCCCGGCGGGGATCGTATAGTAGAGAACAGGCATCGGCCTGAAGCCAAATAATTCTAAAATCCGGTCACCGAAAATCAGGAGAACCGCGAAAGTTGCAATTGAAACCGCCAGGGAAAGCATCACAGAAAAACCGGCCAGGTTGTATGCTTTGATATTCTCTTTTGGCAACAGAACGGCCATTTCGTAGCGTCCGGTTGATGCCACACCAATAATGGCAATAGCAGCCATATAAAACGCCAGGATACCGAACTCCTCCGGCGAGTACATCCTGGTAAGTATGGGTGAGATCAAAACAGGCAGGGCTTGTGCGATACCTGTGCCTCCAACCAGGGTTGCCACATCTCTAAAGAGTTTGTTTTTGAAAAAGCGATTGATCATAGGTCAGGATATAATATCACGATATACCGCCAGCAACTTCTTCTTTTTTGATTCAATACTGAAATTTGATTTGATGTATTGATGCATTATATCGGACTGATACCTGTCCAGGTTTTTCAGGATGCTTTCCAATCCTGCTGATAAGCTGTCAGCACTGTTTGCTTCAACCAGCATACCGCAATCAGGATTCACAATCTCTTCCGGTCCGCCTGAACGTGTGGCCAGTACTGGTGTTCCGCAAGCGATCGCCTCTGCAACCGCCAGCCCGAAGCCTTCTTTACGGCTGGGTGAAATTAACAGGTCTGCAGCCCGTATCAAATTTACAAGGCGGTTTTGCTGCATTGAGTCATAAAATGTAATATGATGATGGAGTTTATATTGATTTATTAATTGATCAATTTCGGATTTTGTCTCACTATCACTGGCCGGAGATACGATATGAAGATGATACTTTCTTCTATCGGTGATAGTGGAGTAAGCCCGGATCAACAGGTCAACACCTTTTCCGTGATACAGATTGGCAATACAGAGAAGGTTTTTCTTTTCCATATTCCATCCAGGTTTCTTCAAAATCACTTTATTATCCGGAACGGGATGAAACAGGCCGGTATCTACACCATGCGGGATATGAACCAATTTATCCTCTAATCCCGGTTGAAAATTTGTAATATCCCTGGTAAGCTGCTTGCCCACACAGATGATTTTGTCGCATAGCAGAAGTGACTTCTTGAGAAGCGGCATCAGCTTTTGATCAAATTGATTTGAGTACCAGTCCCCGCCATGAATTGTTAATACAACCGGGTACCCGGCTTTTTTCAGCGAAGGTACGGCTAAGCCGGACGGGTAGAGCCAGTGAAGGTGGACCAGGTCCGGCTTTTGTTTCCGGATTGATTTCAGCAGACCTTTTGAAATAGATTTTTTTGTGACAGAGGCCAGTTTTCTTTTCGGAAATGAGAGGTACCGGAAGCGATGATAAGGAATCACAGACTCGTCAATTTGAAGTGATCTTTTATACTGTTTTTGAAAAGGCAGTGCGTACACTGCCGGAATATGTACTTCAGCATCTGCGATCGTATGAACCAGGCGGGCCTCCTGCCGGATAAATGTAGTCTGACCGGGAGAAATTCTGGTCGGGTATGTATGACTTACAATGGCTGTTTTAATCAAACGGCTTCTCCTTATCTTCTCTTTGGAAATTGTTCTCGCTATTCAAAGATACTGCAAAAAAGATACCTAAGAGCAGAGCCCAAAGATCCATAAACTGAATTTCATGAAAAAGAGGATTAGTGATATTTGCAATCAGGAAGACAGTGGTTGAAACAAATACAATCTGACCGATAAGCTCTTTGATACCTCCCATTTTCTGAATCATGTATGACCTGAGAAGCGGGATGAAATAAAGCAGAATATAGAAAGAGAATCCAATCAATCCATATCTTCTGAGGATAAGTATATATTCACTGTCTACGATAGTTGTATGAATCATTTTAGCCGGTCCCCATCCGAGCAGAATGGATTCACTAAAGAGTGTAAGATTCAGATACCATGCAAGGAGTCTCATTTTCCAGCTCATGTCTTCTGAAATGTCACCCAATGCCATGAACCGAATTAAAATCTGATCTGCAAGCAGACCGGTAATGCCAAGTAAAACAATGGTCGTGACTATTAGAATAATTAGTAACTTTTTTACACTGAATTGCTTTCTGATAAAATTCAGCAGGGTGATCAGAATAAATGCAAAAAGTACAACAACGACCGCAGTCCTGGATTGAGTAAGAGCAATAGAAAAAGCCAGGAGAATAACAGTCAGAAACAGAAAAATGCGCCTGTTTGTTTTCTTTTCATAAAAAAGCAATCCCAAAGAAACAATAGCTCCGATAGTAAGTGCGGTTCCATAGGTATTTGGATTGTAGAAAGTGCCCATCATACGATTGTGTACATCATAAATACGTTCTGCTGCATAGAAAGGAGCTGTAATTTGATCAAATCCAAGGATTCCATAGAATTGCATCAATCCAATAATCGCAGATAACAGAAATGAAAATACGATCACATATAGAAGTGTATAGATATTTTTTTGCGAAAGATTCAAACGGCTTATAAGAAACACCACAATAAAGAGCTTGAATACTTTCAATAGTTCAAAATGATCACTCAGTGAAAGTGGCACTCCAAGTACAAACTTACCATAATAGATGGAAACGAAAACCGCCCCACCAAATGCTAAAAGAGCATATAAAAAATATCTCAGAAAGGGATCCTGGTTCTCTTTGTTTTTTAACAAGAGTAGCAGAGGAAATAGTAAAAAGAAAAACAGTTCTTCAACTCTGATATCAGGAAAGCCCGGCAGTGCGGTAACAGGAGGCAAAAGAATACTTGCAAACAAAAGAAATGCAACAAGGTGCACATCTTTATATTGGAAATCGATAGATAAAGAGTACCAGGCGATAAAACTGATAAAAAGAAGCAAGATAAGCAGTATCGGCTTTTGGATGATGAATACCGACAAAAGAAAAAGAAGTACAACAGCACTTACCCAAATTTGTTTGAGTGGAACTGTACTCAGATGTTGTTCAACCTTTTCTTTCAAAAGATCACTCTTTTCTTGCTTGTTGTATTGAGTGTTTCAGTAACTGTTTGTACTTATCATGATACAATTCATATCCGGCCAAATAGGCCATGCCTGCAACAAATCCAATTGAGAATAACAAAATAGCAAGAAGTGATCTTACGGGACTTGTACGTTTAGTAGGTACGGCCGGCCGGTCGATAAATTGAAGGGATGGTGACTGTTGTGCCTCCTGAATTTTTAACTGCTCATATTGCTGAATCAAAAATTCATAGAGAAGATTTTGAACGCTTACTTCACGCTGCAGTCTTACGAATTCCATTAACAGCTCCGGTGCAGCCCGGAATGATGGAAGTAGCCTGAGGCTATCCTGGCTGGAACCAAAGAGCTTAATTTCGCTGAGTTTTTTTTCGGCTTGCTCCACAGTTATCTGTTTTTGGCGAACTTCCGGCCTTGAAGAACTCATGGTCTGAGTTAAAGCCGCCAGTTCTATCTGGTTGGCAATAATTTCAGCTTCAAGCATAGCGGCTGTTTCCACAGCAGCTTCTACCTGTCTCGGTAATGAGATCATCGAATTTTTTTGAGAAAATTCCATGATCTCCTGTTCTGCTTTTCTCAGATCCTCTTGATTTTCCATAAATCTCTTTTCAACCAAAATGCGTTCAAATTTTGCTTTTTCTGCATTTAAACGGGTGAAATTTCGATCAAGTTCGGATGTGATAAATTCAGCTAACTCGAAAACAAATTGACGTGTTTCATCAACGTTATCCCCGAAGCTAAAAAAGTCGGTTTTGGCATTCACCGACAATCTGATCATTTGTTCATCATCAATGGTTACGAAAGTCATCTCCCTGTAAAACTCAATAGCATCTTCCAGTTTCTCAGCTTCAAATCTTTCCATCAGGTCAAATTCGTTAATTGCTTTTACAGCCAGCTCCCGGCTTTTCAGGATCGACATGATGGTATTGGTTTGATTAGAAGCGCCGCCTGAGAGAGCTCCGATAGCTCCACCGAGACCCTCCGTCATTTTCTGAGGCAAAATCATATTTGCAATGCTCTGTGAACTTTCGGGAATAATCGTTGCGGATGACGTATATGTCTTTGGAATAATTAAGGTGATTATAACCGCCCCGGCAGCTACTATAGAGAGATGTAAAGCTAAAAATTTTCTCCACCGGTAAATGAGGTTTATATAGTATGGAAATTTATTTTTGGAAATCCCCTGAGCCTCATTTGAATCATTTTGATGTTTTTGATCTTCGCTCATATAATTAAAGTAATGCAGTTAAGGAAATCGGTTTTAAAATTTTGAGACCTGTGAGGTCCAATCTAACAATTGCATATCGCTAATTCACTATCTATGATAACTGTTTTTTACTTTTTTCGAATAAATTCACAATCGTTTAAGTCTGTTGAAAATAATTGTCTTTCATTGAAACTATTTTTTTAAAAAGATCAATATTTATTTTCAAACCATATTTTTCAGACAGGTGATTGATAGCTTTATTTTCTTCAGCGTTTAGCATCTCATCCTTATTCAAAAATTCGAGAATATCTTCCGTTACAGCCCACTGGTAGATCAGCCATTTCCATTCAGAAAGATCCGAACCGGTGTAGTGAGCATTAAATGACGTGCTGCTTTTTTCATGCAGAACGGCAGTCTTAACATCGGCTGGATTTAGTGAACCTACATGTTCATAAGCAGCTTTCAGTGTTTCGCCGGAATCATTTACATCGTCGACAATCAGAACTTTTTTTCCTTCTATGTCGATATTAAGAGGGTCAGTTACGTCAACTTTCTCTTTTTCTACCCCTCCGCGTGCATAATGACTGATTTGAAGAGAGGTGAGGGTCTCAATATTTAAAAAATCAGATATCATCCTTGCCGGCGGCAATCCGCCCCGTGATATTCCAAGTATAATATCATAAGAGTCTGAAGAATCGGTTATCTGTTTTGAAACTCTGTAAGCCATTTCATATGCTTCGTCCAGGAATATAATTCTTGCAGAGGCATCTTTATTCATTTCTTAGATTTTTTACCTGTTGTTGAGCGTAAGACTGAATAGCAACTCTATTGTACTTTTGATGTCTTATTTTACTTATGATCAAATAATCAAATGAGCAGACATTCAGATTATCGTTGCAAAAAATGGGTGGAAAGAGACTTTTCAATTAAATAAAATTCTTCTTCAGGCAGTCTGACAAATTCCTGGCCAGTCGTTGCCTCGAGTACTTATCATTAACAAACAGTCTCCCATTTTTTGACAGAGTGAATTTCTGTTTTTGATCTTTTTTTAACTCTTCAATTGCACCAGCAAGCTCTTGCGGATTATTTGGCTCAACTGTAATTGCTGCTCCGCTTTGGTCGCCAATAACTTTCAGAAGACCTTTGCCACAGGTAATGACCGGCACTTCACAAGCCAGGTATTCATAAAATTTTACAGTAACAATGGATTCAAATGCCTTGGATGGGTTGACCGGATTTATGGCTACATCAAAACTGGATATGTAGTAGGGTATTTGTTCATGTTTTTTGAGGCCGACCCATGAGAGATTTTTTGGCTGAAACTCATCCAGAATATGTTGCAATTGATTGTTCCGGCCACTGTCTCCTACAATAATAAACTCAATATCAGGATCTTGCTCACACAATTTAGCTGCTTTTACAAAGGTGCGAAGGTCGTGAATCACTCCAAGTGAGCCCACATATCCTACGCGGAATTTATCCGGATTGAAAATTTCATCCATACCCTGCTGGGGATTTTTCATCTTTTGAAACAGAGCGGTATCGACTCCATTTGGAATTACGGAAGTAGGTGTCCCGTTGCTGCGACGTTTTATAATACTTTCAGCTACTGATGTTACAGGTACAATTAAATCGGCTTTATGATAGAGCCAGTTCTCAATTCCGCGTCCAAACCGGATAAAAAAGGATTCACTTTCGAGGTCAATTTGATTAACCGCAGAATCCGGCCAGATGTCACGTACTTCAAAAACAAATTTACTGCCGATTATTTTACTCAATACAAACCCGGAAATAGCGGCAAAAATAGGAGGTGAGGTGACGTAGACGACATCATATTTTTTCGGATTTGCAAGCACATAGAAAAAGCTTGAGATCATAAATGATACGAAGAAGAGCATCTGCTCAAGAACGTTTCTTCGCTGATTGGCAATGGCCCATATCCGGTGCACGGAAAGATTATCATTTACCTTTTCCTCGTAACACCACTCTTTTTTATACTTCTCGTCGAGAATTCCTGTCGGATAGTTGGGGCGTTCACAAACCACATCTACCTCCCAGCCATCATCAGCAAGATATTTACTCATAATATTACTGCGAACCGCGCCTGCTCCAATTTCCGGCGGATAATATTGAGTAAGATATAGTAGTTTCACACCTATTAGAACTTTTGTTTCGGCTTTAACGCCTTATAGCTACAACCGTTGTTATAATTCCCGTAATGGCTGTAAGGCCACTCAAAACCAGCTGAATATTATTTCTTCTTGCTGCCTGTTTTTGCAAATCAAAACTGCGCTGAGCGTTCAATTCATCAAAAGGTATCCTGTCAACAAATATAATATCCCCGGAGTTGATATCTGTCATTTCCGGCTTCATCCATGTACGGCTCCCGGCTTTTATAATAAAAATACGTTCGGTATCAGCGGCAAGTGTTACCCCTCCCGCTTTGGAAAGATAATCATTTAAGCCGAGAGTTGAATCATACCTGTAATCACCCGGTTTATTAACCTGTCCATAGAGAACCACAGCATCTGCATTGCGCGGTATGAATAGCCTGTCTCCGTCATTAATCTTTGTTTGTGTCAAGTCAAGAGAGTCTCTCAAATTAACATATAAACGACGTTCGGAATTCAGGTTTTCTTCCAGTTCAAGGTACTGAAAACCCTGTTCAATCTGGTCTGAGGTTCTTTTTAGCTCCTGAATATTGAAGTCGGTTGATGACCGCACGTTCCGCACATTTCTGTTACTTCGTATGACATATGCGCTTTCGGCCAGAGCATCATCTGTTAAACCACCGGCAATATCAATCAATTCGCCGAGTGTAGTTTCATTTGCATTAATCGGAAAACTGCCAGGTAAAACAGCTTCTCCCTGAACCCAGGCAGATGCCCCTCGAATATCATTGTCAAGATAAGGAATCACAATCCGGTCGTTGGGATGTAAGGTAAGGCGATCGCTTTCCGGTGAATTCAGATCCATTTCAATTGTTTCAGGTTCGGGCTGTGATCTGAAAATAATCGCTTTTGAAGTGTCAGCTTCAGGTATAAATCCACCGCCCAGACGAATCGTTTTTGAAATGGAATCTGTATTACGGTACTCAAACTCACCAGGATTTGATACAGCTCCTGAGATAGTAATCGTAGGTGACGAATTTGTCATTCTGTTTACTTTGATGATATCCCCGTCAGAAAGAAATGGATTGTAATTTTTTTCTCCCGTTCTGAAGTAACTGATTAAGTCACCTTTCGTTTGATCCGGGTCATCTTCACCTGATATCGTGATATTTCGAAGTGAAAATTCATTTGAAGCTAAAAAGTTAGCCGCATATCGGGTACCATTCAGTGAACCTGATGGAAGTTCTCCTTCAAAGAGAGCAGGATACAGTGCTGCATCTAACCTTGTTCCTGCGGGAAGTATATATTTACCCGGAAATGGCACATCTCCATATACATGTACAGTAACGTCCCTGGCTCTGTCGAGACTAATCTGGAGTTCAAATTCATTTAAATATTTATTGAGCGACGATTTAATTGCTTCCGTTGCTTCAGTTACCGTCATCTCTTTTACATAAATATTTCCTGCCATCGGGATAAAAATAGTGCCTTGCGGACTAACCACAAGCCCGCGTGCTGTAAGCGGAACCGGCCCTTTCACGTCAACGGATATGACATCCCTGCTGTCAAGTTTATATGAATCAAAATCGAGGAAATCCTCTTTAGGTGCATCTTTAAACAGTAATTCCATTCCGAGCTGATCAATATACTGGATGTGTTCCATATCATCCATTCCAAAGGAAAACGTCTGATTTTGTGGACTTCTTTCTCTGTTTTGTCCGTTCTCCTGAGCAAATGTACCTGTTATGGCAAACAAAAGAGAAAAGATACTGCAAAAAACTACTTTAATAGATAAGTTCATCTAATGTACTTAATCCGGAAATTAGTAATTAAAAAATTAATCAAGATATTTTAAGCTGGGCTTATAAACGTGAACTCCGTCACTAAGTTATATTCACGGAACCCACAATAACAAGTAAAATTATTTGTAAATTGTCTGGTTCATGCATCATGAAAATCGACCCTAAGATAGTTAAGACAGAGAGAAAGTGCATGATAATAAGTCATAATTAATGATAATTACACATTTCTTCTCTACAATTAAAAAGAAATTAAAGAATAAATCAGTGGAATACAGAGGTTTTCATAAAAGGATTCTCTGAACCAATATTCCCATGAAATAGTGCGATCGCATTTGCCTGTTTTACGAATTATATTTTTAACCAGCAATCAAATAAAAAAATGAGGTATTTAAAGCTAAAAGTTATATTTGTATTCACCCTCTATTTATCAAACAGCATGAGTATTTTTGCCCAGGATACTACTATTGAAACTGAGATTGATTCTCTTTTGGGAATCATGACTCTTGAGGAGAAAATTGGTCAGATGAACCAATACTCCGATTTTTGGGAAGTTACAGGTCCTTCTCCAAAGCAGGGAGACGCCGCAAGAAAATATGAAGATCTGAGAAACGGCAGGGTAGGTGCAGTCTTAAATGTGCGGGGTGCCGAGGAGGTTCGAAAGATGCAGGAACTGGTTGTAAATGAATCAAGGCTTGGTATTCCGCTTCTGTTTGGATTTGATGTAATTCACGGCCACAAAACTCTCACACCTATTCCGCTGGCCGAATCAGCAAGCTGGGACCTGGAAGCGATTGAAAAATCAGCCCGGATCGGAGCCATTGAAGCATCAGCAGTAGGAATTAACTGGACATTTGCTCCGATGGTTGATATTTCAAGAGACGCCAGGTGGGGCAGAGTTATGGAAGGTGCAGGTGAAGACCCCTATCTCGGTTCCAAAATTGCCGCCGCAAGAGTAAAAGGGTTTCAGGGTGATGATCTCACAAAACCCAATACCATTGCTGCAACGGCAAAACACCTGGCCGGTTACGGATTCGCTGTTGCGGGTAAAGATTATAATACAGTTGACGTAGGCACATCCACGCTCTATAATGTAATTTTACCACCATTTAAAGAAGCAGTTAAACATGGTGTTAAATCGGTAATGAATTCTTTTAATGTACTGAACGGGATACCTGCTACCGGTGACTTTTTTCTTCAAAGAGATATACTGAAAGGCGAATGGGATTTTAAAGGTTTTGTGGTTTCAGACTGGACGTCAATTGAGGAAATGATCGATCATGGCTATGCAAAGAATCTTAAACATGCTGCACAATTAGCTGCCAATGCCAGCTCCGATATGGATATGGAATCATATGCCTACATAAAACACCTGGAAGAAGCAGTAAACGAAGGAAAGGTGAGTATGGATGTAATAGATGAGGCTGTTCGAAGAATCCTGCGGATAAAATTTGAATTGGGCTTATTTGACGATCCCTACAGGTATATAAGTACCGAAAGAGAAGAAGAGCTGATTTATCATCCGGATCACCAGGAAGCCGCACTTGACATGGCCAAAAAATCGATCGTGCTGCTGAAAAATGATGAGGAAATACTGCCATTGCGGGAAGATCAAAAGAGTATTGCAGTGATCGGTGCACTCGCAAATGATAAGAATAGCCCGCTGGGAAGCTGGAGAATCGGTTCGGATGATAACAGTGCCATTTCTGTTTTAGAGGGACTTGAAAAGTATTCGAATGAAATTACCTATGCGAAAGGAGCCGACCTTGTTATTGGTGAAACAAGTTTTAGACAGGAAGTAGAAATCAATGAAACGGACAGATCCGGGTTTGAGGAAGCTGTAAACCTTGCCGCAAATTCAGAAGTTGTTATTATGGTACTGGGAGAACACGGTTTTCAAAGCGGAGAAGGCAGAAGCCGGGCTTACCTCGACCTGCCGGGATTACAGCAGGAACTGATGGAAGCTGTCTATGAAGTAAATCAAAATATCATTCTTGTTTTAATGAATGGCAGACCTCTTGCAATTCCATGGGCTGACGAACATATTCCCGCCATCCTGGAAACCTGGCAACTTGGTACTCAAACCGGTAATGCGATTGCCGATGTTTTATTTGGTGTTTACAATCCCGGCGGAAAATTACCAATGACTTTTCCCAGAAGTGTGGGACAGGTTCCCATTTACTACAACCATTTTAACACCGGCCGGCCGTCACCCGAAGAACCCGTTTTTTGGTCTCACTATATTGATGAGACCAACGAGCCGCTTTATCCATTTGGTTACGGACTCAGTTATACAGATTTTGGTTATTCGGATCTTCAAATTGACTCTTCTGATAATGAGAACATCAAAATAAGTGTAAGGGTTGAAAATACCGGCAATGTAGCCGGCGAAGAAGTGGTACAGCTCTATATCAGGGACCTGGTGGCAAGTGTTGTCCGTCCTGTGAAAGAGTTAAAGGGATTTCAAAAGATTATGCTGCAGCCGGGCGAGTCAAAAATAGTTCAGTTTACCTTAACAGATAAGGAGCTGGGATTTTATAATAATATCGGAAAGTTTCTTGCAGAACCGGGCGAGTTTGATGTAATGGTTGGGACAAATTCTCAAAAAGGCTTAACCGGTTCATTTACAAAGCAGTAATCTGCAACGTTACGCGCCATAATCTAAAAGCTATCCCGGTTTTACTGCTGCCATCCGATAAATTGCGGCACTTGCCTGTGCATGGTACCCTGCTCAAATGCATAGGCTATTTCCAGCAGTACAGGTTCGCTCCATGCCCTGCCGAAAATGGAGAGCCCTAATGGCAAACCGTCAATTGTTCCCATCGGAACGGTAATAATCGGATAGCCGGCTCTTGCAGAAGGAGAACTGGACGATAATTTAAAATTATCTCCAAGCGTCAGATCGGTTTTCCATGCCGGAGAACCGGTTGGCGAAATGATCGCATCCAGGTTGTGTTCATCCATTACCAGATCGATTCCCTCTTCACGGCTTTTGGTAAGCATATTTTCAAGTGCATTTTTGTACTCCTCAGAATCGAGGTCTCCTTTTTCGGCAGCCATAAATATCAGGTTGCGGTCAAATCTTTCTGTTTCTTTAGGATCATTGCGGGTCATTTCAGCCAGCTCTTCAATGCTTTTTACAGGAGCATCAGGACCGAGAGATTCAAAGTATTTATTTAAACCGTCCTTAAATTCATAGAGCAGAACCTGGAATGCATCACCGCCAATATTTTCACCGGTAACACTGTCCAGTTCAACAACGGTTGCACCATTTTCTTCAAAGAAACGCACAGTTTCATACATGAGCGTATCAACACGAAAGTGATTATCAAGAGGGCCGGTAAAAAAACCAATTCGTTTACCCTGCAGCCCGTCTTCATTTAAAAACTGTGTATAATCTGAATAACTGTTCCCTTCACTAAAAGATGTTTTATCATCTTCCGGATCAATCCCCGTCATAGCTCCAAGTGCGATGGCGGCATCCCTTACCGTACGGGTCATAGGGCCGGCACTGTCGGTTGTGTAGGAGATAGGGATGATACCGCCTCTGCTTAAAAGTCCGACCGTAGGTTTTAATCCGACAATACCGTTTGCATTGGAAGGACAGACGATAGAGCCATTGGTTTCCGTACCAATCGCAAATGCAGTGAGATTTGCTGAAACAGAGACTCCGGAGCCGGCACTTGAACCGCAGGGATTACGGGTGATGTCGTAAGGATTCCGGGTCTGTCCGCCCAGGCCACTCCAGCCGCTGGACGAGAAACTACTGTGAAAATTGGCCCATTCGCTCAGGTTTGCTTTTGCAACTATTACAGCACCGCTTTCCCTCAGTTTTTTTACAATAAAACTGTCATCCGGCGGATTGGATTCAGCCATAAACCTGGACCCGGCAGTTGTCTGCATTTTGTCTCCTGTATCAATATTGTCTTTCAGTACAACTGGTACGCCGTGAAGAGGTCCGCGTACATTCCCATTCTGTAACTCCGAGTCGAGCTCTTCTGCAATCTGAATCGCATCCGGGTTTACCTGGATGATTGAATTCAGTGAAGGGCCATTCTTGTCGATCAGCTCTATTCGCTCAAGGTAAGCTTGTGTGACATCCCGGATTGTAAAATCGCCATTATTGTATCCGTCAGTCAGCTCAGGAATCGTAATCTCTTCAAGGTTCAGAGAATCGTATGCTGTTTGTTCCGGCTCTTGCTGACCACAGGAAAGCATAGTTAGTGTCAGCAAGATCAATAAGCAGGAGTTTTTGTTCATTATTTTGTACAATTAGTTATGTGTGTAAAATCAGGGTTTAAATTTAGCAGCATCAATAACAGACCCGGGATGAATAGTATTAAAACATTTTGAAATATGAAAAAAATAGAATGTCCTTCTTGTGCAGTAGAAGTTGATGCCGATAATGAGACTTGCCCTATTTGCGGCTATGAGTTTCCGCGGCAAAAAAAAAGTGTACAAATAGCTGCATGGGTTATGATTTTTTTGATTCTCTCGTGGCTTTTGATTTAGCCTGGTATTTAAATCTCCTGGTCCATGTTAACACTACACCAGTGATGATGATCATCATGGCCGTTATTGACAAGAGTGAAGGGATTTCATCAAATATGAAGTAGGCAGCAATGGCAGCAAATATGGCTTCCGAAAGTACAAGTGTAGAGAGCAAAGTGGGAGAGACATATTTTACGGCGTAATTCATGGAGCCGTGTCCGAGAATTGTGGGGCCGATTGCGAGAGCGATGCCGGCGAGTAAACCTGTTCCGCTTATTACCGGAATTCCGCCAACCCAGAGAAATGTCAGAATAGTACAGATAATAGCGGCATGAAGGTAGACATGAAAAACATAATCGATCCATTCGGCATGCTGCCTGATTCTGCGCCCCAATAAAAAGTAGACAACAAAGATAACTGCAGCAGTGAATGCAAGTCCGTTTCCAAGCAGGGCATCAGGAAAAAGATCCATGTTTACGTCGTCAGCTATCCCAAGCATAACCGATCCGGCGAATGCAATAAAAACACCGCCCCATACCAGCGGACGGAATTTGGCTTTAAAGATCATACTTTCAGCTACAATCAGCATAACAGGATGTATGGTTACAAGAACCGAAGCGGAAGCAACAGATGTATAGTGAAGGGAAGCAATCCAGAACGTAAAGTGGAGTCCCAGTGCAAAGCCGGCACCTATTACAAGCCCGGCATGCAGACCATGTTTTTTTAAGTTTTTGAGGGGCGTTCTTTTTTGATACCAAAATGGAAATAAAATCAGAACTGCAATTGCAGTTCTCAGGGCAGCCAGGGCAAGAGGTTCAACATCGGTAGCGAATCGAACAATAATAGGGGCGAACCCAAACGTGATAAGCCCGATAATAAGAAAGAGTGTTACTTTTAAAGCGGGATAATCGTTATTTGCTTCATTGTGCAAAGCGATTACCGGATCCGATCCATTGAATTAACCAGTTCCTGGTCTTTCCGGATATTTCTGCCTGCCTGCCACTGTGCGAGAAGAGCAAAGATCAGAAGAAGAGTGCTCATGGTTTCATCGATCAGAAAAGAGCCGAACCCACCAAGTGTAAACAGAATACCTGCAGCAAAGCCAATTGCCACAAGCTGAGAGCAGGTTGCCATTTTCACCCAAAAAATCTGTCGTTCTCTGTTTGTATACAAAAATATGGTAATGAAACTAAGGAGCATGGCGATTGTCATCGTAATGGCAAGGCCTTTGCCGATCCAGGGAGAAGGGTCTGCGACGGCCCGGCTGTATATAGGAGTAAAAAATGCAACCAGGTTAAATAATCCTGCTAAAATGAGATAAACGGTTTGTATTCGTTGAATCACGCGGATAATTTTAGTTAATTTTTATTTTCTCTAAAATAGTGATTATTGATCTTTATAAACACAAATACCTTATAAAAACCTACTCAGGAGCTACGTGCTATGTGCCTCAACTTCTTGCACCTCATCGCGGGCTTCCTGATCTCCGGCTGCCCCGTTTCCGGACTCTTCTTTCTCAATAATTCCGGGATGCTCTGTATTAAAGAAAAATTTATTCACACCACTCCTGCAATCCTCGATGATGTAGTACATGACGGGTACGAGAATAAGTGTCAAAATTGTTGCAAATAGCAATCCGCAGATTACAGCAATTGCCATCGGGCTCCACCAGGCAGCCTGTTCTCCACCCCAGTAGAGGTATTCCCCGATATTGGTAAAAAACTCGACAGGTGCATTTACCAATACAAAAAAGTCGATATTAAAACCGATTGCAAGCGGAACCAGGCCCAGGGTTGTTGTAATTGCAGTTAACACAACCGGACGAAAGCGAACAGATCCGCCCCTGACCAGGGAATCGAATAGTGACATGTTATCGCGTTCCCGGAGAATATCGATATAATCAATCATAACAATTGCATTGTTGACGACAACACCCGCAAGTGAAATTACGCCGATACCCGTCATAATTACACCAAAGGGCATCTGGAACAGCAAAAGTCCGAAGAGCACTCCCGAAATTGACATGATAACCGAGGTGAGTACAATAAAAGGTTTGGAAACCGAATTAAACTGTGATATCAAGATAAAAGCCATCAGGGCAAGTGCTATAAAAAAAGCATCTACCAGGAAATCTTCTGCGTCTTCCTGTTCTTGTTGTTGTCCTGTCCAGTCGGTAGTATATCCTTCGGGTATAGATTCAACGAAATCACTCAAAATACCCTGAACCTCTGCAAGTACAGCATTACTATTGTACGATGATCTTACATCCGCTGAAACGGTAACCACTCGTTTCTGGTTTTTGCGTTTGATACCGCCAAATCCCTCTCCAACTTCCCAGGTTGCAATTTCAGATAGTGGTATTTGCCGTCCCTCTTCTGCCATGATATTCAGATCAGACAACATATTTAAATCTTCTCTGAACTCTTTTGCAAGACGAACAGTAATGTCATATTCATCATTACCGTCTCTGTATTTAGAGGCTTCAACGCCATTGATTGCCTGTCGAATGGTATTACCTACATCTCTTGTAGTGAGTCCGAAGATAGCTGCTTTCTCTCTGTCAACATTAATTCTCATTTCGGGACGTGATTCGGGCAGATCTGTCTCAAGTCCGTCCAGTTTACTGAATACCGGATCGTTTTCTAAAATTTTGAGGGCCTGGTCAGATAACCGGGTAAGCGATTCCATGCTTCTACCGCTTATTTCAAGGTTAATGGGTTTGCCGGTAGGCGGGCCTTCCTGTTGTTTTTCGATTGTGATTTTGGCGCCAGCAAGACCTTCGGGGAAATTCTCTCTCATATACTCCATCGATTCGAGTGTACTTCCGGACCTCTGCTGGTAATCAACAAAGTTTAAAACAACCGTTCCTCTGTTTTCTGTACTACCGCCGCCTGCTTCCATACCGCTTGAAATCATAGCACCTGCAGTTGCAACTAAAGTTTCCACATCCTCATCGTTGGGAAGTTCATTTACCCTCTTTTCCATCTGTTCTATAAAACGAAGTGTAAAGTCTACGTTGGTGCCGGCCGGAGTTTCAACCTGGGCATACAGTCTTTTAGGCGGGATATCTTCCGGGAAAAAGACAACACCATAATTAAAAATTCCGAAAATCAGGAAGCTGGAAATTAATACTCCTACTGCAATACCCACAACAGCGAAACGATGATTAAGCGACCATTTCAGGGTACTTTCATATTTGTCCAGAATAACTTGCAATCCACGCTTTTGCCAGACGTCACCAACAGGCTTCATAAAGTATTCGTGACCAAGGTAGAGCAGGTAAAATATTAAAAGTAACATGGAGGTTAGAATCCAGTTACTGAACAGGGCATAGGATAATATCAATAAGCCAATGATACTGATAAATATTTTGCCGCTTTTTGAAATTGAAGCCCTGGATTCTCCCGTTTCATCCTGTTCCAGTTTCATAAAAACGGCACAAAGCACCGGGTTGATTACCAGTCCGACAAACAGAGAACTTCCAAGCGTGATAATCAGCGTTATAGGCAAAAAAGACATGAATTCGCCTACCATACCCGGCCAGAAAATCATTGGCAAAAAAGCAGCAAGAGTAGTAGTTGTTCCGGATATAATTGGCATGGCAACTTCGCCGGTTCCTTTTTTAGCAGCTTCCATATTGCTGAACCCTTCTTCCAGGTACCTGTAAATGTTTTCAACGACAACAATGGCATTGTCGACAAGCATCCCCAGGGCCAGAATCAGTGAAAAAAGGACAATCATATTCATCGTGATTCCCAGGGACTGTAAGATAAAAAATGACATAAACATTGAGACGGGAATAGAAATACCGACAAATGATGAGTTTCTTACGCCCAGAAAGAAAAGTAAAACACCAATAACCAGGAATAAACCGGAGATAATGTTATTCTCCAGGCTGCTTACCATCATTCTGATATCTTCACTTTGATCAGATGTAATGCGAATGGTAGTTGTTGGCGGCAGACCGGGTAAATCGCGTTCTATAATTGCTTGTACAGCTTCAGAGGTTTCAATGATATTTTGCCCGGTTCTTTTTTTAACAGAAAGGGTAATTACCGGGCTCTGATTCAAAAAAGCATATGTTTTTCTCTCTTTTTCTTCAAAAGAAACAGTGGCAACATCGCGTATATAGATCGGATTGTCTTCAGGCGCATCGATGACAATATCTTCAATATTTTGAGGAACATCATATTCACCGGGCACTCTCATCAAGAACTTTTTGGTTCCCACATCTACTGTACCTCCCGGAATCGTTATATTTTCATTTTGGATAGATGCTATTAAATCAGCAAATGAAATTCCGTAATATTTGAGTTTGGGAAGATCGACATCTACTTTTACCTCTTTTTCGATTCCGCCAGCTAAATCTACTTCCAATACTTGGGGGATGGTTTCAATATTGTCCTGCAGTTCTTCGGCTACAGTTTTAAGCTGGTCAAGCCCGTAATCACCCGAAATATTCACCTGCATAATAGGGAATTCGGAAATATTAATTTCCATGATAACAGGGTCATCCACATCTTCAGGGAGTTCGGGCTTTGCAAGGTCTACTTTTTCTCTCACTTTCTGAAGTGCTTCGTCGATATTAACATCAGTATTAAATTCCATATTAATACTGGAATATCCCTCCGTAGTGGTAGAGGTCATCTTTTTATAATCGGAGATGTTCGAAAGTTCATCTTCCAGTTTTCGTGTAACCAGGTTTTCAACATCCAGAGGTGAAACGCCGGGATAGGTTGTTATCACCATGATATTCGGGATTGTAATATCAGGTGCAGATTCTTTGGGAATAGTGATGTATGAACGGACTCCAAGGATGCCGATCAGTATCAGAAGTACAAGAACACTAACCCTGTTTCTGATTGAAAAGCTGGTCAGCCCGAACTCTTTCCGTTTGCTGATATCAGCGCCGGGTCTTTTGTTTCCGTTGTTTGGATTTTGAGTGTTCATGAAAGTGAAATCAGTAAAATTTATTAATTACCAGAGTTGGCAAATACTGTTGCATTGTCAACAATATTGATTCTTGTTCCGTCCAGCAGATATGATGAACCGATTGTTACCAGTTTTTCTCCAAATTCAAGGCCCCGGTTTATAACAATCTCGTTTCCAAATGAGGCACCCAGTTCAAGTTCTCGTTCTGCTGCAATACTGTTGCCCTCACTATCTTCTACGGCGACAAAAGCCACATGTTTACCGTTCTTCTGATGGATGAATTCTTCGCTTAACACAATTCTGTTTTGGAGAAATTCAGTCCGCAGTTTCACATTTGCAAGCATGTCAATTTTAATTTCATTTCCCGGGTTCCGAAATAGAGCCTCTGTTTCAAAAGTTCTGCTTTGAGGCGATATCGACCGGCCGACAAAAGTAATCGGGAGCTGGTAAATATTTTCCGGATTATGATCGAACCACACCTCGGCTTCATCATTGAGATCAACATCATTTGCATAACGGGCAGGCACCCCGAATGTGACTTTAATTCTCTCTCTGCCGATAACTCTTGCAACAGGCATCCCCACAGAAATCATTTCACCTTGTTCAAGAGTTAATTCTTCAATTGTGCCTTCAATGGGAGACTTAATTTCAGTGTTTGCGATGTCGACCCGGGTACTTTCAAGAGCTGCCTGGTTTTGCTGAAACATATACCTGGCGTTAAGAAAATCTATCTCCGACCCTATATTTTCCTCTTGGTAGAGTTGTTTAAGCCGGAGATAGTTTTCTTCCGATTGCTTCGTTACTGCTTGCAAGCGGCGCGCCTCCTGTTGTAGTTTTCTGTCATCAACCTTTGCAATGATTTCTCCCTGTTTTACCATGTCACCTTCATCGGGGAAAAAATTTTCGATTCTGCCCGATACCTCGGAAGATACCTGAACGTCATCTCCGGTTTCAATTGTTCCGACCAAGCGTAAAAAACTTGAAAAATCTGTAGGTTTAATCTCATCAACTTCCACATTTACCGATTTCACCAGTTGTTCATTTTGTTCTTCCTGCTCTGTCTCACTGCATCCGGATGCTATCAGCAAACCGGTAATGAGTAGTGGTAATAAGGTTTTATTTTGAATAAATTTTTTCATCTTTTAGTTGTATATGTTTCAATTGCTTGTTGATACCATGGGTACAAGACCGATAATCTGGTCATAATCAGCTTTTGCATTCAGGTAATCAAAAACAAGGCGTGCGTAGTTTAACTCTGCTTCACGAACCTGAAGTTCAGCTTCGGTAACTTCGAGCTGAGAACCCATGCCGTTTTCAAATCGCTTCAGTGCTATTTCGTATCCCCTGTTTGCCTGACTGATTGCCTGTTTCCTCGCATCGGCAGTATCAAACAACCTGTTCAGATTTTCTACAGACGTTTCATATTCATTCAATGCAACCCGTTTTGTAAACATCTGCTGTTGATTTATATCTTTTTTTTCAATTTTGGCACGGTTTACTTCAGCTGATCGTTTAAAACCCTGGAAAATTGGGAGGCTGACATTCAATCCGATAGTCTGAAAGCGGACAGCATCCTTGAAGGGCTCGATGGGATCTTCCTGTGCTGCCGTCCATCTCAAATTGTAAGTGGTTGATATGGTTGGAAGAAAGCGGCTCTTAATGGCTGTTATTTCCCTGTCTTTTAACTCATCCTGCTTTTGCAAAATCCGCAGGTCACCTCTCAGTTCACTCATCAGGTCTATGATATCCCTCTCTTTTGTAAGTGATAACTGATTCATGCGGTCGATTTTTTTCAGACTTTCATTACTGCTGTCTGTAGCCTGTTCCGAGTGTATATCAAAAGAACCGAGCTCGCCGCTAATGGTAATATTCAGCTCAAGCGGTATTCCTGTTACAATTTTCAGATTTCTGTATGACTGGTCGATAGCCAGTTCCGTCTCACGGAGTTCGGGCCTCTGGTTGGCAAGCTGAACCTCAAGCCTGAGAACATCATATTCCTCCACAAGTCCTGCACGCAGACGACCTCTGTTGTCCTCAAGATTCTCTTCAAGCCGGTTGATGGAAGCCTGCTGAAGTCTTTGTTGCTCTTCTGCGATTAATACTCTGTGATACGCCTTCCTCGTTTCTGTAACAACCTGTTGAGTGGTCGCTCTCAAATTCTCCTGCTGTGCAGCTTTGAAGAGGGTAGAACTGCTAATTCCTATGATAGCCTCTCCGCGGAACAGGTTTTGTGATACTGAAACACCGCCGGTCCAGTCATTGTCAGTTCCGAATGTAACAGGAACAAGATCTCCCTGTTGACCGCCAAAAAATTCAGCCGGGAAAAAAGTTACCGGCAGCTGTACATTTCGGGTATATGTAGCACTTGTTGTAACTTCCGGGAGCACTTCGCTCCATGCTATGCGGACTTGTTCATCAGCATCTTCAACAGAAAACCAGGCCCGCTTAATATCGTTATTATTTGCAATTGCTATCTCTATAGCCTGTTCAATTGAGAGTGTGCTGCCCTGAGAGAGATCCACATCTACATTTTGTGAATAGACAGATGCGGGTACGGCAAGCAACAGAACAGAGAAGAAGATATTTGTAAAATTGTATGTCATAAAACAGGAGCTTTACTATGACTCTTTGTTATTAAAGTTTACTTATTTTAAAAACCGGTACGCATTTGTCAGCGGATTGTTTCAATATTTTGACCGGCAGTCATATTTTTTGACGAGATTCCAGAACCAATCAGTTCTATAAAACTGACAATCAGTGATTCAAGGCTGAAATCAACCTCATCAAGCATTTTGTAGTAGTGACCTTTGTTTTTTAAAAAAGCCATTTGAACAATTCCTTTTGATGCACCCCAGATGATCACGCCCAGTTCTTTTGGATCATACGAGCTGTCAACAGATCCATCCTGCATACCAATCTGAAGTGATCTCACTATATAGGTCATTGCCTCCCGGGCGTGTTTTTCGCAATTTTGAGCTATTTCACTTTCAGCAAGCTTTTCCTGGTCCATCATATTTTCATAAAAAGCAAACGCATTAAAGTAGATAGGGTTGGTCTGAATAAATTTCAGGTACTTTTCTCCCAGTTTTCGCAACATTTCTAGGCCGGTAAGATCCAGTGTAAGAATTTTGGCCATTTCGCTGTTCAGTATTTTTGAGCCGCGCTCACTGATTGCAAGATAAATCGAAGCTTTGCTTTTGAAGTAGAGGTATAATGTTCCTTTGCCCAGTTCGGCCCTTTCGGCAATTTCATCGACGGTAGCCGCATCGAATCCCTTTTCATTGATTACTTCTTCAGCCGCATCAATGATAGTTTCACGCCTTTCAGTTCTTTCCCGTTCTTTTCGTTCTTTTGTTCCCATAAAATTTGACTGTCGGTCATATTTAAAATGCCAGTCAGTAAATTATCAATTTTTTTTCAGAAAACCGAGCTGATAATGTTAAATTAGTGTGAAAATTGTGGTAGCGCTTTTTTAAAATGCGGATGCGTCTGCGGGGTGAATAAGCGGGGGTTAAAAATGCGGAGACGTGACCAAAGACAGATTTACGTCAATTGGTTAAACAGAAAATGGCATGGGGTAGAGCAGATGAGGTTCTCACATTTTCTTTTTTCTATTCACCCAACCAAGCATGATAATATCGTAGATGGCGTGTGCGATTATGGCTGAAAACAATCCGGCCGTTTCATAGAGAAAACCCAGCATCATACTCAGACCAAAGAGCAACAAGGTGAATAGAATATGTCCGGCAGACCTGACGCTGATGTAACCATGAATAGCAATAAAAATAAATGAGGTAAGCCAAATTCCAAGCAGAGGCTGAATCGCCCCCCGAAACAGCAGTTCTTCTCCAAAACCGGCAAAAAGAGATATATGAATCCGGTCGAAGAGAGAAAGTTCAAGATCGGAGATCATTTTATAAATAGAAAAGTCATTCAGCACCTGCTTCATGGGAGGTCGTGATGAAAAAAAGATGATCAAAGCTGAAGCGGTAAAGCCGGCGATCAGGCCGGTTAATAACTGATTCGATAGTGGCCACCCGCGTTTAAACGCACTATTTATATCCTGATCATGGAAAAAGTAGAAAATGGCGTAAGCCAGTATAATGTAAAACAGGAATGAGAAAACCGACATTATTCTCAGCTCGCTTCCTGAAGGCCTGCCCCTGGTATTTCTATTCATTTTGTTTACTGATCTCTTTTCTCTTAATACTTTTTTTAAATAAAAAACCCTTGCAAGTCAATCACTTACAAGGGTTTCTGTGCCCTGGACTGGAGTCGAACCAGCACGGCCGTTAGGCCACACGCCCCTCAAGCGTGCGTGTCTACCAATTCCACCACCAGGGCATAATCAAATAAGACAAATCAGCTATCAGCTATCAGCTATCAGCTATCAGCTATCAGCTATCAGCTATCAGCTAATTCAGGATTTCAAATATAGCAGTTTTCAAGTTGAAATAGAAAGTAATCCGGCGATTTTTTTGATCAAATAGCAGGTTTACTCTTCGAGCTGACTTTTAACATATTCATTGTCCGGAGCCATTTTTTGGGCTTGTTCATAATAGGTACGGGCTTTAGCTTCATGTCCGCCTTTTTTCATTAAATCACCCATAAGGATCCAGTTTTCAACATCGCGCGGATCCTTTTTTATTCTGTCCAAAAGATAGTGGATCGCTCCTTGTCCCTCACCTGCCATCAATTTATAAAGCACAAGATTTCTGTGTGAAGAGGGCAGATCGTCAAGATCAATGGATTTTTCGAAATCTTCACGCGCTTTTTCGACCTCACCATTATTGAGATAGGAGTAACCTCTTAAATTATAAAGCTTCGCATTATCACTGTCGCGTTCGATAGCTTCGTTAAATGATTTTATACTCTGCTCCCATTGGTTCAGCCTTTGCATTACTTCAGCCTCAAGCATATATCCTTCCGGGGCATCGCGGTCTGCTTTTTGCAAATCCCTGGCTATATCCAGGCTTTTGTCGAGATCTCTTTCGTGCAGAAGTTCATATCCTTTTTTGTGCTTTTCTTCAAAACTCATTTGCTTGTACTGTCTTTTTTATTTTTTGTCTCTTTTTCTGTGATGTCTTCATATTCGGCCTCTTCGATATGTTCCAGGTTTCCGGAACGGCGGTTTTTGTTGTTGGAGTTTTGCCGATGATCGTGTCCAAAAAAGATTGAAAACGGGGAGTCGGATTTCTTTTTTTGATAATTAAAAAAGATCCGAATGATAAGATAGATAATAAATGCTAATAAGAGCCACCGTAACATTATTCAGGTATTATGTGTATATGTGTGTTCGTGCGTATGGGATGTTCAAATATCTGTTCTTCAATATACGCTAAATGTGAAGTGTTTTCTACAAAATCAATTTCAGTAGCATTAATGATCATCAGGGGTACTTTATTGTAGTGATAAAAGAAATGATTATAGGCGTCAGAAAGATTTTGGAGATAGTCTCGTGAAATATGTTTCTCATAGCTTCTTCCACGCTGATTAATATTCTCCATAAGCCTGTCTACTGAATTTTGAAGATATATTATAAGATCAGGTTTTGCAGAGATACCGGTCATAATATTATAAATATTATCATAGAGTGCCATCTCTTCATCCTCCAGGTTGAGCCGGGCAAAAATGCGATCCTTTTCAAAAATATAGTCTGAAATGATGAAGTCATGAAACAGATCCCGGGAAGACATTTTTTGTTGCTGTTTAAAGCGGCTGGCCAGAAAAGCAAGCTGAGTCTGAAATCCGTACCGATCTTTATCTTCGTAGAATTTGGGCAAAAAGGGATTTTCCTCAAATTGTTCCAAAAACAGGCGGGCACCGCGTCGTTCTGCAAGCAATTTTGCAAGTGTTGTTTTACCGGCACCTATAACTCCCTCAATTGCGATAAAGTCAAATTGATTTGCCATATTTACCAGTTGTAGTCAGTAATCTCAATGTCAATTAAAGGTGCCTTGTTAATGATTTTGTGAATTGATTCCTCTGTTTCCGGATCCTTCCAGTCCGGTTCAATTTCCCGGAGTGGCAGCAGAACAAAGAGTCTCTTTCTGTATTCCGGGTGAGGAATGATAAGACTATTGCTTTGAATGACCAAGTCATCATAAGAAATTATATCAAGGTCGATAATCCTGGGCCCCCATCTTACCGGTTCTTTTTCACGTCCCAGTTGCTGTTCAAAATCTTTTAGTTTTTTCAGGAGGATTTGCGGTTTAATGCCAGTTTCTATGGAAATAACTCCGTTCAGGAAAGAATATTTTGCATTTCCTACGGGTTCCGATTCCCAAAGAGATGATTTATTGATTTTAGAATCTGATATTTCTGAAAGCCGGTGAGCCGCCTTCTGCAAATAATGCAACCTGTTGCCAAGATTAGAGCCAAGTGCAATAATTACCTGTGCCATGTCATCGAAATTTCCGCATACTCAGCCTGAGTCAGCAGTGGAGGATCCAATTTTCGTACGGCAACCGAGAGTGATGAAATGCCCGGAGCAGCCTGGAAAAGCCGGTTACCGATATTAACGCAGAGTGTTTCGATCAGTTTTTTCGGAGAGCTTTCAAATATCTCTTTCGATATACGTTCAGCAACCTGGTAATCAAATGTGAGATCCAGGTCATCTGTTTTTCCGGCTTTTCTGAAGTTTCCGGTTGCTGTTATATCGACTTCGAATCTATTTCCGTTCTCTCGTTCATTTGCATAATATCCGTGGCAGGCATCAAAACGAAGAGACTTGATTGTAATCGTATCTTTTGAGCTCAGAGTGTTGCAACCTCAATTTTTTGTTCCAGCTCTTTTACAATTCGTTTCAGTTTCGGATTGGTGGAGAGGCGCTCATCTACTGTATTGATTGCATGAATAACCGTAGAGTGATCGCGGCCGCCAAATTGCAGACCTATGGATTTAAGGCTTGACTGAGTGAATTTTTTTGAAAGGTACATGGCAATTTGCCTTGCTTCCACAATTTCCTGTTTCCGGGTTTTTTCGCGCACCTTATTGGTATCGATACCAAAGTAATCGCATACATAGTTTTGGATAGACTCAATGGAGACGGTGCTGTTGGTATTCTTTACCATATCCTTGAGCACATTTTTGGCCATATTCAGATCGATCTCATCCACATGCTTCAATGAAGCGGTGGCGAGTAATTTGATGATAGCCCCTTCAAGATCACGAATATTTGACTTGAAATTCATTGCAATGAATTCAATTATCTGAGGATCGAGTGATATGCCGTTATCGAAAGCCTTTCGTTCAAGTATAGCAAAACGCGTTTCAAATTCAGGTATTTGTACGTCTGCACTCAAGCCCCAGCTAAATCTTGAAATCAGCCGCTCTTCAATATCAGGAATATCTTTAGGGGCACGGTCGCTACTTAAAATAATTTGTTTACCATCCTGGTGAAGAGAGTTAAAGATATGAAAGAACTCCTCCTGGGTTTTCTCTTTTCCGCTGAAAAACTGAATATCATCTACAATCAGCACATCAATATTTCTGTAGAACATGGAAAACTCACTGGCACGGTTATTTCGGATTGCCTGCACGAATTCATTTGTAAAAGATTCTGATGATATGTAGACTACCGCCAGCTCATCCCCGAAATCCTGTTTAACTTTATTACCGATGCTTTGTGCAAGATGTGTTTTACCAAGCCCTGTTGTTCCGTAAATAAAAAATGGGTTAAAAGAGTTTTTCCCGGGATTTTCTGCAATCGCCATAGCAGCTGAACGGGCAAGCCGGTTACAGTCACCTTCTATAAACCGGTCGAACACATAACTTTTGTTTAGATTAGACTCAATCCTGGTTTTTCTGATACCGGGTATCACAAACGGATTTTCAATCTTACCGGGATGGTAATCTGCATAGGTATTCATCTCCTGCGGACGCGATGGCGGCATGGGCTGCTGCGGCAGCCTTACTGAACGATTATCCTCAAGTTTGTCTGATTTTTCCACAAGAACAGAATACTCAAGTTTTCCCTTTTCACCAAGTACTTTGGCAATAGTTGAACGAAGCATACTATAGTAGTGCTCTTCAAGCCATTCATACCAAAATTGGCTTGGTACTTGTATAGTAAGAGTATTGTTGTCCAGCTTTAGCGGATTGATAGGTTCAAACCACGATTTATATTTCTGGTAACTGATATTATCCTGGATAATTCCCAAGCATTCCTTCCAGGCTCTATCAGCGGTAACTTTATGCAATTTCAGATACCTCCGATTAAAAAATTAAACTTATTTCCCCTTTAGTTATCAACAGCTGAAAAGTCATTTATTTTTCACTGTGGAAAAGAAAATGGTGATTTATTACACTGAAATCAACAATTAATTACAAGCCTGCACAAAAGTTATCCACAATTGAATAAACAATGCAAAGTTATGCTGCTCAACAAATTACAATTTATTATGTTTATAACTGATTTTTCACTTGACACCTCATAACAATTCCCTAACATAGATTTTAAATTAAATACACATACGATACATGCCGGGTAAAAACTTTTCAACAAGTTATCCACAATCTTAAAGAGTAAATTATTCAGCCTTGGAAAGCGGTGATTTAAGTTATTGTTGTTTTCTGGGCTACAAGAAATCTTGGGTTTTTATCCAAGTCCTTTTTCAGCTGTGAATTAAATGAAAATTTCTTTACTTCTGTTTGTATTTCGAGCGCCATTTTATCGTTGCATTCAAGATATAAATAGCCATTTTCCACCAGATTTTCAGCTGCATAGCTTGCAATCTTGTTATAAATTAAGAGGGGGTTGCTGTGAAAGAGAGCTGAGCCAGGTTCGTAAGCCGAAACTTGTTCTTCCAGGCTGCTCTTTTCTGAAGGTTTAATGTAAGGGGGATTGGAAATTATAATATTCCACTTATGTTCCCGGGGCATGCTCTCTGCACTAAATATATCGCATGGAAAAAATGTAATATCGGCATCATTTTGTTTCGCATTATGCCGTGCCGTCTCCAGCGCTTTGTTTGATATATCACAGCCAAAACAGTTCCAGGATTTATTTCTTTTTTTAACAGATACAGGAATACACCCCGAACCGGTACCAATATCCAGAAAGTTAATATTTTGATCTCGCAGATGTCTTGTTTCCTGGAGAAGCTCCTCAACAAGCTGTTCAGTTTCAATTCTTGGAATTAACACATTTTCATTTACGTCAATCTTATTACCCATAAAATCAGTACTTCCTGTGATATACTGAAGAGGTTCGTGCTGTGCTCTGCGTTTCACGAGCGGACGCAGACTGGATAACTCAGATTCAGTCAGAGGTCGGTCGAATTTAAGATACAGATCGAGACGTTTTATTTTCAGTACGTATGCCAGTAGCCACTCAATACTGAGACGCGGGTTTGGAATTTGATTCTTCTCAAAATAACCTGTAGCCCACTCCAGCATGGAAAGTACAGTCCATTCCCGTGTTTTACGATGCATATATATGAAAAGCCCTATTTGTCTTCGCCGGAAACCCGTTCGTTTACCTCTTCCTGTAGTGAGAGGCCAAATCGTTTGGTATAATCCATAATAAAATCGATAACAGCCGAGTCGATGCTTTTCTCTTCAGCAAGTGAACTGCCGCGAAATCCCATTCGCCCGCCTGCCTTTTTTAATTCGATTCGATTTTGTCTGCCGGTGTACTCAATGATACAGGTTAGTGTAATGGTTGCATTAATTTGTTTTTCAAATTGTTCATATATTGCAACACATACTTCATCAGTACTGGTAGAAGATTTATATTTATACACATATTTTGGTTCAAGTTCGTCCAGAAGCTTGGGAATCATTCTCTTAAGCGTTTCTGAAGGACCATAAGCCAAAAATTTGGTAACTGTGCTCATTTGTTTTTAACGTTATTGTCTGATTTATAGAAATTTAGCAGGAATAAAAGCCTATTTACAACAAGAAGCAAATAGTTCGGCACTTACAGATAATATTTTTAGTTTAGAACGTTACGATATTTTATAATTAATACACTTTTAAAAAACCTGACCTGTTGTATATTAATAATCATTTTGAATTTATTATTAAGTCATGAGTAAAATTTTCAACGCAATCCTGATATCTCTTTTCTTATCCGGTCTGTTTTTTGGAGCAACTGAACATGCCATTGGCCAAATAGAAGAGCCTGATGTTGTTAAACCAGAAATAACGAAAACACCGCTTACCGAAGGTCTTTTGAATGGATTGGGTTTTAATGTGTTGGTAAACAACTTCGGCTTTGGTATAGGCGGGGAATACAGGCGGGTGGTTGGTCCTGATTTAGAAGCCACTGCAATTATCAGGATTACAGGTATAAGAGATGCGAGTGAGCAAACATTTACGGATGTTTTTTTTGGTCAGCAGGTGATACCAAATAAGTTTCAAAGAGGCCTGGGGTTTCCTTTTCACCTGGGGCTTAGAAAGCGCTTGTTTGCCAATCAGGTTCAGGATAATTACCGGTTTTTTGTTAGCGGCCAGTTTGGCCCGGCAGTGGCACTAACGTATCCCTATTTTGATGACCGCAACGATAATGGTTTTCGTGAACGCTTTGCAAATAATTTTGAACAGGTTAATGATATTTTTTCCGGTTTGGGTCAGGGTGAATGGCATTTTGGATTTTCGGGTGAAGTTGCACTCTCAATAGATTTCGGATCTAATTTTGCAAATATTTCAACCCTGAGAGTCGGGTATTTTTTCTATAATTTTGAAGGCGGTTTGCAAATGATGCAGCCTAACCAGCCGGTTTTAAAGGAGGGCCCGCTTGATCCCGGTGAATTTCCATTTCAGCAAAATCCTGACGGATCTCTTGTACTTGATCCATTCTTCGATAAACAAAGTTTCTTTGGATCTCCTCAAATCAGCTTTACCTTCGGCAGTATGTGGTGAACTGCGGATAATGCGATTAACGTCAGCCGGTTATTATATACAGCCTTGTAAAAATAAATCAGTGTTATAAACATACTGCATCCGGTATTTCCTTAATTAAATATGCCGCCTGCATATTTTCAGGATACTTAGCTTTACCAAATGATGAAATCGTGGTACTTTACAGGATCATTACTAACTAAATAAATATACAACCATGAGTTTAATAGAAATAGTACATGGCCGTCAAATTATTGATTCAAGAGGCAATCCAACTGTAGAGGTTGATGTAATGCTTGCAAATGGTATTACAGGAAGGGCCGCAGTACCCTCAGGGGCGTCTACAGGTGAATTTGAAGCCGTTGAACTGAGAGACGGTGATAAAGATTATTTTCTTGGAAAAAGTGTTTTGAACGCGGTAGATAACATCAACAATATTATATCAGATGAGTTGTCCGGTCTTTCCCCGTTTTTACAAACCGATATAGACAATCTTCTGATTGATATCGACGGAACACCAAATAAAAGCAAGCTCGGAGCAAATGCAATGCTTGGTGTCTCTATGGCTGTTGCAAAGGCAGCTACTCAGCTCTGCGGGATGCCTCTCTGGCGATACCTGGGCGGAGTGAATGCAAAACTGCTTCCCCTTCCCATGATGAATATCATAAACGGAGGATCTCACGCGGATAACAACGTTGATTTACAGGAATTTATGATTATGCCTGCAGGAGCTGAAACATTTAGTGAAGCCATCCAAATGGGTGCCGAAATTTTTCACAATCTGAAAAAAGTTCTAAGTTCAAAAGGATACAGCACCGCAGTAGGCGATGAAGGAGGATTTGCCCCGAATCTGAAATCGAATGAGGAGGCAATTGAAGTTATTCTGAACGCAGTTGAAAAAGCGGGCTATGTTCCCGGCGAAGATATTCTTCTGGCGCTCGATCCTGCTACTTCAGAGTTCTACAATACAGAAGAAAAAGTTTATGAATTTAAGTGGAGTGACGGATCCAGGAAAAATGATGATGAAATGGTAGAATTCTGGACCAAGTGGGCTGAAAAATACCCCATTATCTCTATTGAAGATGGCATGTATGAAGATGACTGGGAAGGCTGGAAAAAGCTTACCGATGCAATTGGAGATAAAATTCAGCTGGTCGGGGATGATCTTTTTGTGACAAATACAGAAAGACTTGCCAAAGGGATTAATATGGGTGTAGGTAATTCCATTTTGGTAAAGGTAAATCAGATCGGGACTCTCACTGAAACTCTCGATGCTATTGAAATGGCCCATAAGAATGGTTATTCCACAGTTATTTCACATCGGTCCGGTGAAACGGAAGATACAACCATTTCAGATATTGCTGTAGCTGTAAATTCAGGCCAGATAAAAACTGGATCGATGAGCAGAACCGATCGAATTGCCAAATACAATCAGTTACTTCGTATTGAAGAGGAACTGGGCGACTCAGCAGTATTTCTGGGAGCTGACACTTTCGGCTTCTGATTATAAAAAACATATATTCCTTTCAGGTATGAATAGCGCCCGTAAGAAAAATCACATTACGGGCGTTAATTCATTCTGTTAATGTAATTCAGGCGGCAACAGGCTATAATTGATAAATGCACAGCGTTTCTTAAATAATTCATATTGATATAATGAGGGCCGACCGTCTTAAATTACAACAGTTCAGGAATCATAAAAATACTGAGCTATATCCGGCCCCGCACGTGAATCTGATTACGGGTCCGAACGGCTCCGGTAAAACAAATCTGATCGATGCTCTCCATTACATTTGTATGTCGAGAAGCTTTATTGCCACCAGTGATCAATATGTTGTTATGCACGGAGAAACTTTTTTTATGGTTGAAGGTGACTTTAAGGGGAATATACGGTCAGATTTTTCTGTTGGATGTTCGTACTCAAGAGGTGAGGGAAAAAAAATATTTGTAAATGGAAGCCCGCTCGACAAACTATCCGACCTGATTGGCATGATACCGGTTGTTGTTCTGAGTCCTGAAGATCATAAGCTTACAAGTGAAGGACCCGTTGAACGTCGTTCATTTATAGACTCCTTTATCAGCCAGATTTCAAATAGCTACCTCCGCGATCTTATCGATTACAGAAGAATACGTAAGCAGAGGAACAAACTTTTAAAAGATTTCAGAGGACCGGTATCCGTACTAAAGTCTTTTCTTGAACCATGGGATATACAGCTAGTTGAAACGGGATCCAGAATAGTAAAGAAACGTTCGGAAGTATTGTTGCAGTTTAAAAACTATCTGTCGCTTCAGTATGAGAAAATCTCGGGAATGGATTTAAAACCGGATCTTGAGTATGATACGTTTTGTAAAAACTTTTCGAGCATTGAATCCATTCAGGAGGCCTATTCTAAAATCCTGGAAGATACGTTCGATAAGGAGGTTGAGCGGGAACAGACAATCACCGGTCCCCACAGGGATGAAATTGTTTTTTACCTGGGTTCTATGGAATTGCGTAAATTTGGTTCCCAGGGGCAGCATCGTCTCTTTGCAATCGCATTAAAATTGGCCCAGTTATTTTATTTTTCGGATGAATTGGATGATTTACCTATTATGTTACTTGATGATGTTTTTGGGAATCTGGATCAACATAAAACAGATATTATGATGGAAACACTGTTTCGCCATACCGGACAGATTTTTATTACTTCAGCTTCTGAAAAACCCTTTTCAGATTTATCATTTAAAAGCGGAGATGAAAATAAGTGGTTTACAGTTGATGCAGGAACAGTGAAAATCAGGATGTAGATAATATGGCATTTGGCAATAAACCGAAAAAAATCGATGTAATTTTAAAAGAGTATCTTAAAAGAGTTCCTAACAGAAAGGAATTGAAAAGAGGCATGGTTCTCTATTTTTGGCCGGAAATTGTAGGTGAAAAGATAGCTTCAAATTCAAAAAATTTACATTTTGAAAATGACAGACTTGTTGTAGATGTTGAAAATTCAGCATGGCGTCATGAAATTCATATGAATCGTTTTTCTATAGTAAAAAAACTGAATGATAAAGTGGGTTCCAAAGCAGTGAAAGAGCTTATAGTGAG
>CAYVBJ010000033.1:0-34583 GCA_964449075.1 uncultured Balneolaceae bacterium
CTCCCACTTATACGTACGGTGGGTTTTATGATGATGGCAGCCAAGAGCCTCGAGGCTTCGCTGCATCAGCCAGTTCTTTTCACTTACCCAGGCCCCCTCAAGATGTTCAAGTGTTGGCGCAGCGTTATAGGTCATTTGAATCCCGCGGACAAACGTAAGTGCTTCAAGGCCCATTTTACGATATTTTGGCAAAGTGCCATAGACCACCGTTCGCAAGTGTCTGGCCCTGTTTTTCAAAGTGTAAAGTTTTGGTATATGCCACCAACGGAACCTGCCCCCGGTAGTTTTTGAAACTTCATTAAGGTCGGGTATGCAGACGATAAAGGAGGCCGGTTCACCATTCACAAATGCCAGCAACACACTGTCGCGTATCATAATAGGTTTTACTTTTTTGAGCATTCTCCGTGCAGTCTCCTCTGTCAGTTCCGTAAATTCCTCTTCCCGCTCCCTGATATCCTGCTTGCTCCACGATTCATTGTAAATGTGCCTCATGTAGTTTCCGTCACGCTCAAGGTTTTTTATATCAATTGGCCTGATCGTAACGTCCGACCTGCTCTCAATTCTGTCAGTAATCCGAACCAGCCGTTCGGGCAACGGCTGATCAAATGGGCGTTTGTAGCTCCAGTGGTCATCAAGTTTTACCGCATTCGTATTTTCGAGCAGTTTTTTGTAGTACGGAGGATGGTAATACATTCCATAAATAGGTGATTCGTCAAAATTTTTGACAAGCAGACCCCAATAATTATCATTTTCCCCAAAGTTAATGGGGCCCCTGAATGAACCATAGCCGCGAACCTTATGCCATTTTTTCGCATAACCGATAATAGCATCCGCAATCGCCTGGTCATTCTCCATCTCTATGAATCCCATACCTCCCATAGGCGGGCTGTAGATCAGATCTTTACTCCGGTTATTCATTACTGCAAAACGACCCACGACTTCTTTTCCTCTCAGAACAAGAAAACGCTCACACTCGCCGTGCTTAAAAAAATCATTTACCCGTGGATCAAAAATATTTTCAATTTCAAAACGAAAAGGAGGAATCCAATTTGGATAATTCTTATATATGCGGAACTGAAGATCGTAAAACTGATCGATCTCTTTTTTTGATTTAACCTTTAAAAAAGTTAATGCCATAGTTTGCATACAATTCTTACATTTCAAATGGACATGCTAATGTAAGGTCTGTAAATCTTTTGTACAACGTCTTCAAAAACCCTTTTTCATTCAGAAATTAAACCGGATGGCTTTAAAACAGAAAAAATGGATCGTCGCGCTGCTGTCAGCTTCCTGTGCAGCTGCCCTTTTTTTACTTTTTGGAAACTCGGAAATGCCATCTAAAAAACTCCGGACAGCCGCTCAGGCAGATTCACTTATTACAGAAGCTCTTGGTCATTTTGATATCACTAACTCTCAAATCAAAAAACGAACCGTTTCCGTAGATTCACTGTTTTCAAGAACAATTTACTCAGTAGAGCTTCCGCCTGGAATTTCAAAAACAGAAATACACTATCATTTGCACAAGAAATTTCTACCTTACAAGATAGAAAGCCCTGCAAAAATAATAATACCTGAAAAAGATATGCATATACATTTGCTCTATGCAGGAACTGTTATCAAAACAGTTCAGCTTAGTACTGATACTGAACCGCAAACTTTTTCAACATCGGATGACGGTTAATAAAAAACATAGACATCCAAAAACATGAAGCTGATTGAAACAGACCGGTTTTTGAAAAAATTCGAATTAAAGGAATTTCCGCAACCTGATATCATCAGTCTCAAATATCCTGTTTTGATGTGCCACGGTTATGGTGCCATTGCCGGACTTGTAAAGCCCTCCCTGCTGCATGAACCCTGTATTGTACTTCGAAAATGTGGTGTGATTGCTTTTGCCCCGAATATCGTCCCTTATGCTACAATTGAAATTCGCGCCAGGCAGTGGGCTGAACGAATTCAGCAATTAAAAAAACAGTATGGATTTGAAAAATTAAATGTGGTAGCCCACAGTATGGGCGGACTTGACATGCGCTATGCAATTTCTGAACTTGGAATAGAAGATTCTGTCGCTTCTCTTACCACAGTTTCTACTCCTCACAGGGGCACAAGTCTTGCAAATTTTGTACTCTCAACGCCGGAGCTGGTAAAAGATAAGCTTGCAGAATTTTTTGACTGGTTTGGCGATAATATTTATCCGTCTGCCAAAAGTGATGCTATTGCTGCTGTTGAACAACTTACATGCGACTATGTTCAGCAGGATTTTAACTCCCGGATTAAAAACAGTGAAAACATATCTTATTTTTCTGTGAGTGCAGCGGTTGGAAAGGGAACAAAAGCACCCTTAAATGCTATATTCCGATTTCAGAATCAGTACATCTATCAGCATGAAGGATTGAATGATTCGTTTGTGTCGTTAGAAAGTGCCAAATGGGGTGAACACCTCAAAACAGTTTCCCTTAGTCATCTTGAACAAACCAATATTAAAGTAGCAAAAGACAGGCAAAAACTTGTAGATGACTTCTGGATTTCGTTAATGAACCATCTTTCAAAAAAAGGGTTTTAATTGATTGATGAGTAATATGAATCATTCCTTATCTTTTTTAGGTAACTTTAAAAAATTTTGGTGGAGTCAAATAGAGATTTGAAGCAACAGGAAAGATCACAATATGATGCTGTAGTGGTCGGGTCCGGACCAAACGGACTGGCTGCTGCTATTCACCTGGCCATTCAGGGTTTATCTGTAAAAATCTTTGAAGCATCAGATACTATTGGCGGCGGTATGAGAACCAAAGAGCTGACGCTGCCGGGTTTAAAACATGATATCTGTTCCGCCATTCACCCGATGGCACTCTCTTCCCCTTATCTTAAACTCCTGCCTCTTCATGAATTTGGCCTCGAATGGATCCATCCCGACTACCCTGTAGCCCATCCAATGGATGATGAACCGGCTGTTATCGGGTATAAAAATATCAATGAGACCGCTGAATCTCTAGGGCCCGACGGACCGGTATACAAAAACCTGATCGGGCCTCTGTCCGAAAACTGGAACTCCCTCACAAAAGATATTCTCTCTCCTCTTCAGATACCTTCGCAACCACTGAAAATGGCACGTTTTGGGCTTTCTGCACTGCAGCCGGCCACCCGGCTTGTAAACAAATTTAAGAAAGCGCGGGCATCTGCCCTGTTTGGAGGAATGGTGGCTCACAGTATTTTACCGCTCGATAAAGTATCCACTTCAGCGATTGGTCTTGTACTGAGTGCAGCTGCTCATGCCGTTGGCTGGCCGATGCCAAAAGGCGGTTCACAATCTATCGCAAACGCGATGGGAAAATATTTTCAATCTCTCGGGGGAGAAATTGAAACGGGAACCATGGTTACTCATTTTGACCAGTTACCAAGAGCCCGTGCTGTGCTGTTTGATCTTACACCCGGACAGGTCGTAAAAATTGCAGGTAAAAAATTCCCCGAAGAGTATGTTAATAAACTCAAAGCATTCCGGTACGGAGCAGGCGTCTTTAAAATAGATTATGCTCTGAGCAGACAAGTTCCCTGGAACGATCCCGAATGCAATAAAGCAGGTACAGTTCATCTCGGCGGAACTTTTCCTGAAATCGCAGAATCCGAAAAAGATATTTCATTGGGCAAGCATCCCAAAAAACCATACGTACTTGTTTCACAGCAGAGTAATTTCGACCGGTCGCGAACTCAAGACCACAAAGAAACACTGTGGGCATACTGTCACGTCCCCAATGGGTCAACAGTTGATATGACTAAAGCGATCGAAGACCAGATTGAACGCTTTGCACCCGGATTCAGGGATACCGTAATAAAACGCCATACCATGAATACAGCTCAGATGGAATCCTATAACTCTAATTACATCGGTGGTGATATCAATGGCGGAGCACAGGATATATGGCAATTATTTACGAGGCCGGTGTCACCTTTTAACCCCTACTCTACCCCGGCAAAAGGTATTTATTTCTGTTCATCATCAACACCACCCGGCGGCGGGGTTCACGGAATGTGCGGGTATCACGCAGCCGAATCTGTTCTGAAAAAAGAATTCCGCCTTTCCAAAAAAGAGATAAAGTTCAGAATTTGAAGTCTAAAAATATCATTTTTCACAAATTGGCTAAAATTCCCCGTAACTTTGGAGCTTGTTATTTTTTTATGAAATATCGATAAATGATTCGCAATTTATACGAAAATACAAAGGATTTTGCATTTCGCTCCGCCGGTAAACGTATGCGTTCCGGTTCCGGATGGTGGTCAATTTCAACACTTATCATTGCTCTTCTCGTTTCAATACCTGTTCTCAGTGTTGCAGTAAATATTTTTGTGCCTGCCGGGGAGGTCTGGCAGCACCTGGCTTCAACTGTACTTCCCGATTATGTAAAAAATTCATTCTGGCTGATGATAGGTGTGGGAACCGGTGTTTTTATCATTGGTGTCGGAACTGCCTGGCTCGTGACCATGACACGTTTCCCGGGTAGCAGGTTTTTTGAATGGGCGCTGCTTCTCCCTCTTGCTGTGCCTGCCTACCTGATGGCGTATACCTACACCGACTTCCTCTCCTTTACGGGGCCCCTCCAGGGATTTATCAGATCAGTGATGGGATGGCAGGCCGGTGATTACTGGTTTCCCGAAATACGATCACTCGAAGGTGCTATCGTGATGATGTCGTTTGTATTCTATCCATACGTATATATTCTGTCGAGAGCCGCTTTCCTGGAACAGTCCCATTCTCTTCTGGAAGCAAGCCGTAGCCTTGGTGCAACCGCTTTTGAAAGCTTTTATAAAATTGCGATCCCGCTGGCCAGGCCATCCATAGCTGCAGGCATGGCGCTTGCACTGATGGAAACCCTGAATGATTTTGGAACTGTCGATTATTTTGGTGTACAAACGTTTACTACCGGCATTTACCGCACCTGGTTTGGCCTGGGCGAAAGAGTTGCTGCTGCCCAGCTTGCAGGATTCCTGCTGCTGTTTATACTGGTATTAATCCTGGTAGAACGATGGTCCAGAAACAAAATGGATTTTCAACAGGGCGGCGCTTCACGGTTTCGCTTTATTTCTCAATATGAAATTAAAGACTGGAAAAAATGGGGAAGCATGATTGCATGTGCTATTCCTGTTCTTGCCGGTTTTTTCATTCCGCTTCTCATACTGGTTGACATGTTTCTGGAAAACATGGGGGCAGCCCTTGACGCACGCTTTATTCAATATGCTTTTAACACTTTCCTGGTAGCAATTCTGTCGGGTTTTATCGCCCTTTTCATCTCGCTGGTTATGGCTTACAGCCTGCGTCTGCATCCCACGTATCTCACAAAAACAGCGGCCCGAATCGGTTCGATGGGATATGCCATTCCCGGTTCTGTAATTGCGGTTGGTATCTTAATTCCTTTTGGCTGGTTTGATAATACCCTGGATGCCTGGCTCCGCACAACATTCGGCATCTCCAGCGGGTTGCTTCTGAGCGGTACCATCTTTGCCCTGGTTTTTGCCTACGTGGTTCGTTTTCTGGCCGTATCATTCACAACTGTTGAAGCCAGTCTCACCAAAATCACACCGAATATGGATGAAGCTGCAGAAGGACTTGGATACCGGTTTGATCAGATTTTAAGGAAAATCCATATCCCGATGATGTCGGGCAGCCTGTTTGCCGCCATGATGCTCGTCATTGTAGATGTTATCAAAGAGCTCCCTGCAACACTCATTGTACGGCCTTTTAATTTTGATACGCTTGCAGTTCAGGTCTATCGCCTGGCTTCGGATGAACGCCTTGCTGAGTCATCCGGAGCAGCATTAGCCATTATACTGGCCGGTTTAATTCCCGTGATCATTCTCAGTAAATCTATATCCGCATCACGCAAAATAGGAAGCTCAAAAGAGTAATGGTACAAACCGGTTACAGGATCAGCACAACATATCAAAACCCAAGCGACTCTCTGCTTTCTGCCTTATCTTGTCATCAAAATTGGAAATTGAAAATGTAACCCGATTATGGCTCAACCCAAATACAGAACTCACCTGGGCATGGTGGATATCCTGCCCGATGAAGTACGAAAATGGCAATTCATTGAACAACTGATTCGAGACGAAGCGGCTAAATTTAATTTTGAAGAGATCCGAACCCCCATTATGGAGCAAACCGAACTGATTGTTCGTGGTATCGGTCAGTTAACAGATATTGTTTCTAAGGAGATATTCACATTCAACCGGGGTGACGATCATTATGTGCTGCGTCCCGAACTGACAGCACCTGTTGTTCGTGCTTTTGTTGAAAATCACCTTGAACAGCGCGGCGGCACTCAAAAACTATTTTACATCGGTCCGATGTTCAGGGCTGAGCGTCCCCAAAAGGGCCGTCAAAGACAGTTTCACCAGTTTGGCGTTGAGATTATCGGGAGTGATGATGCTGTTGCAGATGTAGAAACAATTATGTTTATGATGCATATTTATAAAAAAATTGGCATCACCAATACCAAACTTAAAATAAACTCTATCGGTGATCCTGAAAGCCGCGACAGGTACAAAGAGGCTTTAAAGGATTATTTCAGGCCGCATATTGACCGTCTGAGTGACATTTCGCGCAAGAGGCTGGAAAAAAATCCCCTGCGTATTCTGGACTCCAAAGAGGAAGAAGATCAGCCTCTGATTGAGAATGCACCCTTAATTGCTGACTATTTAAATGAAGAGTCAGCTGCTCATTTTGAAAAAGTAAAAAACTATCTCGATGATCTTGAAGTGACCTATCACGTGGATCAGCACCTTGTGCGTGGACTCGACTACTACACCCGCACTACATTCGAGCTGACCAGTCCCGACCTTGGCAGTCAGGATGCACTTGCAGGAGGCGGCCGTTACGATCTTCTGATTGAAGAGATTGGCGGACAGCCTACGCCGGCTGTCGGTTTTGCCGCCGGAATTGAGAGACTCATGATCGCATGTGAAGAGCTTGGTATCAAATTGTCGGAACCGAAAACAGTGGATGTCTACATTGTAACCCTGGGTGAAAAAGCCCGCAAATGGGGAGTAAAAACCCTGCCCGAATTACGTGAAGCCGGTTATTCAGCCACAATGGATTACATGGGCCGATCCATGAAAGCCCAGATGAAAGATGCCAACCGCGAGAATGCAGCTTTTGCCATTATTGTAGGCGATCACGAACTTGAATCAGGAAAATTCACCTTTCGTAACATGGAAAAAAGTGAAGAGAGGTCACTTTCCTTCGACCAGATTCTAAAAAAACTATCTGATCAACACTAAAAAACTTACCCGCTATTCCAGATTTCACATGCTTTTGACATACTAATTCGTCCGTCATGAGTAGCAAGCGGATAACCGGATAGAATAGAAGTTGCTGTAATCAGACGATCGGCGGGATCGTTATGAAACAGTTCCGGCAGTTTTCTCTGGGCCAGGACCACTTCAATATCTGCGGGCAATACAATAGAAACTTCCGGTTTAGTTGCCAAAGCTATCCACTCACTGAGATTTGGCCGAAGTTCAATACGTCCTTTTCTTTCCAGCATTTCTGTCTCCCAGACTGTAACCCATGAAATCGCAATACGGTTTTTAGAAGCCAGGAAATTTAACTCTTCCCTTTCGCTTTTTTTAAGATTTCCATCATTCAGAAGCCACCATAACCAGATATGGGTATCAAGCAAGACCATCACTTATCAGGATCATTTACCTGTATACCGGTTATCCAATCGGGGCCTGAGTAATCTTCAAAAGGCGACTCTTCGGGAGTAAGTTTTGAAGCAGATCCTTTACCATGCAGCTTTTTCCAGGGAGCCGGTTCCAGGCCCGGAGTTTCAGCGGAGACTTCTTTTTCAAGAATTCGGGTGAATAGTTCTTTCATGGTAATACCTTCCGAAACGGCTTTCATTTTCGCTTTTTTCATCAAATATTCGGGTATATCAATGGTGGTACGCATAAAAGCATATTAGCACATTCATATATATTTTTCAAGTACGATTTTTATTCTGCGCTGCGGCAGGTTCACAGATCCGCACTGAAAAGAGACCGGTCAATTATCTTTGGAATTATCGTAAAATATTGATTTAATCTCATCAATATCTGTTTTCTCCCCGATAATTGAGAGCTCGTCATTCTCTTTCAGAACTGTATCACCATGTGGAAAAATTATCCTTCCTTTTCGTTTTATGATTGTGATTAAGCTCTCGCCGGGCAGTTCAAGATCCTTCACTTTTTTATCAATCAGCCCCCTGGTAATATAATCTTGTTTAAGTGTGATATTAATAAAGCGTTCATCACGAAGCAGTATTTCCCGTAATTCAGCTTCATCTTCTGCGTGCATCCAGCGCTCAAAAAAGTCACTGCTATCGATCATCTCGGCAAGATGTGCAAGAATCCGCAGGTGCTGTCCTGACTTGCTGCTGGAGCTGACCATAAAAACAAGGCAATGCAGTTTTCCCTCTGCAACATCTTCTTCCTCTGAAAGCGGTTCAAATTTTTGACGATCCAGGTCAATTCCGCTTCGAATTCTGACGAGTACAATTTCAGTATCAATATCTTTATCAATCCGGATGTGTTTCAGAGCTGTAGCATTTCCTACAGGGAGAGCTCCTTCGGTAGAATCTTCCAGAAAATAATCAAAAATGGAACCCGGGGAGATATTTACACGGCCGGCTAATCGTTCACTGACCATTCTTGTGATTTCAATAAAATCGCTATCATCCTCTATATCAATCACAATAGATCTGCCGATTGCTTTCTCGTACGGATCTTCTTTTCTCAGGCCTTTTTCCCTGATAATGCCTCTCATTTCTCTCTCCAGTTCATCATATTGATATTTGCCAAACCTGGCGGAGACATGAAAAATTGCCCCCTGCCTTTTTACATTATCTTTCGCGTAATAGAAAAACCAAATGATACTGACTGTAATTACCATCAGTGTAAATACGATTGAGATAAAACCCATTTCGGCAATCAGGAAAGCTGATATAAAAAAACCTGCTATCTGCATCCAGGGATAAAAAGGTGACTTAAAGCCGGGATCATAGGCTTCAATTTCGCTCTCCCGCATTACTATTACAGAAACATTCAGTATTCCGAATAAAAGAAGTTGAAATGCACTTGCCAGCTTCGCTACAGCTTCTACATTAAACGAAATTAGTAAAAGGATCATCAAACCAACCGTTGCAAGCGTAGCGTAGGTGGGTGTATCAAACCTTCCAAGTTTTGAAAAAAATGAAGGGATAAGCTCATCCCGGGCCATGGCAAGCGGATACCTGGCAGCAGACATAATACCGGCATTTGCCGTTGATGCAAAAGCGGCAATAGCTGCGATCACAACCAGGATCAGTCCGGTTTGTCCGGGCAGCCATTCCATGAATACTTCACCGGCAGTAGCAACTGGCGTCAGATCAGAATGTAACTCGTCAGGGTTCAGAAGATAAACCATAATAAAAACACCAACCACATAGACGAACGTTGCTGTTGCAAGCGATAACATCATTCCAAGGGGTATATTTCTGTCTGGATTTTTAACTTCTTCCGACACACTTGCTACCTTTGTCAGCCCTGCATAAGAGACAAAAACAAAACCGATTGTAGCAAAGAAACCCTGCGGACCAAACTGGAAAAAGGAGCTGAACTCTTCCCTGACTATATCAAAAAAATCAAGTGCAAATATAGCGAACAGACCCTGTACAACATAGAATAACAAAATGGCAAGCAGTGTGGTAACCATTACATTTTGTAACCAGCTGCTCTCTTTAGCGCCTACCACATTTATAATGCCAAAAATAAGAGTTAAAACAATGGCAACCAGAGTGATGGGCAAGTCAATAAAAATGGCTATATAGGCTCCCATACCAATCAGCGCAAAAGCACTTTTAAATATAAGTGCAAACCACGAACCGATTCCCCCCACTGTTCCAAAAAGCGGCCCAAGGCTGCGGTCAATAAAGTAATAGGCGCCCCCGGCTCTCGGCATAGCTGTTGATAACTCTGCAACACTGAACATTGCAGGCAATATCAGGATGCCGGCAACAAAGTATGCTAAAAATACGGATGGGCCGGTCTGTGCAGCTGCCAGGCCAGGCAATAGAAAAAATCCGGAGCTGAACATGGCACCTGTGCTGATCGCAAAGACATCATAAAGTCCCAGTTCTTTTTTAAGTCGTTTGTGCTTTTTTAAAATGGGCATTAATTATCTGTGCTGATTAAATTCATTTAGTAAGATATCAACTTTTTTTATGTATTGAACACCAAAACCGGGCAATTTGCCATTTGTATTATGTTTTCAACACGTGGCCCAAGATATAATCTTTCTGTGCCGGGGCGAACACTTGTGCCGATCACAATAAGATCGATATCATTGGTTTCGGTTACTTCGGTGATAATCTGTTCGGGGCTTTCACCTTCCAGTACCATCTTTTCTGTTTTTACACCAAAGGCCTCCCCAAGGTTCTTTAAATCCCGGACGGTTTCCCTGGCAAAACGGGTTTTATTTTGAATCTGTTTTTGATCCACCCGATAAATGGATCTCTCTTCAGGAACTACTACGTGCAGCGCCATTACTTCTTTATTATCGTCTGATTTTGCAATAAAGAAAGCCAGTTCAGCTGCATGTTTTGCAGCTACGCTGCCATTTGTGGGAACGAGGATTCTGTCGGCACTCCAATTATCGTCCATCTCAGCAGCCTGAACAATCAGGGTGGGACAGGGTGATACACGTACCACATAATCTACGATCGGATTGAAAAGATGTGTTCCATCAGGGGGTTCCTCAGTTGCTCCCATTACAAGCAGGTCATAATCTTTTTTAGCTTCATCCAGGAGAATGTCTGCAGGATTATCTCCCACCACAACTTTACGTGTAATTTCACCCTGTTTAAAATAACCCGACAACTTCTTCAGATACTGCTCACATTCTGCTTTATCGTTTTTATCTGTCACTGTGAATAAGGTGAGAGAGAGATCGTGATCTTTGCTTATCAATTCAAGAATTTGTGCTTCAACAGACTGAATCTGGGTATTCTCAATATTATCTGAAGGCCTTGCTCTCACAGGCAGCAAAACACGGTGAATATCTGCTACAAGACTTTTTGCTTCAAGCTCCTCTTTTTTCAGTCTCTTTTTCTCTTCTTCACCAATGCTTACTCTCTTCAGCACAAACCTTAATGCCACCGGCGCCATCAGTGAAGTGGCAATTGCCATCACAACAATAATTGAAAACATATCCTGCGATAAAATACCCAGCCGGAGACCGATGGTTGCAATAATGATCTCCATGGCACCACGTGCATTTAATCCGGCACCAAAGCTTAACGAGGTCCAATGGTCTTTTTTGCCGATCACCCGGGCCCCGAAGTAGGTACCGGCTACCTTTCCCATTGTTGCAATAGCAATCACAATCAGTGTAATCACTATCAGTGTCGGGTCAAAGAGATTCAGAATATTTACCTTCAGTCCTGCAACTGCAAAAAATATCGGTGCGAAAATTCCGAGTGCAATACTTTCCAGTTTCTGAAAAACCTGCTCGGGAACCCTGCGCACCATTCCGAAAAGAATACCCATTACAAACGCACCAAGAATTGCCTCAAGATTCAGTGCCTGGGTGATGGCACCCCATAAAAATGCCATCACTATAATCAGGGTAAGAATTCTGTCGCGGCTGACCACTTCATCCTGAACATAGACCAGGGCTTTACGAACCATCCACCGGCCAACTGTAAAGCTCAATACCAGGAAGGCAAGAACACTGCCCACGGTTTGGAGAATCGTGCCTGCGGTTACTGCATCCCCGGCAGCAATACCGGCAACAATAGAAAGCAAAATCCACCCCGTCGTATCATCACTCATACCGGCTGCAATAATTGTCTGACCTATATCACGCCTCATGAGGTTCATATCCATCAACACTTTTGCAATAACAGGAATCGCTGAAATTGACATTGCCGTGGCTACAAACAGTGAAAACACCAGGCGCTCATCAGGATCTGCAAGAAGAAACTCGGGAAGATACTGACCCAAAAAAAAGCCGGTGACAAAGGTTACAACAATACCGCCGTAGGAAACACCGATAGCAGTTTTGGCATGACGCTTGATAAGCTGAATATCCGTTTCAAGCCCTGTAATCAATAACAGAAACATGGCACCAAGTAAACTGATAACCTCCAGAAGGTAGCCCTGCACCTCGGTTTGAGGGATGATCATTTCTCCGAAAAAAGGAACAGCACCGCTTAAAAGAGATGGGCCCAATATGATCCCCGCCAATATTTCACCGATTACGGAAGGCTGCCCAAGCCGTGTCGATATCTCTCCAAATGCCCTTGCAGCGAGAAGCAAAATAGCAATCTGAAAAACAAGAAGAAGAATGTCGTGATGAGATGCAGCAGTGAAAATATCCATAAAAGTCGTTTGATATATTTAAATTGAGCCTGTTTAGACTGGCTTAAATGGAATTGGTGTTACGGTCAGTAGTTTTTAAGAATGACAACCAAAATATAGATTAATTAATCAAAATAGTAATTTATCGAAATCAAAGTCTGCAGATTCTAAAAAACTAATTTTATGCCGCTACAGAGAATTAAAATTCTGGCTTTATAAATGATCAGAAAAACTCATGTGGGGTGCCATTTTATGCTTTTTTAGGGTAATATTATAATTGGAACTACTTAATTTGAGCCTTCGAAATCACTATGAACAGAAACAGGCGATGGAAAATTCATATCGATACAGGCGGAACATTTACAGATTGTATCGGAACGGATCCGGAGAACAGGGAGCATAGATGTAAAGTATTGAGCAGCAGTGCACTCCGTGGTAAAGTAAATGAACGGATTGACAGTTTAACAATCAAAGTGGATGAGGAGTGGAACCTGCCGGATAATTTTATCAGTGGATTTACTTTCAAAATATTGGGATCAACTGAAGAAACAGCTGAAGTTGAAAGTTACGATGCACATAATAAAAGGATCCGCTTAAAAAGCCCTTTTAACGCAGCCGGTTTTGAAAATAATACTTTCGAAGTTTACTCAGGTGAAGAGGCACCGATTCTGGCAGCGCGGGTACTGACCCGGACCCCGCCGGGTAAATCACTCCCGCCAATGAATCTTCGTCTTGCAACAACAAAGGGAACCAACGCTTTGCTGGAAAAAAAGGGGGATAAAACAGCATTCTTTATCACAAAGGGATATGCAGACCTGTTATTGATCGGCGAACAGCACCGGAATGATATTTTTTCGCTGAAACCTGAAAAACCCCTCCCCCTCTATCATAAAATTTTTGAAGCAGATGAGCGCATTGACAGTTCAGGAAAAGTCATTCATAAAATTGACTTCAGGAATACAGACAAGATTGCAGATCAGTTGCTTAATTCGGGCATTACAGCTGCTGCAATCTGTTTTATGAACAGTTATAAAAACAGTATCCATGAAATTAAACTGGCAGAGCGGTTAAAAGATAAGGGGTTCAGATATGTGACCGTTTCATCAGATCTGAGTCCGCTTATAAAAATTGTGCCGCGGGCGCGCACAGCCGACGTCAATGCGTATCTCTCTCCGGTTATGAAATCCTATTTTGATAACATTTCTGATTCGGTAGATCAGGGATCTTTCAGAGTCATGACAAGCGCGGGCGGACTTGTAAATGCAAATAATTATACACCGAAAGACAGCCTTTTAAGCGGCCCGGCGGGTGGTGTTGTCGGCGCGTCTGAAGCGGGTATCGAGGCCGGGTATAACCGTATATTATCTTTTGACATGGGTGGAACCAGCACAGATGTTGCCCGTTTTGACGGAGAGCATGATTATGTATATGAACACAGGGTTGGCAATGCACAGCTTACCGCCCCTGCTCTCTCTATTGAAACCGTAGCCGCCGGTGGCGGATCCATTTGCTCTTTTGACGGACTTGCACTTCAGGTCGGACCCGAAAGCGCATCTGCCGATCCCGGTCCCGCTTGTTACGGCAACGGAGGTCCGCTTACAATTACAGATGTAAACTTGCTTGCAGGAAAACTCCATTCATCGAATTTTCAATTTCCTGTGGATCGTGCAGCGGCAGTCAGGAAGTTTAAGAAGCTGATGAAAACCATCCGGAAGTCCGGTAAAAAAAATATCACAAAAACAGAAGTTCTGGAGGGTTTTACCGATATAGCAAATGAGCGGATGGCTCAGGCGATCCGGAAAATATCGATTCAAAAAGGTTTCGAACCATCCGAATATGCCATGGTTTCATTTGGGGGCGCCGGAGCTCAGCATGCTTGTGAAATCGCTGAAAAACTGGATATTTCGACTGTTTTGGTTCCGGCTGATGCAGGAGTACTGAGTGCCCGCGGCCTCGGTCGTGCCCAAATTGAACGATTTAGTGAAAAACAGGTTCTACAACCTTTAAATGAAATAAAGCACCGCCTTGAATCCATTATTGAGGAACTTGAATCGGATGTAATAAAAAAATTAAAAGAAGAAGAGACCGGTAATCAAAAGATTAAAATTAAAAACCGGTTTCTTTTTATGCGTTTTCAGGATCAGGCTTCTGCACTGGAAATTCAATGGGAAAAAGATAACAATCCCGAAAAACAGTTTAAAAAAGCCTACATAGATACATTCGGCCACTGGATTGAAGATCGCCCCGTGGAAGTTGAGTCGGTACGTGTGATCGCCGGAACAGCGACTTCCCGCAAGCAGCAGGTTGTAGAAACAGAAAAGAGTTCTCTGCCGGAACCTTTGGATATGCAAAAATCCCGCTTTAAGTCTGAAGAGATCGATATCCCGGTTTTTGACCGTGCTATGATGAAGCCCGGATGTGAGCTTCAGGAACCCGCCCTCGTACTCGATCCGTACAGCACCATTTTTATCCCGCCAGGATGGAATATGAAAATATTGTCAAATCTTACGATCAAATTAAAAAGATCGTTTTCAAAAGCGGACAAGAATAACCGGAAGGATGAAATTGTGAAACTGGAGCTTTTTACCAACCGGTTTCGGTCGGTTGCTGAACAGATGGGTGAAAAACTGAGAAGAACCTCACTTTCCGTAAATGTAAAGGAGAGACTTGATTTCTCCTGTGCCCTGCTCGATAAAGAGGGTTACCTGGTAGTGAATGCACCTCACATCCCCGTACATCTCGGTGCAATGGGTCTTTGTGTACGAATGATGATCAAAAAATTAAAACAGGACCGGAATGGCCATTCGACTACCGGTCTGCTCGAAGAAGGTGATGTTCTCATTACGAACCATCCCGCCTATGGCGGATCTCACCTGCCTGATATCACAATAGTAAAACCTGTATTTCATGATAACCGGTTAATCGGGTTTACTGCCTGCAGGGCACATCATGCAGAAATAGGCGGAAAAAGCCCCGGCTCGATGCCGCCGGATGCCGGTAATCTGGCTGAAGAAGGTGTTGTTATCCTGCCAGGTTACGTGGTAAGGAGAGGAGAATCAAAACTGCATGAAATCCGCGAACTGATCCAAAACGCGCCCTTTCCCTCGCGCGCACCCGATGAAAACATAGCTGACATTGAAGCAGCTATCGCAGCCTGCCATTTTGGGGCCGGTGAACTTAAGAAGCTGGCAGATCAGCACTCTGAAAATACCATTTCTGAGTACATGCAAAAATTACGCATGTACGCAAAAGAGCGTCTTCTCAATACAATAGAGGATATGGAGATAAAAAATACCGAAGCAACGGAAGAGATGGATGACGGGTCGCTGCTTTCTGTATCCTGCAGCATCCAAAATCAGGGTATCACGTTTGATTTTACGGGATCAGCGGGTGTACATTCCGGGAATCTGAATGCCAACCCTTCGATCGTTAATAGTGTAATTATGTATGTACTCAGGCTTCTGATTGATGAGCCTCTGCCATTAAATGACGGTATTCTCGATCCTGTAAACATAATTTTGCCCCGCGGGATACTGAACCCTGCGTTTTCGGACAATCCTGAAGACTGCCCTGCTGTGGTTGGCGGAAATATAGAGACCAGCCAGCGTTTGGTTGATACTCTTTTGAAAGCCTTCGGAACAATGGCATGCAGCCAGGGAACGATGAATAATGTCCTGTTTGGAAATGAGAATTTTGGATATTACGAGACAGTAGGAGGCGGATCGGGAGGTGGCAGCGGTTTTAACGGAACCGACGCCGTTCACCATCACATGACGAACACACGTGCTACCGACCCTGAAGTACTGGAACACCGGTATCCTGTAAAACTAAACCGGTACGAAATCAGGAAAAACTCCGGCGGTTCAGGCAAGTGGAGTGGCGGCAGCGGGATCACCAGGGAGATGGAATTTCTTGAACCGGCAGATCTGACCATACTCTCGCAGCACCGCACTGTAGCACCATACGGTTTACATGGCGGCGATCCCGGTAAAAAAGGAAGCCAAACGATTGTACGGTCTGGTGGTGAAACCCTTCACCTTAACTGGAGCGCTTCCGTTAAAGTTGAGAAAGGTGACCTTTTTATTCTTGAAACACCGGGTGGCGGCGGTTATGGAAAATCATAACTCTTTCTATCTTCATGCATCTTCTTTTGTATATACCATTTAAATCAGGCACTGACTCTTGAAACAACGACTTTTAAATATTCTGTTCTGGTCTGTCATCTCAGCGGCGTTTATCGGCCCGGGAACTGTAACCACGGCAGCGGCTGCCGGAACCGGTTTTGGCTATTCGCTGATCTGGGCTCTGGTATTTTCAACTGTTGCCTGTTTTGTGCTGCAGGAAGCATCGGCACGGCTTACCACCGGTTCCGGGATGAACCTCGGGCAGGCAATGAAACGTGAGTACTCTTCTACTTCGGCCGGTAAATCGGTGCTCTACTTTTCTCTGATCGCAATACTATCAGGTTGTGCGGCATTTGAAACGGGCAACATCCTTGGCGCAACCGCCGGTATAAAACTTCTTACTGATGTAAATAACACTGTTATCGTGCTCGCAATCGGGTTGCTCTCATTTGTTATCTTGTGGAAAGGCACCATCAGCCAGATAGCAAAACTTTTGGGAGCTGTAGTAGCCCTGATGGGCATTTGTTTTGCGGGAACAGCAATCATGATGAGCCATGAAATCGGTGAGCTACTCACCTCTTTTGTTGTTCCATCGATCCCGGATGGAGCTGAAATCCTGGTACTCGGACTCATCGGAACTACTGTAGTTCCCTATAATATTTTCCTGGGGTCAGGACTCAAACACTCCCAATCAAGCTCCGAAATGCGCCTCAGTCTTATGATTGCCATCGGCCTGGGCGGACTGATATCCATTTCCGTATTGCTTGCCGGAACTGCTATAACCGACGCCTTTACATTTGACGGCTTATCAGAAGCACTGTCCCTTCAGCTTGGCGGGTGGGCCGGTGTTCTACTGGGAGTTGGCCTGTTTGGAGCAGGTTTGAGTTCAACGTTGACAGCAGCACTGGCAGCTTCCGTCACAGCAAAATCTGTTCTTGCGTCTAATGAAGAATCATCCGCCTGGAACGAAAAAAAATTGCGGTTCAGAACTGTCTGGATCGCTGTTCTTCTGACAGGAATGATATTTGGTATCCTCGATTTACAGCCGGTTCCCATTATTATTCTTGCACAGGCTTTAAATGGAGTTATTCTGCCGGTGATTGCAGTGATTCTCTTTCTTCTGATGAACAATAACAACATTCTGCCCCGGCAGCATCAAAATGGAAAACTGTACAACTTCTTTACGGGCATTGTTGTCTATGCTACGGTTCTCATAGGTATCACAAACCTGGCAAAGTCTCTTTCATCGGCAATCGGTATAGATCTTGTAGATCAGCAGTATATATTTATCTCCTCCCTCTTTATTTTTGCACTACTACTTAAACCGATAATCTTCCGAAAATGAGTCATCTGAATTTGCCCGCCGCTTTTCTGAAATTTGATAAGGTTTAAAACTCCCGAATTTTGTATCATTTACGTTTTCCCAGCAATAGATAAATCATGTTTTCAGACAGACAAATTAAAGCTTTTCGCTCTTATAGGACTCCTTTTTATTTTTATGATATCGAACTTCTTGGCCGTACGATTGAGTCCGTAAAAGATTTTGGAGTTTCAAAAGGGTATCACATCCATTTCGCATTAAAGGCGAATAATAATACAAGAATTCTTGAATTTCTGAGAGATGCAGGCTTCGGGGCCGACTGCGTAAGCGGAAAGGAGATCGAAAAAGCGATTGAAACCGGTTTTGAACCTGGCAAGATTGCATTTGCTGGAGTCGGAAAAACGGATGAAGAGATCGAAACAGGACTCAGGCACGATATTTTCTCTTTCAACTGTGAATCGGTACAGGAAATAGAGGTTTTGAATGAGTTGGCAGGCAGGCACAATACGAATGCAAGAATCGCACTCCGTTTAAATCCTAACGTTCAGGCCAATACACATAAATATATCACCACCGGTTTGCACGAAAATAAGTTCGGAATTCCGGCCGATGATATTCCCGCCTTATTTGATCTGCTTCCTTATCTGAACAATGTTATAGTTACAGGCCTGCACTTTCATATCGGCTCTCAGATTCTGGACCTGGATACCTTCCGGAATCTCTCCGAAAGAGTAAACGAGCTTCAGAACAATTTTGAAGAAAACGGGATAATTCTTGGCCATATAAATGTTGGCGGCGGACTCGGCATCGATTATGGTTCACCCGATAAAAACCCTATACCCGACTTTGAAACCTATTTCGGACTGTTTCAAAAAAACCTGCATCTCAGAAAAGACCAGGAACTTCATTTCGAGCTCGGCCGCAGCGTGGTGGGTCAGGCCGGAAACCTGGTTTCAAAGGTGCTGTTTACAAAAACGGGTAAAACAACCAATTTTGCTATTCTGGATGCAGGTATGACCGAATTAATCCGTCCCGCACTTTACCAGGCTCAGCACCATGTGGACGTTTTGACAAGTCAAAAACCTTTAAAAAAATATGACGTGGTAGGCCCGATTTGCGAAACCTCCGACACATTCAGGAACGGTGTGTTACTCCCGGAAGTTGTAAGAGGCGATCTTGTGGCAATAAGAAGCTGTGGCGCCTATGGGCAGGTTATGAGCAGCGACTATAACTTAAGAGAACGGGCCGCTACTCTCTATTCTGACGAAATTGAATAAGAGTGCATGAAATATATTTAAAAACGGTTCGTATGATTAGTAACAGAGTTTCCGTTCAGAGTAAATTTTACCTCAGGTATATGAAAATTTTTCTTCTCTTATTCTTTGCAGTTTTTTTATCAATACCTGATGCTTTAATCCTTGCACAGGATAATGGTGAATTTAAATTAGCGAGAATTAAATATGATGGCGGAGGTGATTGGTATAATGATCCATCAGCGCTCTCAAATCTTATCAGGTTTACAAAACAGCATGTTCCGATCACCATCTCGGAATCGTACGATGATGTAGATATTGGCAGCTCTGATCTGCTCAATTACCCGTTTGCCATTATGACCGGCCACGGAACGATATCCACAACATCACGTGAAATTGAAAATCTTCGCTCTTGGCTTGATAATGGCGGGTTTCTCTATATTGATGATGATTACGGACTTGACGAACACGTCAGAGCCCTGGTAAAAAAGTTGTATCCCGAACAGGAGTTAATTGAGCTTCCTTTTGATCATGAAATTTACAACCAGGTTTTTGAAATTGACGACGGGCTTCCGAAAATACATGAGCACGACGGGCTGCCGCCACAGGGGCTGGCACTCTTTCATCAGGGTAAAATGGTTATTTTTTATACCTACGAATCCAATTTATCAGATGCCTGGACAAATCCCGAGGTTCATAATCCGCCTCCCGTCTTACGCGAAGAAGCTCTTCGGATGGGAACAAATCTTTTGGTATATGCGCTTACTGCCATTTAATTGTTTAACGGAACTTTGAAAGAAATAGCCCTGATTTTCTCGAATATTCAGAAGATCCATTAGTAATAAAAATCAAAAATTTTAAAATTTTGATTTTGTAATTCATTTTTTCCTGACAGAATTTTTCGAGATATTTACAAAAATAGAAATATAATTTTTTTCGAATGATCATACCTATAGCCAGTGATCACGCCGGATTTGAATCCAAAGAGATCACGAAAGAAATACTTCAAAATATGGGCCACATGCCTGTCGATTTTGGCACACATTCAGATGATTCGGTTGATTACCCTGAATTTGCCGTTCAGGTGGCAAAAAAAGTAAATAATCACGAGTATGAATCGGGGATACTGATCTGCGGAAGCGGTCAGGGTATGTGTATGACTGCGAACAAATATCCAAACGTCAGGGCTGCACTTGCCTATTCGCCTCACGTGGCAGATCTTGCACGCAGGCACAACAATGCCAACATCATCTGCCTTCCCGGCAGAGAATTGGATAAACCTGAAATAGAAAAAATCCTGGAAGCCTGGTTTGAAGCCGAATTTGAAGGCGGCCGTCATGAACGAAGGGTAAAAAAAATAAACACATTAACTTCAAAAAAAGATCAGAAATGAAATCTTTGCGTGAGCAGGATCCGGATATTTTTTCATCCATAGAAAAGGAAACTCAGCGGCAGAACCTTAATTTTGAGCTGATTGCTTCCGAAAACTTTGCTTCCAGGGCTGTTATTGAGGCAATGGGAACTGTATTAACAAACAAGTATGCCGAAGGATACCCCGGAAAACGCTACTACGGCGGCTGTGAATTTGTGGATGAAGTGGAAGAACTGGCCAGGGAACGTGCAAAAAAATTATTCGGGGCCGACTACGCAAATGTGCAGCCGCATTCCGGAGCTTCTGCAAACGCTGCCGTTTATCTTGCATTTATGAACCCCGGAGAAACCCTTCTGGGCCTGAACCTCGCGCATGGCGGTCATCTAACACACGGTTCACCGGTCAATTTTTCCGGTATAACCTACCATCCTGAATTTTACGGAGTGGAAAAAGAGACCGGCCGTATTGATATGGATATGGTCCGGGATATGGCAAAAAAAGTAAATCCAAAACTGATCTCCATTGGAGCAAGCGCCTACCCCAGGGATTTTGATTACAAAGCTTTTCGGAGCATCGCTGATGAAACCGGGGCTTACCTCTGGATGGATATGGCTCATACCGCCGGTCTGATTGCAGCAGGTCTCTTAAACGATCCCCTGCCGCTATGCGACGTAATTACAACTACAACACATAAAACCCTTCGCGGACCGCGTGGCGGAATGATTTTAGTCGGAAATGACGGCGAAAACTCCCTTGGAGTAACTGCAAGAAAATCCGGCAGAACCAAGAACTGGAGTGAAGTTCTCGATTCTGCAGTTTTCCCTGGCAGCCAGGGTGGTCCCCTGATGCACGTAATCGCTGCCAAAGCGGTTGCCTTTGAAGAAGCTTTACAACCCGGTTTCATTGACTATCAAAAACAGGTCCGGGCAAATGCAAAAGCGATGGCAGATTCATTTAAAACCATGGGATATAACCTGGTTAGTGACGGCACCGATAACCATTTGATACTGGTTGATTTGAGAAATAAGGAGCTTACTGGTAAAGTGGCAGAAGAAACTCTTGATAAAGCATCTATCACGGTAAATAAAAATATGGTACCTTTCGATACAGAAAGCCCGTTTGTCACTTCCGGAATACGAATCGGTTCACCTGCACTGACAACCCGTGGTTTTAAAGAAGATGAATTTAAACGTGTTGCGGAGTTAATAGACAGGGTATTGATGAATCTCACTGATGAGAAAATCATTCAGAGCACTCGTCAGGAAGTACACGAGATGTGTTCACGCCATCCGCTTTACGATTTTGTAACCGTATAAAATTTTTCAGTATCCGTTTATGATTCGATTTTTTTTAATTTTACCTGTTATAGCAAGTGAGTAGTTCCGATGAAAGTCGTGGCATAATGGGCGCAAACCCTCCCAAGGCCATTCCGCCTAAAAATGATCCCACCGCATCCATGTCTTTTCTGGACCACCTGGAAGAGTTGAGATGGCGGATTCTGAAAGGTTTACTCGGCCTGGTGGTTGGTGTTGTTGCTGCTATATTTTTTGCTGATTTCCTGATTGATGAAGTTATTCTCGGTCCGGCAAGATCCGATTTCTTTATGTACCGGATTATGCCGATTGACGCGATCGACCTTTCACTGATATCCAGAAAATTACCGGGACAGTTTTTTACATATTGGGGCACACTGATCATCATCGGGGCAATTTTGGGTTCACCTATCTTTATCTATCAAATCTGGGCATTTCTTGAACCTGCACTCAAAAGCGGTGAAAAGTATAAAACCTATTTAAACGCCCTGTTTATAACATTTTTCTTTTTGCTCGGTGTCTCTTTCGGATATTTTATTCTCGTGCCTTTTGCCGTTCAGTTTTTTACCCAGTTCGTTATCGCTGAAGTTATCAGTAACGAATTTGATATCAATGAATATTTTACATCTGTTGCCATGTGGACAATGTCGTGTGGTATTTTGTTCCAGATACCTGTTATCAGTTATTACCTGTCCAAAATTGGTCTGCTTACTCCCCAGTTCATGGTTACATACCGGCGGCATGCTATCATAACTGCTTTAATACTGGCTTCCATTTTAACTCCGCCTGATCCGATTTCACAGATAATGATTGCACTGCCACTGGTGGTTCTGTATCAGTTCTCCATATTCCTGAGTAAAATAGCAGTGCGGAGAAGAAAGGAAGAATTTGAGGAGGCAATGTCAGATGCAGAATCATAAAATAACAGAGTCTGATACCAGAAAAAACAGAATCAGTCTGCTGCCGGTTTTGGTGATTCTGCCATTTATTTTTGCTTCCTGTTCAGAAACTCATGACCTGGATGGTAAGTGGCGAGCCGTTCTTAAAAGTCCCGGTGGCGATCTTGCATTTCCATTGATCATTCAACAGAAAGAAGATCAACTTTCAGCGTTTGCTGTTAACAGCAGCGATACCTCCTATTTTACTAATATGTCAATTAATGGAAATACCATCCGTTTAACTTTTGATCACTATGACGCTGTGATTGCTGCGGACATCACACCATCAGATTTAATCGGAAACTGGACACGCACTGCTGAAAATGGAAGCAAATCATCACTTGCTTTTGAAGCGGTTAAAAGTAATAAGCCCCGGTATTCAGTACCCTCACCGGAACAAAACAATTTTGACGGCGAGTGGAACGTAACATTTGAAGATGAAGACGGTTTATTTCCGGCAACAGGTATATTCTACGGGGAAAATGGCATTCTGCATGGTACTTTTATGACAGAAACCGGCGACTACCGGTTCCTTGAAGGAGTTTATAGTGATTCAACCTTTATACTCTCAACTTTTGACGGAACTCATGCTTTTTTATTCGATGCAAAATTGAACCCGGATGGCGGTATGACTGGTAATTTTTGGTCACGTGACAGCTACCACGCCACGTTTTCAGCAAAAAAAGGAGAAAACACTCTTCGCAATCCTATGGAGATGGCTGATAACTCTGTAATTGGCAGAAAGGTTACTTTTGCATTTAAAAACAGCGATGGCATTCTAATCTCAAATGAAGATGAAAAATTTCGTAACAAGCCGCTTCTTGTTTATCTTTTCGGTTCATGGTGCCCGAATTGTGCAGATGAAGCTCATTTATTGCGGAGTCTTTATGAAGATTATAAAGATACAAAACTTGAAATCGTGGGACTTGCATATGAGTTCACAGGAAATTTTGAAAGGGATGCCGTTATGGTTGAACGATATCGCAAAAGATTTGACATTCCATGGACGTTATTAATTGCAGGAACCAGTGACAAACAAGATGCCGCTGAAACTATTGATTTTCTCGATGAAGTAATATCATACCCTACAAGCATCTTTACTGATAGTAAACATTCAATTAAATTTATTCACACAGGATTTAATGGTCCTGCAACAGGTCCTTATTACTATAATGAAATCGAACGATTTAAAAGAAGCCTTGATGAAATCACAAAAAATTAAACCGCTTTTTATCTCTGTTATCATATTAATTGCCTTCACGATTGGCTGCGGAGACGGCACTACCAATTTCAATTTACGTCCGCCCGACTTATCAACTGTTCCGCCACCCATCGACACAACGAATGCAGAGCGAATTGAACTTCGCGACGGCCTGGTCTTTTATAGAATTGAAGAGGGCAGCGGCGAATTTGAAGTTGTTCGTCGTGATAATATCCGGTGGCACTTTACACTCCGTACTGCTGACGGTGAAGTCATCAGAAGTTCCTATGCTGATGATAACACGACCCCCAGGGTCATTTCCGTTCAAAACTCAGAAACAGAAGGATTGCGAAGAGGAGTAGTTGGCATGAAAGAGGGTGAAGTCAGGGTGATTGTTGTTCCGCCCCCTCTCGGTTTTGAAAATGTATCTGTCGTCAATCCTGATGCTGAATTCAGAGAAGATACGCTTATCTACGATGTTGAGCTTTTTGAAATAATTTAACTTTTTATATTTTTCAGGCTGTTTTAGAATCAAACGCAATTCCGTTTGGAAAATGGAGGTCTGTCTCTGCAATTGAGAAAGTTACACCGTCATAATATCCAACACTGCCGGTACCTCTGTAGAAGAATGTATCTATTGACCTTACAAACTTATCCCGTGATCGTCCGTCGATTGTAAAGTAAAAATGCTGTTCATCGAGCTGAATATCCTCAGGCCCTGCAATACCTGTTATTGTTTTGCAATAACCTGAAAACATGTTTTCAGACTGGTAAAAAACCCCAGACTGTGCAGCCATCCCGATACAAAAAACCAGCAGCAGAGATAATAATGATAATCGCTGGGATCGTTATTCTTTTTCTCACATTATAAAGATACTGTCCAAACCGTCTGTTACAAGATTTTAAGTTTTATATTAATTAATTTGGAAAGAAATATCAGGTTATAAAAACGGCTGTATGTACTCTTACTTTTTTATCTCGTATAGACCTGATACGGAACCAAATTTAAAATAACTACATATTTATTTTCTAAACTGCCTCTACTGATCTACATATTTCTAAATGAATAATTCCAAAGATTCACATTCACTCCGTTTGTTAGAGAGATTTTCACTTTTCGTGGAAAGGCACTCTCTGTGGATTGTAATTCTATATGTGGTAATCTCTGCTTTTGCAATCCATTACACAATTCAGAATCTTGGAATCAACAGTAATACAGCCGAAATGTTTGATCCTGAGCTCGAATTCCGGCAAAACCAGGATCAGTTTAATGAACTTTTTCCACTCACAAAAAACAACCTGGTTATTGTCGTTGAAGGTGAAACACCAGAAGTAACTGAAATTACAGCACTTGATCTCTATACGGAGTTTAAAAAAGATACAGTTCATTTCAGTAATGTGTACTTGCCCGGAGCCGGTGACTTTTTCAAACAAAACCAGTTTCTGTTTTTAAATACTGAGGAACTCGAAAATCTTTCGTCGAGGCTTTCCCGTTCCAATGTTTTTTTATCACTGCTGGCTCAAAACAATAGTTTGCGCGGCTTGTTCTCACTTATCGATTTAATTCTTGAACAGGGAAATGAGACTCAGGTTGTGCAGCTCAATGGCCTGTTTGGCCAAATCAGCAATACCATAGACGACAGAATAGAAAACGGTAACAGTTCACTCTCCTGGCAGCAGGCGTTTGGAGGTTCTGAGCTAACCGAACAGGCTGGAATCCGGTTTATCCAGGCCCAGCCTGTATTGAATTACAGCCGGTTAACACCTGCTAAAGAGGCAATCGAAACGGCCCGGCTTCTGACCGAAAAATATTCTGATAGCGATAAGGTACGTGTGCGAATTACCGGTAAGCTTGCAATGGGATATGAAGAGATGCAAAGTGTAACCGGGGGAGCCGTTACAGCCAGTATTCTGGCACTTTTATTCGTAACGCTGATTCTGTGGATAGGACTTCGTTCTTCCAGGCTGATCGGCAGCTCCATTATAACATTACTGGCAGGCCTTTTCATTACTCTCGCTTTCACAGCCTGGGCAATCGGACAGCTGAATATGATATCTGTCGCATTTGCTGTTCTCTATATCGGTCTCGGAATTGATTATGCCATTCATTTTACACTAAAATACAATGAGTTTACCCATGGCAATCAGACTATGGGAAATGCATTTTTCAATAGTATAAAAGGTGTGGGACCTGCCCTGCTGCTAACCTGCATATCTACTGCTATCGGGTTTTATGCTTTTCTTCCCACTACATTTGACGGGGTATCCGAACTCGGGCTGATCGCAGGCACCGGTATGTTTATCAGCTTTATTGTTACATTTACACTGCTTCCCTCACTTTTGAATCTCTTCCGGCATCACAACTATAAAACTTCTGATGCCACATTAACTGCACCTTTTTCTGAAACACTTTCAGGCATTCTTCAACGGCACAAAAATGTAATAAGAAGCCTTGGAATTATAGCTGCCATTGCATCCCTTGCCTTTGTGCACGCGATTGAATTTGATTACGATCCCATGAATTTAAGGGATCAGCAGTCTGAATCGGTATCTGCCATTATTGACCTGGTTGAAGAGGAGAGATTATCACCCTGGAATATTGAAATTGTGGAAGAAAAAAGATCTGAAGTTAAAGAGAAATCAGATAGTATAAAGAAGATCGAATCGTCCGGACAAGTGCTCACTGTTTTCAGTTTTGTACCTGAAAACCAGGAAGAAAAACTGGAGATAGTCAATAATATCAATTCCAGGATTTCACGTATTCCTGAAATCAGAAAGGATTCAGCTGCAATGGACATACAGAATCAGGTTGAAGCTGTATCAATCCTGGAAAACAGTATCCGGGATTATGCCAAAACAAGACCGGAAAATCTTTATCATCTTGAGGAGTCAGTTGGGCTTCTGAACAGTACACTTGATGAACTTTCATTTGATGAACGGAGGAATCTGATTGAGCATGTAGAAGAGGGCTTGCTTGAACACTTCCCTTTAATGCTTTCGAATCTCAAAAAAGCTGCATCAGCAACCCCGGTTTCAATAGATTCATTACCGGCCGCACTGAAAAACAGGTGGATTTCACCGACCGGAGAAAAATACCGTATCCGGGTATCTCCGGCAGCCGGTATCGATGATCCCCAAACCCTACGCTCATTTTCCAAAAAGGTTCGCGAAGTTTCCCCTGATGCCACCGGAGAATTGGTCACATTTATTGAATCGGGAAATATTGTTGTTGAAGCTTTCAGGGAAGCACTTATCTATTCATTGCTGGCTATAACAATACTTTTACTGATTTATCTGCGCAGTTTTATCTACACTATCTATATTCTGTTTCCACTGTTTCTGGTTGCTCTGCTGACAGGGGCAGCAATGGTAATATTTGGCATTAAATTTAATTTTGCCAATATCATTGCACTGCCTATGCTGCTCGGTCTTGGAGTAGATAATGCCATTCACATGGTTCACCGCGCTAAAGAAGGATCAATAGACAGTAAAGATTTGTTAAAAACCACAACGTCCCGGGCGATCTTTTTCAGTTCACTTACTACATTATTCAGTTTTGGCAATCTGATGGTATCTCCGCATTCCGGCACTGCAAGCCTGGGGCTGGTTCTCTTGTTTGGTATTCTGTTTTTAATTTTTTCAACTCTGATTGTGCTTCCGGCATTCTTGATCCGGAAAAAGGACTAGAGCTATTTTACAAACTACCTGGATTCAAGTAAAGGATATGAAAAAATGTCTGCAATCAGACACCTGAAGACCGGTCACTTATAGAAGAGCACAGTGGATACAAATAATCATCCCACTCTTTATCCATGTCTTTAAAAAAACCACTGAATGCCCCTGCATCTGCCATTGCAAATGCCACTCGTTTACTGCATGTAAAATACCGGTTAGCCCTTAATTTGGTCAATCCGATCGATGAGTGCTTTATAAGCTTCCTCAACCGATTCACCCTCTGAAGTAATAACTTTACCGGTATCATCTCTTGCAGTAACTTCACACCCGTCCCACTTTCTTTTTGTGTTTACAACCGAAAATCCAAGATAACCCTTGTTCTTAAGGATATTTATCCTCTCCTGGATTCTCGATTGCTCACTCTCTTTATGGATCATCATTACCATGACTCTCACATTTAATTAAAACTAATTTCTCCTTTTTAAACCTTTCAGTTTTGCATCTACGCTGTAATTTGTATGTGGCACAATCTCAAGACGCCCTTTTTCTATAGGCTCACCTGTTGCCACACAAATTCCATATGTTCCTCTTTTTATCCGCATTAATGCACGGTCGAGCTGCTGGATGTATCTGCGGGTTCTTTCCAGGAATTGGTAGTTTAAGTCCTGTTCCTCCATATTGGATCCCAAATCTCCCTGGTGGTGAGTAATAGAAGACTGATCAGCATCGTCCACGTCCCTGTGGTTCTCTATATTTTTCCTGATTGCTTCAAATTCATGAAGTGCTTCTTTTCGTTTTTTCAGAAGCAAATTTTCAAAATAATTAAGTTCCTCCTCACTGAATGGATACTCCTTTACCTTTTTTTTACCAATCTTAGTTGCTGTTCCCATCTCTTATCCTCTTTTTGATTTATTATTAGATTCGAACTATAGATAACTATTTGTGATAATGTTCAAAAGAGTCCTTTCACTGAATCAATTGTAATGGTAAATATTACATAAACACAGTAGTTATATTATTTCACACATCTTGCTAATTCCCGCGAGTAAGGGAAAATACTACAGCATCCTGTCAAATCACCCTGCATTTATACGATTATCAATGATCTATATTCAAAACAGATTCATTGATAACCTGACTAAAAAATTAAGAGTACAGTTTATAATCATGCTACGGTATAATTATAAATAAACAGGGAAATATCCCGCCTGTTACTTTTTGACGATGATCAGACAGATCATATCAAAGAGTGTACTCCGGTTTTCTGATTATATAGGATTTACAAATTTATTGTTTCCCGGTTGAACTCTAAAAGAGTAAAATAAAACAACCGGCTGCTAACTTTCACACTTCATGTCTAAATCGTCTTCGATCCTTCTCGGGTCCTGGGTGATTGGAGATGTTAATAACAGACTCTCCGGAGGTTTTACTTATGGCTCGCAAACAAATCACCATCGACGCCAACGAGGCAGTTGCCTATATAGCTCACCATCTGAACGAAGTTATAGCCATCTATCCCATAACGCCTGCCTCTCCTATGGGTGAATGGGCAGATTCATGGTCTATGGCAGGAAGTGAAAATATCTGGGGCACAATACCCGAGGTTATTGAACTGCAGAGTGAGGGCGGAGCAGCCGGTACTGTTCACGGCGCACTGCAATCGGGTGCGCTCACAACCACTTTTACGGCATCCCAGGGCCTGCTTTTAATGATGCCTAACTTATATAAAATTGCCGGAGAGTTAACTTCTGCAGTTATCCACGTGGCTGCGCGCTCTGTTGCCGGCCATGCGCTTTCAATTTTTGGGGATCACAGTGATGTTATGCCTATGCGGGCTACCGGAATGGGGCTTCTTGCGTCAAACAGTGTTCAGGAAGCAATGGATATGGCCCTGATTGCTCATTCAGCAACTCTTGAAGCCAGGATTCCTTTTATACATTTTTTCGACGGTTTCCGTACTTCTCACGAGATTCAAAAAATAGAACAGATCTCTGTTGAAGATATGCGTTCCATGATCGATGATAAATTTGTAATTGAACACAGGAACCGTGCACTTAAACCTGACAGCCCGGTTTTGCGGGGAACAGCTCAAAATCCGGATGTATTTTTTCAATCTAAAGAGTCCGTAAATAAATACTACCGGGATTGCCCTTCTGTTGTTCAATCTGCGATGGACCGCTTTGCCGGTCTTACCGGCCGTTCCTATAAGCTCTTTGATTACTACGGAGCTGAAGATGCAGAAAGAGTAATTATCCTGATGGGATCAGGTGCAGAAACTGTTCACGAAACCGTAGACCGGCTGAATGTTAAAAATGAAAAAACCGGCGTTGTAAAAGTCCGCCTCTACCGTCCGTTTGATACGGCAGCATTTTTGAATTCACTGCCGGAAACAACGAAAGCCATTGCTGTACTCGACAGAACTAAAGAACCGGGAAGCACCGGTGAGCCACTCTATACGGATGTACTGTCTGCACTGCATGAAAATCGCTCTGAATCCATCCGATCATTCAAAAGTGAACCCGGGGTAATCGGCGGCCGTTACGGATTATCATCCAAAGAGTTTACGCCTTCAATGGTGAAATCTGTTTTTGATGAACTTGAAAAAGAGAAACCGAAAAACCATTTTACAATCGGCATTCACGATGATGTTACTCATACTTCACTTTCGTTTAACGGAAGTATGGAAAAAGAGAAAAGTGAGCTCTTTGAAGCACTTTTCTTTGGATTGGGTGCTGATGGCACTGTCAGTGCAAATAAGAATTCCATTAAGATCATAGGTGAGAAAACAGATAATTTTGCACAGGGTTATTTTGTTTACGATTCCAAAAAATCCGGGGCCAAAACCATCTCCCACCTGCGGTTTGGTCCGGATCCGATTCACTCAGCCTATTTAATTGAAGAGGCAGACTTTATTGCCTGTCACCAGTTCAATTTCCTCGAGCGAATCGACATCCTGAAATATGCCCGGGATGGGTCCACATTTCTCCTTAATGCTCCCTTCCCTCCGGATCAGGTGTGGGATCATTTGCCGGAAAAAGTACAAAATCAAATTCTTGAGAAAAACATCAGGTTCTACTCGATCGATGCATATAAAATTGCTGATAAAAGCGGTATGGGAAAACGTATCAATACTGTTATGCAGGCTTGCTTTTTTGCAATTACGGATGTAATAGAGACGGAAAAAGCTATCAAAGCTGTGAAAGATGCCATTCGAAAAACCTATGGCAAGAGAGGAGAAACTGTTTTGGAAAATAATTTCTCAGCTGTTGACAATGCGCTTGAAAATCTGAGTGAAATTGAGGTTCCAGATAAAGCCAGTTCAAAAATAGAGATGAGGCCAACTGTTCCGGATGAAGCGCCCGAATTTGTACAGAAGGTAATTGCTGAAATTATTGCAGGCAATGGAGACAGCCTCCCCGTAAGTGCCTTCCCGGTTGACGGCACCTTTCCGACCGGAACCACCCAATGGGAAAAAAGAAATATTACCCAGGAGATTCCTGTTCTTGACCCGGATGTTTGCATCCAGTGCAGCAAGTGTGCGATGGTATGCCCCCATGGAGTTATCCGTATTAAAGCATTTGATGAGGGACACCTTGAGGCAGCTCCGTCCGATTTCAAATATATGGACGCAAAAGGCCGAGAATGGCCCGATAACACCAAAATTTCAATACAGGTATCACCCGAAGATTGTACCGGCTGCGAACTTTGCGTTGAAGTTTGTCCGGCGAAGAACAAGGAAGAGACCGGCCTGAAGGCATTGAACATGCACTCTCTGGATCCTCTGCTTGAACAGGAAATTGAGAACTGGGATTTCTTTCTGGGTTTACCCGAATACGACCGGTCTGAACTAAAACAAAATACAGTGAAAGGATCACAATACCTGGAACCGTTGTTTGAATTTTCAGGAGCCTGTTCCGGGTGCGGAGAAACACCATACATTAAACTGGTAACCCAGCTCTTTGGCGACAGAATGCTCGTTGCCAATGCAACCGGGTGCTCCTCAATCTATGGCGGCAACCTGCCAACTACCCCCTGGGCAAAAAATTCTGCCGGGCTAGGTCCCGCCTGGTCAAATTCACTCTTTGAAGACAATGCAGAATTTGGCCTCGGATTTCGTCTTACTATCGATAAGCAGACTCAGCAGGCTCAGAACCTCCTTAAAAATATAAATTCTGACCTGCCCGAAAAACTTGTCACGGAATTACTGGAGGCTGATCAGTCGACAGAGGAAGGTATCTTTGAACAGAGAGAACGTGTTGCGGAACTCAAGGAGTTACTAAAGGATAACAACAGCGGCAATATGCAGATGCTTTACAGCCTTGCTGATTACCTGGTGCGGAAAAGCGTCTGGATCATCGGCGGTGACGGCTGGGCTTATGACATTGGCTACGGCGGACTCGATCACGTTCTTGCAAGCGGACGCGATGTGAATATTCTGGTACTGGATACGGAAGTTTATTCAAATACCGGCGGACAGCGATCGAAAGCTACCCCGCTCGGAGCTGTGGCCAAATTCGCTGCAGGCGGAAAAGAGACTGCGAAAAAAGATCTTGGCATGCTTGCTGTAAGCAGCGGCAAAGCATACGTGGCCCGAATTGCCATGGGAGCCAATGATACACAGACAGTCCGCGCAATCATGGAAGCGGAAAAATTTCCGGGGCCATCACTCATTATAGCTTACAGCCACTGTATAGCACATGGATATGACATGAAACACGGTCTCAATCAGCAAAAACTGGCCGTTGATTCTGCCTACTGGCCGCTTTTCAGGTTTAATCCCCAACTTAAGGGCGAGAATGAAAATCCATTTTCTCTCGACTCGAAGAAACCAAAAATTCCGCTTACCGACTATGCCTACAACGAAATGAGATATTTGATGCTTTTGAAATCAAATCCGAAAGTAGCAAAAAGACTCATGAATCAGGCACAGCAAGAAGTAAATGAACAGTGGAAGGTATATGAAAATATGGAGCAGATGTATAACAATAGCTGACCGTTCTCACAATTAATTTCAAAATAATCAAACCACTATGAACCTGGAAACCAACTATCTCGGACTCACCTTAAAAAACCCACTTGTTCCATCAGCATCACCGCTATCCGGTAACGTGGATACAGTTAGAAAGATGGAAGATTCAGGTGCCGCAGCGGTGGTTATGTACTCTCTGTTTGAGGAACAGATCACATTCGAAAGCCGGGCGCTTGATCACTATCTCTCTACCACAGGCGAAAGTTATGCTGAAGCTTTAAGCTATTTTCCCGAACCCGATGAATATCACAACATTGAAGCGGAAGAGTACCTTGATCAGATCAGGAAGCTTAAAGAGGCTGTTGACATCCCTGTAATTGCAAGTTTAAACGGCGTTTCAAAAGGAGGATGGATGTCGTATGCTAAAAATATGGAAGAGGCCGGTGCAGACGCCCTGGAACTGAATATCTACTATGTGGCAACAGATCCGGAACTCACATCCAAAATGGTGGAAGATATGTACATTGAAAATGTGAAACAGGTGAAAAGCAGTGTCGATATCCCGGTTTCCGTAAAACTGAGTCCCTATTTCAGCTCTTTTGCCAATATGGCTGTTCATCTTGAAAATGCAGGCTCTGACGGACTTGTTCTGTTTAACAGGTTTTATCAGCCCGATATCGATCTTGAAACACTTGAAATACTGCCCAGCCTTCAAATGAGTCATCCGTTTGAAAAACGACTCCCCCTGCGCTGGATTGCTATTTTAAGACCCAATTTAAAGGGAAGCCTTGCCGCAACCACAGGTATTCATACAGCCGAAGATGTTATCAAAATGATCCTTGCCGGGGCTGATGTTGCAATGATGGCATCCGTACTACTTGTAAAAGGCGTGGAAGAACTCAGAAATATCAGAGCCAATATCCTGGAATGGATGGACCGCAATGAATATGATTCTATTGAGAAAATGAAAGGAAGCATGAGCTCAGCTTCTGTGGCGGAACCGGCTGCCTTTGAACGGGCAAATTATCTCAAAATCCTGCAAAGCTATAAACCGTCATAACCTTCAAATAAATAATTTTTCCGTTATCAATAATTTTTTAGTTTACCTGAGTTCCAAAATAACTGAAAATAACTGACCCAATGGCTATCAAAACCGAAAATAAAATTAAACTGCCTGAAGTAGACCTGAACACTTACAAGCCCAAAAATCCGGTTCAGGCCTCCATCCATAAAAGCGAAATTGCAACCTGCTCAGCAAGCCCCAATTTTGTGCGTCACGTTGAATTTGATCTTTCCGGTACCGAATTTGAAAACAGGGTAGTCCCCGGTCAGGCTTTGGGAGTGCTTGCCGAAGGAGTTAATGAAAAAGGGCGTCCATACAAAGTAAGGCTCTATTCAACCTGTTCACCTACAGGGGGCGAAGATGGAAACGGAAAAATATATGCCACAACCGTTAAACGCGTGATCGATGAGCACTGGGATACACATGAACTCTTTTTAGGTGTCTGTTCCAACTATCTGTGTAACCTGAATGAAGGTGATAAACTGAATATGACCGGACCCAGCGGCAAAAGATTCCTTCTGCCGGAGAACCCGGGAGATTACAACTACATCTTTCTTGCAACCGGCACTGGCATTGCTCCTTTTCGCGGAATGATAATTGATTTGATGCGCGCCGGTGTTAAAAGTGATGTTGTGTTAACTTTTGGCTGCCCTTACAGAACAGATCTGCTCTACCAGAACCTGTTTGAAGAGCTCGATAAAAAGCATCATAATTTCCACTACCTGAAATCTATTTCACGTGAAGATCCCCGGCCGGATGGCACAAAACCCTATGTTCAGTACAGCCTGATCGACCGCCATGATCTTATGATGCCCATCTTGAGCAAAGATAATACATTGATTTATGTCTGCGGACTGAAAGGAATGGAGACCGGGATATACCAGATTCTCGGACAGCTTGGGCTCTTTGATTACCTGGTCATGAAAGACGAACTGAAAGATGAAAATCCGCTTGAATGGACGCGCGACCAGGTTAGCTCCCTCAT
>CAYVBJ010000034.1:0-33856 GCA_964449075.1 uncultured Balneolaceae bacterium
GCTGGCGACGGGGTAATCCGCGCTCGAACTGAAAGTACTGCTTTTAATGATGGGGGGTAGCCCGCATTTCTCACCTAGAAATTTTTTCCTCAGCAAGGCGAAGGTAAAATGGTGGCGGAAACGTACATGGGTACGTTGAGCAAGCCATTTTACCTTCAACGCAGCTGAGGAATAAAGTTCGCCGAAAACAACCTGTTATTTTTTAAAGGACTCAAATATTGACCCAACTTATTATTTTACAATAGATTATGAAATATTCAATAAAATCTCTGTGAGAAATGCGGGGTAGTTGTTACTTTTAATCCGTAGTAAGAAGATCCGGGATAAAAATTTTATTCATGCTAAATTGCAGATACAAAACAACGGGGGCGGACAGAACTTTATACTCTTGCTTGTTTGCAGTGATGATCTTCTCAATTACAGGTTGTGATAGCAGTGATATTGCGAATGAGGTGAGTTCTGACTTTCGAACCTGGTCTAACTATCTTGGCGATAAAGGGGGCACTCAATACTCCTCACTTGACCAGATTACTACTGAAAATGTAGATAAGCTTCAGATTGCGTGGATTTTCTCGACAGGTGATACAATTTCGGGTGTCCGAACAGAAATACAGGCAAATCCTATCATTGTTGGTGATACTCTATACGCCACCACACCACAACTGAAGTTATTTGCCTTAAAAGCAGCTACCGGCGAACTTCTATGGAGATTCAATCCATTTGAGGGTGAAAAACCCGCAAGCCGCGGTGTTAATCGCGGTGTTGAGTACTGGAGCAACCGGTTGGGAGATAAGCGTATTTTTTATGTGGCCGGATCAAGATTATATGCTGTAAATGCTGAAAATGGACAACCTGTAAGTGAATTTGGGGAAGGGGGGTCTGTTGATTTTAAAACCGGGCTTGGACGCGATACGTCCGATTTATTTGTATCTGCTACATCACCTGGCATAGTATACGGCGATCTGCTGATTCACGGTTCCCGTGTTTCGGAACTGGCAGACTCAGCGCCCGGACATATCAGGGCATTTAATGTTTATACAGGTGAGATTGAATGGATATTTCACACGATTCCACATCCTGGTGAATATGGTTATGATACCTGGCCTCCTGATGCCTGGACCCGAATTGGAGGGGCTAATAGCTGGGCGGGAATGAGCCTGGATGAGGAGCGGGGAATCGTCTACATACCCACCGGATCCGCTGCATTCGATTTCTATGGCGGTAACCGTCACGGAAGTAACTTGTTTGCCAATTCACTGCTTGCCCTGAATGCAGCCACCGGAGAGAGACTCTGGCATTACCAGTTTGTACATCATGACCTGTGGGACCGTGATCCGCCCGCAGCTCCGGCCCTGGTAACAATTAACAGGAATGGGAAAAAGATTGATGCTGTGGCTCAAACTACCAAAACGGGGCATATTTTTCTTTTCGACAGAGAGTCAGGGGAGCCGCTGTTTCCAATTTTGGAAACAGAAGTACCCGCTTCTGATCTTGACGGCGAAAAAGCCTGGCCAACGCAGCCGGTACCCGAGAAGCCTTCGCCATTTGCGAGACAGTTTTTTAACAGGGAAGATATCAGCAATATTTCGTCCTCATCACGTCCCGGAATATTGAAACGCTTTAACGAAATCCGCTCATCGAATCCGTGGGATCCGCCAAGTGTTGAGGGGACACTAATATTTCCGGGCTTCGATGGCGGAGCAGAATGGGGAGGCGCAGCTATTGATCCAAAAACCGGCATTCTCTATGTAAATTCAAATGAAATGCCATGGATTTTAGAAATGATTGAAGTGGCTCCCGAAGAAAACAGTACAATGTCTCCCGGCCGTAAAATTTTTGCGATGAATTGTGCCGCTTGCCACGGCGCCGACAGGACCGGAGACTCTCAGGGTCTGTATCCATCACTGATTGATATAGGAGAAAAATTTACAAACCGGGAACTTGAAACAATTATTCAGGATGGAAGGGGTGTTATGCCTTCTTTTACTCACCTTAGTTTGGAGGAAAGAGAAACACTGGTATCTTTTCTTGCAGACAGCAAATCCGAAGATCCTGAAGGTTTAAAAATTGACATGGAGGAGGCACTGCAGGTTCCATACGCGCATACCGGCTGGAACAAGTTTCTGGACTCCGAAGGATATCCTGCAATTAAACCTCCATGGGGTACCTTGAATGCTATCGATTTAAATACCGGCGAGTATATCTGGAAAGTAAGGCTGGGTGAATTTGAAGAGCTTACCAAAAGAGGAGTTCCGAAAACAGGAACAGAAAATTATGGGGGGCCTGCAATTACGGCAGGCGGACTTCTTTTCATCGGGGCAACAAAAGACGAAAAGTTCCGCGCCTTTAACAAATCAACCGGGGAACTCCTTTGGCAAACCAACCTCCCGGCCGGCGGGTATGCAACACCATCTGTTTATGAAGCAGAGGGAAAACAGTACGTTGTAATTGCAGCGGGCGGGGGCAAAATGGGAACGAAATCAGGGGATGCATACATAGCTTTCTCACTTCCGGATGAAGTACTAAATTAAAGTGAAATCATTAACCGATTTACATTCAAACTTCTTATTTGCTGCACTATTTCTCTAACTATCTGTTCTTTATATTAGAAAATCCTAATCTTTTATTTTTACTGTAACAAAGCTCTGCCTCTCTTCTCTTTAAATTACTATCTACCCTGTTTGCATCAATGTGACGAGAGTAATAAAGAAAGAAGGTTTCAATGTTAAAAAATTACATGCTGGTTGCTTATCGCAATTTTGTGAAGCAGCCGGTGTATTCAGCAATTAATATATTAGGACTGGCAATCGGGGTGGCTTGTTCATTTCTTATTCTGTTATTTGTATGGAATGAAATCAGTTACGACAAGTATCACCCGGATTCGGACAGATTGTACAGAATTACCCAGACCTATATAAATGAGTCGGGTGAAAATGACGATGCGGGAACACCGTTTCCTATGGCACGGGCCCTCCTGCTTGAATACCCGGATCTTATAGAAGAATCCGTACGATTTATTAATTTGCAAACCGAATCACTATCTATCGCAAATAGTGAAACCCAGGAGTACGTAAGGGAAGAGCATTTTTTCTTCACAGATGCCGGTATGTTTCATCTCTTTGATATCAGCCTACTGAGAGGGAATCCCGAAACAGCACTTACAGATCCGAATACCGTGGTCATCTCTGAATCTGCGGCGGATAAATATTTTAAAGGTGAAGACCCGATTGGGAAAAATATCAGGTTTGAAGGAAGATTTAATCTTACCGTAACCGGTGTTATGCAAGACTGGCCAAAGAACAGTCATTTTCGGGCAGATGTACTGGCTTCGTTTGAATCACTCTCCAACTATTGGAGAAATTATGATGAAATCACTGCCGGATGGAGATGGAACCCGAACTGGACGTATGTAAAACTCAGCCCTGACACAGATCCGGAAACCCTGGAAGAGCTGTTGGTACAATTCAGTGAAAAATACTACACAACAGATGCCATTGGTGAAAATGAGTCTGTTATTATCCATTTACAGCCTCTTACAGATATATGGCTGAAATCGGGACTTGACAGTGAAATAGAACCGACGAGTAATATTCTTTATGTATATCTTTTTTCAGCAATAGCTATCCTGATCATTGTAATTGCTGCTATCAATTTTACAAATCTCTCGACGGCCCGGGCAATTCAGCGTTCAAGAGAGGTTGGACTTCGCAAGACATTAGGAGCTGAAAAGAGGATGCTTAAATTTCAGTTTTTAAGTGAATCCATTTTATATACAACCATCTCTGTACTTTCAGGTTTTGTACTGGCCTATCTGATTCTGCCCTTTTTTAATCAAATTCTTGGGAAATCAATTGAGTTTTCTCAGTTTGATCCCGCCTGGCTTGCGTTAGCTGTATTGCTGTTTATTATGATTACAGGCGTTCTTTCGGGTCTCTATCCCGCGTTCGTGCTTTCATCATTTAATCCTGTTGACAGCCTCCGCTCTGCCACTCCGAATATGGGAAATATGGGGCTTTTGAGACGAGGTCTAGTAACGTTTCAGTTTGCCATAACAGCTCTTCTGTTTATAGGTACAGCGGTTATATTTCTGCAATACGATTATATCAAAGATAAAAATCTCGGTTACGATACCGAACAGATCGTAATTTTGCCAACCAGTAATACATGGGTGCTCTATGATCTGGATATCTACCTGGATCGACTTCGCGAACACCCCTTAATAGAAAGAGCTACAGGCTCAAGAGCCATTATGGGGAGTGAAAAATACTCCATGTACCTCGTAAAAGCGGAGGGGCAATCAGACAGGGAACAGTCTGTTTCTAAAATTATAGTAACACACGACTTCCTCAAAACCCTGGGAATTCAGCTTGTTGCCGGCCGTGATTTTTCTGAACAGTTTTCAACAGATACCGATGATGCACTTCTGGTTAACAAGGCAGCTGTTGATTTTTTCGAATGGGGCAGTATTGAAGATGCTATTGGAAAATATATAGATATCCTGGATTACAGGAAGCGCGTGGTTGGCGTAACAGAGGACTTCCATTACAGCTACCTGAAAAGAGAAATTGATCCCCTGATTATCGAATTACCGACCACTCTGAACAGTACACTTGTAAATATTAATTACATCAAGGTTCAGTTGAATCCCGGTAACCATGAACCGGTGATTGATTATATGCGTGAAAACTGGGATGATCTGGATTCTGCCCATCCATTTGAGTACTTTTTTTATGATGATTATATGAACACAGTATATGAAACAGAAGAGCAGATGAGTCAGATCGTATCAATACTGTCAGTATTGGGTATTATCATTGCTTCTATGGGTTTATTCGGACTCGCATCCTATTCAATTAACAAGCGAAGCCGTGAAATCGGCATCCGAAAAGCTATGGGTGCAACTGCCCCCAATATCTTTCTGCTTCTTTCCGGTGATTATCTTAAAATGATTTTAATCGCAAATATTATCGCATTACCGGCCGGTTATTTCCTGGCCGATACCTGGCTTCAGGAATTTCCATACAGGATAGATTTGATTTCAATTATACCCTGGGTATTTTTGATCACTCTTATTGCACTGATACTGATTAGCTTAATTTCCATTAGTTCACAATCCATAAGAGCGGCAGTTATGGACCCGGTAAACATTTTGAAAAGATAGATTTATCTATTTCAAAATTTGAATTATATTTAATGAGGAATCCGGTTTATTCGATTTCTTAATTATAATTATTAAGGCTGGTCAAATAATATTATCGGGATGAATAAAACAAAGCAAAAAAAAAGACAGGGACAGATATTTGCTAACCCGTTTCTCGAAACTTTTACCAAAGCCCCCCCTTTTGTTTCTGTCATCATTTATCTTACCATTCTTTTTTCTCTTCTGGTGATTGGTTACCAGGCAAAAGTTGTCTCTTCTCCCTTGAGCGGAATGCTGATCTTTGCGGGAGCCGTTTTTTTCTGGACTTTCTTTGAATATTTTTTCCACAAGTATATCAACCACCTGGATGAGTATTTTCCTGATAGCGAAACCGCAAGAAAAATTGCCTATTCCATTCATGGAATTCATCATGAGTACCCGAGGGACAAAGAGCGGTTGATCATGCCACCGGTGCCCGGCCTTATAATACTTGCTGTTCTGTTTTTAATTTTCAGGTTAGCCCTGGGGCCTTATCTCTACATTTTCATGCCGGGTTTTATAACCGGTTACCTGCTCTATACGTTTGTTCATTACAGTATCCATAAAACTCCTGTTCCCTCATACCTTAAGGTACAGTACAGGCACCATGCCGTTCATCACTATAAATATCCGAACAAGGCATTCGGTGTTTCAACAACAATCTGGGACCGGGTTTTCGGCACTATGCCCCCAAAAGAGACAGAGTGAATTTTCTGAGTCCGCCAACATAATACACGGATAAATTCAGCTTGTGTATAGAGATGCTGTTAATTGATTCATTAGGTCCCTCTGAGGTTAAGAATCAGACATTTTCCCGGATGCGGGAGCTATTCTCCTTTTTGGCAAATGTATTCACAATGTAATAGAGAATTGCGGTACTGAAAAGGATCAGGATAAAACCAGTCAGAAGCGATCCGAAGAAAATCTCACCCATGGCATAGAGAAAAACAATAATCGAGATACAGCCCAGAACAACATTCCGGAAACCCGGCAAGAGCGACTCCTGCTTTGTGCCTTCGGTTACAAAAGGCCGCCAGCCGGGGCCTCCGGGCCTCACCTTTTCATAGAATTTAGCAAGAGTTTCTTTTTCCACTTTCCGGGTAAATATAGTAGCGGTTACCCAGATAACGGTTGAGAAGCACATGGTGAAAATCATCTTAGCAGCAAAACCCTCATAGCCAAGCGGACCCGCTATCATGCTTCCTATAGCTGCGGCAGCCATTGCTGCAATTTCACTCCATGCATTGATTCTCCACCAGAACCAGCGAAGCATGTAAACCAGTCCCGTACCCGAACCAATAGAGAGTATGGCTTCCCATCCTCCTTTTACCGTATCAAACATATAAGAGACAATGACAGCCAGAATCATGATCAGGAGAGTTGTCCAGCGGGAGACGCCCACATAGTGGTTCTGAGCAGCCTCAGGAGTTTCAAAGGTATCTTCCGGTTTTATGAATGGTTTATAAAAATCATTGACAATATAGGAGGCACCCCAGTTGAGATGTGTTGATACGGTTGAAACAAATGCCGACAAAAATGCCACTGCAAGCAGGCCCAGGAGTCCGGCCGGCAAAAGATCGAGCATCATCATCGGGTAACCCGCCTCGGGATCCTCAAGACCCGGGTAGGTTATAACGGCCGCAAGAGCCACCAATATCCAGGGCCACGGGCGCACCGCATAGTGCATCACATTAAAGAGCAGCGTTCCGCCAACAGCATTTTTTTCATCTTTAGCGGAAAACATGCGCTGTGCAATATAACCGCCACCTCCCGGCTCAGCACCGGGATACCAGGAAGCCCACCACATCATGCCTACCCAAACCAGCGCAGTAGCCATTGCTATTTCAGGATTGGTAAACGGGTTCAGGGAGAGTGCCCAGCCGTCTCCGCCAAAATGAACGGATAACTGGCTTTGTAATTCGGAAAGACCGCCAACCGAGTCAACTGCATACCAGGCGAGCAGAATCGATCCGATCATTGCAAGAATAAACTGGATAAAATCTGTAACAATAACTCCCCAAAGGCCGGAAAGTGAAATATAAATCCCGATCAGTACATACAAACTCGTAATAACCACCCACTGCTCCGCCCCGGTAACAATTGTCAAAATCTTGGCCATTCCGACGGTAACCCATCCAAGTATAATGCAGTTTATAGGAAGTGCAAGATAAATGGCTCTGAAGCCGCGCAGTATTCTGGCCGGCTTGCCGCTATAACGGATGCTGATAAATTCAACATCAGTAATAACATCCGCTCTTTTCCAGAGTTTGGCATACAGGAAAACAGTAAATAAACCGGAAAACATAAAGTTCCACCAGATCCAGTTCCCCGCAATTCCCTCGCTTGCCACAATTCCGGTTACCGCAAGTGGGGTATCTGCGGCAAACGTTGTGGCAACCATTGAAATCCCGACAAGCCACCATGGAAGATTTTTTCCTCCGGTAAAATAATCACTCAGTGACTCCTGGTCCCTTTTTTTTGCAATCCATCCAACAGCGGTCATCAGGACAACATATCCGGCAATAACAGTGTAATCGAGCCAGTTAAAGGGCATGAGTTCGTTTGAAACAGGTTTTTAAAAACAGAATTTTGTACCGATGGAATATAGCAGATGAGTTTATGAATACAAATATGGAAGCGGTTCCTTTATAAATGATAAAAATTTCGTTTATTTAAATATACAATCAAATATATTATGATAAAAAAATACCATTTGGGAACAACGCAATGGGGTCTGAAAGAGTGGAGAGGGTATTTTTATCCTTCTGGCGCAACTCCTGAGAATTTCTTAAAGCATTACGCAACAGTGTTCAACAGTGTGGAAGGCAATACCACGTTCTACCGCGAACCGGATACAGAAACCGTGAAAAAGTGGGGTAATGCCGTTCCTGACGGGTTCAAATTTTGTTTTAAATTTCCACAGACAATCACGCATTTTAAACGCCTTCTGGATGTGAAAGATATCACACTCGGTTTTTTGGAAAAGTTTGAACCCATTCGGAATAAAGTTGGCCCGTTTCATATTCAGCTGAGCAGCCGCTTTTCATTTAATGAGTTTAACAAGCTTGAAAAACTGCTTGATATATTGCCAACCCATTTCTCTTATGCCGTGGAGGTGCGCCACCCCGACTACTACGACAAAGGTCAAAATGAGCGTCGCTTTGAAGAGCTGTTGCGAAGTTTTTATATGAATCGTGTGATTTTTGACACCAGGCGTTTGCACTCATTGAAAACGGACGATGAATCTGTTCTGAAAGCTAAAAAGAAGAAGCCGAAATTACCTGCCCGATTCAATACAACCGGTTCAAAGCCATTTGTAAGATATGTGGGAGCCAACGAGGTTCTTCACAATGAAACGCACCTTAAAGAGTGGGCTATTATTGTTGCTGACTGGATCAGGGAAGGCAAACATCCCTACGTTTTTATCCATGCTCCCGATACATATTACGCGCCGGAACTGGCGAAGTATTTCCATCGGGAGCTGCGAAAACTGATTGAGCTGAATCCAATGCCGGAGTGGCCCTTCAACAGGCGGGATAAACAACTTGGATTATTCTGATCAGGTAATCGGTCTAAAACCTTATGATGAACGTGGTTCCGGTGATGCTCCCGGTTTCAAGAAAAAGTCCCCCGTTATGCAGACGCATAATCTGACGGGATAAGCTGAGCCCGATTCCTGTTCCTTTTGTAGAATCAGTTCCCGAGTTTGTATAAAATGGAATAAAAATTTTGTCTTGCAACTCTTTATCAATGCCAGGGCCATTGTCATTAATACGAATGGTAATTCGACCGTGATCGTCAAGGCATCCAATATATTTGATTACAGGATGATCAGTTGACTTTAAAGCCCGGAGTGCATTTTTGGTAAGATTTATTAATACCTGTTCAATCAATTGAGGATCAGCAAGAACTGTAAGAGTTTCCGGATCCGTATCCAGATGAACGTCTACACCCTGTTTTTTAAACTCGCCCTTCATTAGGTGATGAATTCGATTGAGTAATTCATTTACACGAACTCTTTGAAGATCCGGTTGCGGTATTTGTGTAAAGTCGCGGTACGACTGAACAAACCTCATCAATCCGTAACTTCGATTTTTAATGGTTGTTAGTGCCTCATCAACATCCTGAACCGTTTCATTATCAATTGTGCTGTTATCCGATCCTTTTTCGATTTTTTCGCTCAAAAAAGAGTGCACTGTTTCAGAGAGTGACGCAATCGGCGTAATTGAATTCATTATTTCGTGAGCCAGAACCTGTGTAAGGTTTTGCCACGCTTCCATCTCCTTCTCTTCAAGTTCACCGCTAATATTTTGAAGAGAAACCATCTTATAATTGGTTTCATGCATTACAAATTCGGCTGCATGAACAGCCCACTGGTGACGGCTGTTGTTAAGATGAAAACTGACAAGAGACCGCTCTCCTCCACGCAGTTTTGTGATTGTGTCATATAGTTTTGGCTGAATTTCCCTAAGCGTATCTATTTGAATCAAACCGGGTATATTAAGCATTCTTTTAGCAGTGATATTAAGAAGAGTTACTTCACCCCTGTTGTTAAAAACCAGCAGCCCTACTCCAACATGATGAACTACGGTTTCAAGATATCTTACACTCTCCTGCCGGTCTGCACGCTCGGATTTAAATTGTTCAATGATCCGGTTAAATGCCCGGTTCAGGTCGCGGAAAGAAGAACCCAGTTCATTATCAGCAAATGTCAGAGAAAAGTCATTGAAGCGTACTCCGTTTAAAAACCTCATCAATTTTTCATTCGTTTTTTCAACATAGTAGATGAGGTTTAAAATCATGCTGACAGAAAAAACGGAGACTATAATTGCAGAGAATATGTATTCGTATTGAATCCAAAGAAAAACAGAAGCGGTCGCTGCTGTTGCGATTACGAGAACCCGCCATATGATACCTGCTCTGAAATGTTTAAAGATCATATTTTTCCATTCTGCGATATAGTGAAGCGCGTGTCAGCCCGAGCTCTTCAGCCGCTTTTGAAATATTGCCATCATGTTTCTGTATAGCATTATGAACGGCTCTCTTTTCAAGTTCATCAAGTTTCATGTTTTCAGCCGGGTCAATTTTGGATGTTCTTTGAGACCGGAGAAGAAAGTCGTTTGCCTTAAGTTGTTTATTTTCAGTGAGAATGACTGCACGTTCAATTGAATGCTGAAGCTCCCTTACATTTCCCGGCCAGTTATACGCCTTCAGCTCATTCATTGCACTTGTGTCGAGGCCGGAGATCTTTTTATTATATTTTGATGCAAAAAGTTTTAGAAAATGAGAGCTAAGTAAAGGGATGTCCTCCTTCCTGTTTCTGAGAGGCGGAATCTTAATTTCAATGGTGTTGATTCTGTACAGGAGGTCTTGTCTGAATGTTCCCTGTTCAACCATTTGGTACAAATCAGAATTGGTAGCTGTGATTAACCGGATATCAATTTTTTTGGAAAAAGTTGATCCAACCCTGGTAATGTGCCTGGACTCAAGTGCAGAAAGAATTTTGTGCTGCAATGAGGATGGTGTATTCCCGATCTCATCAAGAAAGAGTGTGCCGCCCGACGCGACTTCAAACCGGCCGGCTTTATCTTTTACGGCTCCAGTGAAAGCCCCTTTTGTGTGACCAAAAAGTTCGCTTTCATATAGATTTTCGGAAATAGCTCCCATATCCACACTGATAAATACATCCCCTTTTCGTGCTGACCTTCTGTGAAGCGCCCTGGCAACCAATTCTTTACCGGTTCCATTTTCACCGAGTATCAGAATACTGGCATCTGTTGCAGCTACTTTTTCAATAGTGTTAAATACACGCTGCATACTTTCGCTTTTTCCAATCATGGATTGGTACTGCTGATCAAGCTGATTTCCCAGTTCCTGTTGCTGTGCCTTAAGCGTTGCAACTTGCCTGTTTGAATGGGTGAGATTGATAGCATTTTGCACGGTTGCAATCAGCTTCTCATTCTGCCAGGGTTTCAGTACAAAATCTGCAGCCCCGTGTTTCATTGCTCTTACAGCTTTTTCAACGTCTCCGTATGCTGTAATAAGGATAACTGACAGTGCAGGGTCTGCTGTTTTTACATGTTCCATCCATTGGAAGCCTTCTTTGCCGCTGCTGAAATCTCCGGAGAAATTCATGTCGAGTAAAAGGACATCATAACCGCCTGATTCAATTAAATCAGGCAGGTATTTCGGATTTTGCTCCACATCCACATGTTCAACATATCTCTTTAGAAGCAACCGTGCTGCATTCAGCACATCAACATCATCATCCACAATTAATACCCTGCCGATGCTCTTTTCCGAATTTTTCATAAAGTGAATTATTATCTAAATGTATATTGATTTAATTAACCAGGCGGAGTGCCTGCAATTTGTTTGTCAAATACAGTGCCGAATAACAGCAATACTAATAAAGCATACTGTGTTACGTTACAAAAAAAAACAATTGTACGGAAATGAACACTTTTTGTAACAAACCGAACATAAATTTCTCTTGGGTGCATGACAGGTAGGTTCAGCAGTGATTATTTCAGCATTGATTATTTCAGCAAGTTAATAGAACAGCCGCAAGCGGTTAAATATATTCTTTCATATTATGATACACTGTAAGGGCTTATCCTTATAGATTTAACAACCTGCAATAAAACCGCGGTTAAATTTTTTACCGGTTTTTTTAAAAAAAGTGCATTTACATCAGGCTGGATTGTAAAAAAGTGAAACTTTGGCACACCTCTTGCTCGTATGAAATAGTAAAGTTGAAAAATTTTTGATTATGGGAATGGACAAACAAATTAAGAAAAAAAGATTCACGCCGAAGTTAATAGGATCCGTTATCGGGATATTAGCTATTATCATTATGTTCCTGTATAGTTTTGTGTGGATGGATTCCAGGTCTCGTCTGAATGTTGATCGAGACCGCCTGATGGTATACGAAGTAGAACGTGCTGCTTTCCAGGAGTTTATTGATATAACGGGTACAGTTCAGCCCATCCGTACAAATTTTCTGGATGCTGTTGAGGGTGGCGTTGTACAGGATGTTTACAGGCAATCCGGTTCGATGGTTCAAACCGGTGACACGATCGTGGTTTTAAGCAATTCAAATCTTCAGCTAAGTGTAATGCAGCAGGAAGCAGGAATCTATGATCAAATAAATAATGTCAGAAACTCCCGTTTAAACCTTGAACAAAATCACCTGCGCTTACAGGAACAGCTGGCAAGTGCACGTACTGAGCTTGACCGCCTGAAACCTCAGTTTGAAAGAGACAGCGCCCTGTTTACGGATGGAGCCATTTCTCAGCAACAATTTGAAGAGACCAGGCAAAGTTTCCTGTTCCAAAAAGAGCGTTTCAGGTTAACCAGCGAATCCTATAAAAAAGATTCACTTCAGATGGTTACCCAGCTTGATCAGCTCGATAACTCTGAGCAGCGAATGTGGCGCAGTCTTGATGGTGTTCAGCAAATTTTGGATAACCTGGTCGTGACCGCTCCCATTGACGGACAGCTTACAACTATTGAGCTTCAGCAGGGACAGTTGATTTCTCAGGGTGAAAATATAGGCCAGGTAGATGTTCTGGATGATTTTAAGGTGAGAGCCAATATCGATGAATTTTACCTGGCTCGTATCACAACCGGCCTTGGAGGCAGTTTTTCATATGCCGGTGAAACTCATGAACTGGTGATAAATCGCGTTTTTCCCGGAGTAAGAGAAGGACAATTCCAGGTTGATATGATATTTACCGGAGAAATGCCCACCGGTCTTCGTCGGGGTCAGACGGCCAGGATAAGGCTTGAACTTGATGCCCCGGCAGAAGCCCTGCTTGTGGAACGCGGAGGATTCTACCAGTCAACCGGCGGCAACTGGATTTACAAAATAGAAGAAGGCGGTGAACTTGCTGTACGGCAGCCCATTCGTCTTGGAAGAGGCAACCCTCAATATTTTGAAGTACTCGAGGGTTTACAGCCGGGTGATGATGTAATAACCTCGAGCTATGCCACATTCGGGGATAATGATGTGTTGGTTTTGCAATAGCATAACAAACAGCTATCAGCTATCAGCCGATAGCTGTCTGCTTTGATTTTAAGAAAGTTTTAAGAAAGTTTATTTATTAATGAAGTTAACATCTTTTTAATATGACAGACTTCCTTTATATGTTCTTTATAAATTCGATCACTAATGTATGCAAGATCTTTTGATAGAATCAGTAAATATTCCAGTTCTGATGCTGAACCAAAAGCAATTATCAAAAATCTTTTAAAATCAGCGTCTGATTTTCTGCCGCACCCTTCGGCAATATTAGAAGGTACGGAAACAGCTGCCCTGCGTAGTTGGCTTGTTATACCAAATACTTCTTCTCGCGGAAACGAAGAAGTTATTTTATAAACAGTTAATACTTGCTTGTGAGATTTCTCCCAAACATGAAATTTTCTAAAGTTTCTCATAATGAATTGAATTTAGAGTAAAGTTTATGCTGATAGCCGATAGCTGACAGCTTTTTTATATGAACCTAAAATCAATAAATCCTTACAGAAATATTTTCAATTAATCGAATACTTAACTCAAATATCATGATCAAAGCAAAAAACCTTACAAAAATTTATACCACCGATGAGGTGGAGACAACAGCTCTCAATAATGTGAACCTGGAAATTAATGAAGGTGAATTTTGTGCCATTATGGGTCCTTCTGGATGCGGAAAATCGACCCTTCTAAATATCATGGGACTGCTTGATAATCCGTCGGATGGTGAATACGAATTCATGGGGCATGAAATTGCAGATTATAATGAGCGGAAGCGGGCACAGCTTCGAAAAGGAAACATCGGTTTTGTATTTCAGAGTTTTAACCTGATTGATGAGCTTACTGTATTTGAAAATGTAGAACTGCCTCTTTTATACCTTGGAGAATCGAGTTCAGAGCGTAAGAAAAAAGTGGAGAAAGCTCTTGAGCGCATGAGCATGATGCACCGCCGTAACCATTTCCCGCAACAGCTGTCGGGCGGACAGCAGCAACGGGTTGCCATCGCCCGCGCCACAGTAGCCGATGCCAAGCTGATACTTGCCGATGAGCCGACGGGAAATCTCGATTCTGATCACGGCAACGAGGTAATGAAACTGCTATCCGAACTGAATGAGAAAGGCACAACCATCGTAATGGTTACCCACTCACCCCACGATGCAGATTATTCCCGGCGTGTGATTCACCTGTTTGACGGTCATATCGTGACAGAGAATATGCAGGAAGGATTTCATGTTTGATTCTGAATCTTTTATCTTCCTGCGTTGACCCGTCCCTGAAAAATCACTATGAATAATCAGCTACAAGACAACCGTAAGGAAGGCTATATTTTTACCAGCTATGGAAAATCCAAGTATCTGAGAGATGCTATTGTATCGGCAAACACGATTCGCCGGTACGACACAAAAAGGCCGATTGCCCTCTACTGCAGCAGCGAACACGTGCAAAAAATCGATGACTATGGATTGAGCGGGGTTTTTGATGTAGTTGAGGAAATTGATGAAAAGTTTCAATCGATTACAGGATTCAAACACAATCTGCATGAGTTTATGCCTTTCGACCGGAATATGTATCTCGACTCCGATATGATCTGGTGCCGTAATCCCGATCGGCTCTGGCATGCTTTTGAACCTTTCCCCTACACAATTACAGGTCAGGAGTCAGCGGATGTGTTTTATGGCGCACCCAAAAATATCGGTGTAATGATGGATATACTGCTTCGCCGCAGGCAAAAAACACTGAAGCGTTACGGATTAACTCATCTCTACAGGGTACAAACCGGAATTATGTATGCGGCGGATCAAGAGATGACCAAAAAAGTTAATGATCTTGCAAAAAAATATCTGAGTGAACAGGATCAAACGCATTTTGTAAGCCGTACAAACGAAGCGGGCAGAACACTTGAAAGCTGTGAGTGGAGCCTGGGTATGGCGATGACAAAGCTGGAGCTATTTGTCTACCCGTGGTTTAACGGGATGGAAAGTCCCCAGCTTGATTTTATTCATGGTATGACCAAACATGATCCGGATTTCAGTGATGTACAGTGTCTCTATTACTGCAATCCCTTTATGCATGGATTACGCGGCATTCCTTCGGCTGCCACCCGCAAGCTGATCCTGAATCTTTTTTATTTCATGCCAAGGAGTCGCGATCACATGTGGGTAACGCCCTATGTTTTGCATTTTGGCTGGAGTCATCAAAAAAGCTATTTCAATGCATTTGCAGAAGCTGAATGGGCGAAACTGAGGGAAGAGAAAGAGAGGCTTCCTGAAATAAAATAGCGAAGAGAAAAAACGATTTTGAAGATAGAAAATCAGGCATCTGCACATGAGCTGATCTCGTGCAAATGCCTGATATTGAAAGCTTACAATCCAATTCCAAAAACAAAAAACAGGTCTTCAGAATATGGGTTTCCAATAATGGATGTATTCAGGTTGATGGAAAACAGTTCTGTAACTTGCAGGGATTTGCCGGCACTTATCCCGGTGTTTATTACCCCTGCCTTGTTTGTACCGTAAAGAGCCGATTCGGCTGGTGTGAAACCTAAAAAGAGATTAACCATTTTTACCTGGTATCCAATCTCGGTGTACACCGAGTAGTCGTCATCATTGGTAAAAAATACGCCGGTTGAAATGCTGACCGGAAATGATGCTGGACCACTGTAACCCACTCCGCCTTCAAGGAAATGAGCTTCTTTTGAGAAATAATTACCTGTGGGCAATTCCGGGAATGTATAATCGGTGAGTGAAAGCTGAAAAGATCCTGACCTCTCAGTTTCGAATGTATAGGATGCATACCAATCCACTTCTGTTCCCTCCGGGTCGCCCTGGGTAGCAACTGCTGCCCATGCCCCGATCTGAAAATTGCCAAGTGATGCGTTAATATCGGGTTGTATACTTGGGGAGTTCCCAAAATCGGCACCTCTCCATACATATCTGCTTGCAATATCTACTCCCAGATTAACCTGGGCTGCAACTTCGGTTGTGATTACGCAGAGTACTGCGATACTTACCGTAAATATTTTAATTTTTGATTTCATACTGTTATTATATTAGTGACTTCTGTTAACATTGATCTTAGTGGAAGTTAAAGAGGGAGCTTCATGTATTGGCATGAAAGCTCCCTTATCTATTTTGGTTTAGGTTGTTTTTTTAGCAACAGGTGCAAAAGATGCTTCTACGCCTGCAAAATAGGGATAGGCAATATTACCGTGTTCTGACAGATCCAGCCCCTCACCTTCTTGCTCCTGTGTAACCCTTACACCGTATGTCAATTTGATGAGACCGAACGCTGCAATTGAGAATGCAAAAGTAAAAGCTATGATAGATGTTGTTCCCAATAGCTGAATCAGGAAACTTGCTTCAGGGGTAAAGATACCAACTGCAAGAGTTCCCCACACACCGCAAACCCCGTGTACAGAGATCGCACCAACCGGATCATCAATTTTCATCTGGTCGAAGAAGTTTATGGCAAATACTACCAGAACACCGGCTATGGCACCGATAGCTACCGCACTGAGCGGAGAGACTACATCAGCGCCTGCTGTAACTCCTACAAGGCCCGCAAGTATCCCGTTTAGAGCCATTGGGGCATCAAGGTGTTTCATAACCGTTTGTGTAGTGATCATCGATGAGAGAGCACCAGCACAGGCAGCTAGAGCTGTTGTCACAAACACGTAAGAAACGCCGGCGGGATCAGCACTTAACACAGATCCTCCGTTAAATCCAAACCAGCCAAACCAGAGAAGGAAAACACCAATGGTGGCAAGTGGTATGCTATGACCCGGAATGGTTTTAATCTCACCATCTTCGTATTTGCCTTTTCTGGCACCCAGTAACAGTACGCAGGCAAGACCTGCAAAACCGCCAACTGCATGAACAAGTGTAGAGCCTGCAAAATCGTAAAATCCAAGCTCGGCAAGCCATCCTCCGCCCCACAACCAGCTTCCGGTAATCGGGTATGATATAGCAAGAAGCAAGGCGCCAAACATCATAAAAGCGGGTAGCTTAATTCTTCCCGTCACACATCCTGAAACAATAGTTGCAGCAGTAGCAGCAAACATAGCCTGGAATATAAAATCGGTCCATAATGTCATGTCCATTCCATATTCAGTAGTTAGCATGCCAACAGGATTTGCTTCGTCAAAACCGATGCCAAAACCTCCGAATCCAAAGAACCCGTTAAAATCTCCGGGATACATAATTTGAAATCCTACGAAAGAGTAGGTGAGTATTCCCATTGCAAGAATAAAAACATTCTTGTAGATGACATTTACGGAGTTCTTTGCCTGGGTGAGGCCGCTTTCAACCGATGCAAAGCCAAGGTGCATGATAAATACAAGCGCGGCAGCCATCAGGATCCATAAATTATCGATTATAAATTTTGGATATAATGGTGAGGCCTGGAATTCTTCAAGTGTGGCAAAACCCTCCTCTTGTTGTAATTCCGAATCAGTTCCGATTACAGCTTCCGTACTATTTGTTATTGCCATCGTCTCTTCAGCAATTTGCATACTATCGGGATCTGCCGTATGTGCATTTACCGCAACATATGTGGCAAATATGGCAAGCCCTAAAAAGAGAATGACAATTTTTGTTAATCGATTCATTTGAATATAGTGTTCTTTGTTATGGTTGATTGAAACAGCATAAATTTCAAGGAAGAACAGCTATAAATCAATAAAAAATTAATAAAAATTGATATTTAGCATAATTTTATTAATACAAGTTAGAAAAGCGCTTTTATTCTTGACAGATAACAAGTTTATGAGTTTAAAAGAGAAGATTGAAAGGAAAAATTGACAGCAAAAACTTCATTTTTGAGAGTGAAAACGAATTAAGGCTCAGTTAGTTAGGCAAAGTTATCGATTTTTGCTTATCTATAAGTATTGTTTCTGAATTATATTATCTGTTGTAAATCTGAAGGAGAGGTGAAACTTAATTTTTTTTCGTGCGAATAATAAACAGGGCAATTTTTTATGGATTAAAATAAATAAATCGGTTAAGAGCGAAAACAAAAAACGGGTATTAAAATGTTTAAAAATTATTTAAAAACCTCTTTCAGAAATTTTAAACGTCAGAAAAGCTCTTTCACTATTAATGTAGCAGGTCTTTCAATTGGAATGGCATGCAGTATTTTAATTATGCTTTGGGTAATCGATGAGTTAAACTTTGACAAATTTCATGAAAATTCCGGACAAATTTACCAGGTAATGGAACACCAACGTTACTCCGGTGAAATATTTTCAACTGACGCTACACCCGGAATACTTGCTCCCGCACTGAAGGATGAATTTCCCGAATTCAGTTACGTGTCTACTTATACCTGGAACTATAATTACTTATTTACCAAAGGTGATAAATCATTACGGGAAAGTGGTATTTATGCCCGCCCCGATCTTTTCCACATTTTGAGTATCCCCATTCTGTATGGAAGCAGCGATGAGCTATTAAAGAGTCCGAATACAGTGGCAATTTCGAAGGAGCTCTCATTAAAATATTTTGACAGAGAAGATGCAACAGGTGAATCCATACTGATCAATGGTGATGAGTTTTATACAATAACCGGTGTATTTGAAAAATTTTCGGAAAATTCTTCGTTCCGGTTCGATTTTGTTTTGCCTTTTGAAGACTGGCTTAAGATCAACGAATGGGGTGAAAGCTGGGGAAACAACGGGCCCAGAACCATAGCAAGATTGCACCCGGAAAGTGATGTTGATCAGCTGAATTCCAAAATTAAAAATTTCATAAAAGAACGAAATGAAAACTCCAGTGTAGATCTATTCGTCTATCCATTTTCAGACAGATATTTATACGGTCAATTCGAAAATGGCCAGGTAACCGGCGGAAGAATTGAGTATGTACGGTTATTTACTATTGTGGCCGTGTTCATTCTGCTGATTGCCTGTATCAACTTTATGAATCTCAGTACAGCAAAAGCAACCAAGCGTGCAAAAGAGGTGGGTATCCGTAAGTCTATCGGCGCAAGCAAAGGCTCCCTGGTATCACAATTTCTTGGTGAATCGATGATCACTGCATTTTTTTCGCTATTTGTTTCTGTTTTGTTAGTGGAAATGAGCCTGCCTGTTTTCAACAACCTGACTGATAAAATTATCGAGATAAATTACATGGATCCTTTTATGATTTCCATGTTTGCGGGCACTGCTCTTTTAACAGGTTTGATTGCCGGCAGCTACCCCGCATTTTACCTCTCATCGTTTGAAGCGGTAAAAACTCTGAAAGGAACCCTGAAGCTATCCGGGGGCGAGGTTTTTGCACGAAAAAGTCTTGTGATATTCCAGTTCACCCTGTCGGTTGTTTTGATAATCAGCACTATTATTGTATATCAGCAAATTCAATATACCCAGACAAAAAATCTTGGTTACCAGAAAGAGAACCTGATTACATTCAGGGTAGAAGGTGAAATTGAAGAGAGATGGGATGTTTTTCGCAGCCGGTTACTGAATACACCGGGAGTTACTTCTGTATCCAGGGCCGGGTCTTCCTTTATGAATCGCAATAACAATACATCGGGGCTCAGCTGGCCGGGTAAAGATCCGGAAACAGTAATACTGTTTGAGAATATCAGCACCGATTATGATATAATTGAAACGATGGGTATACAGCTGGCAGAGGGACGAACACATTCTGAGGCTTTTGGAGCCGATTCATCCCGCATTTTGATCAATCAGAAGGCCGCAGATGTCATGAACCTTGAGAATCCGGTCGGTCAGTTTATAACACTTTGGGGCGAAGAGACTGAAATCATAGGAGTTGTTGAAGATTTTCACTTTGATAATTTAAGGAATGAAGTAGAACCCGTGTTTTTTCGCATATCCCCGGAACTTGCAGGCAACGCTTATGTACGGGTTGAATCTGCAGATATTCAAACTACACTCACTGCAGTGGAAGAGGAATATAAAAAGTTCAATGCCGTTTACCCTTTCAATTTCGATTTTATGGATCAAAAATATGCCGCACTCTATCGAAGCGAACAGCGTATAAGTGATCTGGCTAAATATTTTTCAGCTATTGCTATATTTATCTCCTGCCTGGGATTATTCGGTCTTTCTGCCTTTACCGCCGAGCAGAGGGCTAAGGAGATCGGCGTTCGAAAAGCATTGGGTGCAACCGTTCAAAACCTTGTTATGTTGTTAACAAAAGATTTTACAAAGCTTGTGTTAATTGCAATTGGAATAGCCATTCCGGTTTCGTGGTACCTGATGAACAAGTGGATATCCGGGTTCGCTTATAATTCCGGTATTCAATGGTGGGTTTTTGCTGCATCAGGATTTTTAGCAGTTGCTATTGCATGGCTAACAGTGAGCTGGCAATCTATAAAAGCTGCACTGATGAACCCGGTAAAAAGCCTGAAAAGTGAGTAATTGAATTACAAGTACAGATAAAATTTATTTCTCTATGCAGAGAATAATAATTTTAAATAGTTGTGATAGTGTGAAAGTTGCCGGGCAACTGTTTTCGCTTCATTCACAGATTTGGATAGAATAAAAGACCCTTCAAAAATAACAAGTAACATATCGGCCAGGCTGACCAGGTCTGTTTCTGTAACCGGCGGTTGATGATCAACGATTTGTTCTATCTTATTTAATATGCGTTTACGCCATTTTAGCATTGCATTTCGTATGAGATCCATCGTTGCATCGTCGAACATTTCAGACTGCAGCGTGTATGAAGCAAACAGGCATCCGGGAAATGGTTCCTCAAGTATTTGCATCTCCTGCTCAAAAAGTTTCACAAAAATAAGCAACTGCTGTAGGGGATCGTCACTTAATGCTTCGGCCTTATTCAAAGTATCTTCCAGGTGTCTTGCATCCGCATCTGCATAGCGCTGAACCAGTGTACGGCCAAGATCTGCTTTACTTGAAAAATGATGAAAAAAAGCACCTTTACTGACATTGGCTTTTTCAATAATAGCATCTACAGTAGTTCCTCCAAAGCCGTTTTCAAGAATCAGTTCTTGTGCAGTATTTAGAATAACCAATCGTGTGTTTTTGGGATTTTTCTTCATATTAAAATAAGAGCATACTATATAGTTTGTAGTGTCATTTGAAAAGAAACTAATTTCTTCTTTAAAATAAGCTGAAAATTTTTACAAAAAAAAGAAACTTTATTTCTGTGATTGCGTAATTACTTAACAAACCAACCAGTTGGTTTGTTAAAATAACTCCAAACTTAACCAAAAATATTATGTGCAACTTAGCAGTAACTATACCAGAAATAAGTGAGAATACCGGATTTGATGAATGGTTTATCACTGCCCTGAACGGCGGGGCGCTTATGTTAATGATCTCAATAGGTCATCGATCCGGACTTTTCGAAGCTATGTCAAAAACTGATTGGGTTAACAGTGAAGAGCTTGCCGATAAAGCGGAACTGAATGAACGATATGTTCGTGAATGGCTTGCCGCTATGGCCACCGGCGGTGTTATAGAGGTTGATGATAAAAATCATTACCGTTTGACTGAAAACCATGCACACTTTTTGACCAGTGGAGCAGACCGGGAAAATCTTGCAATATTCGCTCAATATATTTCATTACTCGGAAACGTTGAAGATGACATCCTGGAGTGTTTTTACAAGGGCGGGGGTGTTCCATATGAAAAGTTTCCGCGGTTTCACCAGATAATGGCTGAAGATAGCAGTATGACAATTGAAGCTGCACTGGAGGATTCTATTTTGCCATTAATACCTGGGCTTTTATCCAGGCTGAAACAGGGTATCAGTGTTCTGGATATCGGTTGTGGCAGGGGTCGTTCCATTATAAAAATGGCTGAAACATACCCGGATAGCACCTTTGTTGGAATTGATCTCTCTAAAGAAGCGATTGAGTGGGCGAACAGGGAAAAGGAAAGGCGTAACCTTTTTAATGTTACGTTTGAAAAACGTGACGTTACGAATTTTGACCTGACAGCTCCCGATGAAGCTTTTGATTTTGTGACCACTTTTGATGCAGTACACGATCAGGCAAAACCTCTTGCTGTATTAAAAGGAATCAACAAAACACTTAAACCTGAAGGTCACTATTTAATGGTGGATATTCATTCCACCAGCTATGTCCATAAAAATATGGATAATCCCCTGGGTCCTTTACTTTATACAATCTCCTGCATGCATTGTATGACAGTATCACTTGCACAGAATGGCGATGGCCTGGGAGCCATGTGGGGACGTGAGAAAGCTCGCAAATTGCTCCGAAAAGCGGGATTCAAGAGTATCAAAATCCACAGACTGGATCATGATATACAGAATGATTACTACGTAATAAGAAAAAAGTAATCTTTAACTACATAGAGGCATCTTTTTAAAATCCATGGAAAATTTAAATTTCGTGGATTTTTTTTTGAAAATAGCCGGGCACAATATAATGACAGAAAACCGGACCGCTGATCCATTCCTTAATCTACGAGTATACTGTTACAAAATAATCCGTATAATACAGGAGGTGATCTTGTAACAGAACTGTTTAAAAATCTTTAGGCAATCTTGCTGGCCTGATTAATAACACGCTGAGGCTGTCCAAAAAGATGTAATTGATTTATGGATTCTTTAATAATTGAAGTTTACTTCGTGAACCTTCGATCCGTCGGCTGGCACATTCGCGGCAATAAACTGCCTGTTTCTACCACGAAGACTCGAGGACACCAAGCAACGCGGAGAACTTCGCGCTACATTAATTCAAAATTAAATTAAATTCTTTAAGTTAAACTACAGTCAACTACACTTTTTGGACAGCCTCAGAATAGATACAACAATTATACACAGCATATAAACTTACCTTTACATATTATGAAAAAGACAAGAGTAATAACCTTCCTGTTATCAATAATGACAATATTAGTGATCTCATTTAAAGCAAATGATAACAATCCTGTTGTAGATTTCCTGGATTCGTTAGATAACCAACAATTGGAAAAAGTGAGCCTTTCGTTCAATGATTTAACTCGAAACTCATGGCATTTTCTTCCGGGGCAGATGTGGCCAAGATCAGGAGTACAGCTCAGTGAACTGGACGAAGAACAGGAAGAAAAATTAACTCAGATGTTAATGAAATTTCTGAGTAAAACAGGTTATATAAAAACACAAAAAATTATCGACCTGGAAAATGTATTAGCAGAAATTGACGGTGATACAGAGTTCAGAGATCCTGAAAAATATTTCGTCGCCATTTATGGTAATCCGCGGACAGATAGCTTATGGGCCTGGTCTTTCGAAGGCCATCATGTATCACTAAACTTCACTATTTTGAATGACAAGATATCTTCAACTCCCCGGTTTTTTGGAGCAAGCCCTGCAACCATTACACATGGAGAAAGGAAAGGAGAGCGAACCCTGGATAAAGAAGAAGACTTAGCTTATGAGTTGCTGGACGAACTATCGGAACAACAAAAACAAAAAGCAATTTTCCAGGATGTCTCTTTTATAGATATTGTCACTTCTAATGCATCAGAAGTCGGCCCTTTAGAGCCGGTGGGAATAGAAGCGAAAGAGTTAAATGGTACACAAAAAACCAAACTGAAAAACCTGATTAACATATATCTGAGTTCTTTGCCTGATGAAATTGCATCAGAACGTGAAAATAAAATTCTGCGAGAGGAGTTTGACGATATAAGCTTCGGCTGGGCCGGCGGAACTGACAAAGGTGAAGCTCATTATTATCGTGTTCAGGGAAAATCATTTCTTATAGAGTTTGACAACACTGTAAATGAAGCAAATCATATACATACAGTCTGGCGAGACTTCAATGGCGACTTTGGAAGAGACCTAATTAAGGAACACTATCATAATTCAGATCACCATACTCATGATTGAAAAAGCATTGCATCGATAAGGCTGCTAAAACAATAACTGCTTAGCACAATCTCTGCGTCTGATCAAGCTGATCGAAACCAGAAAATGGAATATTGTTAATAGGGCAGGATCATACCTCAGTACAAAATCCTGAACCGTATTGTATCTTCAACATTCTGCAGTTCTTTAATCACATCATCATCGTACTTTTTGTCAACCGACAGAATCATATAACCGATCGATTCATTCGTCTTCAGAAACTGGCTTATGATATTGATATCGTGTTTGGCGATAACCTTGTTGATATTTGCCAGAACTCCGGGAACGTTGTGATGAATATGAATTAGCCTGTGAGCATGTTCAAAGGAGGGCAGCTGAATTTCCGGAAAATTGACACTATTGGTTGTACTGCCGGTGTTTATATATTCGACAATTTTACCCGGGACAAACAGGCCGATATTCTCCTGGGCCTCCTCCGTTGATCCGCCAATATGGGGGGTGAGAATCACGTTAGGCAAACCCCGCAGCTCCGATGAAAACTCCTCGTCATTACTTTTCGGCTCCGAGGGGTACACATCAATACCTGCTCCTGAAATTTTACCGGACCTGATAGCATGCTTCAGTGCATCGATATCTACTACATGGCCGCGGCTCAGATTAAGAAAAACAGCACCCTCTTTCATCATTTCAAACTCTTTTTTCCCGATGAGATCTGCATTTTCGCTTCGCCCGTCCACATGAAGCGTCACTATATCCGAAAGTGCAAGCAGCTGTTCCATTGTATCACATTTTGTGGCATTACCCAATGCGAGGCGTTCCACCAAGTCGTAATAGTATACATCCATGCCCAACGATTCCGCAATCACAGATAGCTGAGAACCGATATTTCCGTAACCGATAATCCCCAGCTTCTTCCCCCTGATTTCATGACTGCCAACAGCGGTTTTCTGCCATTTCCCTTCATGCATTTTTGAAATTTTATCCGGCAGGTTTCGCATCAGCAAAACGATTTCACTGATTACAAGCTCTACCACTGATCGTGTATTGCTGTATGGAGCGTTAAACACAATCACGCCCTTTTTCAGGCATGCGTCAAGGTCTATCTGGTTTGTGCCTATACAGAAAGCACCCACGGCCATCAGCCTGTTCGCATTTTCCAAAACTTTTTCAGTAACATGTGTCTTAGAACGTATTCCAAGTATGGAGACATCCTTAATCTTTTCGGCAAGTTCATCCTCGTCCATGCCTGCAGGATGTATCTCAACATTGTATCCTTCCTCTTTAAAATAGTCGACCGCTTTCTGATGTACACTTTCCAGCAGCAGTACCTTAATCCTGTTTTTCGGGTAGGAAACAGATGCTTTTATTTTGTTTTGATAGAGAAATTCGTCCAGGTTCGGTGCCACATGATCTGCTTTTTCAAGGATACTGCGCCTTTCCACATTTTCAGTGAAAGCATAGAATTTATTTGCAACTCCTGACTTTTTGATTTCATAGTCACTGTATCCGTCACCGATTACATGGATATCACCCTTCAGGTTTAATCTTTCCAGCTGACGGGCTTTGCCGTTGTCACTGCTGAGAATATTTTCCTTGTCAAACCCAGTGATATTCCCGGAACTGTCAAATTCAAAACGGTTTGCATAAATATTTTCTGCTTTGATACCGTATGCTGTAGCAACCGGTTTTATGATCTCAATAAAACTGTTTGATATGATAAAAATATTGTCAGCATTTTCCCGGAAAAACTCCTTATTTCTGACAAAAGATTTGGAAATTTTGTCTTTGACACGGTCAATTGTTTTTTGGATATGCGTTTTGTTGGCCGTGAGCAGGTCTATTCTCTTTTCCAGTGATTTTCTGAACGTAATTGTACCATCCATCGCTTTATCAGTAATAGTAGTGATCTCATCCAGCACAGCCTTTTTGTCCGGAGAATTCTCCAGCGAAATCCGTGCGAGTTCGTTCAGTGTTTCAACTTGTGCGAACGTACTGTCAAAATCTATTATAAAATATTTGTTACTCTTCATGGTACTGCGGAATATATTGGTGGTTTTTTATTGTATTAAAAATGCAACGGAGACAGGGATGTTTGTTACGTAAACGGGAATAATGTCTTATGGATATAACTTTTTGAAAAGAAAGATAAAGTATAAAAAAATTGAACGAAGATACAGTAAATGAGGCGTATATTAATAGTGAGTTGGAATATAATTCCTGAGATGATCCGGAAGACGGACAATCTGCATCACCGTTTTTATTACTCCGTTATCTCATCGTACCGAAAACAATCAACCAGGTGATCATTCACCATGCCTGTTGCCTGCATAAATGCGTAACAGATGGTTGAACCGACAAATTTGAAACCATCTTTTTTGAGTTGTCTGCTCATTTTGTCAGATAACTCTGTTGTGGCAGGAATCTCACTCATGGATTTCCTGGAATTTATAACCGGTTTACCGTTCGTGAATTGCCAGATGTAGCTGCTGAAACTGCCATATTTATCTGTCATCTTCAGGCATGCCCTCGCATTGCCGATTGCAGAATTTACTTTCAGACGATTTCTCACTATGCCTGGATTCTGCAGAAGATTTTCGATCTTTTTTTCATCATATCGTGCTACCAATTCAGGATCAAAATTGTCAAAAGCCTTTCGGTATGATTCCCGCTTGTTTAAAATAGTGGACCAGCTGAGCCCTGCCTGGGCTCCCTCCAGGATCAGCATCTCAAACAGGTGGCGGTTATCAAAACTGGGTACGCCCCATTCACTGTCGTGATAATTTCTCTCGGCTTTGCTTGCTTCAGCCCAATTACATCGCTTCATAGTTCATAATATTTGTTACATTAAGGCTCATGTTATATGTTTTCAATATAACAAGTATAAACAGCTAATTTACATCCTCAACCACTATTTTATGAGCTGGAAACAGACAATTCAGGACTTTGCTGTGCAAGCCCGAATCAGTAAACCTCTGACCCGCAGAATGGTTGCACTTACCGAACTTCTTGAAGATTACCTTACAAAAAGAGACAAAGAATCTTTAAAAAAACTTGCAACAGAATTGCCCGAAAAAACGGCTATTGTGTTTGAAGAGAATAGCAGTGCAGAAAATAAAAAACTGCAGAAGATAATCTCCTCACTTGACCTGGATGAAATTGTAGATCTCCTCCGGTTAAACACCATCTTTTTTCACCTGGTCAACTCTCTTGAACAGCATGAAATTATCCGCATCAACCGCGAACGGGCTTTAAATATTACACCCGATAAACCGCGTGCCGAAAGTATTGCCGACGCGCTGCATTTTTTTAAAAATAAGGGTTACAGTTACGAAGAAGCCGTTACTCTCTTCAAAAAACTTGATATTCAGCCTACTATAACTGCTCATCCCACAGAAGCCCGGCGGCGGAGTATCCTGAATAAGCAGGATAACATTACTGCTATGATCAGCAAGCTGGAGAACACACGGCTTACGCCCACTGAACGCGACTGTATGATGCACCAGATACTAAATGAAATTGCACTGCTTATCTCCACGGATGAGGTCCGTTCAGAGCGGCTGAAAGTGGAAGATGAAGTTGAAAACGGCCTGTTCTATTTCACTCACACAATCTGGAATACAATCCCCAGATTATACGATGATATCCGCTATGCATTCGAACTCTATTACGGCAAATCGCCCGACCTTCCGATTGTTCTAAAGTACAGGTCCTGGATTGGCAGTGACCGCGATGGCAATCCCAATGTTACAACAGATGTAACCTGGGAAACACTTCTGGAACAGCGCAAAACGGTTTTTCAGCTCTATCTCCAGGAGCTGAATGAGATCAGGCGATACCTGAGTATTTCAAAAAATTTGGTTGAAGTGCCCGCTGCTCTTCTCAAATCCCTCAAAAAGGATGAAAAGGAAGTACCTCTCTCCGACCGGTACAAACGGCATTATCAGAATGAACCTTTCCGGAGAAAGATCACTCATATGATGCACAAAATTGAAAATCTGAAAGAGAATTTGCGAGGATCTAAACACCAGGTAATGGATTCTGCCATCTCCTATAATTCGGATGACTTTATTGCGGATCTTGAGCTGTTGTCAGATTCTCTGAAACAGAGCGGTTTAGGACAGATTTCAACAACGGGACGATTTAACGATCTTTTAATCCGTGCGAAAACGTTCCGATTCCATATGTGTGCACTTGATATTCGTCAGCACAGCGGCCTTCATGAAGAAACGGTTGCGGAGCTTCTGAAACTTGCCAGGGTAGATGATAAGTATAACAAAAGGGCCGAAGATGAAAAAATCCGGCTGCTCGTTCAGGAGTTAAAAAATCCGCGTCCACTGGTCCCGGCCGGTATAAAGCTTTCAGCTACGGCAGAAAAAATACTGGGTGTATTCCGTCTGCTGAATGATATTTTTAAACTTGACAGACATGCCTTTGGCTGCTATATCATCAGCATGACTCACGGTGTAAGTGATCTGCTTGAAGTACTTATCCTGGCAAAAGAGGCTGGGTTATGGAACTACAATGACGGTGACACAGAGAGCATGCTTGACGTAGTTCCCCTCTTTGAAACCATTGAAGATCTTGAAAAGAGCCCGGCGCTTATGGAATCCATTCTTTCGGATGAAGTTTACGGCAGCCAGGTTAAAGCCCGGAACCAGTTCCAGGAAATCATGCTTGGATACTCAGACAGCAACAAAGACGGCGGCTACTGGATTGCCAACTGGGCGCTTCAGAAAGCACAGCACAAACTGGGTAAAGTACTTCGCAAAAAAGAGATTGATTTCAGGCTGTTTCATGGCCGCGGCGGAAGCGTGGGGCGAGGCGGCGGTCGCTCCAATCGTGCCATTTTAGGTCTGCCTGCAATCAGCAACAACGGCCGCATACGCTTTACGGAACAGGGTGAAATCATCTCATTCCGGTACAGTCTGCCCGAAATCACACGCCGCCATCTCGAACAGGTCGTAAATGCGGTTGTAAGAGTTACGGCGGGCGAGGGGAAAAAATCCCTTGACGATACGGACGGAATGGAAGAAATCATGGATTCACTATCTGAAGTCTCCATGACCGCGTACCGCAACCTAATTGATCACCCGGATTTCTGGGATTGGTATCGCTATGTCACACCGGTTGAACATATCGGCAATCTGCCTATCGCTTCACGTCCCGTCTCTCGTGGTGGTGACAAGGGTCTGCAGTTTGATAACCTCCGGGCCATCCCCTGGGTTTTTGCCTGGACGCAGGTACGTTATAATGTACCCGGGTGGTACGGCATAGGAGCATCCATGCAATCCCTCCTGGAAGAGAAACCGGAAGCGATGGATATCCTGAAAAAGTGGTACCGAGAGTGGAATTTCTTTGCAACAATCCTGGATAATGCCCAGCGCGAAATGGCACGTACGCATGTACTCACAACCGAAATGTACGCTGCAAGGCACAGTGATAAAACCATGCATAATAAAATCCTCGAAGATTATCACAAAGCCGAAGAAGTTATTTTAAAAATCACGGAACAGGAAAACCTGCTTGATATGCGTGAAGTGATTCAAAACTCCATTGAGTTCAGAAATATATTTACCTATCCCCTGAACCTGCTGCAGGTAGAACTGCTTGACAGATGGGACGAGGCCGAATCGGATGAAGAGAGACTGGAACTTCGCCGCGCCATGTTTTTATCCATCAACGGTGTTGCCGCAGCCATGCAGAGTACGGGGTAGGGATGGGATTGAGAATTTTGAATTTTGAGTTATGAATTGAGGATTTTGTGGAATTGTGAGTGGGAAACTCAACCTGGATTTTAGGTTGGGTTGAAGTCGGCTCTTATTCACAAAGGATACTGTCCACATTTGTGTGTCTGTGAAATCTCTACCTCTCAAGAATTAAACTTTCGGGGTATAAGAAAGATATTTATTTAATTTTCGGGGTTTAATGGGTTATTCATTTTGAGTTTTTCCAGCTCCAGGCGTACCAAATGATTAACAACAAACTTACACAGATTCGCTCTTTTTGACCTGTCATATTCTATTCTTCGAAATATAGGCATCTAAGATTCAAAGAATTTAACAAGCTAAATATACTTTACACCTTATCAGCTCTAACTTATGTAAGTGGCCTGCAGTGGCGAGTTAAACGGTACGGTGTGCCATGGCTCTGAGCCAGCCCAGGGCCTTGTCCCAAAGATGCGCCCCGACGCTGGTCCTGAAGAACCCGAGGTGTCCAATTTTTTCAAGCCCCAAGTCCGGTGGATCATACCACATCGTTTCGAGGTCTGCCTGTTCGAAGAGCGCAAGCATGGCGGGCACGTTCAACCGTGTGGCGATGGGATCGTCAGTGAAACAATAGGCCCGGATGGGAAAAACGGCGTCTTCGAAGTAAACTGACCCGAATGGTGAACCGTCAACGGGTTCCCGATGGCCGCCCTCGTCGAAGTATGCCGCCATGTAATCAGGCTCCAGACACCACGACCTCCACTCCCTCGCGATGCCCCGCGGGAGGTTCTCGCCCCAACCGATTTTTTTTGAGGGGGCGTAGCCGTAGAACCTGGATGTGAGCGGGATATACGCCTTCCAGAGTAATAGCGTCAACCATTTATAGTACGCCGGCATCCCACGCCAGTATCCCGTTGAAACGGCGACGAACACGGCGGCCCGGACTCGTCCGACGTTTTCGGCAAGCCCAAGTTGCTGGCCGCCCGTTGAGTGCCCTACAACGGCCAGCGAGAGGGTGGGATATTTTTCGCAGAGCCACCCGATGGCTCCGGGCATGTCGCGCTGGCCCCAGTCGCGGTACCGAGCCTCATATCCTTGGAGCGAGTCCGGGACTGAGTCTCCTATACCTCGGTAATCATAGGTCAAGACCGCAAACCCGCGCTTAGTCGCATGCCTGGCGAACCGGGAGTAGAACCGCCGGGGGATTCCGGTGCCCGAGTTGACGAGGAGAGTTGTATGCGGCTCCTGGTTCACCGGTTCGAAGAAGGTGCCGGTGAGGGAGCGCCCGTCAAGCGACCGGATGGAAATGGTTGATTCAGCGGCTTTCGTGGTATTCATAAAATTGCCCTTTAACGCTCAAATTTGCGGCTTCTTTGGGGTACAGCGGAAAACCAGTCCGACAACTTTCGCAAACTATGTTGAAATTATTATTTATGCTAAAATTCTCTTCTTTTTAAGTAAAAATCCAATAAATATGAATGCTACTGCGATAAATCCATTGGTGTATAGGTCTAATCTTAAACCCACTTGCAAGCCTTCTTTTATTCCTACAACAAGCATTAAAACCCAAGATACTACGGGAACCATTAGGAGATAGCCAATACCTTGAGAGGAACCATAGATTAGAAAAGCAGTGGCGTAACAAATAAATGCTATTGCCATGGACACCATGAAAACACCAATCAAAGCCATAACTCCGCCAGGAAGGTGTTCCGAAATCTCACCTACAAATATCGCAATGCTAAATATCCAAATAGCAGTTATGCTTAAGGCAACACATGCTGTAAATGCGAATCCGGCACCGCTACGAGCCAACCTTGTGGTTAATTCTACTGATTGCTCACCACCTTATTGCTGTCCTTTGAAGCGACTCTTAGCAGGCTGATCTACTCTTTCTACACACCAAGATATTTGAGAAGTTCGTAAACCAAAAAAGCGGGCCATACCAAAGACTTTAAAAACCCGATTAGGCCGCCCCAAAAACTGGTGGCATGGCTTAGATAATACACCAACGCTCCTATCCACCCTAGTCCGTAGATCCCACCCGAAACACCTTGGTTCGCTCTGTTATTTTTCTTCTTGTCTTTCATAGTATGTATGTGCTCCAATCTATTTTGGTTGTGAGCAAGTTAACTAACAGCCCCGCGCCTAACCAGCTGACGGGCCAAAATAAATATTTTAGAAAATGTACTATTGAGACTCGATACATAAAAAGCAACGACCAGGCTGCGAGTCCTGTCCGGTTAAGCACTAATTATGTGGTAATTTGAGCATTATTTTATCACTCATTTTCTGCAACAGTTGGTTCAGCCCATGTCCACGCATACCACACAATGAATAATAGCGCTGAAATTTCTACAGCTGAAAAGAAAATGTAGAAATTTGCAGGTGTTGCAACAAAAAGTGCTGCAAACGCACCCACAGCTTGTAATCCAGCAAAGATGATGTTTGCCCATCGATTAATAGTGTACTTTAATACCCTTGAAAGGACGGCCATGACCATTGCTATTTCTAAATAAACCGCTGAAAGCATAAAAAAATTGGGGGTTGATAATTGTTTTACCAATTCCGCCTCTTCTGGTGTTGAAGGACCATGACCGCTCAACAAAATCAAAATATCTGCATAAGCGTAATTCAATACGATAACTATCCAGATGATTGGGATGACCACGCTTCTGTCTAAGCCCTGTTTAAGTATTTGCATATTACCTGCTTGTTTTTTTATAAAGGAGTTTAAATCTCAATAAACTTACACAGGTTCACTCTTTTATTCATTCACTTAAGTTAAAAAATGTAGGTATAGCAATATTAAATCCATGTTAAATTTACGGTGGGTTAATGCGTGAGGAGAATAGAGCCAAATGTAATATTAGATGCCTTTTTAAGGAGAGAAATTTTATATCTCAATGGTATTTAAAATCCCTCAGATAAATATCTATTCAGGTTTTAATTTTATCATCCACGATTATCACCACATTTCCCTTTTTATGTCCTTTATCGACGTACCTATGCGCCTCTGACATCTTTTCTAAGGCATATGTTCTGTCGATAACGGGTTTTAGTTGTTCTTCTTCAATAAGTTCTTTGACGAAATTCAAATCTTCTTTGGTGAAGACGGCCAACGCAGCCACCGCTTTTTTACTTCCGGCCATTGTAGTCCACAGCACTTGAAACCACTGTGGCACCCCGGCCGAAGCCATAAGAAATCGTCCTTTGGGCGTAAGGGCAGCCTTACTATCAGAAAATGTGATCTTGTCAACCGTATCAAAAATGATGTCATACTTTACATCCTGAAGGGTGAAATTCTTCTTTGTATAATCAATTACGGTATCAGCGCCCAGGGCTTTTACCCACTCAACGTTTGAAGTACTGCATACACCGGTAACGTGTGCACCAAAATATTTGCCAAACTGAACCGCATACGTGCCCAGACAACCCGAAGCACCGTTCACAAGAATTCGTTGACCGCTTTGGATGTTCCCAAGGTCTCTGAGATAGATTAATGAGGATAATGCCCCAAAAGGAATGGCAGCAGCTTCTACATAGCTTACATTGGAAGGTTTCAATGTTACCGCTTTGTCTTCAGCAATTGTGAGGTATTCTGCATACGATCCCGACCCGCTCGAGCCAAAGACCTTGTCTCCTTTTTTGAATTTTGTAATCCTGTTGCCAACCGATTCGATTTTTCCGGCGAAATCGATACCCATTATCCGATTTCTTGGTTTTCTCCAACCCATCGCTAATCGGAATATTAAACCAAGTCCGGCAGGCACATCCAGGCCTCGCATCCTTGTTTCTCCTGTAGTTACGGCCGTAGCGTATATTTTCACCAGTATTTCATCATCCTGTGGAACCGGTTTTTCTACTTCTTTGGGTTGAAGTACATCCGGGGAACCGTATTCAGTACAAACAATTGCTTTCATTGAGGATATTTATATATATAATTTGCGGTCAGGTGTAAATTAATTCAGGTCGTATATCCAACTTATTAAACAAGTCTGATTTCTAATCTCAGGGGTTCTCAAACTATTTATATAGATTTTTTCCAGGTCAAGGCGTACCAAGCGATAAACAGCAAAGTGATTACTTCTACGGCCATAAAGAAAATTGAGAAAATTGGAGGAGCCACTACGAAAAAAGAAGCTAAAGT
>CAYVBJ010000035.1:0-32997 GCA_964449075.1 uncultured Balneolaceae bacterium
CCTGAACCCTGAGCTGTTTTTCAGGGCCAATCGCAGCCAGATAATCAACCTGAAGCGAATTGAGCGGGTTGATCCCTGGTTTGGGCAGACCATAAAAATTGAGCTGGTAAATGGCACATCGGTTGAAGTGAGCAGGCGCCGCTCCCAGGAGTTCAGGGAGAAACTTAGTTTTTAAAACCCTATTATGCGTAATTATCAAATTCATTATCCCACTTTGAAAAAAATCATATTTATTTCCATTGCCACGCTGTTTCTGTTTGGTACCTTACTGAGTTTATACAATTATTCGCTTTGGGAACCATTCAATAACGATGAAAAGTATCCTGTAACCCGGTCAGTTTCAGCAATTGAACATTCAGAAGTAATTAAAAGAGCTGAAGATCGTCTGATTCGTGCAAGAGACTCACTTCATCTACCATCTATTTCCGCTGCTGTAGGGCTCGCTGGTAATTTAATCTGGAGCAGCGCCGTTGGCTATGCCGATATTGAAAACCGTATTCCCGCCACTCCAAAGACGATTTACCGGTTAGGCAGCACCTCAAAAGCAGTAACGTCAACGCTGATCATGCGGCTGGCAAACGAAGGCTTGATACAGGTTGATGATACGGTCAACTCCCTTATACCACAGCTTCCGGCTGATCGCCCTATGATTACGTGGAGACAGCTCCTCTCACACACGGCCGGATTTGGCAACTACGGTGATTTTGGTTTGAAGTCAGCTTTCTATACTATCTGTAACTGTATACAGTTTGATAATGTTGACGAAGCCCTGCGTTTATTCATCGAAAGCCCGCTTCTGTTTGAACCCGGAGAAGATTTTGAGTACAGTACATTTGATGTGATTGCGGCTTCAAAGGCTGTTGAAACCGTTACGCAACTTCCCTTCCCGGAATCGCTTGATGATTACCTGTTTGATCAGCTTGGGATGAACCAAACATTTGGCGATCATGCGAAGGATATTGCGGGAAGTGAAGCAGTTTTTTATGAACTTCATCAAAACAATTTCAGAAAGTGGCGAAGCCGCAATATTTCATCCCATAAGGTGAATCTAAGTTACAAATGGGCGGGCGGCGGACTGATCTCTACCCCCACTGACATGGTGAAAATGGGTAATGCACTTGTCTCCGATACCACCTTTATCAGCCGGGAAATCAGGAATAATTTCTGGGAACCAGTAGTACTTGCCAATGGAGAGGTGAATGAACAACAGTACGCTTCGGGCTGGCGCTCTTATACATCTTACGCCACTGAACATTTGCTTGGAGAAGACACCGGGGTCTGGATGGTCCATCATGGCGGTGTGAGTAAGGGAAGCATGAATCTTTTGGCACTTTTTCCGGAATATGAACTGGTGATAAATGTTTCCGTAAACGGCAGGGAAGATGAGATCGATTTCACGCCGTTTTGGTTTGAAGTGATGAAAATAGCCCGGCCGTTTCTTTTAAAAGCAGAAGAAGAGAAATATGGTTTGTAAATTGATGATCGCAAGCGGTTTGCTGTCTCTTTATTCGGCAATAGCCGGGTGAAAGGTCCCCGTTGTAGCGGGACTTCAAAAAGCACCCAGCAAAAGTGAAAAGGCAAAACTGAAAACTCAAAAGATGAGCCCGACACTGTTAGTGATACTATTCAACTTCTTCTGCGTTTTTACCCCTCAGAAGAATGCACTTGCCAGTGGGATTGATCTCAATTGTCGGGATTTCACTTCGTGAGAATCGCATTCGCTCGGTACGCTGTGGTCAACTTTTCAATTAACAAACTTCCTGTCAATTCATGATTGACACAACACTACCCCGGTACTTTTTTTGTGTAAAATTTGCCACCTAAAACCAAAGCAGCCGAAATAATCATTACGTTTTTTATAATGTATTGACCTTCCAGAGATGGAGTGAAAATATTTCCACCCTGGAATGTTACCTCAGGCAATACAATAAGGGGCATGAAAGTCCCAAACATTTGGAGGAAAAGCAATGCAATGGCAATTTTAGTGGTGGCAGAAAACAGGAAAGTGACCCCAATCGCAACCTCCCACCAGCCAATGACGGTTAGCCAAAATTCAGGTGTGCCCAGTGGCAACCAGACAACTGTAGCTTTTAGTAAGCCTTCGGCTGCCGAAACGCCAAAAAGTTTTAAAATCCCAAACCAAATAAAAATAATTCCAAATGAAATTCGAATTGCAGGAGTGCTCCAGCGCCTCATCCATAGGGCAATTTGTTGGTCAATTTTTATAATCAGGTTATTCATGAATAATGATTTTCATTTACAGTATAAAATCAACCATTTTCCAATGAAATAAATTTCTCCATTCATCACACTTTTTCATAAGACCGGGTTGGCTTATTGAATGTTGTATTATCAACCAGGCTGCTTCGCTTGTTTCTTCATCAACTTTATCGGGTATCGGTTAACCAATTGAATCAATCACCCGGCCTGACTCTTTTGCATTTCTTTTGTGCAACGCTTCCATTACCTTATTGTATCCGTTCGAAAGTGTTCTCTTTTTAATGTGTTCATCTCTGCGTTTTGAATCGTCCCGCGCTTTTTGCGGTAGATTAAAAAAGTTAACTTCCCCAAACGAGATTCTTATGGGAGAAACGTCTGAATTCGCCGGCTGACGATATTGCCCAAAATGTGTAGTTGATCACAGCACAAATTAACTTATATTTTTTTAATTCACTTAAATGAAACATTGTTAACTATCAAAAAGTCAAAATTTTTGCGCTTTTTAGTCTGGCTGTTATTCTGGTCATTGGCAGGGTTCTTTTATGCCACTCAGATCTATATGAATTCACCTGAAGGACAGGGTTGGGCCGAGGCTTTAAAGACAGCTATGCCGCGCTGGTATATCTGGGGCGCACTGACACCTGGGATGTTTTGGGCTGACCGTCTGCTTTCTGAAAAAGCCCGGCAGCTGTCGAAACGGTTTCTGTTTCACATACCGGTCTGTTTCGGGTGGCTGATAATCTTTGCTGCCATTAATACCCTGGTAACCGGAATTTTGGAGGGTACATTGCCCGAAATCAGCTTTTCTTTTGTTGTCAATCATTTTTACTGGAATTTGCTGATCTACTGGCTTATCATGGGTGTATACTGGGCCAAAAATTACTACACCGATCTCAGGGAGCAGGAGTTGAAATCGTCACGGCTCGAAAAAAATCTCGCTGAGGCACGCTTACAGTCCCTGCAAGACCGGCTTCAACCTCACTTTCTGTTTAATGCACTAAACACTATCTCCGCTTACATGGAGAAAGATGCAAAAACAGCCCGCCGCATGATTGCCAACCTGGCTGACCTCCTTCGTTTTTCACTGGATCACACCAACAGTCCTAAAATCCCTCTTTCTCAGGAACTCTCATTTTTGGACAGCTATCTTGATATTGAACAAATGCGGTTCAAAGATCAGCTTTCCGTTTCCAAAAGCGTAGATCCCGAGGCACTGGAGATTCAGGTTCCCGGTTTTCTGCTTCAGCCACTGGCAGAAAACGCAATCCGTCACGGTATCAATCCCAGGAATGCACCCGGCCACGTTGATATCGAAATCAAGCGCCATAACGAGCGACTGCATCTGCAAGTCAAAGACGACGGCGTGGGGCTGCCTGAGGATTGGATGAGCTCAGGTCATGCCGGGGTAGGGCTTGCCAGTACAATGGAACGCCTCAGCGAGATGTATGGCCCGGAGCACCACTTTTCCATTAAAAACCGCACCGATGGCAACGGAGTAGTGGTCAATATTGAAATCCCGCTTAATTCAACACAAACGTAGACATATGCCGGATTTATCACAGACATACAGAACAGTTATTGTTGATGATGAAGAACCGGCCCGCCGGCGAATCAGGGAGCTGCTGGAAAAGGAGCCCGGTATTCAGATTCTGGAGATTTGCAGAAACGGGGAGGAGGCCATTCATGCGATTCGAAACCATCAGCCGGAAATTTTGTTCCTGGATATCCAAATGCCTGAAATTGGCGGATTTGACGTGCTCAGTAAGCTTCAAGGAGAAGATATCCCAATCACTGTTTTTGTGACGGCATATGATCAATATGCCATAAGAGCCTTTGAGGTGCATGCTGTGGATTACCTGCTAAAACCGTTTAGCGACGAGCGTTTTTCTGAAGCCCTGGAACGGGCAAAAAAACGAGCTGAGATGGAAAACCGGGAGTTGTTCCATCACCGGCTTGAATCATTACTGAATATGCAGACTGGAGAGCCGAACCACCCATCTTCCGATAATAAACCGCAATATATTGACCGGGTAGTACTGGAAAAGAAAGGTGAAAAATTTTTCCTGGATGTCCAGAAAATATCATGGATACAAGCCGGAGGAGCTTATATATATGTTCATACCGGCAAAAAAAAATATCTTAAACGAATTCTTCTGGGTGAGCTGGAAAAACAACTCGATCCCCGTTTTTTCATCCGCATCCATCGCTCTGCTATCGTTCATATAGATGCCATTAACTCACTTCATCATCACTCGCACGGGGACTATAACATAATATTAATGGATGGCACGGAACTGAAGCTCAGCCGCAATTACCGTAAAAATCTTCAAAACAGGCTCGGCCAGCAGTTGTAGGATTTTTTCCATGATGTACCGGTTTATAACATCTATTTCCTTCCTGTATCATTTTCCTTCACTCTGATCCCAAATAAAAATAGGTTAAGATTCAATTATCGGCAGTAAGCAACTGCTTCTACAACAAATTAGATTAAAAAAAATATTGTATGATGAATCTTCGATTTTTCTGCTCATGCCTCGCCTCCATTTTAACTATTACAACTTTTTGTGTCACTAATGGATTCAGTCAAGTAAACCAGGTTTCATTTGAGGATTCGGGCTGGGACTTTAGTCACGCCGTTGAAAGCCGGGTGGAAGATTATAAGGGGCGAAAGAGCCTCTACCTGGAAGGGAAAGCTTTTTTTGATAAAGCCGACTTTTCCGATGGAGTGGTAGAAGTGGATGTGACAACACCCTTCCCAAGGGCATTTGCAGGGATTCTTTTCAGAACGCAATCCCCAACCGAATATGAAGAGATGTACATCCGCCTGCACAAAAGCGGTTCACCAGACGCTATTCAGTATACCCCCGTCTTCAACAATATAGCTGCATGGCAGCTCTATGGACCCGGAGACGGTTGGGGAATGACAGCATTTGACAGAAACGAGTGGATCCCACTTCGAATTGAATTTAGTGGAGACCATGTCAGCATATTTGCAGGCCAATCTAATGACCCAGTACTGGAAACCCGCCTCAGGAGAGAAGATGAAAGTGGTAGTCTGGGGCTGTGGGCACTATTTGGGTCTTATTTCTCAAATTTTCGTTATTCACAGAAAGACACCCCTGCGGAGATTATGAGTGAGCCTCGCCCGGACGAAGGCGTCATAACAAATTGGAATCTTTCCAAAGCCTTTCGCGCAGTTGATGTGAACCTGACAGAGCCCCCCTCCACAGGAAACTCAGATTGGTCTGAGATAAAAAGCGAATCTAATGGACTAGTGAACTTATCCCGTTATCTCCCGGAAGAGGATTTTCGCAATATGCCTGATGATGGTGATTTTGATGCTGGTCAGTCTGCAATAGGTACCTATGCAAACGCCACTATAACCTCAGATTCCGACCAGGTAAAGAAACTTCAATTTGGGTATAGTGATAATGTTGTGATTTTGTTAAATGGCAAACCAATTTTTACAGGAGAAAGCGGATTCCGGGCACGCGACCCGCTATTCCAGGGTATGATCGGATATCATGACGCAGTATTCCTGGATCTGAAGGAAGGGGATAATGAACTGATATTTGTTGTAACTGAAACCTTTGGCGGGTGGGGTTTAATGGCCAAATTTGAAGATGTGACGGGTATTACATTCTGACAAGTATTGATTCTTTACAGAATAAAGTTAGTTGTATCAAGTATTTGTAAGACAGAACAAGGCTCTTAAAAATATATAAAAAGCATTTAAATGCGTTTTTGCTCGCAGTTTGAAAGTTATCTGGAAAAAACAAGACATCTAAAATAGACTTGCATTTCATTGCTAAAAAATAATCCATCTAAAATGGATTATGCCAACCTGTACCCAATTTATTTATCAGCAAGCTTTTTATAAAAATTTTAATGTGCTTTATTCTAAATCACCGAAAATGACCGAAGACGGCATCATTATAACATGTTGAAAATCACCGGTTTGCTATAAGTTGGAAAAAAGAAACTCAACATTTTATACCATTTCTGTTATCATGAAATACCTGATTATCGTATTGACCCTACTACTAAATATTGTTCCAGCCGAGTCTAATGCTCAATTTACTGTCCGGGGCACCGTAACCGATGCAGAGGATGAACCCCTTTCCCTGGCAACGGCAGTCCTGTTATCGTCTTCCGACAGCACACTGGTTGAGGGAGAAGTTGCAAATTTGGATGGGGATTTTGAGCTGGATATTGACCGTCCCGGAAGTTATATACTTCGTGTATCAATGGTTGGCTTCACTACCTTTTACTCAGGCCCTTTTCAGTTATCCGAATCCAATCCACAACAAGACTTTGGAACACTCGTACTGCAAACCGGTAACCTGGAGCTGGAAAGCATACAGGTAACGGCAGATCGCCCTTACATGGTCAGAGAAATTGACCGGACTGTCCTGAACATTGAAGACCGGGTAAGCACCGCAGGAGCAACGACACTGGAAATTCTTGAACGTGCGCCCGGTATCATTATTAACCGGCAAAACAACACGATCACCATGCTGGGTAAAGAAGGGGTTAATGTGATGATCAACGGCAAAGAACAATACATGCCTGCTGATGCCCTGTTAAACTACCTGTCCGGACTCGATGCCGGCAATATCCGAAACATCGAACTGATTACGACACCACCCGCCAGTCTCGATGCGGAAGGCAACGCAGGATTTATCAACATTGAACTCAAGCAACCACCCGCCAACGGATTTAACGGCACCACGGCCGTCAGTACGGGATACGGCAGGGGGGAAACGGGAAATGTGAGCCTTAACCTGAATTACCGGGCATCAAAAATCAATATTTCAGGAAGCTATTCCTACCTGCGGAGCGGCCAGGATCAGTTTACCACCTTTTTCCGGCGGACGGGTTCTGCAACTGACCTCAGCGAACTGTTTCTTACCAGCGACCGTGCCCCGACCCAAAACAATCACAATGGACGAATAAGTCTTGATTACAACCTTGGAGAGAACACCATCCTTGGCATGCTTCTGTCGGGATACGCAAACCGGTGGGATATGGATGCTGTAAATGACTCGAGGAGGCGCTTCTCCGGTATACCTGATACACTGCTGACTTCTCTGAACAATGAAGACAACGACTGGAATCACCTGCGCACGAACCTGAATCTTTCGCACAGGTTCGGTGATGGCGGCTCACTGAATCTGGATCTTGACTACCTGGTCTATGATAACAGCAACCCGGTTTCATTCAATCTGACTTTTTTTGACGACGCCAATAACACGTTGAGAGAAGAGCGGGTCTTCAGTCAAAAAGATACACCATTCGATATTGCAGTGGGCAAGGCAGACTATACCCGTCCGCTCGGGGATGCCCTTACATTAAGTTCAGGATTCAAAATTAGCCAATCCCGGTTTGAGAATGACGTTCTGGTTGAAGAAAACGGGGACCCGCTGCCGGGGCTTACCTCCCAAAGTGACCTGGAAGAGCAAATCTTTGCGGCCTATTCCCAGCTTGACTATCAGCTCAATGAAAACACCGCTGTGAAGGCCGGACTACGGTTCGAGCAGAGCAACACGGAATTAATCTCAACCAACGGCGGCACCGTGGTGGACAGAAACATCGGCAGATTGTTTCCAAGTGTTTTTTTAACACACGACATCAATCAACAAAACAGCCTGAACTTCTCTTACGTCAAGCGAATCAACCGCCCTGCATTCAGTGACATGGCACCTTTCGTGATTTTCCTGGACCCCAGCACTTCGTTTGGCGGCAACGCAGCTCTGCAGCCTGCAGTGGCCCACTCCGTTCAGGCCGGGTACCGGTTTAAGGATTTTAACATTACCGTACAGTACAGCCGGGAAGACAGTTCTATCGTCCGCTTTCAAAACCAGTTTAATCCGGACGAAAACACACAGCTTATTGTTCCGGATAATTTACGGGATCAGCAACTTTTTACTGCTTCGATAGCCTTTCCCCTTCGTGTTACAGATTGGTGGAGAATGCGCTATTCGGCAACCTATACCTGGCGGGAATCCAACCTGCGGGACAATTCTGAGATCCTGACATTCCGTAATAATAACCTCGCTTTAAACGGGAGCCAATCTTTCACACTTGGGGGAAATCTTTCAGCAGAAATTTCAGGATTCTATCAGACCCGTTCGCAGGTGGGCAACGTTACATTTGATCCGCTCGGGTCGCTCAATGCGGGTATCCGGAAACAGTTCTCAAATAATTCCAGGTTAAGCTTTAATATAACAGATATATTAAATTCCTTGAAAAGAACAGGTATTACCGACCTGGCCGGTGAAGAATTTTTCGCTAACAGAACTTTTGATTTTAGTCAGCGAACCTTCAAACTGACCTATACTGTATCGTTTGGTAATCAAAAGATTAAAGGTGCCCGTAACAGGGATAGTGCCAGGGAAGAACAAGAACGAATAAATTGAACCATGACGTCCAAATCGCCCGGTAAAGATGTTCGCCATTTTGAATTTTACCGGGAGAAGTATGATACAAAAATACTGATTGATATCGGTCGTATCGAATCTCTGGAGCATATGATTCGGTCGCCGAAATCTCACACGCTGGGGTTTTACGATGTAACATTTATCAGCGGGGGAGCCGGTACGTTTAAGCTTGACGACTATTCGCTGACAATTCAACAGCGGCAGGTATTTTTTACGTCGCCGGGACAGGTGCGCCAATGGCTAAGCACCGAACAGGTAACAGGATTTACACTATTTTTCGAGCCCCATTTCATTGAAACTTTTTTTACAGATCCGCTTTTTTTGTACCGTTTTCCCTTTTTTAATCAGCCGGTAAATTATCCGGCGCTGCGAATCGCTCCTGAGCTCTTTAACCGATCTTTGAGTATGTTAAGAGAGGTAGAAGCCGAATTTGAGCATCTTCAAAATGACAGTCCGCATCTTATTCGCTCCATACTCTACCAATTGATGATTCAGTTAAACCGGGAGTATGCAAGCCAACATCAAACCGTTTCGGGTGACACCCGGCTGAACCCCATTTTGTTTAAATTCCAAAAAGCTGTGGATACTCATTATAAGGATCTCAAAACCGTGGATGAATATGCGGGGTTGCTTCATATTTCACCCGGACACCTCAATAAAATTTGCAGGCAGTATCTGAACAAAACGGCATCTTCATTAATCAAAGAACGTATTGTGCTGGAAGCGAAACGCCTGATTCTTTATTCCGGTAAAACCATTACCGAGATAGCCTATGGTCTTAAATTTGCAGATTCATCCAACTTCTCGCGATTCTTCTCTTCAATGCAGCAGGAATCCCCGGGAGAGTTCCGGGAGAGAGTGGCTAAACCACTTGGCCCATAAAGCAAGATTAACAAACAATAAATTTTTGGATAGATAACTGAGTTTACGACAAGATTACTTGAACTTTTCCATAAAGTATAAACAATGTCTTGCACAAAGTTTCCGGTTCACAAGTTCTGCCATAAAGAATTTGCAATTACACAACACAATTAACAGGTATGAAATTGTGCCCTGATCACACTCTGTAGATATAAAGCCTGATATGAATCGAAATTTCCAACATTGGTCATAGTACATGAGTAAGTTATTTAAACCAAAAGTTAGAAATAGTTTATATCTTATTCATTATTTTTAAGTGATATACAACTGAAATCAATTTAACAATACTGAATTATGAAAAAGCTGCTACTGATCGTCATGGCAACAGGATTGATGGGTTCTTGCATTAAATCAGAAGAATCAGAACAATCGGCTGAAGATCCACTTGTAATCGGCGAAGAAATTAGTTATTCAACGGACAATGTAAACATGAACGGGTACCTTGCTTACGATCCTGACATAGAACAGGGGCCGGGCATCCTGGTTGTACATGAATGGTGGGGACACAATGAACATGCGCGAAACAGTGCCCGGGAACTGGCAAAGCTGGGTTATGTGGCTTTAGCTGTAGACATGTACGGAGAAGGTAAACTGGCCGAACACCCTGATGATGCCGGATCTTTTGCCTCCGAAGTGATGACCAATTTTGATATGGCAAAAGAAAGGTTTTTAAAAGCGATGGAAGTACTTCAAAGTCATCCCAAAGTTAATTCTGAACACATGGGTGCTATTGGATACTGTTTTGGCGGAAGTATCGTTAATTCCATGGCCAATTCAGGCGTTGAAGGACTGGATGCCGTTGCAGCTTTTCATGGTGGCGTAGAGCTGCCCGTAATGCCTGTAAAAGGAACGACTCAAGCCCGGATTTTAGTCATGAATGGTGGTGATGATCCCTTTATTCCTGAGGAGCAGGTAGAGGCTCTTAAAACCGCAATGAATGAAGCAGAAGTAGATTTTGAGTATATCTCATATGAAGGTGTTAAGCACTCCTTTACTAATCCGGCTGCTGATTCAAACGGGGCTAAATTTGATCTTCCCCTTGCGTACGATGCCAAAGCGGACAGTATGAGTTGGGAGCGAATGAAGTCTTTTTTTGAAGAAACATTCAGTTCTACGGAAAAATGATCGTACATGAGCTATACTGATGATATAAAGAAAAAAATGTTTAGCTCAATCTAATAAGGCAACGGATATTATTGTTAATCAATAAGGTACTCTAAAGTCTGCTTTCTCGAGGGTGGAGTAGATAACCCTCCTCAGATACTTCTGGCAAAGCTGAATATACAAGATACAGATTCACAAATGAGCTGTTCACTCTATTCAATTTTGATATGTGTCAGATAGGACATCTATCCGGGCCGACCCCGCATTGATAAACTATCGTTAGCCAGAGTTTGTCATCCTTAATTTCGACAATAAAACTTAAAAGTGTAATGTAGAAGTATCAATTGATATGAGAGTGTAGTGAAAAGATTTAAGTATCATATAACATTTTTCATAAATGCCTGACTATAATAAATTAGGTTAAAATCAATTTACTGACAGAGCAATATGGATGCATTCTGTGAAAAATAAGCACAGTTTTGAAAAACAATCTTTTAATTTTTAAGTAAATACTTGATTTGTATGGCGATTCACTCTGACGCTTTACACTATTATATGAACAAGAATATAATAAACGAAAAAATCTCTACAAGAAATTTCTTATAGCTGTTTGGAAAGCATTATTCAAGCTCGAGCAATGAAGCAGCATGGCGCTGTTTCGGGGGATACCCGGCTGAACCCGGTTGTTTTTAAATTTCGAAAAGCCGTGGACCATCATTTCATGAACCTCAAAACCGTTGATGAATACGCCACCCTGCTCCATATATCCCCCGGACACTCAATAAGATTTGCAAGCAACATCTGAATAAAAATGCCTCCTCGTTAATCAAAGAACGCCTCTTGCTGGAAGCCAAGCGCTTGATTCTTTACTCCGGCAAGACCATTACCGAGATTGCCTATGAGCTTAATTATTTGGATTCATCCAACTTCTCAAGATTCTTTTCCTCACTGCAGCAAGAATCACCGGTAGAGTTCCGGGAAAGATTGAGGAAACAATTTGCACCTGAGTCATATAGAGAAAATGATCCTTAAATCCTGATGGTTTCAATTATGAGAGCTAAATCACACTTCACTATATTAGGATAAAGAGAGAAGATTACATCAATAGGTTCATTTAGGATTACAATTGAGTCTTTTCATAAAAAGTAGTCTAGAATAGTTAAAGAGATGTGCAAAAAGGATTAAGAAAAGAAACCCTAGTTCAATGCAATCCATCTACCGGGTTGAAGGCAGAACAGAATTTGATAGGACAGGATAAGCAGATATTAGGCTAACCCGACTACGTGTAAAGAATTGTTGGTAACATTCCTGGACTCTAATTTTAAAAATTAACAACCGAAGTAATCTTCAATCTCTTCTTCACCATACAACCAGGATCGTGGAGTTAAAATCTATAGTGGCAAGGATTCGAAGAACAAGAAGATTTATTTTTACAGAGAAAAGTAGATTTGGCACTACATCTTTGTCAAAATGGAATTAGTTCTATTATTACACGATTCGTATCAAAAGCCAATCGCCCTTGAATTGGTTTGGAATACTCAATTGGCTGTTCGTAACTCCAGGCTATATCCTTAACAGTTTTATCTTTTGCCGTTAAGTTCCAGTACGAAGCTTCGCCTTTGATTGGACATTTTGTACGTGTTGATGAAGGGGTGAGTAGATCCATGCGTATATCTTCTTTGGAGACATAAAACACAGGGTCATAAACTTTTTTGCCTACTTCTTTTAGAGAAATCACATCACAGGTTTCAGCCAGAATATGACCTCCCCAGAGGACACGAACCCGCAGGCATGGTTTTTCAAGTTGGTGGTAATGTCTTTTCACATCGGCTACTTTTTGTTTGTTAAAAAAACAGCACAGAAGAGATCAGGCCTCCGTGCAATATAGAATTAGTGTTTATGGAATTTTTGGGACCAAAGAGGTACATAAATTTTAAACAGGGATTTTACAATACTTTCCCGTCCGACCACTGAATTATGGTCAGACGGGTTCTTCAAAGCCAATAACAATTATACCTGCGTGGCTCCGCCATCCACTACAAGTTCCGATCCGGTCATAAAAGTGGAATCTGAAGACGCCAGAAAAAGGGCAGCCCGAGCGAGCTCATCAGGATCGCCGGTTCGGCCCATTGGAATCATCCTTTTAAATTCTTCTTTAACCTGTTCCAGTTGTTCTTCCGGCAGCCCCAGACGCTCTACGCCCGGTGTCAGAAATGTTCCTGGAGTCAGGGTATTGACCCGTATTCCTTTTGGGGCAAGCTCGGCGGCCAGCATCCTGCTCAGACTTCTTACCGCCGCTTTCGCGGACCCGTATATCGAAAGACCGGGCATGCCTTTTGTATTTGCAATGGAGGAGGTAAGGATGATGGAACTGCCTTCTTTTAATAAAGGCAGCGCTTTTTGAACGGTAAAGAAGGTGCCCTTGAAATTTCTGCCTACTTCCATATCGAAATAGGTCTCGGAAACCTGGTCAAAAGGAGTAATGACGGCCCCGCCGGCATTAGCTATTAAGATGTCAATGCTGCCAAACTTTTTCTCGGTTAGCCGAACGAGACGGTCCAGGTCATCCAGCCTGGATACTTCAATTTGTAAGGCTAACACTTCATCACCGAGTTCTTTAGCAGCCATGTCAAGCTTTTCCTGGTCTCGGCCGGTGATAACCAGCTTTGCTCCTTCTGCTTTAAATGCTTTAGCCATTGCAAAGCCCAAACCGCTGTTGCCTCCGGTTATTACAGCTACTTTATTTTCTAATCGTTTCATGTTTTGTCTCAATATCTTGTTTAATGAAAAGTCTGCACGTTATGTGCAAGCTTATAAAAGTTGATAAATAATCTATTTTGCCTGAGCCATGTATAATGTCAATTTTTGCATGTCATGGATTTGGTCACGAAATGGAATAATCTTTTGATATACCGGGTCGTTGCCCAGTGCCTGCATAGATTCTGGGCTGTCCATTTCCCAAACATTTACTTCGAGAACGCCAGGTATAAGCCCTCCAAGATGCTGGAGAACATCAAATGAGGCGATTTTTTGAACCCCGAATTTCGCCGCAATAGTTTCAATTTGCTTAGTGTAAATAGTCCGCTGAAGCAGTCCATTACCTTCAGTCATTATCACATAGTCAAGCAAATAAAACTTACCGGCTTTAGGCTTGAAAGAATTGTAACCTGGTTTAGGCCTGGCCAGGAATAAAGTAAGCTTATCCATGTTATGGATTTTATCTCGTTTTGGGACAATGGCTTTATAGTTTTCATCAGCACTTAAACCGGCCAAAGCATCCGGGCTTTTTAGACTCCAAAGGTTGAATTCGGTCACTCCATTCGGACCAGCCCCAGCAAGCTTTTGCGCGACTTTATACGATTGCCTGAGGTCAGCACCGTAGTCTTTAGCAAAAACCTGTATTTCTTCGTTATATGCATCGCGATCTTTCTGGCTATATCCCTCATTGAGAACCACGAGATCTATCAACACATATTCATCAGCGGGTATGGATTTTTTTTGTGCATTTGCAGGTATTGCAGTTAAAGCAGCGAAGATAATTAAGACTAGATATTTCATTTTAGTGGTATTTTTTAGTTTGATGAGTTAAAAAGTACTGCAGCGTTTGCAGACTGCAATTCGCCTTTGGGACCTACAATCTTTCCGGTCGTTACATGATCTTCTACACCCTTGATAATACTTGTGAGTACCTGTTTTAGTTTGGATTTCAATACAAGTTTAGCCATCAACCAGCCTAACGGACCGAATTTAGGATCAAAATCCATCCGCCAGTCAATGGCAGATTTATGTTTAGATACCGACCGAACCGAAATGAATGCTGTAGCTTTCTTCAGGGGTAAAGGGCCGGTATCCACAATATCAAAAGTCAATGATTCGCCTTCTTCGAAATTGGTAACCTTCTCGCCTATACTGCCACCGTCATAGAAGGTGCATATTCGCTCGGCGCCGAGTCCTCTTTTGATATTATTTTGAATCGGAGAACTTTCTACATCAGGATGAAATTTATAGATTGCCTGAAAATCACTAATTGTTTCCCAAGCTTTTTCTTTAGGTATATTTATGGTTTTGGATACGGTTATGGTATGCATGATAGTTTCTTCTTTTAAAGGATTGAAATTATTTTTTCCAAATATAGAAGTGGGTTTAGAATGCAGAAAAAGTTTGAAACAGGCGGGAGGTTTTTGTTACAGAAGGGAGAAGTTTCGCTATATTGAATATCCGTTTGTTATGAACGGACACCCAAAATAACATTGAAAACCGTATGTTATTTATGGATTGATAATTTTATTTAACATTCTTACACGGTGAGTTCAGAAAAAGGAAAAGGAGAAAAAATTAACCAAGAATATCGGGAGCTCTCGGCCATTATGTTTGCCGACCTGGTGGATTATGCCGGGCTTATGCAAAACGACGAGCCCAGAGCTCGGGAGATTCGTCAGTCTGCAAAAGATCTTATAAAGCAGGTCGTTTCAAAAGCCAGGGGTCGTATCATTCATCATTATGGAAACGGCGCACTTTGTACTTTTTCCAGCACGGTGGGAGCGCTTAAAGCCGCTAAAGAAATCCAGCAAACGATTGTGAGTCGCCGGGATTATTCACTGAAAATCGGTGTTCATTCAGGAGATGTGGTTTACAGCGGAAAAGAGATCGTGGGAGACGGGGTAAACATTGCGGCCCGCTTACAGACTCTCTCGGTTGCCGGCAGCGTCTTGTTTTCAGAAAAGGTATATGACGATATCAAAAATCATGGCTCCTTCACCCCGGTATTTCTGGGAGATTTCGAGTTTAAAAATGTGGAACTGCCTGTCAAAGTTTTTGCACTGGGAAATGAAGGGTTGTCCATTCCGCGGCAGGATGAAATACGCACCCGGCGCTCTCCCTATTTTAATAGTGTAGCGGTATTGCCCTTTGCCAACCTCAGTGGAAACGAAGACCATGAATATTTAAGTGACGGCCTGACCGATGAAATTATAGATGCCTTGTCACACATCAATCAGTTAAAGGTAATCTCGCGGACTTCTTCTTTTGCCTACAAGGATAAACATGAAGACGTGAGAAAAATAGGTCAAAAACTGGGAGTAGCATCCGTACTTGAGGGCAGCGTAAAAAGCTCAGGAAACAGAATCAGAGTATCGGCCCGGCTTGTGAATACGGCTGACGGATACCAGGTTTGGTCGGACGTATTTAACCGACCGTTTGGTGATTTGTTTGAGCTGCAGCATGAAATTGCTAGCCGAATTGCCGAGCAGCTGAGGGCGAACTTTAAAGCCGGAGATAGCAAAAGAAACAAGTCCGCTCCCACGCAAAATATCGAAGCCTATAATGTATACCTGAAAGGCAAGTATCACTGGATTAACCGCTCGGTCAATGAAACCAGGAAAGCGATTGCCCTTTTTGAGGAAAGTATAGCACTGGAACCAGGTTTCGGACTGGCGTACTCTAACCTGGCAAGCTGTTATGCCTACCTCGGGGCTTATGGACAGATGCCGGCCCCCAAAGCGTATCCCAGGGCCAGAAAATTCGCTCTCAAAGCCCTGGATATAGACAATAAACTGGCCGAATCTCATATAGCGCTGGCGCTGGTTGAGTTTTTCTATGAACTGGACTGGAACAAGGCGGGGTTATCATTCCGAAAAGCGCTACAGCTTAATCCCGGGTCTGCCGAAGCGCACCATACCTACAGCTGGTATCTTTCAGCCATCGGGAAGCACAATGAGGCTATCAATGAAATTAAGATAGCCCTCCGGCTTGACCCTCTTTCACTTTCTATCCATACCTACCTGGGGGAAGCCCATTACTATGCCGGAAACAGGGAGGAAGCATTCCGGGAGTTTAACAAGGTGCTCGAGCAAAATCCGAATCATAAAAGTGCGCTGGAACTTAAGGGATGGATTTTGGGAGATGAAGGAGATTTCGAAGAGTCCCTGAAGGTCTGGAAAAAATTAAAAAGCCTTAGTAATCACCGCCTGAAAGGAATCACTGGATTAGGCATTGCCTATGCCCGAATGGGAAATAAAGAGCAGGCACGAAAGTATATAGAATTGTTGAAAGAACGGGAGAAGAAGGAACCCGACATCTCTTTAAATATGGATTTTGCCGCTATTTATACGATGATGGGAGCACAAGAAAAAGCACTCGATCACCTGGAGAAAGCCTTTGAAGAACGATACGGCATTTTTTCCATGAATGTGTTACCAGTCTTTGAGCTACTGTGGGAACATCCGCGGTTTAAAAAATTAATGAAGCAAATCAAGAAGAATAAGGTCGGGGAACAGGCTTTGGTGCATCAACATGAAGAGGCCAACAACTCCATAACGTTTAAGTCTGAAATCAATGAGTATCTTACCCTCGATCCGGCTGATTTAATTTATGTAGAGGCAGAGGGGAACTATTCGAAAGTCGTTTGGCTGGACAAGGAGACGGTGAAAAGCAAGCTGCTGCGTATTGTCATCAAACACCTCGAAAATCAAATTATAAGTCCCTTTATCGTGCGTTGCCACCGCTCGTATCTCATCAACCTGAAGAGAGAGTATAAGGTTTCGGGGAATTCAAGAGGTTATAAATTGAAGCCGGAAAAGGTTGAAATAGAGATACCAGTTTCCCGAAACAAGGGAAAGGAGATTGTAGAACAATTAAATGCAGTTTAGGAGTATATATGAACTTGATTGAGGACGCCGGTTATTTAAAAGTTCCGTTCGTACCACTCGGCAATTCCTGTGCCGATCTCACTGGGATACTGCTCCTGGATGTAATGTTTGCCCTTTCCCAGGTAGATATCTTCAAGATTTTTCCAGGTATTTATGATGCCTTTGGCTTCTTTTTTCTTGATGATCATCCCGGGTCTTCCGTGGAACATTAACTTCGGGAGTTCGGAGTTCGGGAGATATTCGTAATACGATTGAATGACCCTGGTACTGAACTTGGGATCGCCGTTAATGGGTATCTGGGTTGGCCACACACGAAGCGGTTTTCTGTCTTTTTCATTGATATAAGGCGCCCGATACCAATCCATCTCTTCCTTTGTCAGCTTACGGCCGGCCATCATCGGCAGAAATCGTTCGACGAAGAAATTGTTTTTTACGATCATTTTGTATCCTTTCTGCGGGTGACGAAAGCGTTTGAAAATGAATCGTTCGATCAGGTTGGCATCGCTCCAGGTTATCGGCCGGATAATGGCTTCAAAAAATACGATTCCGCTTACCTGATCTCTGAATCTATTGGCATAGTGAAACCCGATGCCCGACCCCCAATCCTGTATCACCAAAATGATTTTATCCAGCTTCAATTTGGCAATGAATTCGTCCATATACTCGATATGGTCCCGGAAGGTGTAGTCGATATCCGGATTGTCCGACTTTCCCATACCGATCAGGTCAGGCGCGATTACCCGGCCATAATCGGAAAGATACGGAATAATATTGCGCCAAAGGTAACTGTAGGTCGGATTGCCATGCAGTAACAGGAAGGTATGTTTCGAGCCGGTCTCACCTTCATCTACATAGTGCATTTTGGATCCGAAAACCTCCTGGAAACGCGAAGTGAACGGGAACTTCGCGGAGGGCGAATTTTCCGTTTTTGTAAAGTTGCTGAACAGCGACATGTTCAAATTCCTCGTTTATAGGTTCGATTTCACTTAAACCAAGGGTAAAGTGAAAATAAGATTGGGAGAAAAGTTTGAAAACTGCTGGTCCCTTTTGTTACAGAAAGGAGGAGATTCGCCAATTGGGGTATTCTGTTGTTATGAACGGGCAGATAAATTTACAGTGGAAGATCGATAAAAAACGTATAGCTCCCGTTCATACCCTGCTTTGTTGGAACGGGCTCCCGGTTTCCAGATCATCACAGATTATTCCACTTCATCACATAAATTTTTTCAGTTTTTGGTACCTGGATACATTGGCTCAACATAACTATTAACACAATCTGTTTCCCATAATCTATTTCCAATGAAACGAACATCCTTGAAAGTAACAAAAAAAATCAATGCACCGGCTGATAAAGTCTGGGAATCGGTTGCCAATCCCACCGAAATTAAAAACTGGTCCTCCTTTATCGTGAATGCCGAGTTGCGTGGCGCCGGTGTAGGGGCTACCCGAACCTGCACCATGGCCGTCGATTCATTCGACGAGTTTATCGAAACCATCGATCATGATTACAAAATTTTTCAATACTCGATTCCGGAACCACCCATGCCCATAGAGGGCGTGCTGGGTACCATACAGGTGCGGGATCTCGGAGAAGGAAAAACCGAAGTGGAGTGGAGATTAAATTTCAGTGTAGCTGAAGAGATGGAGACCGAAATAAAAGAGGTTATCACCGGCGTCTATGAAGACGGGATTGCGGGGCTGGAACGCCAAAATGCCGTTGCCGTTTAGAAACTGTTTTCAACTGATGCAGGCATGAAGGGTTATCCTACATTCCTGCTCTTGAATATCCATCATCACATGGTCTCTTATACAGAACTTAAAAAGTCCCATCAGACCGCAATTAGGATTGTGTTTTGGTTTTTGGCACGCTGGGCGCATACCATAAGCAAGATAAATCCTCTTCATGTGCGGGCTCTGGCAAAACGAATTTCGCAATACCAAAACTGCTCCTGTCCATTTGAAACCACAAAAAATACAACAAAAGAAACGAGGGCCTCTGTTAGTAATGATATTATCTCTTTCCCGGACAGGGAGCTCCTGATCCGAACTTATCGGCCGGTTACCAATGAAACACTGCCTATTATTATTTACTATCACGGCGGAGGCTGGATGCTGGGAACACTAAATGATTTCGATGAAATTTGTTCGGAACTGGCTGATCTTTCGGAGGCTGTTGTGGTGTCTGTAGCTTATCGTCTTGCGCCCGAGTTTCAGTTTCCCGCTGCCGCACTTGATGCCTGCGATGCACTGACCTGGGTTACTGAGCACGCTGATCAATTTGGCGGGGATCCATCCCGGATATTTGTTGCGGGAGATAGTGCCGGCGGCGGATTGGCTGTTGTGGCGGCTCTGAAAGCAAGGGAGAGTAGCGGGCCGAACCTTAAGGGGCAGCTTTTATTTTATCCGGCAACAAATCCGGCTAACTGGCATAATATTGAAATTGATTTTATGGAAATAGACCAGCTATTCCTGGTAAAATATCTGGTGTGGATCCGGGAGACTTATGCGCCTGATCCGGCCGATTGGCGGGATGAACGTTTATCTCCGCTCCTTGCATCCGATGTTACCGGTCTGCCTCCGACCCTGCTGATTACCGCCGATTTTGATCCTTTGAAAAGAGAAGGTCTGGAGTATGGAGATCGACTTTCGATTTCCGGAATCCCGGTTGATGTACACTCGATACCGGCATACCACGGATTTCTGAATATGAGCAGGCCGGAGCCAAGGAATAGGGCACTGTCGCTGGCAGGTCGTTTTGTAAAACAATCAACATGTTAACCTCAATATAATATTCATAATGCTTATGGCTACTTCAACAGCTACTCAAGCGTCCGTCCTGTTAGAGAAGAGCAAGAGATTAGAACGAGAGCACCTCATTGAACGATTCAAAGATATTAGAAACTTTAGCGAGCAGCTTGCCGAGCCGCTGGAAGTCGAAGACTTTGTGGTTCAGACTATGGAGAACACGAGTCCCACCAAGTGGCACCTGGCCCACGTAAGTTGGTTTTTCGAAACCTTTCTGCTGGACAAAGTCTATGATGATTATGAATCTCTCCATCCGCAGTATTCCTATATTTTCAACTCCTATTACCTTCAGACAGGAGAGCCTCATACCCGTTCGAAAAGGGGATTGCTGACCCGTCCCACGGTAAAAGAAGTATTTGAGTACCGGGAGTACGTGAATAAAGAGGTGCTGAAGTTTCTTGAAAATGCCACTAAAAAACAGCTCGAAGAATTCGGGCCTGTCATTGAAATCGGTAACAATCACGAGCAGCAACACCAGGAGCTGATGATTACCGATTTCAAATACATTTTCGGTCAGAATCCGCTTTTCCCGAAATATAAAGAGCTTGAACTGACGAAAAGCAAGCCGGTGCCGGAATTAAACTGGGTTTCTTTCGAGGAAGGCATTTACGAGATAGGTAATGAGGGCAATGAATTCACCTACGACAACGAGCATCCGCGGCATCGTAAATTGCTGGAATCCTTTGAGCTGGGCGATCGTCTGATTACAAATGGAGAGTACCTGAAGTTTATGGAAGATGGTGGCTACGAGCGTTCGGAGTTCTGGCTGGACGACGGCTGGGCCACGGTGAATAAACGGGGATGGAACTGCCCGCTGTACTGGCTGAAAAAAGAAGGAGCGTGGCAATATTTTACCCTTTCGGGATTGCGGGAAGTAGATCCCAGTGAGCCTGTGGCACATGTTAGTTACTACGAGGCTGACGCCTTTGCGCGATGGGCTGATGCCCGGCTCCCAACCGAAGCCGAATGGGAAGCTGCTGCCGGCGGCCTGCCCTGTAAAGGAAATTTTGTGGAAGAAGGAAACTTCCATCCGCGTCCCCTTCGGAAACATAAAGAAGGCTTAAAACAGATGTACGGTGACGTCTGGGAGTGGACTAAAAGTGCCTATGATGCCTACCCAGGGTATGAACCTCTCCCCGGAGCCCTGGGCGAATATAACGGTAAGTTTATGTGCAGCCAGTACATCTTAAGAGGCGGCTCGTGTGCAACGTCCCAGACACATATCCGAAAAACGTATCGTAATTTTTTCTATCCCGATGCCCGCTGGCAATTCAACGGCATCCGGCTGGCCCGAGGCCCGAACTCTTTAATTATTTTTTATGAGTGCTGATCTTAGTCTTTCACAGCAGCAGATGCTTGATGAAGTAGTTGAGGGGTTGCAGCAGCCCCAAAAGATGCTTCCCAGTAAGTACTTTTACGATGAAAGGGGATCGGAGCTGTTCGAGGAGATCACCAGGCTGGACGAGTATTACCCCTCCCGAACGGAAAAAAAGATACTGAAAGATAATATCGATGAAATAGCCGGCCGAATCGGACGAAAGTCCGTGATCATTGAACTGGGCAGCGGAAGTAGCAAAAAAACCCGCATGCTTTTGGATCACATCCCGGATATTTCGGCTTACATTCCGGTGGATATATCGAAAGAATACCTGGAAAAAGTAGTTGAAAATCTTAGAAAGGAGTATCCCGGCCTGCTCATAAAACCCATCTGTGCCGATTACACCAAGCCCTTTGACCTCCCCGAAATTGAGGTGCCGTTCGAGTATTATGTGGTTTTTTATCCCGGTTCGACGATTGGTAATTTCCGACCGGAACGTGCGCAGGAGTTTCTAAGCTCTATCGCGCGTTTTATGGTGGTGGGAGGAGGCCTGCTGATCGGGGTTGACCTAAAAAAAGATATAGAGATCCTCGAGAATGCCTATAACGATTCCAAAGGGGTAACCGCAGTCTTTAACAAGAATATGCTGGTGCGGCTGAACCGGGAACTGGCTGCTGATTTTAAAATTGATCAGTTCCAGCATAAGGCCCACTATAATAAAGAGAAAGGTCGGATTGAGATGCACCTGGTGAGCCAAAAAGATCAGCAGGTATGCCTGAACGGTGAAGGAGTTGTACTGGAAAAAGGAGAGTCCATCCATACTGAAAACTCTTATAAGTATTCACAGAAAGAATTTGAAGAGTTGGTGAGCGATTGGTTTCGTGTGGAGAAAGTATGGACTGATAAAGATCACCTGTTCAGCCTGCAGTATCTGGTTAAGAAATAGGACCACAGATTTTGTTGATTGAACAGATTTCTTTGATTCTTTGGTTTTATATGTAGGGCGAGATTTATCTCGCTTACCTTTCAACGGAAGCTAGATGTTAAAAGTTTGTTATTTCTAAGCAGAAATGAATGTCATTTGCCAACCGTTGATGAGCTAAATCCCACACAGTATATACCATTTTTAAGAAAGCATTTTGGATGGAAACAGAAGAAGGACCTTGCCAATTAAGCAGACAGTATTTGTAGTTATTATCCTATCTATTGTGATATCCTTCCTTTGGCAAATGAGTTTAGGTTATTGCCCCGTGCCCTGACCACAAGTTTAACTGATTAAGCTGGTGATTCAGCTGAACCGAACATACGCCGGCCAGCACGAGGTTACCTCGGATGATACCCGGCTGAACCCGGTTGTTTTTAAATTTCGAAAAGCCGTGGACCATCATTTCATGAACCTTAAAACCGTTGATGAATACGCCAACCTGCTCCATATTTCTCCCGGCCACCTCAATAAGATTTGCAAGCTGCATCTGAACAAAAATGCCTCCTCGTTAATCAAAGAACGCATCTTTCTGGAAGCCAAGCGCTTGATTCTATATTCCGGCAAGACCATTACCGAGGTTGCCTATGAGCTTAATTATACAGATTCATCCAACTTCTCAAGATTCTTTTCCTCACTGCAAAAAGAGTCGCCCGAAGAGTTCCGGGAAAGATTAGCTAAATAATTCATACCATGATTGGGTGGTAAAATTGGTATTTTATTTCGATTCATTGTTTTGTTCGGTGCGGGTATCATCAGGAAATCGAAGCAGGCTGAGGCTGACAGATTAATAGAAAATGAGTTTTGTTTTAAAAAGCATATTTAAAAAAGTAGTGGACCAGGCAAAGAAAGAAAACTTGCCACCTGAAGCTGTTTCGCATTTAAGGATCACAGATATTCTTCAAAGTGAGTCCAAATATGCTCCTACCGATCCCTTCTTTGAATTATATGAAATTATTGACCGGCATCTGGAACCCGGCTTTTCAGTCCGGGTGGGACAACAAATGGTACTGGACGATTATGACGTTTTAGGTCTGGCCTGGAAAACCTGCCTGTCACCAAGAGACATGTTCAAGCGATGTGAGCGTTTCTTCATCCTGATGACCGATACGCAGCTCTACAAAGTTCAGGACCATGGAGAAACCGGTAATATCACGATCTATCGGGATGCTCCGCGACGGGGAATTGAGATTTCCAATGAATCTTCCATTGTGGCCACCCTTACCGTGATCCACAAACTGACCGGAGTTGATATCCGGCCGCTCTGCGTATGCTTTACCCATCGTGCTCCGGATGACATTACACTATATGAAGAGTATTTCTCCTGTGAAGTTAAGTTTGGTCAGAAATACAATCGTCTCATTTTCAGATCAGAAGATCTGGATACCCGCTCCCTTAAAGCAGACAATAGTATCAACCGGTTTATGATTGATCGTCTGACAGAAAAAGCTGGTGGCACAGAGGTGGCTGCAAATAAGTTGCTGAATGACACCCGGGCCCTGATCAAAGACGCTCTGCCCAGCGGTATTCCGTTTGCTGCTGATATCGGAAGACACCTGGGAATGAGTACGCGAACCCTCAGCCGGCGTCTTTCCGAAAAAGGAACCACCTACCGGCAGCTCGTGCAGGATACTCAAGAATCTGTCAGCACCGATCTGATTAAAAACAGCTCCGAATCGATTAGCGAAATTGCCTTTCAAACCGGGTTCTCTGAACAGAGCGCATTCAACAGAGCTTTTAAACGCTGGACCGGTAAATCTCCTCTGGAATACCGAAAGGAATCCGCATCCTCTGCTTTTGGCTTAAACGGATAAACCTTTGGCAGCTTCTGTCAAGTAATTGTCTCCCGATGATTCCATTTTATACCCGAACTCTAAACAGAGGTAACTATGGAAATTATCGCCAAAGAGATAGCTTTATATATCTCCATCATACTTACCGGCTTATCTGCCGGACTTTTCTTTGCATGGCAGGTCTCAGTAATTCCCGGCACCAAACTTGTTAAGGACGCGACCTATATCGAAACGATGCAGAAAATCAACCGGGCTATCATCAATCCGCCATTCATGCTGATCTTCCTGGGCACCCTGATTATGCAGATTCTCAGTGTCTATTTTTACCGGGATACAACCAACACTTTCTGGTTCATCCTGGGAGCCACGTCGCTTTATGGCGTCGGTACAGTATTGTTAACAGGGTTAGGGAATGTACCACTGAATGACGCTCTGGATTCACTGAAACTGAATGAGTTACCTGCAGATCAAATAACCGGGGAGAGAAGAGGTTATGAATCCCGCTGGAACAGACTCCATATTATCCGCACAACCTTTTCGGTACTATCCTTTATGATGCTGCTATTGGCAGCATTTTTAACTGCTTCACCCGAAACATAAATAAGAGCATCAATACAAAAATAAATAATTATGAATACAAACTACCTGGTAATCGGCGGAACCGGTAAAACCGGCCGAAAAGTCGTATTGAACCTGGAAGAATTGGAACAAAACGTAAGAGTTGGATCCAGAAATGGCTCTCCCTCCTTCGAATGGGAAGATCCCTCCAACTGGAATGAAGTGCTTGAGGGTATCAACCGGATCTACATTGTCTTTTATCCCGACCTGGCCGTTCCAGGCGCCTACGAATCCATTGAAAAACTCATCGTGACAGCTAAAGCGGCAGGCGTTCAGAAAGCTGTTTTGCTTTCCGGGAAAGGCGAAAAAGAGGCCGAACGCTGCGAGAGTCTGATTGCAAATTCAGGCTTGGACTATACATTGGTACGCGCATCCTGGTTCAATCAGAATTTTAGCGAAAGCTTCTTTCTTGATCCCTTATTGTCCGGGGATGTAGCCCTGCCGATGCCGGACACAAAAATTCCATTCGTGGATACCGATGATATCGCGGATGTGGTTACAGCCGCTTTGACCGATGACCAACACAATGGTATGACTTACGAAGTTACCGGTCCCAGGAAACTAAGTTTTGCCGAAGCTGTAGAGGAAATATCAAAAGCTACGGGCAGATCTATTAACTTCCGGCCGATCACCTTGAAGGAATACACCGAAGGCATGAAAATGGCCGGGCTTCCTGCCGACTATATCTGGCTGTTTGAATACCTTTTTAAAGAGGTGCTTGGGAACCCAAATAACCAGGTAGTGAGCAACGATTTGGAGCGCGTATTAGGACGAAAAGCCAAAGACTTTGCTGAATTTGCGGCTGTAACTGCCGACACGGGTGTCTGGGAACAAAAAGTAACTCACATGTAAAGGTACGTTTTTTCAATTTAATGCGCTCGTTTGTCCGAAAACACGGAGATGTGTTAGAATGGTTTTTATTTGCAAACTAAGTAAATGAAACAACTCAGTAGTGTACATCCGGGTTGTGGGTGAGTGATTGCCAGGTAAAACCACTCAATTGGTTTATTCAATACCTATACGGGATTGATCAAACAAACAGCAATAGCCACACCGGGTAAATCATTTTTCCATAAAATTTGGCTCGAGTTAACTTCCTCATGCGCTTTAAATTAGCTGTTATCAGAAGGTGGAATCATTAGGTTGGATGTAACTTCATAGAAATATTTTGCGTAAAGCAACATGAATCTGAATTCGGTAACTCTTAAACGAAGAAAAAATGAACAAATCTTTATCTGCCCTGATTGGTCTTTTTTTATTAGCTGCACCTTCGAATGCTCAAGACCTTGATAAAATCAAACAAGCTGAAGCAAAGGTCCAGGAAATCATATTTGACTCTGAAGAGCTGGGGCAAAAACGTCAGGTCATCATACAGACTCCACAGCGCTACGACATCGATGAGATGGCTTACTACAATGTCATCTACGTATTTGATGCGCAAGACCGACCGCTGTTTGATTATACAACCGGACTTGCGAACCTGATCAACCCAAGCAATCGAAATTTTATAGTTGTCGGCATTAAAGCCACATTTATTGAAGAGGACATGTACGGCAGAAACCATGATCTGCTTCCGGCCGGTACTAATGTCAACCTGGGGCCAAAATCCGACGGGAATGCCGAACGCTTTTTGGCCTTTGTAAAGAATGAAGTAGTGCCCTATGTAGAATCCAACTATAAGACGTTGCCTCACAATATCGCTGTGGGTCATTCGCTCAGTGCATCCTTCCTGATATATGCTATGCTGAATGAGACTGATCTGTTTGATAACTACATTGCCATATCACCAAATCTTGCCTACGATGAGCAGTACCTGGTAAGTGAACTGCGGCATTTTGACTCAGGGCAGTTTACCAAACCAACGTATTTTTATATGAGTCACGCTGATGAGGATAGGGGCTGGCCAAACTGGGGAGACGCAAACGAGGCTGCATATCCCCTATTGAGGGAAACATTGGCCAATGAGAATTTTATCGTAGAGATTGAGGAGTATCCCGAAGAGACCCACCGCACCACGATTGTTCCAAGCCTGAACACCGCCATGCAGACCGTATTGGAAAGCGTATTGCCTGTGCAGAATACCCTCCTTTCCGATGAAACGTATCAAATAACCATTCGCCTCGAGCTTCCAAATAAAGGCGAAGAGATCTTTATCGCAGGAAACCAGGAGAGCCTGGCAAACTGGGAAACAGGTCAGATGAAGATGGATGCTGTCTCACCCTATGAGCGGGAAATCACCCTGGAGGTGCAGGACCCTGTAGAAATCCAATTTTATCGCGGACAGCAGGATACTCCGGCATGGGTCGCATTCAATGGTGGGGGCCGATCTAACTTCCCGATTATTCTCCGCCCGGAAGAGGGTACTACCTATACCTATCAACTTGCAGGTGATAGTCAATACTCATCCTCAAACAATTCTAAATCAAGCAATAATTAATCATGAAGAATTTAATGATAAGCAGTCTCATACTATGTTTTGCTGCAGCCTCTGCTTTTGCTCAAGAACCAGAAAGGCTACAAACAATTACCATTGATTCTGAGGCCTTAAATCAGGAACGAATCCTGAAAGTGTATTTGCCTCCGGAGTATTCAGAAGAAGACGTTTATCCGGTCATCTATATCACGGATGCCGGCACGTCTAATTTCGAAGCGGCTAAAAGCTATCTGGATGTACTGACGACTCCAATTTATGATGCCGTACCGAAATCCATTTTGGTTGGAATTTCTCATGATGATCGAAATGCAGACCTGGATGTATTTCAGACTGAAAGTGGAGAAAGGTTTACAAGACATCTGTTTAACGAAGTGTTGCCAACAATAGATTCCCTGTTTAACACGTCAGGTTTCAATGTGATGGCGGGCCACTCCAATGGCGCGGAGTTCAACCACTTTCTTTTTATTGAGGAAAAGAACCCTTTCAGAGGATTTATCAGCATGTCGACTAACTTCAATACAGATGTCAGAGATGACGTAAAAAACGCATTGGCAGCGTATGACGGTAAACCCATGTACTATTTTGTGGCAAATGGTTACCGGGATCATCCTATGAGAATAGACGCAGGTTAGGAGATGAAAACCATATACGAGGCATCATCAAATACCAAGATCAACTTTCAAATGGAAAACTATTCTGCAGATCATCAGAGTGTGGTTGCTCACTCCTTGCTCGATGGCCTTACATTTATGTTCAGCGACTACAATAGCGTGGAGCAGTACGATACTATTATTGACTATGGTGAAAACTATCTGAATGATTTATCTGTGAACTATGGAATCACGGGCGATTATGATATGGATCATATCGATCCATTTTTCATGGATATCGTAATGAATAAAAAATTAGATGAATACCATTATATGATCGACTTGATTGATGAAAATAAGCTTTTTATGGGGAAAGAAATGGATCCGGTAAACAGAGCTAATCACTATTTCATCATGGGTATGATGGAAAAAACGATTGAATACTGGAACAAAGCAGTAACCGAATTTGAAAAAGTGAGTGCCCAGGTATTCTATGGTAATCTGCCCAAAGCGGTTGAAGCATTTACTCAAGAAAATAGACTCATTGAAGCCGTCGCATTTCTGGAAAAAAGTAAGCAGATTCTTCCTGAGGAATACACCCTTTTGATGAACTTTCATATTGCAAAGGTATCAATTGATAATCAAGTATCACTTGAAAAAGGATTGCAGGCATTGGAATATTGCAAGGACAATTTTCGGAAAAACAGAATCTTTACGATGGATGACCTTCTTGCCTTGAAAAATATAACCATGTGATCTGCAGATCAGGTATTATTATTCTGCGTTCATTTCAAATTTGCAATGCGTTTTCTATAAGACAACAATGAATGTATAGAGTCATACTGAGAAATATTATCACAATAGCCGTACTCATTGGCCTTTCTGTGATACTGATTTACTGGATCGAAGCAGAGAAAGAAATTCGTATCCTTTGCTCCATGTTCATAGAGGGAACTTCGACAGAGCAAGTTACAAATACACTGGATACCGCCAATCTTTTGGATTATAATGTGAACCATACCATAAACGGCTACTCAAAGTTACAGGCTGAAAGTCCATACGACCTCTATTCCGTTGAATGCACAATTTTATTTGATGAACAAGGCAATGTTATAAAAGCTGATTTTCTGAAACACTTTGATCTAAACGCTTACCTCACACTTGCAGCCAGCTTCGTATTGCTGTTACTTACCGGATTTCATTTGTTGTTATCACTTGGGCTTCCGTATGGTAAATTTGCCTGGGGCGGTTATCACAAAATTTTACCCGTACATCTGAGAATCGGCAGTTTTATCTCATCGCTCTTGCTGATCTTTGGTATGATAATACTTCTGGATAAAGTAGAATGGATACAAAAGTTACCGGATGGTTTCCCTTTTAGTGAATTCAATATTTTTTTTTCTGTTATTTTTCTGATGAGTACCCTTGCAAATGTTAATTCAGACAGTGCCGGCGAGAAACAAATTATGGCGCCCCTGGCCGGAATTCTTTATATGGCATTTTTATCGAACATCTTTACCCTGTAGTGTTTTTAATATCGATTCGGGTTTCTTATTTCAATCGGTTTTATAAATTCTGATATATTTCCCTGTTTCATCCACATAAACAATTATTCCATCAAACCCGTAATCAGTTGCTTTATCGACTTGTTCCTGAACTGTATTAGGTAAAGGTGATAACCATGCTGTTACAACAGGCCAAGGAACAAAGTATAAAGAGAATACTGTCCCTATAAGCAATAAAATTCTAATTATTCGTTTTGATGTCTTTTTTATCATAAAATTTCTGGGTGGTACGTTTTTTTAAATTAGTCATAACAATGGGATATCATCAATTCTGCAGTTTAAACGGAATTGACGGCTGTACTCCCGGTGATAATCAGAAGCGTCACTATCCACTTCCAACTATAAGCGAAATGGAGTATAAACGTTTTGAGAAGATGACAGTCAGTATGAAATTGGATACTGACTACCAGGCGTATGCCATTGGGGCTTCCCCGCCGGGGCCTGGAAATATCTCATCCAGTTTTTTGAGTACATCTTCATCCAGCTGAATACTTGCTGCCCGAACTGCACTTTCTAACTGCTCAACGGTTCTTGGCCCAATAATTGGCGCTGTTACTACAGGATTGTGAAGTAACCACGCCAGTGCGACCTCTGCAGGCGGATGACCAATTTTTTTACATAGAGCCTCGTATTGCTCAAGTTTATCACGTTTCGCTTCCAGCTGCTTGAGATGCTCTTCATCAGAGCGCCTTCCTTCTTTATGTTTCTGTATTGCACCACCCAATAGTCCTCCAGCTAACGGACTCCATGGAATTAATCCCAATCCGTAATGTCTGCACGCCGGAATCACTTCCAGTTCAATCGTTCGGTTATCGAGATTGTAAATACTCTGCTCACTGACCAATCCCAATATACCACGTTTAGATGCTTCCTGGCATGCCGTGGCAATGTCCCAACCCGCGAAATTACTTGAACCCACATACACTACTTTCCCTTGTTTAATTAATGTATCAAAACTTTGCCATGTCTCATCCCAGGGACAATCATGGTCAATATGATGCATCTGGTACAGATCAATTCTGTCAGTCTGTAATCTCTTTAAACTGCCTTCACAATGCTTCATGATTTTATACGCACTCAGGCTTCGTCCATCACTGTTCACTTCAGGTAAATTTGCTTTGCGATCCACAGGATTGTAGACTTTTGTTGCTAAAACAACTGCATCTCGTCGCCCGCCTCCTTGTGCAAGCCATCGTCCTATTATTTCCTCTGTATAACCGTGCTCTTCAGACCAGCCATAGACATCAGCAGTATCAAAAAAATTGATACCTGATTCTAAAGCCCGGTCCATGATTTTGAAGCTATCTTCTTCGCTCGTATGCCACCCGAAGTTCATTGTTCCGAGACAAATATTACTAACGAGTACTCCGTGTTTTCCAAGTCTCTTATGTTTTACACTCATAATGATTTTTTCATTAAAATTTAAAATCTCTTTCAATAATCAAATATACGAATATTGCGGGATTCAAATGCCTGGCCTTTCAGCTTTACCGGTATCTTTTTTGAAATTCACTCTGTCTGATTTTATCACATGCACCCGCATTATAGCTTATATAAAGTGATTGCAACCTGCTTTTCATCCAAAGTGCATTTTCATCCCTTCGTGAGTTGCTTTAAATCCTAAATTCTCATAGAATTTGATTGCCTTTGGTCTTTTTTTGTCGGTTGCCAGTTGCAACAAATGTGCATTCCGTTCTTTAGCTCTGTTAAATGCCCATTCAAACATTGCTTTTCCAATACCCATTCCTCTTTTGTCTTTTCTAATCCTTACTGCTTCTAATTGGGCTCTTATTCCTCCCTGGTATGTAAGGTACTGGATAAAGGACAATTGTAAAGTTCCGATAATTTCAAAATTTTCGTCTTCAACAACAATCAGTTCTTGATTTTTGTCCGAGTTGATATTTTCAAACGCTTTTAAATAGTCGCCTGGTAATGGAATCATATAATTTTCCCTTGTTTTTCCAAGTTCATCGTCAGCAATCATTGCAACTATTTCCGGAACGTCATTTTCTGTGGCTATTTTAAAATTCAATTCCATTTTGTCCAAATTTCTCATTTTTAGCTGTTCCGCTCTGTATTATGATTATTTACTCTTTCAATTAGTTTTATCAATTCTGATATCAAAGGTGTCCATAACGTTTAAAAATCTACTGATAATTATTGTTTTTGAATGATTCAAGGCGAGTTTCATAAAATTACAAAAATCAAACCCCGAACAATAATAGCCCCGACTCGACTGATTCGGGGTTGGATTGCGGCATATAATCCTTCAACCCCGTAAGTGGGTTGATCAGCCAAGCCCTGAAGCTTTTAACCCATGAACTATTGGCTCGCTTGTACAAGCTGTTCTCTCGTTGATAATAACGCAAAGATTTCCATTATACGTAATTTCAGAAAACACACTGTCGCCTTCCGCTGCAGTTCCGCCAGAAGACTTAATCGTCAGCAAAATAGTTTTAGAACTCTTTTCTTCAAGAAATAAGTTTTGATTACTTTTTGCATGAGCTTCTTGAGCTGTATCGTCTTCAATTGTTGTGAGATTAAAATGGAAAAAGGTAATTTTGATGCGTGGTAATAAAAAGCGAAAACAAGTTCAACACCATCCTTAAATTTGATCGACTTCTTTTTCGTCGTCTTTTCAAATCGATACTCTATTGTCGATAGAATATGTCTTAGCAGTTCGTTCTTCAGCTAAGGCAATTTCTTGTCCTTTGGCAAGACTGACTATTTTGTTCTTTTCTATTTCAGATTCCCTTATAAAAACATTATTCGATAGTCCTTGATTTACTAACCCACCAACATTTGGATTTCTGGTTAACATCGACATATAACCAATACTATTAGGAGGCTTTGCAGAACCTGATGTTGTTTTCGACTTCATTCGTCTTGCACTTTAGGCGTACCTCAAACTTACGTCATATTTATCGCAGGCAGACGGAACGGCTATCGTAGTCGACATCAAACTGGTTCTTCAAAGCCCTCTACGAATAATAGAACATTATTCATTTTCAGTCTCAGTAAGGTCCCTGTCAAAACGCCCTTCAATAAATACGGCTTCTTTTACATCCTCATATATTATCTCTTCAACAATTTCACCATTCTTGTTACGAGCTTGTTCTATTCCATGAGATAGGTTACCTATGAATTCATAAGATCCTTGAAAACGATCACCATCATACCGGGTAACGGTAACTGAACCCTCCTCAGGCTCCCACCTAAACTTTTGTAGAGTAATGGAGTTGGATGATTGTTTATCCACTGTATTTTCAATGATCATTCGTACGTGTCCATTATCATTAAGCGACCCATCGTCAGATTCCATCTCAGAACTGCCCAACTCATAGGTCCCCGGCTGGGGTTGGAGTTCTGCAAATATTAGAGTAACCCGGAACCTTTTACGATCGTTTGAATCCTGTTTGCTTGCTGATCCGAGAAACTTGGTACGTTCTCTCACAAGTATAGAATCAGAATTTTGATCAGAGAAAACTTCAGTATTCACACTACTTGTGTACCGAAAAGTGGTATCTTGCTCTAATTCAAAATTCCAATCGCCGGTAATA
>CAYVBJ010000036.1:0-31913 GCA_964449075.1 uncultured Balneolaceae bacterium
AGATTGATCCCGGCTTGCAGCCGCATCAGCTCTATCGCTTCAGGGGAAAATTACTCCGTGCATACTCTGCAGACTACCAATTTCTCTTCAGCTCCTTTCACCTGTTTGGCGAAGCAGGGTTGACCGACAACCAGGCAACCGGGCTTGTCTCTGGTGTAAAGATAAACCCGGATGGAAATTCTGAAATGATATTTGTTTACCGAAACTATGACAGTAAATTTCAATCGATTTTTGGTTCAGGTTTCGGCGATCAATCCGGGCTTCCACAAAACGAAGAGGGTTTCTATATCGGTTTAAAACACAAAATCAATCCCCTTGTAGATGTTTCAGGGTATTTTGACCAATTCCGGTTTCAGGCTCCTCGTTTCGGTACAAGAAAAGGAACAAGCGGCTACGATTTTCTTATAAATACGGAGTTTACACTGTCACGCCAACTCAGCCTTTATCTGCTTGGCCGCAGTAAAATACGCGAGAACGAGTTCACGACGATCGATAATCTTGGACGGGACATCAGGCAAACAGGAACTGAACGCAGAACAAACCTGCGCTTTAACCTGAGTTATTGGGCGGCACCTTCAGTTCGTTTGCAGTCGAGAATCGAATGGGTGCAAAGCAAATTGGCTGACAATGAAATCTCAAACGGCTATCTCTTTTACCAGGATCTCAGGCTGATTCCGTCGCCAAATCTGCGGATTGATGCACGAATCACACTTTTTGATACCGATAACTTCCAATCGCGCGTATTCCAATTTGAAAGCGATTTGCTCTATGTATTTGCGAACAGGGCCTTTTTCGAGCAGGGACAAAGAATGTATATTACTGTTAAATACAATGTTTTCAATAGATTGGAGGTTTGGGGTAAAATATCCACAACACTTTTTGAAAACCGGCAGGTTATTAGCAGCGGACTGAATGAAATTCCGGGTAACAGACAGTCAGATATTGGAATACAGACAAGACTGCGCTTTTGAGATAAAAAAGAAGCTTAAATTAGGTATAAAATTCCAGCCAGGTAATAATTTTATTTATAAAAGCGCTTCCATTTAACTTATTTTTGGGTTAGACAAAAATTTTATACTTATTAAAGGTAGTTAATCTGCTAATATGTTGTTGGCAATCAATTTATCTTGGCCGACCGGCAGATTTAACATGTATTAATATGTGTACAATGAGTCGTCGATATCTACCAATATCCATCTATCAGCCCGGCCATTCAACGATCACTTGATCCGTTTCAAGCGACTCAGGCACATCAATAATCGGGTGTACTAATTTTATCAGATAGGAAATACAACGTATGAACTTTTCACAGAATATTGAAAAATCATCCTGTGGCGTAGGATTTGTAGCAAGCAGGAAGCAGGAAGCAACTCACGATAATCTCAAACAGGCATTGAATGCTCTTTGCTGTGTTGAACACAGGGGTGCATGTAGCGCCGACCAGGTATCCAGCGATGGGGCCGGTATTATGACCGATATACCTTTTGATCTTCTTGGATACAATAAAAATGAGATTGCAGTTGCAACGCTGTTTACCCCTCACAACAGTGCCGTTCGAAGAAAAGCTCTGCGCATTTTTGAAAACACATTTAATTTCTACGGATTAAAAATTATCGATTACCGGATTGTACCGGTAAACCAGGATATTCTTGGTAAGGACGCACGTTCTTCAATGCCTTACATTATTCAGGCATTTATCAAACGGCCCGACCACAGCAGGACAGACAAGGCCTTTGACAAATTACTTTACGATGCGAAACAAATGACCCGTACCAAACTCCGGGAACAAAATATTGTCCGTGAATTCTTTTTTGCTTCACTATCTGCCCGGACCATCGTCTATAAAGCACTTACCAAGTCGAATGCCCTTGCCGAATTTTACCAGGATCTTAAAAATCCTGACTTTAAAACCCGCTTCGCTCTTTTCCATCGCCGCTTCTCTACAAATACTAAAACCTCATGGGACAAAACCCAGCCGTTCCGTATTATTGCTCATAACGGAGAGATTAATACGATTACAGGCAACCGATCATGGGCACTATCCAGGCAAAAATACCTTGGATTACGCGTAGATGAACTGTTGACAAAAAAGCAGATCAGTGACTCAGGAAGTTTAAATGAGATGGTTGAAGCACTCAATTTCAGAAGCAGTATACCTTTCGTGGAAGATATTCTTGCAATTATGATCCCTCCGGCCGATGAAGAAAATTCCTTTTACAAATTCTGGAGTCGTGCCATGGAGCCCTGGGACGGCCCTGCGCTGGTCTCCTATTCAGATGGTTCTTCTATCGGAACACGACTCGACAGGAACGGTTTCCGGCCGTGCCGCTGGATGATTACAGATGAAAATCTCTACGTCTGCTCAGAAGCAGGTTCATTCAGGGTCGATGATACAAAAATACTTTCAAAAGGATCACTGCACGCCGGGAATGGAGTGAAGATGGATCTCGATACCGGCAGGATTCACTTCAGGGATCCCAGCTACTCGAGAGAGAATTATGATGCTGCGTTTGAGCACAGGCTTGAGCCGCTGCCCGAACAGCCTGTTACCGAAATGGATGTTGCCGGCCAAAATCTTCATCTGCACAATTACACACGTGAAGATATGGACAAGATGCTGAATCCAATGATCACTGATGGCAAGGAACCGATCGGATCAATGGGGGATACCGCCAGACCGGCTATCTATTCCGATCAGCCGAGATCATTTTTTGATTATTTTTACCAAAACTTTGCACAGGTAACCAACCCCCCGCTTGATTACATACGTGAAAAAATGGTTACCGACTTATCGATGTATCTCGGTAAACGCCCCAACATTTTTTCACCGAAAGAGCTGATTCCGCAGGTACCCGGTTTTGAAATCGAAAGTCCGCTCTTGTCACTTGGCCAGATGAAAACACTGCGGATATTAAACGAGTCCGGCTCGCGGGTAAAAATGGCTGAGTTCGACATGATCTTTGACCGCGATTTCGGTAGTGTCGGATTCCGTTCCAAAATTCAGAAAATTACCGAAGATGTGATTCGCCAGATACAAAACGGGAAATCTCTGATCGTGATTACCGATAGAAATGCATCCTATCTGAAGCCGCCAATTCCAAGCCTTCTGATGCTTCGTTCACTTGTAAATGCACTGAACGAATCGGGATTACGTCTGGACGCATCCATCATCGTGGATACATCGGAAGTGAGAAATACACACCACTTTGCTGCTCTTGTGGGTTTTGGTGCAACGGCAGTTTGTCCATATGCAGCACTTGAATATGCCCGTTTCAGCGACAACAGAAAGCTAAAAAAACTGGATCCTGATACACGCGAAAAGAACCTTATTAAGGCATTTGACAACGGGTTATTGAAAATCATGTCCAAAAGCGGTATATCTGTAGCCAGAAGTTATCAGAGCTCAAAACTCTTTACAGCTCTTGGAATCGGTAATGAGATTAAAGATGAATTTTTTCCGGGGCTCTTTAGTCCGGTTGGTGGCATAGAAATTGATGAACTGGTTTCCCAGATACTTTCAAACACAGAAGAAATTGCTGAAAAAGATGATAAACTGATTCACACCTACCAGTATAAAGAGCACAACCGGGGTGATAAGGGAGAAAAACACTCCATGACCAACAGCCGTTCTAAAGTGATCCACAAACTGGTTCGTGACAAAGAACTATCTCTAAACAATCCTGAGTTGTACAACGAATACCTGAAACTGGGTACTGATGATGAACCGGTAAATATTCGCCATGTTTTGGATTTTAAATTGGCCGAAGAACCTCTTCCGATTGAAGATGTAGAAGAGAAAGAGTCAATCTTATCCAGGTTTGGATCCGGAGCGATGTCTTTTGGCGCCATCAGTGCCGAATCACAGCGGGATATATTCCTGGCTATGAAAGAGATCAACGGACGAAGCAACAGCGGCGAAGGTGGAGAAAATCCCTATTACTATACTCTCGGAATTAACGGAAGCATTAAACAGGTGGCATCGGGAAGGTTTGGGGTTACAGCTGAATACCTGGTAAGCGGAAACGAAGTCCAGATTAAAATTGCACAGGGGGCCAAACCGGGAGAAGGCGGACAGCTCATGGGTGTTAAAGTGAATGAAGATATTGCTTTCGCACGCCACAGTGAGCCGGGATTTGATTTAATATCACCTCCCCCGCTTCATGATATTTACAGTATTGAAGATCTGAAACAGCTTATTTATGAGCTGAAACAGATCAAACCGGGAATGAAGGTGAATGTTAAGCTGGTTTCCGGCCAAAACATCGGTACCATTGCCGTTGGTGTGGCAAAAGCAGGTGCGGATGTCATACATATTTCAGGCGGTGACGGCGGAACAGGCGCAGCTACTCTCACATCCATGAAACAGGCCGGCCTGCCATGGGAAATCGGTCTCCGTGAAGCACATGCCACACTTGTTGAAAACGGACTTCGCGAATTTGTGGAGCTGCGAACAGACGGCGGTCTTCATACCGGAAAAGATATTGTGACTGCAGCCATGCTTGGAGCAGAAGGTTATGATTTTGGAAAATTGCTGCTGATAGCCGAAGGATGTGTGATGGCACGAATTTGCGAAAAAAATACGTGTCCTACCGGCATTGCAACTCACAACCCAAAATTCAAAGCCAAGTACAAGGGCAACAAAGATCACGTCGTCAAAATACTGCACTACCTGGCTGAAGATGTACGGCGCCACTTATCGAATTTAGGCGTTTCGTCAATACAGGAAATCATCGGGCGCACAGACTTGCTTAAGGTTCATGAAAACCATACGGATCTAGTGGAAAACCGGAAAATTGACCTGGGTTTTTTCCTTGGCCAAACCTTCCGGTCTCATAATAACCAGTTAAACCCGTTTTTTGAGGGCATCAGCACATTGAATCAAAAACTTGTAATTAACTGTGATGAAGCCGTAAAAAATGAGACCGATATTCAGCTTAAGTATCCAATCACAACCGAAGACCGTGCTACTGCGGCAACTCTTGCCGGAAAAATAGCGGAGAAACTTTCCGGAAAAAGACAAGCTGAAATTTTGGAAAAAGGTGAAGCGGGATTTGATCATAAATTTAATGGGCAAATTGTTCTTAGTTTTACGGGAAGCGCCGGCCAGGGCTTTGGTGTTTTCATGACAGAAGGAATCCGAATCAGTCTGAAAGGGGAAGCCAACGACTCGGTATGCAAAGCGATGTCAGGCGGTTTTGCTGTCATCAATCCGCCGGATAATATCAGGTACAAGCCTGCTGAAAATGCCATAATTGGTAACTGTGCACTCTATGGTGCAACCGGAGGAACCTTGTATGTTCACGGACTTGCCGGCGACCGTTTTGCTGTCAGAAACAGCGGAGCGACAGCTGTTGCCGAAGGCACCGGTCTTCATGCATGCGAATATATGACCAATGGAGTGGTTGCCATACTTGGAAATGTTTCAAAAAATGTTGGCGCTGGTATGACCGGAGGCCATCTCTACTTGCGGCAGGACCAGGTTAAAAATGTGAATGATGAATACCTGACACCACTCGAACTCGATGCACAAAGCGAAGAGGAGTTGTACGAACTGCTGTCCGATTATCTGAAACACACCGGCAGTGAAACGGCTGCTCACATTCTGGATAACTGGGACAGAAAAAAACGACATTTTATTAAACTTGTTCCTGTCGGTGTTTTGAATCGAATGGAAGAAGAAACGCCGAAAAAGGTGGCAAGTTAAACTACAGATTTATTATTCTGTTTTTACCAGTAACAGATCGGTTGCAGTATTGATATCGAAGTGGTGAACACACTCCTTTTAATCTCGCTGAGACTTTTTCCGAAATCCCGTAAGTACATATGCCGGAATATAAGGCACTTTTCGATGCATACTTTGGATAAACCAGGGATCTGTACCTGCCTGCGCCCTTCCCGATAAAGTTCAGCGATAGTGTCTTTTGATAAACCAAAAATGAATTTCGATAGATCGATACCCGTAATCCTTCCAAAATTATTTTCCTTCCCCGATAGGTATTCCGTCATTTATGTGTGTATGTAAAGTGGAGTCCACAACCTTAGTTTAAAACCATACCGTCATGAAACACTATACAAACAGAGATATCTACCAGGGATCTGCATTTTTTTCACTTCTGGCAGCTCTGATCTTACTATTAATCCTGCCGATTCTCTTAACCTCCTGTGAAGATTCAAGTGTACAGACAATTACCTGGGTAGAATTTGAGCCTGTTTACATGAGTGCTGAGGAGTTCCATGCATCAGTAGATCTTGAAGAGTCACGTGATCTTGAGAATCCCGGAAAAATCTATTTCTATAACGGGTTTCTTTTTATCAATGAAGTAAATGAAGGAGTACATATCATTGACAACAGAAATCCGGAAGCCCCTCTCAATACCGGTTTTATCAATATTCCGGCTAACAAGGATATCGCCATAAAAGATGATATACTATACGCCGATTCAGAGAAAGATCTGCTTGTGTTCGACATCAGCAATATGCAACAGGCCGAATTAATAGAGCGAATTGATAGCGTATTCAATACTGCCGCTGCAATGGCTCCGGGCTTCACCACTCAATCCGTTGATCCCTCGAAAGGAGTGGTGGTTGACTGGAAAATGGTTGAACGAACTGAAGTTTGTGAAGGAGACTGCCGGTTTCATCCGGCAAGCGGTTTTGGAGTAAACAGTCTTGGTGCACAAGCCGAAGCCTCTTTTTCATCCGACGCCTCCGGATCCGGGACAGGCGGCTCCATGGCCCGTTTTGCCATTAAAGGAGATCATCTCTATGCCGTAGATCACTCAAATTTGATCACATTTGATATATCATCAACTTCCTCAGCAGTGAAACAGGCAAATCAATCGGTTGGATGGGCCATTGAAACGATCTTTCCCTACCAGGAAAATCTCTTTATCGGTTCTGAATCCGCCATGTATATTTTTGATATATCCAATCCGGCTTTCCCCCAGCAGTTGTCAATATACCGGCATTCAACAGCCTGCGACCCGGTGGTTGTGGAAGGAGACTATGCTTTTGTAACATTGAGAGAGGGAACCCGTTGTCCGAACGGATTTAACCGGCTGGAAGTGGTTGATGTCAGCAATTTGATGCAGCCAAAACGGGTAAATTTCCATGAAATGATCAAGCCTCATGGACTTGGCATCGACGACGGATATCTCTTTGTGAGCGAAGGTGAATTCGGACTGAAGATCATGGATGCAACAGATCCGTTGAATATCAAACTGCTGGACCATATCAAGGATATAAAAACCTTTGATGTGATACCGCACAACGGTGTACTTATGGTAACCGGTGAAAGTGGAATCATTCAGTATGACTACAGCGATATTCAAAATCTAAAAAAGCTGAGCACCATTCCGGTTTTTTCTGAGTAACCAGGCAGTATGAATCTGAATTTTATAAAACACATTCGCTCTTCAGTAAATCATATATCAATGATCACAGGAATTACATTTTTGATCGCATTGATTTCTATGACTCCTGCAGACATGTCTGCACAAAACAGAATGGAATCCTACGCTGAAGATGCAACCGTATTACATATCAACCGGGATGCAGGTTTTATCAAAAGCATTAGATTCGAAATGCTATCTGTGAATGGTAAAATTACTCCAAGACCGTCAGTTATGAGTGGATACCAGGTTTCTCCGAATTTTTCTGCCGGTATCGGGATTGGATTTACACATTACAATGAGCCTCTTTCCCTGATTCCCCTCTTCATTGATCTCAATTATAAAATTCTGAATAGCGAGATAACACCTTTTGCATCTTTTAAAGTTGGATACGGTTTTAGTGTTCAGACGGAAGAGGATGCCCGGATTGACAATCACAGCGGCGGCATAATGATAAACCCGGGAACCGGTTTACATTTTAAGCTGGCTGACAAGCTTGGTTTATTACTGCATATAGGATTCAATATCGATCATGCAGATTTTGAACGGAGTATCTTTCGCACAGGCACTTTTCGGGAAGATCTTACATATAAAAGATTGAATTTTGGTGCGGGGTTAGCTTTTTGATTTATGAATTGAAAAACGCCCATCGAAGATTTCCTTTCAACTTCTGCGAGTACAGCATTAACTGCAATCTCTCAGGCTGAAGGCCTGAAACAACACAGCCCGGAGCACTGTCCGGGAAAGATTAGAACGTTAAAAAGCAGACTGTAGGTCTGCAACAGGCAAATTTTTAATAGGCTTGATAGCCTAATGCGGTGTAGAGGTACTATTTTATTAAAGTCGGTAGGCCTCTTAAAAAAAATCATAATGATTTACAGATCAGACTGCTTCAGGCTTACAGCCTGGTTCATTTACATCAATCACATTTACCCAGGCGCTGCCTGGGGCTGTGTTGTGTCAGGCTTACAGCCTGTTTTCCATAGATACGAGAGTTCGTTGCCGGAAAATCTGAATTAACAATTGCAGACCACCCCACTTTTAGAGTTGGCCTGACACTACACGATATCCCAGGCGATTAAATTTTCGATGGTTACGTAATCCGGCGGGGATTTCAATTCAGGTTCTGAGTTCAGCTCACCGGTCAGGTAATTCAGCGCAGGTTCCAGCCATTCATCATCCGAAATATCCATCTCTTTTTTAATCAGTGCCATTTGATAGATATGAATCAGCCTCTCGAAAAGGTACTTGCCCGAGGTTTCGATTGTATCCTGTTCTTTATCTTTCAGATCATCGAAGAGAGACAGAAGTTTATCAAGTTCCTCATCCATTTTTTTATCTGATACAGATCGAATCTCTTTCACCAGCATATCAAGGCCCTCCGTTTTCTTCATCGCGCGAAGAATGTCCAGAACAATGATATTACCCGATCCTTCCCAAATCGGAAGTACATTCACATCGCGAAAGAGTTTTGGCATGATAAAATCTTCAATATAACCGTTGCCTCCCATCAGTTCCATGCAAGTACGGACGGTATGAACCGACTGCTCAGCTGTCCACCATTTTGCCATCGGAATTAAGATCCTCATTAACTGCTTTTCATCCTCTTCACCATTTTCGGCAGCATCCATTGCACTGATTGCACGCCACACAAGTAGAAACCCGGCTACATATTTTGATCCGATTTCATAGAAGTTATCCCGTATAAGCGCATGATGAGTCACGGTTTTCCCAAAAGTTGTCCTGAAACTGAGGTATTGCCACGCTTCTGCAATACCTCTTCTCATTGCAGCAATTGCGGCGACGGCATTGTACAACCTCGACATATTGATCATCTCGGCCATGATCTTAAACCCGTTTCCCTCTTCACCGATCAGTTTTCCCTTCGTACCCTTTAGCAAGATCTCCGCTGTGGCCATAGAACGAACACCCATTTTATCCTTAAGACGAACTATCTCCATTGAATTTTTTTCACCGTTTTCAAGGATTTTCTCCACCAGGAAAAGAGACAATCCTCTTGTTCCCTTCATTATAGTATCTGTACGGGCCAAAACCAGCATTACATCTGCGTTGGCATTACTGCAAAACCATTTCTCACCTACAATCGTATGGTAATCACTATCGCTCCGAACTGCTTTAGCCCTGTTCGCACCCACATCAGAGCCTCCGGCTTTTTCTGTAAGAAACATGGCACCTGTATAAAAATCTCTCCCTTTCCTGCTCGACAATTTGGGCAAAAGACGATCTTTGTCTTCCTCTGAACAGTGGCGTTCGATAATATATGCGGCTCCATCTGTCATGCAAAGCGGGCAGTACTGGCCGAGTTCACTCATTGCGTAAATCTGTCCGGCTGCAAAACCCAGTTTATGACGATCACTGCTGAACTTCTTTTTTAACTCAGGATTATATTTAACATGAAACATCTCTGAATTTGCGGCAATTTCGAGTAACAGCCAGTACGACGGGTGAAAATCAATCCGATCAATGTTCTCACCATATGGTGTTCGCTTACTTAGCTTCGGGCCATATTTATCAGCATCCTGTGAAAGCACATCCATGAGGGATGCCGCTTTCATGCCAAGTGTTGTAAGTTTATCATTCATGTAGGCTAACGATTCCGCTAAAGCTGCACGCTTCAGATAACTCCTCAGGATTTTATCGCTCTCGTAAAAATTCGAAGTGAATACCGCTTCTTCTCCTAAAACGTGATTTTCAGGGTGTAACATAATGTCTCTTTGTTTTATCTATTTATTTATAAAGTAACGCAAAAGTAAGCCGACATCAATCGGCAGAGTTGTACAAAAAAGATGCTTATTTTAATTTTAAATTATATATTGGTTATTCGAAAGGCAAAAAAAGAGAAAAGATTTATGATACTAAAAAGCCGGTACATCGCCCTTTTGTTTGTTATTTCAATTGCGTGTGATTCATCAACTGAGAATACGGTTCCTGAAGATGTCATTGAATCTATCACGTTCGAACCGGGCGCTGTTTTTACCTACTCATATTCTTTTGAAGAAACAGACAGTACATTCAGCGAAGTTGTTGAAATCATTGAACAGGGAACGATAGAGATGACTGTTCTTGAAGCAGACCGGGTACCTGGCGGACCTGAAGCAACCTTCAAAACAGAAACGAATTTCACAAATTCCGATGAGTTCAGCGAAACGTGGTATTATGCTACCGATAATCATTTACTGGAAATGGCGTACCGGAATGCAGGTTTAACGCCTATTGTACAACCGAAAGCATCAGAGCCTGTTATTGAACCTCAATCGGGTTTTTTAACTTCTCATTCCCGGCTACTGCAGCTTGCCGGTGGTAATAAAATTTCATTCGACAGGAAAAAAAGCGGGAATACAGCTGACAAAGAGAATGAAATTTCCGACGAGGTAATTATTCGCGATGAACCGAGAGTGGTTTATCAATTTCCGCTTGAAAAAGGCTCCGAATGGATCTCTTTTGAAACACCTTTTCTGCAAACAAGATTTGTGGCGCAGGTGATTTCCGGTTCTGAGTCTGAATCCGGAAAGAAAACGGCAGTTATTCATGTTGAATTCCCACGTCTGGATCTCGAACGGTGGATTGAAATTGTAAATACAGATGGATTGCAGGAACGAATACTTGAATACACTCTCATCGCAACAGATGAAACAGGAGCCCCCCGCAGCGATGTTCATCTCAGGGAAACTTTCCGGATTTCAGATAATTGATTAAAATAATATTCTAATTATTGAAATAGGTTTTTTTGCAGATTTTTTACTATCTATCTGTCCAAACCGAATATTCTATTCACCTATTTTTATGGATGCCGAGATTTTGACATGGATTTTTTTGGGCGGAGGAGCTTTTTTGATGCTACTTGAGCTGGCATTACCCGGGGGAGTCGCTTTTTTTCTCGGTCTGAGTGCTTTCGGTGTGGGTATCACCAGGTTTCTCGGGATTCTGTCTGACCCCGGTACTTCACTTGCCGTCTGGCTGCTTGCTTCTGTTGGCCTCACTATTGCAATACGACCATTTATAAAAAAATATTTTAAAGGCGACACATTTTTTAAACTGGCCGATGAAGATTATGAAGCTATGGACAAAGTTGCCGAAGTTACGGAACCGCTGACAAGTGATGACAACAGCGGCCGTATCCGTTTCAATGGAATCTCATGGCAGGCCCGCTCAATGGAGGGGCCTGTACCGGCCGGACAAAAAGTTCGTATCAAATACCGGGAAAACACAACCTGGATTGTTGAGCCGATTGGCATCATCGACCCTCCCGATAATAAAATAAAAGAAAGAAACCGTAACTGACTATGTGGACAACACTTCTTATCCTGATCGTATTTTCCTACTTCATTTTAACACGGCTCTTTATTATTGTCGAAATGCGTGAAGAGGTAATCCAGGAACGCCTGGGGAAATTCAAAAAAACTCTGAAACCGGGATTTCATTTTCTGATCCCCTTTATCGACCGCGCAGCCTACCACCAGGAGATGCGTGAACAGGTACTGGATGTTCCCAGCCAGACCTGTATCACCAAAGACAATATTGAAGTAGCTGTCGACGGTCTCGTCTACCTGAAGGTAATGGATTCGTACAAAGCCAGTTATGGAATTTCAAATTACCATGCGGCTGCCGTAAACCTTGCTCAAACCACAATGAGGAGTGAAATTGGCAAGATTACTCTCGATGACACTTTTTCGGAACGCGAAATGATGAATGAAAATATCGTCAGGGAAATTGACAAAGCGGCCGATCCCTGGGGTATAAAAGTCCTCCGATACGAAATTAAAAATATCCGGCCATCTGATGAGATTATCGACACCATGGAAAAGCAGATGGAAGCGGAACGTGAAAAAAGAGCTGAAATCACCAATTCTGAAGGATACCGTCAGGCCCGGATCAACGAGTCGGAAGGTGAACAGAAAAATCAGATATTAGTCTCCGAAGCACAGCGTCAGCGCAGAATCAACGAAGCAAAAGGGCGTGCAAGTGAAATTGAACTTGTGGCAACTGCTACAGCAAAGGGACTTCGAAGAGTTGCCGAAGCAATCCAAAGGCCGGGAGGTGAACTGGCTGTAAAAACCAAACTGGTAGAGCAGTATATCGATCAGTTTGGTAATATTATTAAAAATACCAGTGTGTCCGTCCTTCCGGTCGAAACGGCTAACCTTAAAACATTTTTTGAAGGAGTAGGGAAAATCAGTGACCATACGAAAAACGATAAACCTTCAGCATCCGCAACAGACAATAAAAGAGGATAGTTATGCCAATAATGGAAACCATCAGCAAGGTTCTTATTGCACTTTTTGCAATTTATCTTACATTCAAATTCCTGCAGGCTCTCCGGCTGGTTCCAAACCAGTTTGCACATATCGTGGAACGTCTTGGCAACTATCACAAAACACTCGGCCCAGGATTCCATGCGCTTATCCCGTTCATAGATAAAGTGGTTTACAAGCAGGATCTCCGTGAGGAAACCATTGAAGTGGAACCCCAGGAGTGCTTCACCAAAGATAATGTGAAAGTTGAAGTGGATGGTGTGCTCTACCTGAGCGTGATGGACCCGGTGAATGCCAGTTATGGTGTCACCAATTACAGGTATGCGGCCGTTCAGCTTGCACAGACCACCACCCGTTCGGTAATAGGTCTTATGGACCTGGATCAGACTTTTGAGGAGCGGGCCATGATGAGTAAAGAGGTGGTAAAGGTTCTTGGTGAAATCGAACAGCTGTGGGGCATCAAGGTTCACAGGTATGAAATTAAGAACATTCATACACCGAGGACAGTACAAAAAGCGATGGAGCGTCAGATGACTGCCGAGCGCGACCGTCGGGCCATTATTGCAAAATCTGAGGGCGTACGGGATTCAAATGTGAATGAAGCAGAAGGCCGCAGGGCTGAAATCATCAACATCTCCGAAGCAGAAATGCAGCGGAGAATTAATGAAGCAGAGGGACGGGCTCAGGAAATAGAGGCCATTGCTGAAGCTACAGCATCTTCTATAGAGCAGATAGCTGATGCGCTTTCGCAGCCCAAGGGTGAAGAAGCCATGAAACTGCAGTTAAAAGAGAAATACCTGAACGCAATGGACGGGCTGGGCAGGGCAGACAATCAAATTATTCTGCCAAAAGATATTACAAATTATGATTCGCTTTTGGATGGTTTATCGATTGATAAGTAAGGTCGCGAAAGTGAAAAGTGAAAACGCAAACGTGAAAAGTTAAGAAGTGGCGGAATACATAAATCGGAAAACGATATTGAAAGGATTGAAGTCAGCTTTCCCGAAAAATTGTAAAACTCCCGTCACTTTATATTTCACTTTTCACTTTTGATTTTTCTCACCAAATGCCTGCCAGTTTATCACTAATATGGCAGTAGCTTTTTGAGAGATCCTTCTAAAACCTGGCCCCGACTGTCAGATAAAAACTTCTTGCTTCCGCAGGGATGATCCCCGGTCCCGGGTAGCCGGTTGCACGCCTTGTAAAGAATTTATTGTCGGTCAGGTTATTCACTCCTGTCTCTAAAGAATATCTCCCCAAGCTGTATTTAAAAGAGACGTCCATTACATGATATGATGGAATTATGCCCTCAATAGCTGTCGGTGTGCGGCGGGCATTGGTGGCATCGGAAAAATGCTCGCTAACATATGTGAACTGATAGGATGATTCAAAATTTCCTTTGCCAAAATTCAGTCCGGTTTTAAAATTGACAGGAGGCACAAGTTCAACTTCGTTACCCTCAATACCGTTTTCATCTGAATTTGTATACTCTGCAGAAATAAATGAGATATTTGTGAAGAGAGATAGTTTTACGGGACTCAATGAATCAACAAAAAGCTTGAACATGTCAACTTCAAAAAATCCTTCAAATCCGTAAATGTTTGCATCTGCCACGTTCGTGCGAAAACGAAATGTCCTTTCAATCAGGTTGTTAAAACGGGGATCGGGTTCTCTCCTGAGGATTGAGCCAATGCGATCTTTATAAGAGAGATGAAACAAAGTGACATCATAATTCAGGATATTACTCACATTTCCCCTGGCGCCCAGGTCCACATTAAATCCGCGTTCATCCCGGATATCCGGATCTACTTCCAGGCTTCCAATATCAACCCTGATATCATTAAAGTTGACAGCCCGGTAATTTTGGGAAAAATTCCAGTACAATTCAAGTGCATTGCTCTCTTTGTAGCTCATGCCAACCCCAAAGAATACAAATGAACGCTCATCCCGCCGCTCTTCCGGTATAACGTCATCCACAAGAATATTCCCCGCCAGATCTTCAGTAACTTCCCTGAAAAATCCATCCGATTCTGTTTTTATATATTCAAATCGCACACCCGGGGTAATGCTGAATTTATTTGTAACATTAAATACATTTTCAGTAAATACGGATATATTTTTACTTGGTAAATCAAAATCAGAATCAAGCCTGTTCGGATCATCAAAATTGAAATCCGGATCCGAACCGTCTGATCCGTCTCCTTCTCTCCTTACCGTAAACCCGTCATAAAACCTGGTTCCGACCAGCAGTGCCGAGATGTTATTTAAAAAAGAGTAGCGGTGCAGCAGTCTTGTTTCATTACCCCAGTTTCTGAATCTATCCCTCAGAAGGTCCCGGTTGCCGCCGAAATCTATCCTGTCTATCCTTCCGAGATTTCCGAGTGCATCCCTTGAAGCAATCAGCCCGAAAAACCTGGTATTAATATTTGTTCTGCTTGAAAATTTATAATCGGCTATTGCAGAAAAAAGATTCCAGTTAACCGAGAACCAGTTGCGTTCGCGGGTAGATTGAGAGGGATCTTGTTCAAACTGTGCATCAGTGAGTCCTCCGGGCTGCTGCTGCAGATAATTCATAAACGTATATTCAGCCTGAACTGTAAATTCAGGTGTCACCTCAAATTTAAAGGAACCGAATGCGGTGTGCTGATCGAGATTTGAATTCGGTCTCCATCCGTCACTTCTTTTGTACTGGTAAAAAGCGTAATAATTCATTTTACCCACCGTGCCGCCGGCGCTGTTAAATGATGTAAACAACCCGTTTGCACCTCCGCTCTGGACCGTTGTTAATTGGAAGGGTTTTCGCCTGGTTCCTTCCTTAAACACAAAGTTTACAACACCTCCAAATTGTGTTCCGTATTGCAGAGATGAAGCTCCCCTGATAATTTCGACCCGGTCGAGAGCCTGAGACGGTGGTGTATAGTAACTTTCAGGATATCCCAAAGCGTCTGCAGAAATATCATACCCATTTTGACGGGTGTTAAAATTCGAATTTCGATTCGGGCTCAGTCCTCTTCCGCCCAATCCAAGCTGTACTCCGGCACCATCACTTTCCCAGATGTTCAAACCGGCAATTTTGCCGTAGATCTGTCTGCTGTTATTTGTTGCAAGGTTTGCCGTCACATTCTCAAAATTAATCACCTCATTTTTTTTAGCGTCATAAATAGCTGAACCTTCTACGGGTCGCAATCTTGATACTCCCAGACTTGATTCATTCTGATCACCGATAGTTATCTCATTTAATGTCTCCTGAAGTAAAGAGAGTTTAAAATCCAGGCTGAGATCACGATCCGAAATCCTGATCTTTTTTGACTCCGAACGTTTGCCGATGTAGAGAGCAGTAACATAGTATGTACCTGTTCCAAGGCTGTCAATTTCATAGTATCCCCTGTTATCAGTTCGCCCGATCAGTGAGGTATTACTATAAATTGAAACAGGAAGATCCGCTTGATTGGTTTTCAGAGAATCGGTCACAAATATTTCTGCATCTTCAAGCGGCTGATCAGCGTTATCAGTAACATACCCCGACAACCGGTACGTTTGAGCATAACTGTCTGTTAAACTGAATACAAACGTAACAGATAAAAATAAAAATGCGCTCAAATAAAATGATTTCATTAAATGCAGTCAGTTTGTCTATTAAGATTCATTGTATGGTAAAATCCACTGTTTATGCTTAAATCCTCTCTTTTGATTTGCAAGATCAACATCCGGATCGATAAAAAGACGGCTTGGCCTTCCGTTCAGCGTTACATATGATTCAACCGTTACTTTTATATTTTGAATGCCCTTTTTTGTAAAATCCCTTTTCAGATGGTGAGCAAATTGCAAAATCATGTCAGGCTGGGTCGACATCATTTTCTCCTGGTTAGGAGTAAGATACTCCCAATTCGGAATCTGCCATTCATTACCGGTTTCTGTATCATGAACTGTAAATGATGCGTAACCGGCTTTTTCCATCAACATCACTCTCCATGAAAACCGGTATCCTTGTTCCGTCCAGAACAGGTTTCCCGGGTAAAGAGCATAACGAAAAGGCAAAACCAACTGGAGAAGAAAATGAACAGTTAAGATAACGGTTACAATTGAAAGTGCATTTTTTTTTGGCCGATAGACAGGCTCCTCATAACCCGAGTAAGATATAGTTTTGTCTGATGCTCTCTTTCGTATAACCATACTAAAAAAGTGTTTTAACCGGTCAATCAGTTTACTATGAAACTCCGGCGAAAAGAAGATCAGTGTAACGAGAATCATAATAAATGGAAACATCCCTATCTGGAACAGAGCATATGTCATCAAATGAAAAAATATGACCGTTGCATAAGCAGGTATGCGAGTCGGTTTATAGAGAAGAAAAAAGACAATTGTCAGGTCATAGAACGCGCCTGCCCAGCTAAGCAGATATGCAGCTTCCGGGTATGTAAGCCATTCACCGATAACGGGTAGATGTGAGTTTGCAGGCAGCCATATTTTCAGCGGCATAGCATTTAAAAGCCAGTCACCGTTTAATTTTGCCAACCCTGCAAAAAAATAGACCAGGCCCAATTGAAGTTTGAAAATATTGATTGTCCAGGCAGGAACTTTACTGACTGCGAGCCCCGGTTTCCTCAGAGCATCCAGAGAGAAGCTGCGATTTGCCGGTACCAATATCAACAGAAAACCGATAATGCTGACAAAGTAATAGTGATTGAGATAATTGGTTTTATCAATCAGTTCAATATATGTGAATGCAAGAAAGAAAAGTACGCTCGCTATCCGGTATTGGTAGCCCAGCATAATAAACAGGGCAGACAGACCGACGATAAAAAAGAGGGCATACATGCCATACTCACCCAGTGGCTGAACCCAGTCGAAACCGTAAAAAGTAAAATAAAAATCAGGTTCAACATAGAGTTCGTAAATCCAGCCCCGCAAAGCGAAACGAATTGTACTGACGAGCATAATGAAGCCAAACAAAACCCTGAAAACCGCCAGCGGTGCAATAGAAGTATTTGAAGTAATAAATTGTTTCATCGACTGGTACTGCTCAGGTACACATTAGTCCCCGTCATTATCCTGGAAGGTTATTGAGATTCCCAGACGGGAAGCCATGTCAGCTTTAAGAAGCACAATTAAGTCCTGCATTTCAGTAAAAGCATTAAGCACAGGTTCATTATTTGTTTCTATTTGGTCTGCAAGCGGGTCATTCAACGCTTGAAGTGAGGCAATGGCCTCATTGAGCTCAATTCCAATATTGTCAGCAAGTCCCCCTGCCTCGAGAGCTATCAGGTTGTCATCCAGCCCGATGCCCTGCTCACCGTTCAGGCTGTTACCAAAAAAAAGCCTGCTTACAGCGTTCATATTTTCGACGGCCAGTTCTGAGGAATATCCGGCATAAAAAGCTTCTGTTGTTGTCGGGCGCGGTACATTTGCACTTCGCACTCCGGCGGGTATGCCAATTTTCCCATCCCTTATAAAACGCTCATAATGGAGAATAAATGCATTGATAAGCTGTCCGAGAGAACTTCCCACATCAACCCCGGAATTTTGTTCACTCAAAAAATTTGCAACGAAATTTCCACCCTCCGGGCTCCATTCTTCATATGTGGCATCAGCAGATGTTTGGATAAGGGTGATATTCTCCTGCAGATAGAGAATTCTGTTCTCAGCGTTCAGGTTATCGGTATAGGCAGCAATTACTTCCGCCGGATTATCACCAACTCCATGCAGCAAATAGCCAAGTGCGGGAAACCCTGCGGCATCCCTGTTTCCGATGGTATTAAGGTTGAAATCACCCGACTCGACATTGGATTCAATTTTAGCCGCGTCGGTTGGGAATGTATTGAAAATTGCCCGCAAAAGGTTCGATTCGGCCGGACCAAATTGAAACATGTTTGCACTTTGCCATGCAAGCCTTGCCTCTTTCAGATCATCTTGAGCCGCGGCTAATGTTGATTCGTTCGGGTTAGCAGTAAATTCGTTGATGCTTGTATTTAAATTGCCGACTTTACTTTTGAGCCGGTCATATGACGGAAGAATGACATTATTGCCGAAATTGGCAAGCATCTCAGCTCTCTCAAACTCATTTTCATCCGTATTTGTAACACCGTCATCACTGCTGCAGGCATATGAAATTATTATCAGAAGAAGCACTGTTAACGTTATAAGACTTTTTTTAAACATCATCAAAAGGTATTTAATAAATAATAAAACAGACTTTGCCGGATAATTTACCCGGCAAAGTCTGAGGTTAAAGAATTTACAATTTTTACTTATAAATCATCCTGAACCGGTTCAAGTTCAGGGTAAATTTGAACTAACGTTGATTTTGCATTATTCAATCCCTGAGAAGTGACATTCCAGAAATTTCCGTCAGCTCCGAATTCAGTTTCCTGGATCTGCTCAATTTGCTCGAGTGTGATCTTTCTCCTCGGGCTGTATTTCAGTGCATTTGCAAAAGCCCAGGCTTCAGATAGAACGTGAAAAGCTTCTCCTGTTTTACCTTCATTTAAAAACTGTAGCGTGAGATTTATATAGTGAACAGTAGTTGCTGCAGCCACCAGCTCATGGTATTCATACAGAATATCTCTCTGTTCATTCTTGGTAACCAGGTCATTATTTACAATGGCCGTGCGTCCTTCTTTGTAGGCGTTCATAATGATTTCATTCGTACCAAGCAGACCGTCTCGTACATTATCAACTACATTGGAGTAATGGCTCCAGAAGCGGTCTTCATCACCTCTTTCAGCAGGCCATGGAGATGTAAAATCAAGTGGCGGGTCCCAGTAGCCAAACGCTTCATCCCAGCCGTGTTCCATAGGCGTATCGTTACTTCCTTCCCTGAAATCAACATTTTCAACATCATCCCCTGTTCTGCTGTCAGTAAGATAAACATTGTAAATCTGGTTATAGAAAACAGCGCCCATCAGTCCTTTTTCAATAAACTGCGTAAACTCTCTTCCGTTTTCATCCACAAGAATTGTATTTCCGCTGTTTTCGCGGACAATCAATCCGGCCGTTCCATTTGAAGCAGTTACACCGGTGGAACCATCCACACTGGCTGCAGCTGCCCGTGCAAAAAGATCTTCGAACAGCTGGTTGTCAAGATCCGGTGTGAATGTTTTGTTTTTCAGCTGCCGATCGGAAGTGAATGAAAAATTGCCACCGCCGTTTCCGCCTGTGTTTTCAAACATATCCAAAAAATCCTGTTCAAAAACAACTTCACCACGATCACCTTGTCGTATATAGTCTTTAATTTCCTCTACCATATCAAGCCGGTCGGTTTGGCCGGGATGATGTACTGTACTTTCCCCGTTCCGTGAGAATTCATAGGTTGCCGGTGTTTCAATTAACTTATCAGTTATAACCTTTGCAGAAATTTCAGACTCTTGTCCGGCTTCATCAGTTAATGTAAAAAGAAGAGAAAATTCTGCTCCCAGGACGGATTCAGCAGGAATTAAAAATGTATGGGTAAATTCCTGGCTTGTTGCACCTTCATTAACATCGAGTGATTGAGGACTGGCTCCATCAACAGAAAGCGTTAAGGATTGAATACCCTCTTCAGCTTCGAGGGTAAAGTTGATATCGACCCCGGTTCCCCTGCCACCGGAAACTTCAAGATCCTGGCCATTAATACCAGGAGCCGCCGTATCGTTGTTGTTACTGTCGCATGCAGAAAATAAGAGAAGAGCTGACATTACCGTCAACAAGGTTAAAAATAGATTGTAAGACTTCATCACCAAAATTATTGTATTTGTGTTTCGGGTTTTGATTGCAGGGAGAAGTTATCGTTATTTATATTAAATCTAAATATAAATTAAAAAGTACTGAGTGAAAAAATTGTTGAAACCCGATTGAAGAAGACTATTTAAAAACTACTGTATTGTAAAAGGCCAGCTAAGATCATCAATAACAGTAATTTGTAAATATTAAACTCGTAAATGGAATTTTTTAAAAATTTTATAGCTCATGACTAGTAAATATCATATGCTTCAACAGTAAAATTAAAAGAAGAAGGAATAAACAGTTTTTCCTGCAAATTCATTGAGAAAGTGACCTTGTATTTATAGAGGGACTGATGACTCAGAAGTCGTTTCTTCGGCGGCCTCTGATTCTTTTTTTAGAACAGACTTGAAAGCTGCAGCTCTTTTTTCAGATTTTTTAATCCGTTATCACCGCTAAAGATACCGGTATCAAAACCAATAACGTCGTCTTCAGCTGTCAGGAAAGTCGAACCTGTCTTTAATATTATTGCTTTTCAGCAGATCCACAGCATATTTACGGTATTTGGCAATCAATTTTTATCCGACAACGCCGCAACCCCCGGTAGTTCTTTTCCCTCCAGGAATTCCAGGCTGGCTCCGCCGCCGGTTGATACGTGAGAGACTTTGTGCTCAAGTCCGGCTTCCTTAATAGCCGAAGCTGAATCACCGCCGCCAATGATTGTAACAGCGCCTTGGGATGTTGCTTCAGCGAGTGCTTCAGCCACTTTGAAGGTACCTTCTGAAAAACTTTCCATTTCAAATACTCCCATCGGACCGTTCCAGACAATGGTTTTGGCATCCAGGATTCGTTCACTGAATAATTTCACAGATTTGGGTCCAATATCGAGTGCCATCCAACCCTCTTCAATCCCGTCTTCGCCGACAATTTTATTCTCAGCATCATTTTTGAACTCTTTGGCGACAACCGAATCAACCGGAAGAAGAAGGTCGATTCCCTTTTCTCGGGCCTTGCTGATCAATTCACCGGCAAGTTCTATTTTGTCCTCTTCAACCAGTGAATCTCCTATAGGAAGACCTTTCGCTTTGTAGAATGTATAGGTCATTCCGCCGCCTATGATAATTGAATCAACCTTATCAAGCAGGTTTTCAATCACACCGATTTTATCCGAGACCTTTGCCCCTCCCAGGATAGCTACAAACGGGCGGGTAGGATTGTTAACACTGTCATTCAGATACGCAATCTCTTTTTCCAGCAGAAACCCTGAAACCGATGGTTTCAGAAATTCGGTCACACCGGCAACTGAAGAGTGTGCACGATGGCTGCTCCCAAATGCATCATTCACAAAGAGATCGGCATGGGCAGCCAGCTGTTTTGAAAACTCAGGATCATTCTTTTTCTCACCAGCATGAAAGCGGACATTTTCTAATAGTACAACCTCTCCTCTATTTGCATTCGCAACCACATTTTCCGCATCCTGTCCAATACAATCCGGTGCAAAATGTACCTTTTGATCAATCAGTGTTGCAAGATGTTCTGCAACTGGTTTCAAACTGAATTCAGGATCAGGAGAACCGCCAGGACGACCAAGATGACTTGTCAATACCAATTTCGCTCCTTTTCCAAGAATATATTTTATAGTATCGAGAGCCTGTACAATTCGGTTGTCATCCGTAATCTTTCCATTTGTAATTGGAACATTAAAATCTGCACGCATTAATACAGTTTTGCCCTTAAGGTCAACATCTTTGATCGTTAGTTTAGCCATTGTCCTGTTCTTTAATTTTTTGAATTTGTTAGTCTCTTTAAAAATAATGGTTATTGCGTCACATAAGAAATAAATTTTATATCACTTCTGCCTGACCGGCAGTCAAATGATCTGCCCGAATTGCAGCAAGCTTTCAGCTATCGTACATTTAATCATCCGGCCAGCCGGATAGTGCCACTCCTTTAAACTTACCGTAAGGTTACCCTTATGCACGCCGATTCCGGTATGATACCGAATGAGTGTCTTTTTAAATTGACTACAATTTGTTAGCTTTTGAACAGATATTAACTATACTATTTCTGTCAACAGAGCATATTTTCAGTTGTATCCATAACCGGAAAATCAGAACAAGTATCTAAGCAGCCAATGGATGTAATTTATTTTGATCATGCCGCAACAACGCCTCTTGATGAGCAGGTGTTTGAAGCGATGAAGCCCTATTTCTCCGAATTTTTCGGGAATGCAAATTCTGCACATCAGCTTGGAAGAAAAGCAAAAGTAGCCCTTGAAGATTCGAGGGAAACCATCGCTTCTCTTTTGAATGCCGAGCCATCCGAAATTGTATTTACAAGCGGCGGCACTGAGAGTGATAATGCGGTTATCAACGGCGTTCTGGACGCTACCGGTAAAAAAGAAGTTATTACATCGCCAATTGAGCATCATGCAATTCTTCACCCGGTTGAGATGGCTAAATTAAAAGGTGTAAAACCTGTTTATCTGCAACCTGACAACAACGGTGTGATTTCAGCAAGCCTGGTATCTGAGGCCATAAGCGATAACACCGCACTTGTTTCACTTATGCATGTAAACAACGAGATCGGTTCTATAAACCCGCTTCGTGAAATTGCTGCTGTTTGCAGAGAGAAAAAAATCCCGTTTCATTCAGATACGGTTCAAAGTGTCGGGAAGATTCCTGTTGATGTAAAAGAGCTTGGAATAGATTTTCTGAGTATCAGCGCTCATAAAATTTATGGGCCGAAGGGTGTTGGTGTGATGTACATACGAAACGGTGCTCCCTGGATCCCATGGCTTCACGGCGGCTCCCAGGAACGCCGGCGAAGAGGTGGAACATCAAATGTTCCCGGCATTGTGGGTACTGCAAAAGCTCTTGAAATGAGTATTCAGGAGATGGGAAAGTGTTCCCGGAAATTTAATAACCTTCGAAAAGCAACCATTGAGGGGTTGAAAAATGAGCTGCCGGGTCAATTCAAAATTAACGGGCCTGAAAATTCCGGTGTTCCGCATATCATAAACATCGCCTGCACTACCGCCGACGGCTCTCCACTCGATGGTGAAATGCTGCTGCTTAACCTGGATATAGAAAATATTTGTGTTTCAAATGGATCCGCATGCACTTCAGGTGCCCTGGATCCTTCACATGTATTGAAAGGGCTTGGTTTAAGTAATGAAATGGCTACCTCGAGCATCCGGATAAGTTATGGCAAACACAATACGGTCGTAGAAGTGAAACAATTGATATCGGCACTGAAAAAGATTCTGGCTCAAATGAAACCGGCAGTAAAAGCATGAACGTATGTGTATACTGTGGCTCATCCTCCGGCCGTAGTCCTGTTATTATTGAGAAATGCCGCCTCTTTGCCCGTTTAATAGGACAATCGGGTTTCAACCTGGTTTACGGAGGATCTTCCCTCGGAATTATGGGCACCATGGCAGATACCGTCATGTTACATGGAGGAAAAGTGAAGGGAGTTATCCCGGAAAACTTTTTTGCCAGTGAAGTTGCTCACCAGGATATTGATGATTTAATTCTGGTCAAAGATATGCACCAACGGAAACAGAGAATGGCCGAACTGGCAGATTGTTTTGTAGCACTCCCGGGCGGTTTTGGCACATTGGAAGAGTTATTTGAAATCATAACATGGAACCAATTAAGCATCATCAAAAAACCTGTATTTCTTTTAAACATTGAAAAATATTTTGATTCGCTTATAAAAATGCTTGACGTTGCTGTAAATACAGGGTTTATTAAACCTGATAATCACAGCATTCTTCAGGTTACGTCGAACCCGGAAGAGTGTATAACAATGATAAAAGATTATTTATACATATGAATCCTATTTTAAAATATGGCCTCATTGCTGTTGTTGTGATTGCGGCCATTCTGTTTTTTAGCCGCTTTCAGGGTTCCAGATCTTCTGATTTTAACGAAATGATGCAATCAAACGACAATCCATTACCGGATTGCCCTGACTCCCCCAACTGCGTAAGAATCTCTGTGCCTTTTGCGCAGCCCACCTCGAGGATTTTCTTTCTTGCTACTCAGGCAGTTGAAGATTTACAGCCGGTTGAGTTCTCGTCATCTCAATCTGATCTTACCGCTACTGCCGTATTTGAAATCCCTGTTTTCGGTTTTCGGGACGATCTCCAAATGAAAATTGAAGGTGAAGACAGGAATCATGTTCTCCATATACGAAGCGCAAGCCGCACAGGTTATAGCGACCTTGGAGTAAACAGGAGACGGGTCCGTACTATTATCAAATCTATACGTGAGAAATTATAACTCCTAACGCTCAGCTTTTTTCTCACCACACATGGAAATCAACCGGCTATCCATTTTTACAGGTATCGCACTAATTTTTTTGGGATCGGGATTTTATCTTGTTACCGGAACATTGGGTGTTACTGCTGTGATTTCTTTCCTGTTTGGTCTGACTTTTACAGGACTTGGCTATTTAGGCAAAAAGTTCATATCGCTGCAGAAACATACTGCATACGCAGCTCTGCTCCTTGCAATTTTTGCTCTTTTCAGCTCACTAAACGGCTTCATTTCTATGTATCAGATGTTTTCGGGATTACCTGTTGAGAAAAGCACGGCAGCTATTGCACAGGGAACCATGTTTGTTGCCTGTTTCCTTTTCCTCTATTTTGGGATCAGATCTCTTCTCAGAAACCGGTAAAAAGAAGTGAGCTGATTAATAAAAGAGTTTTATTTGTCGTTCTTAAATATATCCTTTATCAAATCACCATATTTATCTTCGATAATACGCCTCTTTACTTTTAGTGTAGGGGTTAATTCTCCCGACTCTACAGTAAATTCCGTATCGAGTAATCTGAAGTCACGTATTTTTTCATGAGATGCCAGTTCTTTTGAAAAAGAACGAACCTCTTTACTGAAGATATTTTTAATTTCAGCATTCTGAATAAGATCCTTTTTTGAATCATACCGTATACCGTTCTCTTTTGCATAGGTTTCAAGTGAATCAAAATCCGGCACAATTAGAGCTGCCATGTAGTTTTGTTTTTCACCTACAACCACAAGCTGATCAATCCATTTGCTCGTTTTAAACATATCTTCGATGGGACCGGGATACACATTCTTGCCGCCTGCATTCACAATCATATGCTTAATCCTGTCGGTTATCTGAAGATTTCCATCTACAAACCTGCCCACATCACCTGTATGAAGCCAGCCCTCTTCATCAATCATCTCATTGGTACCTTCTTCATTATTCCAGTAACCTTTCATCACATTGGGCCCTTTACATAGAATTTCACCCTGTCCGGAAGTTAAATCTGAAGGATATTGTTCACCGCTTAGCTGTGCTATAATTTTATTATCCTCAAGACGCTGGATACCGACTGTAATTCCGTTCAATACTTTACCAACTGTTCCTATACGCTCATTCCCATACGAATTAACCGTCATAACCGGTGAAGTTTCTGTCAAACCGTAGCCTTCAAGTATATTTAATCCGGCTGCCATAAAAAACGAACCGATATCAGGTGGTAAGGCGGCACCTCCTGAAACAAAAAAGCGAATTCGTCCGCCCGTTCGTGCCTTCAGTTTATCAAATACAAGTCTGTCTGCAATATATTTCTGCAAGCTCACAACGCCCCGCTGTCCGTCTGCATATTTTTTACCCACATCAATCGCCCACTCAAAAATTGCCTGTTTAACACTTCCGCCCTCCTCAACGTTTTTGGCCACAAGATTGTAAATTTTTTCAAAAAGACGGGGCACACTTACAACGATGGTAGGTTTTATCTCCGTCATATTCCTGGCAACGGTATCTACACTTTCTGCGTAGAATATTTCTGCTCCTCCGGCCATCATCGCATAGTAGCCGGCCGTTCGTTCAAAAGAGTGACTTAAAGGCAAGAAAGATAGCACACGATCTTTTTCCCCTATGGTAATCGCTTTATGGGCTGCCTTTATATTACTAACAATATTACGGTGTGTAAGCATTGCCCCTTTAGGTTTGCCGGTGGTTCCGGATGTATAGATCAAAGTCGCAATATCTTCGGGAGTAACCGCATTCTCTCTCTTTAATATTTCTCTCTTTGTTTTTTGTGCAGCTTTTCCTCCCTCAATTAAAATATTTTCAAAAAGAACAACAAACTTGTTCTCCATGTATTTTTTCACATTGGGTGTATCAAAGGCAATTACCTGTTTAAGCTTTTTGCAATTTTTAAATACTTCAACGGCCTTCTTAAGCTGAATACCTGTCGAGACAAAAAATATTTTAGCACCTGAATCTTTCAGAATGAATTCGCATTGAGAAGGTGGCAGTGTTGTATAGAGAGATACATTAATACCGCCCACCAGCTGAATGGCAAGATCCACAACAGCCCATTCGTACCTGTTTTCACTCAAAATCGCTATCCTGTCATTCTTTTGAACTCCCTGTTCAAGCAGGTACCCCGCAACTGCCATTACATCTTCCGATGTTGAGTCCCAGGTTACGTTTTGATACTCTTTATTCGGTGATGGTTTATAAGCAAAAGCAATTTTTTTGGAATTCTTATATTTTTCTACAAGATTTTCATATAAATCCGTCAGGGTCTCGAACGGTACAACTGTTGGCATATATTTAGTATTTTGTTTTTTTGACTACATTATAAATGGTAACATATAAACGTTATTTTAAATCACTTAATCAAATTTCTGTATTTTTAAATCTGGTGTATAAGAAGAAATGATATTTTCGTTATCCCTCAAAGCTCTTTTATTTAAAAATTTTAAAAACTTATAATTATGGCACATCCTGCACAAGAGGAAACAATCAGTCTTGTAAAAGAGATTTTCAGAACCTATTTAAAGGAACACAAACAGCGTCAAACTCCTGAAAGATTTATGGTTTTGGAAGAGATATATCGTTCAGAGGGTCATTTTGATGCAGATGACATTTTTTTCAAATTAAAAAATTCAGGAACACGGGTTTCAAGAGCTACGGTTTATAATACACTGGATCTTTTAATTGAATGCGGACTTGTTCAGCGCCAGCAATTTGGTAAAAATCAGTTTTACTATGAACGTTCTTACGCATATCAGCAGCACGATCACATTATATGCACAGAATGTGGAGTGGTTGTAGAATTCTGTGATCCGAGAATTCTGGAAATCCAGAACCTGATGGAAGATATCTACGATTTTAAAATTGATACCCACTCACTTCATTTTTTTGGCACCTGCAAGGATCCTGAAGAGTGTGCACGCCGTCAGGAGAAAGGAACCAGAATTAAATCACTGGCAGATCGATAAACTCTATTTTGATTGCCTTTCTAAACCACAATTGACCTTTACAGGCCGCCGGTTTTAAAAGGGAAAGATCATTATAAGCAAGGTTTAGGGTCCGTTTAAAACTTTCTGATCTATTTACTATCCGTATAGACTGTCGTTTCTCTTATAAATTTACGGGCAGCCCAGCGACTTCCTGTCCAACCCAGTATCACGGAGAGTAAAAGTACAGCAACAATTAAAAAATACCATCTGCCAAACGGCCAGCTCAGTATTCCAAGTTGCGGAATGTAGATCGGTACTACCCATTCAAAGAGTCCATATATGATGGCTGAAGCAAATAATCCGGCGGTTAAACCCTGGATAATTCCCTCCATTAAAAAAGGGCGCCGTATAAATGAATTTGTTGCACCAACCAGCTTCATAGCCCGGATCAGATCCCTTTTTGCATAGATCGTTAAACGAATGGTGTTGAAAACCAGGATCATAGCAGTAAGTAATATCAGCAAACCTATACTTCCGCCAATAATTGCCAGCAGATCCATCCGGGCTTCAAGAACTTTTAGCAGTGCAATATTAAACTTAACTTCATCAACCCCTGCAAAAGATTCTATTTCTGACACCAGGTTTTCAATCTGGTCTACTTCCGCATCTTCAGCAACGACTACACGAAAAGATGCGGGCAGAAATTTCAGATCGGCCATTGCTTCGCCGCCAAATCCGAAATCTTTTTTAAAAATGGCGGCGGCACTGTCTTTTGATATATAATGAAGACTATTTACTTCGGGTCTGTCATTAATCCGGTCTTGCAAGTCTCTCAGTGACCTCTCATCCAGGTCATCCAAAAAAACTTCCACTTCTATCTGGTTTCTCAGCAGATTTGAGACTTCATAGGCATTAAACCCGACCCTGGCTATAACTCCGATCAGAAAAACTGCAATAAAAAGAGAAAACATGGAAGTGAAAGCTGCCAGTCTTGTCCTTTTAATACCTGCTATTCCTTCCCTTAATACATAATTTATACTCATTTTCAGTCTGTAAAAGTTACTCGTATTGCAAACATAAAGCGACGCGGCGGCATGGGGAAGCCCGCCGTTTCAAAGTAGCCTAACTGGCCGACTTCATCAAGCAGATTTTCCCATTTCAATAAAAGCATAAACCAGCGGATTCGCGCTGAAATATCAAGGTCAACCCTGTAAAATGACGGGAGCGGCTGACTGTTAATTCCATTTTGCCACCGGTTCAGAGGCGCAATATAGTTTGCTGAAATATAATTATTGGGCGAATAGATAGCTGAAAATCCTGCTTTTACAAATGCAGCTTTATCAAAAACATCATTTTTATAGTACAGAGATCCTTTCAGCCAGACCCTTTCACCGCTATTATCCAATATATTATTTACCGGGTTTTCGACAGAAGAGGATGAAAATGTCTGTCCCGTAATTGAAATATTGCTTTCCAGCCGCGGGGAGTTCAGCTCAACCCAGGCCGCACCTGAAAGATTTGTATATGAACTGATGTTTGTAAAGACACTGTCCGGGTTCACAAAGATACCATCATCCACCTGCCGGATTTGTGCGCGTGCACCGATTGTGAAGTGTTTTCCCCAGCCTATGGTTGTCTCAGCTCCAAACTGGGTTGATTCCTCATTCCTCAAATCCCGGTTCCCGGAATACTCCCTTGATTGCCAGTAGAGAGCCTGTATGTCCGGAAAAGTTGAACTTATCCCTGCAAAAAAAGATGTTGTCATTTTTTTAGCCGGATAAATTTCAAGCCGCACTGAAGCATTGAATCCTGAATGAGAATCATCCCTGATGTTAAAATCAGCTGATCCCTGAATTGAACTGAATTTCCCAAGGTTTAAAATTGCAACACCGCCCAGGTCAGCCCCTTTCCAGTCTGTTTCTGTAAGAGATCGGTTTTCGTTATCTGAGAGTGTATAAAATCGGCCGCTTATTTCTGTTTTAAAACTACCGATATTGAGATCGTGTCGCACGAAAGCTTCGATCCTTCTGAAATCTGTCGCAACTGTATCTGCCGAATAGCTCAGATCCCGGTTTGATGTTTGATGATGAATACCAAAACTTGTAGTTACATCGCTTTTTGGGTCGTGCCGGTTGTGTAGCTGAAGGTAAATATCACCGCTGGCTTCAGTTCCGTTCGCTGAGCTTTCTATTGGCCTGGCTGTGAAGCGATTGAAAGAAAAAAATCGTAAATCCGGAATATTAAATCCAAATGATTGCTCCTGGTCAATTGAATTATTGATAAATCCAGCCTTTAAAAGCCATTTATCACTATATTGATAGTATGTACGTGCAACAATCTGCTGGCCATTAATTTTTGTTCGGCTAAATCCGATATCATCTTTTCTGTCCCAAAATGAAAGTTCGAGATTAAATTTCTGTGACAGGTTTTGTGTATATCCAAACTCAAGATTCGTGTAATCGAATTGACTCTCATCAAAATTCAGATATGTTCGGGGTTTGGTAAGATAATGATCGCGCAAAATTACCCTGCTTTCATAGTTCATTCCCCAGTCTGAAACATCCAGTGATCTGACTTTGTGAATAGGTAATCGATTCCAGTTTACACTTCCGGTGAGTGGGTCTGTGATATCCATTCTCTCGAGCTCCAGGTTCAGGTGCCTGTTTTCAAATGTGTAGATGTCCATTCCATCCATCCTGCCCGATGTGCCGGTTCTGGCTGTAATGGCACCTCTTTGCCTGTTAACCTGATCCGTATAATTTAAAACCTGTATCCATCTCAAAGTACTATCGGTATCAGCGGTGTGATAGACTTGAGGAGCCGGAAATTTCCAGAAATAGACCGTATCAATCTCTGCTGCACGATTTTGAAGAAGTGTGTCTGCAGGAATACCTCTGCCCGGAGGTATCGTATCCGGCTGTGCAACAAAAATCAGAGTCATGATAGTCAGAATCTGTATCAAGCCCGCTCCTGTTTTAAATTATATGGCATCGGTTCAATATTGAGTAAAACTCTGCGAATTGTCTCAAGAACGATGATCGAACTGCGTTCCTTATTTAGAAGCCTGTCTTTCGTTAATATCGCTTTCATGGCAAAATGCTGATCAAGTATACGAAATCCCATCCAGACAGTTCCTACAGGTTTTTCAGGAGATCCGCCGCCGGGCCCTGCAATTCCGGTTGTGGATACACCGATATCAGAACCGAACTTTTCCGATATTCCGTATGCCATAGCCAGTGCAACCTGTTTGCTTACTGCTCCATATTTTTCAATCTCAGATTCAGAAACTTTAAGATGCCCGGCTTTTATTTCATTTGAGTATGCGGTGATACCGCCTTTCATATAATTACTGCACCCTGATACATTGGTAATTTCATTTGAAAGATATCCGCCCGTACAACTTTCAGCTGCAGCCAGTGTGTAGTTCCTGCACTTTAATAGGTTTCCCAAAGCTTCTGACAGAGTAAAATCCCGCCCTTCACCATAGATCACACTGCCTGCCTTCTCACGAATATAATTCTCCAGTTCACTGATTTTCAGATCAGAGTCTTCCTCTGTTTTTTCCTGACAAGCAATGCGAATAGTAACACCTCCCGGGTTTGGCAAGTAAGCAATCTCAAAATCATTGTCAATAAAATGACTCAAATTGCCGATATAATCATCACTCAGAGAGCTTTCTGTAACACCTGCCGTCTTCAGATATTTTACGGCCCGAAATCCGGTTTCCTGAAATTGAGTATCTATTTTTTCTGAAACTCTTTTTTCCATCAGAAACTTCATCTCGTTGGGAATACCCGGTAAAACAGCCAGGAAAGAACCGTTTTTTTGAAACCACATCCCGGGAGCTGTTCCTCTGTTATTAAATAATACATCACAGCCTTCCGGTATCATCGCCTGCTCCCTGTTTGATTCGCTGAATGTAAACCCGCGCAGCGCAAACATTTTTTTGATATGTGCAAGTATATCTTCGTCGGTAATCATCCGACTGTCAAAGATATCGGCAACAGCTTTTTTTGTGATATCATCATGGGTTGGCCCCAGGCCTCCGGTGGTTATAACAAGGTCTGCATGTTCAAGAGACCATTTTACGGAAGCGACAATAGATTCATAATTGTCTGAAATGGTTAGCACTTCATCAACCCGGAAACCTTTCTCAGTCAAAAATCTGCCGATCCAGGAGGCATTCGTGTTAACAGTGTCGCCGATCAGCAGTTCGTTGCCAATTGAAATAATGTGAGCTCGTTTCATAGACCATGAAAATATGGTTTTGTAAATTACAGAAAAAATGAGATTTGGACCCACCCTCCGGCTCCCTCCCT
>CAYVBJ010000037.1:0-31726 GCA_964449075.1 uncultured Balneolaceae bacterium
CCCCCTCCCGGATCATAACTCACAGAAATTGAAACCGCCAAGGACGCCATGAAACGCAAAGGGAGAACATCTCCCTGGCGCTTCTCTGCGTCCCCTGCGGTTCACCCCCCGGATGAAATCTGTTTTGCTTCAATAATCTTATCATCGATCTCACCCTGGCCAATGAGCCTTTCGGAACCCCGCAACTTCCGGTGCAGTGTCAGTTTCTTGTCATAAAACAGTTTCAGGCATTCCAGATGATGCTCAAAATGATGCACCCCGAAAAGAGACCTGTCCGCCACGTATCCAAAATCGAGATGAACAGCAAACCAGTCGAGCAGTTCGCACGACTCCCCCAGCATAAACCGCCGAAGCATCTCCGGAACGGAGCTCCGTTTCACAGGTGAGCTGTCTGACCATGACATAACATAATGAACAGGAGTGAGCCGCCGTGTAAGCTGAACCGGCAGGTAGAGCGGATCCGCAGTTTCATATTCCGCCATCCAAAGCATGCGGAGCAGGCAGCCAAGCGAAAGCCTGACCGGCCCGTGCCCTTTAAAGCAACCGTACCAAAATTCCTCATCTGTCTCTTCATGAATCCGCATAGCGAGGCGGAACTCAAGTCCTCTTTTATCTGTCTTCAGATAGGAATAATAGTACGCTTCCGTATGTTTATTGGCATGGTTGAACGGCGGACGCTCACCCCGGATCAGACGATTTTCAAGCAGCAGTGCATCCTGTTCGGTGTCCGTTACCTCATAATCGAACGAGGTGATACGTCCGATAAGCTGCGACACTTTCCGTGAAACCATTCCCGCCCGTGCTCTTTTGTAACTGAAGAGGCGCGACCGCAGGTTCTTCGCTTTTCCCACGTAAAGCAGCTCTCCGGATTCATCATAGAAACGATAAATACCCGGCCGTTTCGGAATCTCTTCAAAAGATCCGGCTCCAAGCCGTTCCTGAAGCAGCGCATTTGCAGGAAAAAAAGATATCATCTGAGTGTACATAGCTCCAGGATAGGCAGTGAGAGTGACAGCATAGTGTCACACGTCAGGAAAATTTCTTCAATTCTGAGATGGCCGGTGGAGTTAACAGCGCAACGAGTTGCTAAGGTCTCTTTATCTTTGCGCTCCTTAGCGTTCCCTGCGGTTTTCTCCTCAGGAACATACCAAACCCTTGAGCTGAAATTGTTGACGACCGGCGAACCAGTCAAAGAAGGGATGAACTATGCTTCAGATGGGCCTTTTGTTTGAAGCAATTGTAACCAATATAAGAGGATTCGCGCCTCCCATCCAAATCTGATTCAGGTACAGTTGGTAATATATAAGCAATAGTAACTAATAATTTATAATACTTTGTTATTGTATAGTTACTACCAAGATAAAATCAGAGTCCAAATGATGGTTTAAGATACGTTTATGGATTTTATTACTCTTTTTACTATATTTTTGCATATATGATTATGCATTATATATATTATAATGAACAAACATTTATGCAATGAAAGATCTTTTTGAATATTCTGATGAACAAATAGCATCTGTACCCTCTGATTTTACTCGTTATCTCTATCAGACGATCAACTGGAACAGTCGTCTGATCGGCATAAAAGGCGGCAGAGGTACCGGCAAAACGACGCTTCTTTTACAGTACATGAAGAGATCCGGAATGATGGCACCCGAAGCAGTATATCTGTCTCTCGACAACCTCTATTTTACGACTCACACACTAACAGAGACGGTTAGTTCAATTTATAAAGAGGGCGGAAAAATTATTGTCCTCGACGAGATTCATAAATATCACGGCTGGGCACGGGAAATTAAAAACCTTTACGATCGCTATTCCCGGCTTCAGATCATATTCACCGGTTCTTCGATTATTGATATTGCAAAAGAAGAGGCAGATTTAAGCCGGCGGGCAGTGCTATACGATTTACACGGACTTTCATACAGAGAGTACCTTCATCTTGCACATAACATTCATTTTGATCCGATTGCTTTGAAAAAAATTCTGAAAAGCGGACGTGAACTCAGAAGCATTTTCCCTGAGCAGTTCCGGCCCCTTCAGTATTTTAAAATGTACCTGAAGAGCGGCTATTATCCATTCTTCATGGAAGATCCTGAAACCTATACCAAGCGTTTACAGCAAGTTGTACGTATGACAGTAGAATATGATATGGCCGAGCTGAAAGGGTTCGATGTACGAAACGCAAAAAAACTATTGCAGTTATTGGGTATCGTAGCTCAATCTGTTCCCTTTAAGCCAAATATCAGTAAACTGGCAAATAAAACCGGAATACATCGTAATTCCCTGGTTAGCTATCTTCACTACCTGGAAAAGGCACGATTGATTCATCTTCTGTATCCGGCCGGAAGCAGTATTTCTGCACTCCAGAAGCCGGAGAAACTTTTTTTAAACAATTCCAATCTCGCATGGGCCTTTGAACCGAAGAATCCGGACGTCGGCAGTCTGAGGGAAACGTTTATGATGAGTCAGCTGCAGGTTGTACACCAGGTGCATCATCCAAAAAAAGGTGACTTTATTACAGATCATCAGTTCACTTTTGAAGTGGGGGGACAGACAAAGTCGAAAAAACAGATCACTGATTTAAAGCAGGCCTTTCTTGTTTTGGATGATCTCGAGTACCCTTCAGCCAAACGCCTGCCTCTCTGGATCTTCGGATTTTTATATTAACAGCGTCCGGAAAATATTCGCCACCATTACCTCTGCGCTCCTTAGCGTTCCCTGCGGTTTTCTCCTCAGGAACATACCAAACCCTTGAGCTGAAATTTTTGACGACCGGCGAACCAGTCAAAGAAGGGATGAGTTGTGCTTCAGATGAGCTCTTCGTTTAAAGCAATTGTAATTAATATAAGAGGATTCGCGCCTCCCATCCAAATCTGATTCAAATATAGTCGGTAATCTATAACTAATAGTTATTAATAATTCATAATAGGCATTTATTGTATAATTACTGGCAGGATAAAATCAAAGATAAAATGCTGTTTTATAGATTGGTTTAAGGATCTTATCCCTCTTTTTGTTCAGATCACTTGCTCTATTGCAAAATTGTCTTCATTCTGGGATAGCCGGGGAAGTTAACCGCCAAGTGCGCAACGAGGCGCTAAGGTCTCTTTTACTCTGCGCTCCTTAGCGTTCTCTGCGGTTTCCTCTTCCGGGATATTCCAGACCTATGAGTTGAAATTTTTGACTACCGGCGAACCAGCCAAAGAAGGGATGAGTTGTGCTTCAGATGAGCTCTTCGTTTGAAGCAATTGTAATTAATATAAGAGGATTCGCGACTCCCATCCAAATCTGATTCAGGTATGGTCGGTAATATATAAGTAATAGTAACTAATAATTTATAATATTCACTTATTGTATAATTACTGGCAAGATAAAATCAGAGATCAAATGATGTTTTTCAGATAAGCTTATGGATTTTATCTCTCTTTTTGTTCAGATCATCAGCTATCCGGCAAAATTGTCTTCATTCTGGGATAGCCGGGGAAGTTAACCGCCAAGCCCTGTTTGTTATAGCTGCTTTGACACAATCTCCTTTTTTTCTCGCTGAGTCTCGCTGATGAATTCGCTGAGTCTCGCTGATATTCTGCGGAAATCTGCGTGTAACTCAGCGAAAATCTGCGAGAAATAATTACGGTTTCCATTTTAACAAAGAATCGTTTTGGACAGCATTGCTTTATTATATAATCAATAGCAGTATAGAATTAGAGACTAAATGCTTTTTTTATAAATTGGTTTATGGATTTTATCCCTCTTTTTGTTCAGATCACTTGCTCTATTGCAAAATTGTCTTCATTCTGGGATAGCCGGGGAAGTTAACCGCCAAGTGCGCAACGAGGCGCTAAGGTCTCTTTTACTCTGCGCTCCTTAGCGTTCCCTGCGGTTATTCCTTCTCTTCGTTTTCGTATTGTTTCTCCATAGATCTGAAATAGATATAGATCAGCTGAGACAGGATACCGGTAATGGCTGCAGCAGCCGCAATCCAGCCGCTGTATGACGAATCCACAGAGAGCGAAATTCGAAGTATAACAGTTGAACAGACAAACCCCGCATTGCGAAGAAGCCGGGAATAAGTGCGGCTGAACATGAACGAAGCAATGAAGATGAATACATCAGAAAAGATCATCACAGTATAAAACTCCACAAAAAAGATAACGCTCAGATCGAGGGTGAAGGATTCACCAAACGCAACAAGACTGTACACTTCGTTGCTAAAATTGTAAACGGAATAGAGCGTTAGACCCGTAAAGATGAAGAGAAGAGTAAGTGCCACACGCTCTTTAATATAGACAAACCGGCTGATCTGCTTATCAGACAGAAAGGAATATTTTTTCCGTTTCAGACTTACCTGGTGAAAGACCCCTACCAGGAAAAAAAGCAAGAGTCCGCTGCCCAGGTCGGATGCAAGTTTTATGATCACATCGGTCTGTTCAGCGAGCTGATCAAAATTTTCAAACATGGAGATATCTTTGAAAACATTTCTTATGATGATCAGGGAGATGATTTCATACTGTTTTCGTACCGAATTGGTAAACGAAAGGGGAAGGCTGAGAATAAGCAGATATACCTCGTATACCAGTATGATACTAAACGGCGTGTAGAGTGCTGATAGATAGTTGGCGCCCAGCGGCTGCAGCAACACCCACTCCGGAAACAGATTACGCAGCCCGATCAGGATCAGATGAAGGGCGAAAAGGAAAAATGAGGAAATAACCGTCCACTTCTCAGCTTTCTCTTTAACCGCTTCACTGTTTAATACACGATATAATTTTGTCTGGTACTCCACGGAGATAAAACTTCTGTCCCGTTTATTTCATTCCGTGTATTCCCGGGGCTTCGGTGGCCGGTATTTGAGAGTGGCAATGTCTCTTTAATTTGAGATAGTCCGGGATAACCGCCGGGGGCTCAACGAGGCGCTAAGGCCTCTCTCTATCTTGGCGCTCCTTGGCGTTCCCTGCGGTTACCTCTTCCCGGGTACCTGATGTATCTACACGTTCTCTTCTTCGAGTGTAAACCCGATTTTAAGAGTCACCTGGTAGTGTTTCACTTTTCCGTCTTCAATATGACCACGTGTCTCGGCTACTTCAAACCATCTCAAATTTTTAACCGACTGACCCGCCCGAGTTACTGCATTCTCAATGGCATCTTCAATGCTCTTCGAAGAAGACCCTACGATTTCTATCTTTTTATAAATATGATCACTCATAATAAATACCCGTGTTTTGATTTTTGATTTAACATACTCAAATACGATTCCATCTATATCTACAGCTTTTTCTCTGAGGAGTCAAGGGAAACAAACTCTCATCATGTTAAGTTCATCAGCCATTCGGCAAAATTAGCTACACTCAGAGATGGCCGGGGGTTAACCGCCAAGTGCGCAACGAGGCGCTAAGATCTCTTCACCTCTGCGCCCCTTGGCGTTCTCTGCGGTTTCCCCTTCTGAGAGAATAGATCACGCAGGTATTATTGAACGAGCTGCCAGGAATACGTACATGAACATCACGTCAATACTCAAGCGGCGGGTGGCGGGCGCTATGGCACCGGATTTTTTTATAATACAGGCAAACCCCGGGGTGGAATGATCCCGGATAATTTGGAAAAACTTTAAGAATAATGATTGGATGGATTTTCATATCGAATTTACTACTGCTTATGATTCTGTCATCAAATTCACGGTTGAAGACGAGAACATTGAACTTGATATCAATGATTTCCAAATTGGAATACCAATCTCTGAAATTGTAATGGTAAATATTTTTGACAGGTGTACAATAATGTTAGGATTTTAGTTGTTATGTGTATAAATTATTAAATAATACACATTAACGAAATAGATATAATTATGCGAACGAATGTAGTGATCGATGATGACTTGATGGATGAAGCCTTGAAGGTAAGTCGATTAAAAACGAAAAAAGATGCCGTGGAAGAAGGTTTAAAGTTATTAGTACAGCGCAAGAAGCAGGAAAATATCAAGAACTTACGGGGAAAATTACACTGGAAAGGTGATTTAGAAGATATGAGGACCGACGAGAAGTGATTTTAGTAGATACGAGCGTATGGATTGATTATTTCAACGGCGCAGAAAACAGGCAAACGGAAAGTCTTGATCATATCCTTTCTGAACAGTCAGTATTGACAGGGGATATTATTCTGACTGAAATTTTGCAAGGTTTTGATAGCGATAAAGATTTCAGATTAGCCAAACAAGCTCTTGATCCGTTGGATTGTGTTCATCTTGGCGGGAAATCATTGGCAAAAAAAGCGGCATCTGATTTTCGTTTTCTTCGGTCGAAAGGCGTCACAATTCGAAAAACGGCAGATATGCTTATCGGAAGTTGGTGTATCGAACATGAAGTGGAGTTGCTCCATAATGACAAAGATTTTGACCGGATAGCAACGCAGTTACCATTACAAATTTATGTTGATTGATGTTATATGGAAACAATCAGCTCTGCTGGCTTTTCCAACTCAATTCAACAAATCCTCAACAGAAATATCTTCGTCCAGTGATTCCCAGTGAATGCCAATTCCGTCACCGATGAATCGCCAATTTTGAAGTTCTTTATCACCCGCGTCGCGTAACTTCGGGAACCATTCAATTGGCACACCGGTTTCCCGGCCGTCATTGAGACGCACGTAAAGTTTTTTATCGGAAAACCAAAGTTCTGTGGCTTTAGCCGGTTTATGTTTTACTGAAGTACTCATGCCATGAATTCTCAATTGTAATTGAATGCTCTTCAACTAATTTTCTGATTCTATTCAGTTCGCTTGAATTGTATCCGGTTGAATAAGCAAGCGATACCGGAATTAACCATTATTTACAATAACCATCTCCGCATTCAACGTGTATATGTACCGGTTCTTTTCCTTCATTACTAAAGAAAAAAAAGCGATACCCATCAGTTCTCAATACAGTTGGCATAGTGGAATAGTTTCGTCTAATATACCAAAAAAATTACCATTCGCGACTTCACTAAATCGAAAAATCATGATATCATCCTTCCATTATCAGTTTCTCTGTTCTTCTGTTCTTCTGCCTTCCTTATTGGTTTGTTTAAACTTTAGTGAAGACGGGCCTGTTCAACACCGGATTGGAATCCTGATAGTTTCTTTGAACATCTCATCCGGTTAGGATGAATAATCCTTGGTTCCCAATCGTATATACCAGTAATGCAAAATTTGAATGCGATCAGCAACAGTCTGCGAGAGCCAAATTATTCGTTTAGCCATTTCACGTCAAAACTCAAATAAAGGGTGGCGGACATAATCGCTCCGGTAATAGCGTGGCTGTGTAGGCGAAATTGGGGTTGGAATGGGTCCGATTTATACAGCTAAAACACAACTTTGTGTTTTATTAGCCCAAGATCGGAATTCCATTGGATCTAGCATTGTATCATAAGTTATATTATCCAAATCAGTTAGAAACATGTAGTCAAGTTTACCATTTCTTTTGAACTCTACTGCAACGTCTAATTCTTTAAAAGAATATTGAATACAACCCTCATCAATCAGAAAGTACTTAAAGTCTTCTGTCCATTCATCTTCTAATATTTTGTATGACATAGATTAAGCATTTAAATTGTTGATTTATAAAACCATCAAATTATTTTAATTCCAAGTTCTTTTAGGTAGTTAAAAGTTGGGTCGTAATATGATGCCTTTCGTGTTTGATCTTGTTCACTACCTTCCGGAACAACAATAACCATTCCCTGACGAGCTCTTGTCAAAAGAACTCGATAGGCATTAATCAAGTACTGTATTCTCTCCTCTTTCCGGATGTTTTGCCATTTATTTCCACGAAAAGAAAACGGTTTCCAGCCATCCTTCGCATGGCGCAGATCTCCATCCCAGATCACACAGGACCAGTCCAGCTCCAATCCCTGAATATGAAATTCCGTGGCAACTTGCTCCAAATAATAGGAGGACCGGATATCACTCTTATCATTCAAAAACCAATGCACGGGATCCATTGGTGATTTCACATCTACTGCATATGGCTTTAATCGTTCAGCTTGTGAGGAGACAACCAATCCATATCTCTCACTTCCTCTTGCTTTCTCCTTGAGCCACTTTTTGGCCTTTTGTACATCTCTGGTTAAAACGATCGGGTAGTTTTCCGAAATGGTTGAGAATGCTTTTTTTGCTTTTTCTACATCAAGGTCCAACAAATACTTCACGAAGTTTGAAAGATTCTCTGCTCGAAACGAACGCATAGAAACTGATAAATGTAAATCTGGGTTCAGATGTACATCTGTTATAGCGCTTAGTTCTTGAATCGAGGTTTCAGCCGCATATTCGACATCTGTCAAATTGGGCGAAATATAAACCTCCCAATCAGTAAACCGATTATGTATGGCTTTCAACCATTCTGAAATTCCCGCTTCTCCGGTATTGATCTCTTGCCCACCTCCAACCAAACAGATGATCACCGCCCAATCGTCATGTCGATCCAGACAGGAAATAAGAAATTCAGGTTCTGAAGAGTTAAAATCTTTTATACCCTTTCGCCTTTTCATAAAGCTAACTGTCTGCTTCTTCGTCCATGCTCTTTGAGCCTCATCAAAAATAGCAACATGGTCCACTGGCGGATTTGGATCTCTCAAATACTCATCTCGATAATGATGAATGTTTTGGATAAAGGTTTTTACACTGGCTCGTGCTCTTGTTTTTGTGAGTTTATTTCCATTCTCCTTTTCCCGCTGAACTCGGTCGCGTGCCAATGCTTCTTGAAGTATTTTTACCAACGGTCCATTCCCAGACAGATAAACACTTGCTTCACCGTTTTGATGGTTCAGATGCTCTGTCGCAACATTAAGTCCAACCAACGTTTTACCCGCCCCCGGAACTCCCGTTACAAAACAGATTATCTTTTTTTTCTTTTTTCGAGCAACCGAGATCAACTTTGAAATTACTGAAGTAGTGTCCGTCAAGTTTCTCGCACTTGCATCACTTCGGGTAATTTCATTGACTGTGTGATGATTGTATAATGAAAGTGCCGCCTCAACAATGGTGGGTGTTGGTGCATATCGGCCTTTGGAATAACTATCGCCATTAATCAAATGCTGTTCACTACAAAATTGAAGAGCTGTTTGGAGTGTACGTTGTAAATCCTGCTCATTCGTTCGGATGGGCTTGAATAGGTTGTCATCATGTGACGTCGTTATTAACTCCAAAAAGCACTGTTTTGCTTCCGTTGCTACTAGAATTGGAACCATCACCGCATGGTGACTTGGTTCATGGAAGTTTTTTAAATCGAGTGCATAATCCCATACTTGTTCCACATCATACCGATTGTAGGTATGCTCGCCGACCTTAAACTCAATTACAAAAATCACATCCTTAATGATCAACAAAACATCCACGCGGCGACCCATCCGTGGAATTGAAAATTCAAAAAAGAGTTTACCCTCGAAGCCATCTAAAACCTCTTTTAAAATTTTTACTTGGGTTTCCCACGCTCGATTTTGTGTATTTCGAGTATCAAAATGATCAGAAAGTGAAATTTCACCAATAATCTGTGATGTCTCTTTCTTCAGAAAAGAACTTATTGAGTCACCGAAATAGTAGTTAAGCATTCATCATCCTTTTTAAATCTTATCAATAATACCTCACCCTCACCACAAAGTGCATCATCCAGACTCTGGGATTATCCACATCAACTTTTTATTCCAGATCAAATGAATATGAACATGAAACACGGTTTGTCCGGCATGGCAAAACAATACGTTTCTTCTTTCAGAGTTTCCAGTATTGTTATGAAGAATAAACAATCGGTCACACTTTTTGGTAGTTACAATTCAAATTTCTGAAACCCTCGTTTCCCAATCAGGTATTCGCTTTTATTCTTAAGAGCCAAAATAGCATCATTCATATCGTTGCCCATGCCGGTACCGAGACCTTCGAACATCTCCTGTTCAAATTGTCTGCCAAAGGTGTCTGCATAGAGCCTCCATACGATTTTAATACGCTCCGAGCTTTTATCAATCAGTTCCGGTGACGGTATTTTATCACTTTTGCTGAGGTTAATAGAAGCCTTTACCGGAACCAGATTCCAGAGATTGTTATTCTGCCAAAGACTGAACGGCACAGCATGATCAATGTGATAACGATCGGAGAGACGTACACCGGTCCAGATGCAGCGCACTCGATCCTTCTCTGCATTTCGAAGAATCCGGCGGACCTGCGAAATATCACGCGGTACATTCACAGCTTTGGTAAGTACCGACAGTATCCGTTCCTTGGGTAGCGGCTCTACACCCAGCGCACGTCTCGACGCATTTGCCGTAAATTCCGCCCAGCCATCAATAATCGAATCCTCACCGATGATCAGGGCCCCGATTTCATCCATAAGCTTATGAAGATCAGGCTCAATATAAAACAAGCCGGCTTCTTGGATTAGTTTATAGTGCGAAGCTGTTTTGATGGTGGCCGAATCATCCTTAACCAAACTGTAGTGTCTTTTATTTGAATAATAACCAAGGTGCTTCATGGGCATATTTTTGATGGTGCCCCTAAGTTTTTTCATTAACTGGATAACAGCATTTTGAATAGAAGCAGGAACTTCATCTCTGATCAGATCAAATCTGAATTGCGGAAACCCGCCTTTATCCCTGTAGAAATCGATCACTCTGTTAAACTCACGGCGGAATGCAACAGTTGTTCCCCGTTTCAGCTCCGGGGTTTCGCCGTTTTTCTGTGGAATGAACACATCCGAGGCAAAAATCGGGTAGTAGTAGAGAATCCAGTAATAAATCAGTAGCCCGAACGGATAGGACACCCAGCCGTCTTTCCCCTCGCTTTTATGTGGACTCTGATCCATCACACACTGCACCATCGCCCGCAACAGGGCGTACTTGTAAGTCGAGTCCTTGCTGTCTTTCGACAGAATAGCCGTGAGGATTTGTGTATTCAAGGCAGCCGCGGGTTTGGGTCATCTGTTCTTTGTTTAATATAGAAGATTCAGGGGTTGGGTGAAAGGGGCATATTGGCACTGTCCATATGATGACTTTGTAAAGGGTGTTGAACTTGTCATTCCGAGCGGATCCCCGGACGGAAAATATAATCAGGATAATATACTTATACCGGAGTGTTGTGGTGGAATCTCATATGTTACCCATTCAATATTGTCACTTAATTATTTTAAAATTGACAATAAGCCCCATTGGCAGCAGCCATGATCACGGAGATCCCTCCACTCTGTCCCGGATAAAATTGATTACCCTGAAGTACAACACAGTCCGGGACGCCGGTCGGGATGACAGAGCGCGCATTGAGTGATGCGCGACGTAGTGGTGGGCTTAATACGCCGCCCATCTACAGAAGCGAAAGCTGTCATCCGTCGGTGGCCGCACACAGTCCCGAGTAAGCCGAAGGCGCACCGAGGGATCTCCCTGTAACAGGCAGTTGCCCTAATCATGGAGATCTCTCGACTCTGTCCCGGTTAAAACTTATTGGCCTGCACTTCTACACAGCCCGGGACGCCGCTCGAGATGACAGGGCACGTTATGGGTGTTGCGCGGCGCATCTATATCCAAATATGAACAACGTTTTCCCGCGCCGCGAGATAAGCAATAGCCTGCCCCGGCGGCGTCATGCATAATTATGGTGTAGCAATGGGTTTGGATACGCCGCCCACAATTACAAGACAGCCTGTCATCCGTCGGTGGCCGCACACAGTCCCGAGTAAGCCGAAGGCGCACCGAGGGATCTCCCTGCTACAGGCAGCTTCCATAAACAATGAGATCCCTCCATGCTTTCACTCCGAAATCGACACGTTTTTATTTTATGTCGATAAATTGTGTATATTTCGACGTAATTTATAAACGTAGTGAAATCATCGACATGTCGTACAGCCCGGATAAACCGCACAACTACCTGCCTCCGCTGCCGCCTGAGGGTGAGGTTGAAACTCCTGCCGTCCTGAAGGCAGCCATCGGGGCGAACCGTGTGCTGGGAGAATTGAAGGGGAAATCGGAAAGCTTGCCCAACCCCTCGATGCTGGTCAACTCTATTGTGTTACAGGAAGCAAAATCGAGTTCGGAAATAGAAAATATAGTCACCACAAACGACAAACTTTTTACCGCGCTATCGTCTGAGGACAGCAGCGTGGATCCGCATACGAAAGAGGTACTCCGATACCGCCAGGCACTCTGGAAAGGGATTGAATGGCTGGACAATAATCCTCTCTCTGCCGACCTGTTTATTGAGCTGATGCAGACGATCAAAGAGACCGGCCAGGGTATCCGTACCGAACCAGACACGGTGATCGCCAATCCCAACACACAAAAAATTATCTACTGGCCGCCGGAGGGGGAAGAACTGATCCGCAATCTGCTGGTCAATCTGGAGTACTATATTTACTCTGAAGATAATGTGGATCCGCTGATTAAAATGGCGGTGACACATTACCAGTTTGAGGCGATCCACCCGTTTGAAGATGGCAACGGACGGACAGGCAGACTCATCAACATTCTCTACCTGATTGATAAAGGGCTTCTAAACCAGCCGGTGCTCTACCTGAGTGACGCGATCATCAGCAAAAAGCAAGAGTATTACAAATTGCTGAGTGGCGTAACTGAGAACGGGGAGTGGGAACCGTGGATTGTCTTTATGCTGGAGGCGGTGGAGGCTACTTCGCGGCAGACCATGAAGCGGATCGGGGAGATCATCGCCCTTCTGGATAAAACACTGGAACTTGCACGGGAGAAATTGCCCGACCGTGTCTACTCCAAAGAGCTGATTGAGTTGTTGTTTGAACAACCCTACTGCAAAGTGAAATATCTTGTGGATCGCGGAATCGCCAAACGCCAAACCGCCGCAGACTACCTCCGTGAGCTGGAGGAGGCCGGGATTTTGACAAGTAAACAGGTGGGCAGGGAAAAGCTGTTTTTAAACGTGGGCCTATATGAGCTGCTGTCGGGCTGACAGAGCAAGCATTGAGTGATTCGCGGCGGATCAACACCCAAATAAGAACAGCGTACTTCCAGCGCCGCGAGAAAACAGGCTTAAGGCCTGTCACATCACAGCGAGGCTGTCCAAAACATCCAGTTGACCGTAGTTCAACTTAAATTATTATTTTTAATATTAAATTGATTTAGCGCGAAGTTCTTCGTGTTGCTTGGTGTCCTCGAGTCTTCGGGGTAAAAACAGGCAGTTTATTGCCACGAATCTGTCAGCCGACGGATCGAAGGTTCACGAAATAAACTTTAATTATTAAGGCATCCATAAATCAATTACATCTTTTTGGACAGTCTCGATTTGAATAGCGCAATAACTCACAATCAACAGGTTTTAAGCCTGAAGCAGCCGGGGAAATACACAATCTACCCTTGACTCTCCGCCAGCTTTGTTTGTTGCTCAACACATCACTCCCGGGCCGGAAGAAGGCTTTTTGTGTAGTTACCACTATATCAGCTATTTTACAGGTGTTTAATATATACGCAAAACACCACTTATGATGCTCACAATGAAAAGTCTGTTAAAAATTCTGGTCATTTTAATCATCATTACACCATACATCAGCCCGCTTGTTACAGCCCGGCCGCAACCTGTAGAGGATGATACACTCCGGGTGGCACGTGCTACCTGGGATACCGGCTGGTTTCAGACTGAAGTTTTTCGCCTGCTTGCAGAGGAGATGGGCTACACTGTAAATCCTGCGGTTACTATGACTGCCGATGAATTCTATGAGGCAGCAGCAAACGGGAAGATGGATTTTTGGGTGAACGGCTGGTTTCCGCTTCACAAAGAAGTGATAGAAACCAACTCCCGGAATGATCGTGTGGAACCTATAGGGTACGAGGTACAACGGGGCGCCCTGCAGGGGTACCTGGTGGACATGAATTCTGCAGAAAGATATGGCATCGAATCTCTTGAGCAACTAAAAAACCCGGAGATTGCCCGGATTTTTGACCAAAATGGCAACGGTAAGGCCGACCTGATCGGCTGTAACAGAGACTGGAGCTGCTATTCCCGGATTAATGATCATATTCGTCAGCTTGGACTGGAAGAGACCCTGGAACAGATCAGCGGTGACTATAACCCTATGGTGCGTGAAGCGATTGAAAAACAGAAAAACGGCGAAGCAATGCTGATCTACACCTGGACACCCAACTGGACCCTTGGGGAAGTTATCCCTGGCGTGGATGTTCTCTGGCTGCATGTGCCGGTTGACGGTCAGCAGTCAATTCAAGAGCTGGAAGGTGCCTCGCGGAACCCAATTAATATGGGTTATGATCTGAATGATATTCGTGTAGTAGCCAATCGCCAGTTTTTGAAAAACCATTCCGGCCTGCGTACACTTTTTGAAAATGTGAAAATTCCTCTGGATGATATCCAGAAACAGAATGCGGAGATGGCAGAAGGAGCGGGCAGCCTTGAGGAGATCCGGTCGGCTGCAAAGAGGTGGATTGATGATAACCGGTATCAGCTTACGCAAATATTGACTGAAGCCGGTGTTCAAAACCCGTTTGAAGATACAATTTCAGGCGGCATGTACCCTGATTTACTCGGGGATCGAAACAGAGGTCAGCAGATTCGGGTGGTAACCCAGCAGGTTAAACCGCTCGTGCAATATCAGAACCGTAATTACAGCGGGTTCAGTATCGAAATTTTTAAATCCATTGCGGATGATATGGGGCTGGATTATTCCATCTATAGTGTAAACAGTATTGCCAAAATGCTGGATGACGTAAAACGGGGTGAAGCGGATATCGCTACGGCTGCGATTGGTATCACATCCGACCGTGAAGAGATTCTCGAGTTTACACACCCCTACTATGAAACCGGGCTGCAAATCATGATCCCGAAGCAGGAGAGCAGTATCAATACCATTCCCCTTGCACTCTTTTCGATTATCTTTTCCCGGGAACTGATGCTGATTTTTATCTTCTTTTTCAGTGTGCTGGTACTATCAGCCCATATCATCTGGGTTTCTGAAAGAAAAACAAATGAGGATTTCCCCGATTCCTACTGGCACGGAATCGGAGTCGCCATTTGGTGGGCAGCAGTTACCGTAACAACGGTAGGGTACGGTGATAAAACACCGAAAGGAATGCCCGGCCGGATATTTGGACTGATCTGGATTTTTGCCGGCTACTTTGCATTTTCTTATTTCACAGCTACCATCACCAGCACTGTTACCCTCCAGGAATTCGAAAGCAATATTCAAAATATGGATGACTTGTATGGAAAAAATGTGGCTACCGTAAGCAATAGTGCTGCCGAGTACTATCTTACCGATAATGGAATTCAGCCGGAAACATTCAATACAATCGAACAAACCATTGATGAACTGTTAACAGGAGATACCGATGCAATTGTGTACGATGCACCCGTTCTTCAGCACTACGCCTCAGAAGAAGGGTACGGAAAAGTGAGTGTTACCGGAAGCCTCTTTCAGCGTCAGTCGTATGGCTTTGCACTCCCGAAAGGAAGCCTTCTGCGTAAGGAGTTTAACCTGGGATATCTCCGGCTTGTTGAAAACGGAGAGTATAAGCAGAAGCGGCAGGAGTGGTTTGGGAAATAGTATAAACTCCTGATTCGACTTTCAATGCCGGGATTTGTACATTGAAAATAACCTCCTACCTATCGTTTTTTGTTATGAAAAAAGAAGAGCTGACAATTATCGATTTCTCTGAATTCCCGGAGCCGCCGGGGGATGAGTTCATGATGATGCCCGAAGATGAATTTGACCGTTATGAGTTGTATTGCGACTATATACAGCTGGCCACAACACTGGAACCGGGTACAAAAATTGATTCAGGGTTTTACTGTGAGTGTGTAAAAGAGGATGGTGAACTCTGCGAGGGAAACGTGGAAGTGAGTCAGATCGACCTGCCCAAACAGGTCCGCTGGAGATGCAAAAAATGCGGCGACAAAGGTGCCATCATTAAATACGAATACACCGCGTGGGACAACAGCCATCTGCCCGATGAAGAGAAACAAACATTTCTTGAAATGGTTCTGTCGGATGTTACGGCTGAAGATTTTTTTGATGACGAAATGTTCCTTTACGAAGAGGAGGATGAAGATGAACTCTTTGATGATTTTGAGTACTACGTAAATCACCTCGATCCCGACGGTGAGAGAACCGGCGGACCAACATCCGACCAGATCAGGAACTTACTCGACAGCGACTGGACTGAACCCAATTCACCTCTCTACCTGAATAACAATATTTCTCTTGAAGAACTTGAAAGGAGCCGGTTTTTCTGCAATGCACGCCGGTTTTTGCTCCTGTTGCAAAAAGAAGAAACGTTTCCGCTTACAAGGCTTGGATACCTGAAAAGAAATACCGTAAAAAAACTGCTCAGCATAACCAGCTGGGATGAACCGTATGTTGCTGAAATCAAAAAAACAAAGAAGCACATCGATGAATCCGATATCTGGATTCTCTACGGCATGAGATTGCTTCTTGATATGAGTGAGCTGATTGAGGAAGACAACAATGAATCTTACCACATCAATCCAGAAAAAGCGCACCTGCTGAGAGAGGAGAATGCTGGAGAGCTCTACCGCCAGCTCTTTTCCACCTATTTTCGGGAGATGAATCTTGGTTTTTTTGGCAGCACGTTTGAACTGCCCTACCTGCAGTACAGTATTCCGTTTATCCTCTACAAGCTTAAAACCGTTGCAACCTCCTGGATTCCAACAGAAGATTTCGCCGAAGAGTCGCTCCTCTTTCCCGTTAAGGTGGAACTGGACACCACACTGCTCGGAGAATCTGATCACTTTTTCGATATGTTTTATGAAGATGTGCTTCTTGCACTGGAACGGTTCGGGCTTGTTGAAACCCGTAAAACACGCAACCTCAATCCAAAGGTACCGGTTTCCTACCCCAGGCAGGTCCGGATTACTCCGCTCACAGAGAAGTTTCTGATTTTTAATGAACTGGAGTAAGACCCGGCCGTTTTTTTGGATTCAAATACAATGCCGGCGCCGGGAACTTTATAACTTAGAACCGGCATCCGCAGCACCTTCCTTGCTGGCTTCGTCTCTGTCATTATTGGCTTTTTTGATAAAAAACCAAAAAAACTCACTTTTCTACTGTAAGGAAATCCTCCTTTTCTGTTCATACAGAAAAGAACTATTCATCAAATAAGGAGACATCATCATGAACTCTATTTTTCGTAAAGCAAACAACAAATTATTCCAAATGATACACCGGATTGATCCTGATCCGCAGAAAACGCGGCCTGTTACCTTTTGGTTTTATGCGGATACCGAAGAGAAGATCTACCATACCGCCCATATGATGCAGCAGAAAGGATTTGTAATTGCATACTGCGGAAAATCTGCTGTCCGGGATTTTCTTTTGGTTGCAGAGAAACAGCTGGTACCGGGACCCGAAACCATCCTGGAATCATGCGAACAGATGAAAGCACTGGCCCGTAAAACCGGTGTAATTTTCGATGGATGGGAAACCATGGTGATGATGAATGAGTAAAACACACTTTGCAGTGATCACTCTCCGGAACCCTTTCATTGACCTCAATAACTTACTTACAACATCAAAAACTCTTCCGGTTTTAGAATCTTTATTTGATCAGTATCCCTGCGAAAATCCTGTACATTTCTGGTTACTAGATATTTACATTCCGATCGAAGCGCGCAATAGTACTGAAGTGCATCTTCCAAATCTTTCCATCCGGATTGAAGAGCTTTTTTTACTACAAAGGAATCAACTATACCAACAGATGTATAGGAATGAAGCAACCAAAGTTTTTCCATTGTCTTTTTTTTGCCTATAGCGGGACGCATAACATAAAACAGCGTGTCGAAAGATAATCCTGATATAAAAAGTATTATTTCTTCCTCCTCGGCCATTTCAAATATTCTGCCTGAAAAATTGACAAAAGGCTTGCGATCCAGCAACAGATCGAGACAAATATTTACATCTGCCAAAATTTTAACTGACATACTTCTCCAGAATCTCTTTTTCCTTTATCTCTTTGTAACTTTTATTCTTGTACTGTTCCGGTAGTTTTATACTGCCCAATAGCCTGGATGTGCGGGAACCCGGTTTTGGCTTCCATCCGCTCTCTTCTGCAGTTCTTTTTTTCAGATACTCTTCAACCATTTCTGAAACACTTTTTCCCTCCCTTTTTGCCAGCTGTTTGGCTTGCTCAGTAACCGATTTATCAATTGTAAGTGTGAGTTTCTTTTTCATATCATTTCTAAATGCTAATAAAGTATACGTGTATGATAAATAATAACACGTGTAAAAGCAACTATTAGCAGTTACACATCCTTAGCGGTTCATTGCGCACTTGGCGGTTTTAACTTCTGGGAATTACGATCTGAGAGGGGGTAACCGCGGAGGGCGCGGCGAAGCGCCAAGTTAAATGTTATCCCTTTACGGTTCCTGGCGCACTTGGCGGTTTTAGCTTCTGGGAATTACGATCTGAGAGGGGTAACCGTGGAGGGCGCGGCGAAGCGCCAAGTTAAATGTTATCCCTTTACGGTTCCTGGCGCACTTGGCGGTTTTAGCTTCTGGGAATTACGATCTGAGAGGGGTAACCGTGGAGGGCGCGGCGAAGCGCCAAGTTAAATGTTATCCCTTTACGGTTCCTGGCGCACTTGGCGGTTTTAGCTTCTGGGAATTACGATCTGAGAGGGGTAACCGTGGAGGGCGCGGAGAAGCGCCAAGGTAAATGTTATCCCTTTGCGGTTCCTGGCGCACTTGGCGGTTTCATCTTCCGAATCCAGGATCTGGGATGGGATTAAGCGCAGGGAGTGCGGAGAAGCGCAACAAAAATGCCTTTTTGTTTAATGCCCCGAATCCATTTTAATAAATTGCCGGAATTTCTGAATTGGAACAACCAGTGTATACCCGCCATATTCGATAATCCGAATATCCATTTCACCCTGGCGGTGCGTAGTATCCCGCAGTAGTCCGACAATCTTTCCCTGTTTGCTGAACACAGGGGAACCACTGCTTCCTGAAACTGCATCGAGTGTGGTGATCAGATCGGATTTTTTAATGGCCTCACTTTCAGCCACTCCTCTCTCAACCACTTCTCCGAATCCGATTCTGAAATCATTAGAAGCATTTTGATACGGTTTCTCTTCGGTTTGCCTGGCGGTTCTTGCCGGGAACCCAGCCGACCATACCTTGTCACCGGCTGAGACCGCACCAATGCCCGGGTTTGATATAATGAATTCTTTCCCGGAGAAGTTGGAGATATCTGCTTCCAGCACAGCCCAGTCCAGTCCCCGCTGCCACTCCTGTTCCGATGCATGACTAATCAGGTTCACTGTTTCAATTTTTACATAAGAATCCTCCGAATGTGATCCATCACTGCTGATGTACACATCTGTATCTGTTGCAGGAACAGGTTCCGGATCATACACTCCAGCTTGTCTGTTATGCCTCTCCACTGTCTCCCGTACAATGTGATAATTCGTAATAATCAATGCTTTATCATCATCTGCAAAAACGATGAACCCGCCGCCGCTTCCTTCCATCCAATCAGTATAGAGTGTATCAGGATATGAGTCTGGCTGATGGTTTTCAAGGGTGTTACAAATCTCGTGAAAGCCGGGCTGGTTTTGTCCGATTGGATTTGTACACAGCTGATCTGAAGTGTTTTCAGAAATCAATACAGGCCAGATAACACCGCCGCCTTCCAAATAAATTTTATCCCGGGCTCCTTCCTCGCTGCGTGCATTTGCCGCAGTATCATCCGATTCAAAAAGGATTACTTTATGTTTCAAAAGTGGTTTTACCCTGACAACATTCGGCAATACCTTATCCACATCCGCCGGCAAACTGATCTTATCCGGCTTGTAAAGTCCTTCGCCAGGGGTTATTTGAGAAATACCCGGATCAGTTAGAATGAGCGTTAAACTGAATAAAGTGAATAAAATTACTTTTAACCGTTTCATATCTCTTTTTCCCGTTTATACAATGATTTTTGTAACTGTTCATTATCTATGCTAAAGCCCCTGGCTCTTCCTGGCACTCCCGGCGATTTCCACCGGAAACTTGACCTTTATTGATCCCAAAGTTCAGAACGAATCATTTCAGCACTTTTCCCGGAAAGAAGATACTGCAGCATAAGCCGCCTTTTTTCAGGTATTTTCTGCTCTACAAGTTTAGCACTCGATGGAGTATACAAAATTAAGTCGGTGTTGCGCACAAACAGCGGCAGAGACTTTCCATACGTTGCGCCGGCCACAAAAGACCCTCCAAAATTAAGTGACTGTTTCAGTTCACTAATGATTTTTGGGATCGTGGTCTCGTCTGATGTCACCAGCCCTATTGTCTCAATCGCCGCGCGATCGGCAATAGAGAGCAGCACATCCGGATCATAACTGTACACAACCGGCAATACCCGTATGGATTCAGACAAGTTCCTGAATTGATTCAAAAGCTGAATTGGTACAAACAGTGCATCATAACGGACAGATTCATCATAATCAGAGGTTTCCAGCACCCGGCTTTTTACACCCACCTGTTTCCGGATCGATTCTGAGAGCATCTTTCCCAACTCTTCATTGTCACCCACCGCCGCACAGCTCTGAATACGATCCGGCCACTCCATGTAGTTGATCTGCTCTTCAAACAGTGTTTCAATCTCCGATTCATCCAGGCCGTACCCGATCAGCTCCTCCAGCAGAAGCCTCAATTTTTCCGCCCCGGTTTCAAGCCTTTCCGATTTGTCTAGACTTGTATTTTGTTTTTCAACGGTAAAGCCCCGCCCTTTCTCACTTGATATCAGTCCCTCATCCGCAAGCATGTGATACGCTTTCCTGACCGTATGGAAACTCACCTCCAGCTGGCTGGCAAGCTCCCGCGTGGATGGCAGCAGCTCTCCAATCTGAAATTGCTTGGTGGCAATCATCAGACGTATACGGTCGGCAATATGTTTGGCGGAGTTCTTTATCGTACTCCTTTTATTACATCCAAAGCCGGCTGGGGCGTACCCATGATATAGAAGTGCAATCCCGGAACACCGGCTTCCAATAATTCACGACTTTGATCCCGGGCCCACCTGATCCCGATCTCACTCACGTTTTTGGGATCGGCTTCAATCTCCGCAGCAAGTGCATCCGGTATGGTCAGATGAAAATAACGGGGAAGTACCGTTAGGTGATTAATAGAGGTCAGGATTTTAAGTCCCGGTACTATCGGCACATCAATAGCTGCCTTTCTGCACCTCTCAACAAAATCAAAATAGGCACTGTTATCATAAAACATCTGTGTTACTATGTAATCAGCACCGGCATCCACCTTCTCTTTCAGTTTTTTTACATCCCAATCGAGATTTGGCGCTTCAAAATGTTTCTCCGGGTAACCCGCAACACCCACACAAAAATCGGTCGCATATGCGTTTTCAATCTCTTCAAGATATTTACCGCTGTTCATCTCCTGGATTTGCTCCACGAGCTCTTTCGCATATTTATTGACGGTTCCGTTTTGATTCAAAGATGTCTGATTGCCTGTATCATCTCCCCGTATCGCAAGTACATTATGGATTCCGAGATAATTCAGTTCAATAAGTGCATCTTCACTCTCCTCTTTGGTAAATCCCTCACAGATAAGATGCGGAACCGGGTCAACACCATAACGATGTAAAATGGCTGCGCAGAGGCCAATCGTACCCGGGCGTTTTCGCCGCACAACCCGTTTCAGGGTACCATCCGACTGCTCCTCAACCGTAGCCTCGGCCGCGTGGTATGTGACATCAATAAACGGCGGCTTTGTTTCGTTCATGAGCTGATCAAGTGAATCAAACACATGTTTTACAGATCCCCCACGCTTGGGCGGGATAATCTCAAAGGAGATCAGGGGCTCGGCTGCCTTGTTGTAATGCTCTATAACTTTCATAGGTATTAATTAATGTAATTAAGTCAAAAATTGCAGATTTTAGGAGCAATCCTAAAGATACGGATAAAGTTAATTTTTACAGAATGCATTCAAACCACACATTGTTTTCACTGCTTAAAAAAAGAATCCTCGTTCTGGACGGTGCTATGGGTACTATGATCCAAAGTTACAGGCTCGATGAAAAAGATTACAGAGGCTCTGAATATAGTGAACATCCCGCTGAATTGAAGGGGAATAATGACCTCTTGTCCATAACACAACCGGATATCATCCATGAAATCCACTGCTCATTTCTTGAGTCGGGTGCAGATATCATCGAAACCAACACATTTAATGGCACACCCATTTCACAGGAAGATTACCAGCTATCCGGTGAAGCCTATAACATCAATCTGCGGGCTGCCGAAATTGCGCGCAGAGCCGCTGATGAATACACCTCAAAAAACCCGGATAAACCCCGTTTTGTAGCAGGCGCAATCGGCCCGACCAACAAAACCCTCTCACTTTCTCCCGATGTTGAAAACCCGGGATACCGTGCCATCACTTTTGATCAGCTGGTAGACGCCTATACCGAACAGATCCGCGGACTGGTGGACGGCGGATCCGATACCCTTCTTGTGGAAACCGTTTTTGATACACTTAATTGCAAAGCAGCGATCTATGCAATTCACCAGCATGCCCGCAAGACCGGCAAAGAGCTGCCCGTTATGATATCGGGAACCATTGTGGATCAAAGCGGACGCACGCTTTCCGGCCAGACCACTGAAGCCTTCTGGATTTCCATTCAGCACGCCCGCCCGATGCTGAGCGTGGGCCTCAACTGTTCACTCGGATCCAAACAGATGCGCCCGTTCATTAAAGAGCTGGCGGGGCATGCAACCTGCTTCACAAGCCTCTACCCAAATGCAGGTCTGCCGGATGAGATGGGTGAATACAATGAGAGCGCAGATTTTATGGCCAACCAGTTTAAAGAGTATGCCGAAGAAGGTCTGGTTAATATGGTGGGCGGCTGCTGCGGAACAACTCCTGAACATATCGCTGCCATTGCAGAAGAAGCTGCCCGGCACAAGCCGCGGATAATTCCTGAACAGAAACCCTGGCTCAGGCTGAGCGGACTGGAGCCTCTGGTGGTGCGACCTGAAACGAATTTCGTGAATGTCGGAGAACGAACCAACGTTACCGGTTCGGCAAAGTTCAGGCGGCTGATCAAAAATGAGGAGTATGAAGAGGCGCTGTCCGTGGCCGCAGAGCAGGTAGAAGGAGGAGCCCAGATCATTGATATAAACATGGATGAAGGTATGCTGGAATCCGAAAAGGTGATGACCGACTTTCTTCAGCTCACCGCAGCCGAACCTGATATCTCACGCGTGCCGGTGATGGTGGACTCGTCCAAATGGTCGGTTTTGGAAGCCGGTCTGAAGACCATACAGGGAAAAGGCGTGGTAAACTCAATCAGCCTTAAAGAGGGTGAAGAGGCGTTTAGAAAACAGGCCGAAAAAATCCTCGACTACGGAGCTGCTGTTGTAGTGATGGCATTTGATGAAAAAGGACAGGCAGATTCCTATGAACGCCGGATCAGTATTTGTGAACGCGCATATCATATCCTGGCAGATGAAGTAGGTTTTCAGCCCCAGGATATCATTCTTGATCCTAATATCCTGACCGTTGCCACCGGGATCGAAGAGCACAACAACTATGCGGTAGACTACCTGAAAGCGACAAAATGGATAAAGGAGAACCTGCCACTGGCAAAAGTGAGCGGCGGGCTGAGTAATATCTCCTTCTCATTCCGCGGTAATAACCGGGTCAGGGAAGCAATGCATGCGGCCTTTCTCTACCATGCAATCAAAGCCGGTATGGATATGGGAATTGTGAACGCCGGACAGCTGGAAGTTTACGAAGAGATCGACCCCGAATTGAAGGAACTGGTAGAAGATGTGCTTCTGAACCGGAGGGATGATGCCACCGAACGGCTTGTGGATCATGCCGAAAAAATTAAAGATGAACAATCGGGCGTTACAGAGAAAAAGATTGACGAGTGGCGGAATCAGTCCGTTGAAGAACGAATCAAACATGCACTTATAAAAGGAATTGTGGATCATATTGTGGATGATGCCGAAGAGGCCCGTCAAAAATTTGACCACCCGATCGAAGTGATCGAAGGCCCGATGATGGATGGCATGAACGTGGTCGGTGATCTTTTTGGCGACGGTAAGATGTTTCTTCCGCAGGTGGTAAAAAGTGCACGTGTCATGAAAAAAGGTGTGGCCCACCTGGTTCCCTTTATTGACAGACTTGCTGAGAAAAATAAAAACAAAGAGCCCAAAGCCAGGATCCTGCTGGCTACCGTAAAAGGAGATGTACACGATATCGGAAAAAATATTGTAGGCGTGGTACTTGGCTGCAACAATTATGACGTGATTGATCTCGGCGTGATGGTCCCGGCCGAACGAATCCTGGAGGAGGCACAGAAAAATAACGTACAGATGATTGGTCTGAGCGGATTGATTACCCCTTCACTCGACGAGATGGTTTATGTTGCGGATGAGATGAAACGTGAGAAATTTGATATTCCTCTACTGATCGGCGGCGCTACAACCTCACGGCTCCATACGGCTGTCAAAATTGAGCCGTCTTACAACCATCCTGTCATTCATGTGAATGATGCCTCGAAGAGTGTAACGGTTGTCAATAAATTGGTTTCAAAAACACTGAAAGATGATTTTACAAATGAGATTCGCAATGAATATGTTGAACTCCGCGAGAAGTACAATTCGCGCGACACGAAAAAGAGTTATCTCACTATTGAGGAGGCAAGGAAAAACAAAACTCCTATAAACTGGAAAGAGACGGAGGTCCGCAAACCTGATAAACCGGGTATTCACACCTTCCGCAATTTTCCCATTGGAGATTTGAAAAAATATATCGACTGGGGCCCGTTTTTTATAGCCTGGGAAATGAAAGGAAAATACCCGGCCATCCTGGATGATCCCAAAGCGGGCGGTGAAGCGAGGAAGCTTTTCGACGATGCAAATGAACTTCTGGATAAAATTATCTGTGACGGACTGTTAACCGCTCACGGGGTTGCCGGTCTGTTCCCGGCCAATTCTGCCGGTGATGATATTGAAGTTTATACAGATGAATCCCGGAAGGAAGTTCTTGTAACATTGCATACGCTGCGGCAGCAGGCCAAAAAACGAAAAGGTGAACCAAATAAAGCCCTGGCCGACTATATTGCTCCAAAAGAGACTGGAATGCAGGATTACATTGGCGGGTTCGCTGTTACTGCCGGTCATGGCCTGAAAGAACTCGCAGAACGATATGAAGCTGATCATGACGACTATAACTCAATTCTGCTCAAATCGATCGGTGACCGTCTTGCGGAAGCATTTGCTGAGTATCTTCATGAAAAAGTCCGTAAAGAGTTGTGGGGATTTGCACCGGATGAAGATTTTGATAACAGTGACCTGATCCGGGAAAAATATACCGGGATACGTCCTGCACCGGGCTACCCGGCTCAGCCGGATCACACCGAAAAACCACCGCTGTTCGACCTGCTTTCTGCACAAAAATATACCGGGATCACACTCACTGAAAGTTATGCGATGAATCCGGCGGCTTCGGTCAGCGGACTCTTTTTCTCACATCCTGAATCCCAGTATTTCAACCTGGGAAAAATTCAGCGCGACCAGGTAGAAGATTACGCACATCGCAAGGGAATGAGTGTAAAAGAAGCCGAGCGCTGGCTTGGTCCAAACCTCGCCTACTAACCAGCACCCCTCTGCGCCACCTGGCGGCCTTGGCGGTTATTCCCCTGCAAGATCCAGGTTCACAAAAGTTTTAACCGCAGAGAACGCCGGGAAACGCCAAGGTTTTCAATTGCAGGATTTTGCCAGGGGACCATATCTCAAGATCCAGCTCTATACCGGCAATCCGCATTTCCTCTGCGCCACTTTGCGGCCTTGGCGGTTCACACTCTGCAAGATTCAGGTTCACAAAAGTTTTAACCGCAGAGAACACCGGGAATCGCCAAGGTTTTCAATTGCAGGATTTTGCCAGGGGACCATATCTCAAGATCCAGGTCTATACAGGCAATCCGCATTTCCTCTGCGCCACTTTGCGGCCTTGGCGGTTCACACTCTGCAAGATTCAGGTTCACAAAAGTTTTAACCGCAGAGAACACCGGGAATCGCCAAGGTTTTCAATTGCAGGATTTTGCCAGGGGACCATATCTCAAGATCCAGGTCTATACAGGCAATCCGCATTTCCTCTGCGCCACTTTGCGGCCTTGGCGGTTCACACTCTGCAAGATTCAGGTTCACAAAAGTTTTAACCGCAGAGAACACCGGGAATCGCCAAGGTTTTCAATTGCCTGTATACCTGATTCTCCAGATATGTCCTTTTTGTGAATCGGATACATACAAGCTGCCATCCGGTCCGGCCGCAACTCCCGTAGGCCTGTGCTCTGCCTCACCAGGTGACTCAATAGTTTCAACGCCTGCAAATCCATCAGCAAAAACACTCCATTCACCTGTTACAGTACCATCCGCGGAAAGCGGTAAGAACACTACATTGTATCCCTCCTGCTCCAATGGGGCCCGGTTCCAGGAACCATGAAATGCAACAAATGCACCATTTTTATACTCTTCCGGGAACTGATCACCCGAATAAAAAATAAGATCATTCGGTGCATAGTGCGCCGGAAATGCAACAAGCGGTTCTTTAAATTGATCACAACGGCCGATTTCCTCACCGTCACCGCCATATTCCGGAGACAGTACCAGGGATTCCTTAAAAGGATCATAATAGCAGTATGGCCATGAGAGCTGATCCCCTTCCCGGATCCTGTGAAATTCCTCCGCAGGCAGTTTTGCGTTATCTTCTGCATCATAAAGATCCGGCCACAAAGTATTCAGCTGATCCCGCCCATGTTGAACAATGTATAAATCACCGGCTGAATCATTCCATGCAATAGCTACCGCGTTTCTGATTCCCGATGCATAATGAACGGCATTGTCCTGGTGCTGATTCAGTTCATCCGCTGCAAATTGCCATACACCGCCGGTACTGTCGAGCAAAGGACATGGATCCATTCCCGGTGAACCGGGGGTACGACTCTCTTCCATGCATGAATTCGATGGTGCTCCAACATTTACATACATATTTCCGCTGTTATCAAAATCAAAGGGTTTCACAGCGTGAGAATTTTGTTTGGGAAAACCATGTGCTATCACTTCATAATCACCCTCCGGCAGTAAATCAGATCCGTTTAAACTATACCTCACAACAGAAGTATCCGAGGCAAAATAGAGATAACCGTTATGATATTTAATACCTGTGCCCCCGTCATGTCCGAACTCAACCTGCTGATCATAAAGACCATCACCGGTGGTATCCCTCAATCCCTTAATCCCGCCTTTTTCGTCCCTGGTATTCCGGATGGCCACATAGATATCACCATTATCCAAAACAGTTAAATGGCGTGCACGTCCAATATTTTCAGCAATTAACTCCGCATGAAACCCATCAGGAAGCGTAATGGATTCATCAACATTTACCAGCTGAATTTCTCCCTCTCCCTGGCTGCATGAAATGATGAAAAAAGCTGCTGCTGCAATCAAATAAAATTTGTTCATGTTATTTATTTGTATTTTAAATTTACTCTTATCTTGTAATTAAGCTTCAAAAAGAAATACTCCTAGTATTATATCCATTTTTTTAGAATTTTAACAATATTCATTCAGCTGACAACACAGTTCAATTTCAAAGAAATCATTCAGATATGACACAGACAGAATCCGAAAATCAACACCCTGAACAGAGATCATTTTCACGAGTTGCCATAGCAGCTTTTTTACTGAGTGTTATTACTGCATTTTTATTTTTGTTCTCAGGTTATGGTTATCAATTTGACATATGGTCGCTCGGAACTGCATTTGCCGTGTTACGCAATGCCGCTTATGCAACATTTGGCCTGATTCTTATCAACTTGCTTGCAATCTACCTGGCAAGGCCGGGAACCGGGAAAAAAGGGCTTGGTTTTGGAATCACTGGGATGATACTGACGCTCGCCGTAATTACCACAGCTCTTTACTGGCAGTCTGAAGCCCAAAAATACCCACCAATTCACGATTTAACTACGGATATTGCAAACCCGCCGGAATTTGAAGAGATCGTTCCGCTCAGATCTGATGCCCCGAATCCGCATGAATATCAGGGCGGTGAAACAACTGAAATGCAGCGCGAATTCTATACAGATTTGCAGTCACTTGAATTGAATAAATCACCTGAAACCATTTTTGAAACCGCTGTTTCTTTAATTGAATCGAGAGGCTGGACACTTGTTTCGGCAGACAGAGAGAATTTAAAAATAGAAGCAACGGAAAAACTTCCCTGGTTCGGATTCAAGGATGACGTGGTTATACGGCTGAAGTCCAAAAACGATAATATGACACTGGTTGACATGAGGTCAAAATCCAGGATTGGCCGGAGTGACCTGGGATTGAATGCATACCGGATTCAACAGTTCCTCGGGGATTTACAAAAAGAACTGTAACAGGTTGCCGGTAAAACTGTCTTGAATACAAAGGTCATATAATAAATAATCGGAATATTTATGGCGCCGGAAAGATTTTAAAATTAATCCGACGGCTGTTTACAGGTTGAATGAAATTACTGGTTTAGGTTTTGCAATATCCCTGAGAAATTATTCTCAAAATAATTTCAGGTTAACGGGCAAAATATTTACTTCCATAAATAACCTGTATAACTGGCTGTCTTTTGGAGTAAAGTAATATGTTTCACAAAATTTAGGTCCCGTAAATAATTATATGTTTGGTCACTATCTGTAAGATTTATGGATAAAGCTTTTTCAGGAATTGAATTTCGTGCAAATTAATTAGACAATTTTTTTAAACCCCCGTTGATGAGATCCGTCATACTCATTTTATTTTTTACCTGTTTAATGGCTCTAAGCTCTGCGTCTGAACTGTGTGCTCAGAGGAACAGTATCGAAGATTTGAAGTCCGATCTTCAGCAGGAAACGCTGGAGGATACAGTGCGGATCAGCAAACTTAACGAGCTGGCGAAAGAGCTGATTAACCGGGGAGATCTGCCTGAATCTAAGCAATTTATTCTGCAGGCATTGCAGAGAGCAGGCAGTGCATCATTTAAAAAAGGTTACCTGAATGCCCTTTCAAATTTATCCACATTTTATTTGCACCAGGAAAAAGCGGATTCAGCACTTTATGCCATTCAGGAAGCCTACATACAAGCCGGTGAGCCAAAAGATAAGATGAAATTTTTGAATCTTGAAGCTACCGCACACCGGATAGCCGCACAACCGGCGCGGTCGCTTGAAGTTTACAAGACAGCTCTGAATCTGGCTGACTCACTTTCAGACGAAAAAGCTGCCATCGGAATTCAGCTAAATATGGCTTCCGTTCATAAAATGATGGGGGACTACTCCAGTGCTTATGAAGCCTATTTCAAAGGGTTGCATCACGCTGAAAATGCAGAAGATACATTGCGGCTGGCGATTATACACAACAATATCGGCGAGTCTTATAATTCGGAAGAGAAATATGCAGAAGCCAGGCATCATCTTGATTTATCAGAATCACTGAGTTACAAAATTGATCTGAAATCAAATCTTGTTCGTGTGTATCTCAACCTGGGAAACACCCATTCTCATTTGGGGAATTATGATCTTGCAGCCAACTATTATGATGCAGCGGAAGATTTTTATAAAAAAATTGGCGACATCAGCGGGTCCGCACGAATTACTTATAATCGCGGCCGGCTCGAGCTGAAAAAATCGAATCCCGATGCAGCCCGGAGTTACTTTTTACAATCACTTGAGGAGAGCAGAAAAAACAATCTTCCGGAAGGAATTTTTTATTCAGCCTATTCACTCGGTGAAATACATTTTGACAAAGGCAATTTTGATGAATCCCGCAAGTGGTATGATATCGCTTTAAACCAGGCTGAAACTACCGGTGCTGCAAGTTTCAAACAGCAGGTTTACGAAAAATTGTATCAATTATTTAAAAAGGCAGGTAATAACAGTCAGGCCCTTACATGGCTTGAGAATGTGAAAGAGCTTGAAGACAGTCTCCGTTCAACTGAACGGGAAAGAATCCGGGCCGAATATGAAGCGAAATTTGAAATGGACAGGCGTGAACAGGATAATGCCATGCTCAGTGCATTACAATCCAAACAAGCTGTGCAGCTTCGATATCAGAAAATTATCATTATCGCCTCTGTTGGGGGATTGGTCCTTGTTCTTTTGGTGAGCTTTTCTCTGTTCAGGTCGAACCGGCTCAAAAAGAAATCCAACGCTGAATTGCAATTGAAAAACAAACAGCTGAAACGTCTTAACAGCACCATCAAAGAACAGAATAAAGAGCTTGAAAATCTTGATCAGGTCAAGAATAAGCTTTTTGCCATTATTGCACATGATTTGAGAGGTCCCCTGAGTTCACTTCAAAGTTTACTGTACCTGTTACGTGAACATGACCTGTCAAAAGAAGAACTGAATGAAATCAGCCATAGCCTTGAGGTCAGTTTACAGGAAAATGCATCAACTATGGATAATCTGCTTGCCTGGGCTAAAGCACAGATGTCAGGTATAACGATAAATGAACGGGAGTTTACCGCTCTTGAGAATATGCAAGCTGTCTGTTCTCAGATTAAATTCCAGGCAGATCAAAAAGGGATTTCTATTGATATAACAGTTGACGAAAGCATTCGGGTTAATGCTGATTATGATATGTTCAAACTTATCATCCGTAATCTGTTAGCTAATGCCATCAAGTTTAGTGAGAAAGGTGATAAAGTCACTATATCTGCTGTGAGGCAGGAAGGATCAATCCTGTTTTCTGTAGAAGATGAGGGAGTTGGGATTCCTGATAAAGACAAAGAGAAGATTTTTTCATCTACCACACACACAGTTCGCGGCACTTCAAATGAGAAAGGGAGCGGCCTTGGACTGAACCTTTGCAAAGAGTTTATTGAGGAGCACGACGGAAATATCTGGTTCACTTCAAAAGAGGGTCAAGGAACCACATTCTATTTTACCATTCCAGCTGCCAGGCTCGGCGTTGAAGAGCCCCAGGCTGTTTAACAATACTTATTGCAGCTGTTTATTCATTCAACTAATTCTACCCGGCTTGCATCCTGATTTTTATGGCCCTTCTCTCCGCTACTTTCAATTTCAGCAAAATAAGGGCTTACTGCTAAAATCAGAATAGCAACCAACATCAGGATCAAGGCAGTAATTCTCGTATTTTTTGAACCACACTGTTTCCGGGAGCCGGCAGACATGTTTTTTATCCATTTCCAGTGAAGTACAAAATGTATTCCAATAATCAGCAGAAAACTGATGGCAATCCAAAAATGTATTTCACCCCAGCCGTGACGGTTCAGGCCCCAAATTTCCAGTTGCCCGGAACCAGCCGGCAGAACAAAGTAAATCAGAAATCCTGTTGATAAAAGTAATATAAAAGCTGCAAGTGCTGCTAAATCTATCGCAAAATTCAGTTCTGCTTTTTTCATATAACCCTCCATTAAATCAGTCTATTTATAACGTCCCAAAAGCTTCATTATTTGAAAAATACAAATAATTTATGCCCTTAAAAACTCCAGGGCATCACCGGTCTGTCGGCCTTAAAGAAAATAAAACCAAAAGCCCAAATCCCACAGGCCGGCTGACCGGATTCTCACCCAAATCTCACCCCCCGCCAGCACTTCCGGCAGCCCGCCACGCAATATCTTACCCTTGTCTATATCAAGCCAAAGGCGGACAGCCGGAGAATTAGATTCCCACCAGAATCTCTCTCACTTTCCGATAACCTGAACAATTATGTGACGCTTGCGGGGGCGGTT
>CAYVBJ010000038.1:0-31458 GCA_964449075.1 uncultured Balneolaceae bacterium
ATTTTTGAGACAAGATAATAAAAAAATAGTTCTGTGTTGTTTCAAGTGCTAATATTGGGCTGGGACTGGGACTGGGACTTGGAGAGGGAGAGACTGAGAGAGGGAGTGAATCAGAGAGAATAGTTTCTGGATGATGCAATCACAAATACCCGGATATGAAAACGTTTGTTTTGCTCCTGCGGAGCAGTATGATGAAGGGAAGATAAGCAACTGCCTCTGTGCTCAATCCACTGCTGCACCAGTTTAACAATTACGCCACCACGTGGGCTTTTTACATTCCTCAGGCCGCTTACACCTTCAAAAAAAGCCGCATCATTTTTAGTAATACGGCTTTTTAACCTGGTTCTCAAAAAGTATAATTTATTTCAGCAGTAGTTCAGTGAAAGAAACATTCTACTCTCTCACACTTATAACGGTATATTGTTTTCCGTGGCTGTTTATATTAGAAGATGCCAGCTGGGCATATCGCTGGCCTTCACAACTGTAGTTAAAATCGGGGGTACCGTCTAATTCAATACCGATATTGGTTTCCCAGTCATTGGTAGTTCCAACCATGATCGATCCGTGTATAGCGGGCGTACCACTGGCATTCAGCGACCAGGCATTCTCAAAGACGACCAATCCGTTAAAATCAAATGTACCTTTAATATCCAATGAGCCGTCTTCGGTTAGCACAGCATCTTCTATATCGATAGTGGCATTCTTTCTAACAACCATGATGCCGTAGCCTTCGGTGTTTCCGGAAATTTTTGTATCTCCGGTCACAAAGAAAACACCCGGGCTGTCGGCGGTTCCGAGCTCACCTTTATATGTGCCGCTGGGTAAGTAACTGGTACCGGGCTGGTTTTCCAGCACTTTGATCAGTTTGGATACATCATCAAAATCTGAGTCAGGGTCTATTGCTATTGGCGGGTCTCCATCAATTCCGTCTGAATATGGAGTAATTTTAGTTTCACTTGAGCTACTGGGCACCGATACGCCCGGTACAGCCGGGCAGTTGTCTTCGTTATTGTTTCCATTGATTCCAAATGCCGACCCGTTTACGCCAAAATCAAACAGATCTGTCATGATAGAAAGGGCAGCTTTAAACTCCGGAACAAAATGAAGATCCTGCTGCCGGAAAATCTTACGGACAGTTCGTGTACGACTATTGACGACAGACGTTGCTGACACGCTCAGTGTTTCCGGGCTGACTGTTTCGACTTCAACGTCGGCAAAGGCGCCGTCAATTTCAAAAGTATGTGGAGAACCGCCGGTTCGCCAGTCGGGTTCGTTTTTCAGGCTGTCAATGGCCAGTTCAATAGCAGCATGCGCGGTATTGGATGCCTGCACGCTCTCTGCATAGCTGACGCTGTGACGGTCCATCTGCGACAGGTTGCCAAACAGGCCAACCTGGGTGATACCGACTGATATCAGCACGCCGGTTACGATAATTAACATTGCTCGTCCCATGGGGTCCTCCCCGGTTTAATTTAAATTGATATTGGCCGGCACAAGCATTTTGCGCCAGGTGGATGTCGGAAAATAGGTGCCGCCACCCTGGCGCGACAGTCCTTCCCGTGGTTGTGTCTCTACAATAACTTCAACGCGGGAGATATTGGTCAGGTCTGATCCCGCAATCGGAAAACTCATCGGCGTGAGGCTGGTTTCTGTGTAGTAGTTTAGCCGGAACCTCGTTACTCCAAGCGTAATTCTGGTTTCATCGCCGTCCACATCGCGTAAAAGAACCCGGTGGTCGGGGTTCTTGGTATTCGCCGGAACGTCATCGGTTAGTTCCCAGGTAATTCTGCGCCAGGTCCCCATAGTCTCATCATAGAGATTCGAGCGGAATTCAATTTCATTGGAATCGGCGCGGATGATCGGGTCGGCAATAGCTATGCTGTCGTAGCCGATCTTTTTAAAATCATTTTCAATTACATCGTACACACTTTCCATGTTTACCTGGCTCATATTGTGGAGGGTCAATTCCGAGGAGTGCTGCCCCATGCGGATGTTGAGCACCAGGATCATAATCATGAGCAGTCCGCCGATAATAAAACTTGTAGTGAGTCCGAGGTTCATGATAAATTAGTTATAGGTTCGCGTGTACTGAAGAGTAATGGGTGAGTTGAGCGATGGGTTGTTGATTGAGACGGTTAATCGCTTGTGTCGTGTTTTAGATGTAGTTACCTGGTTCAGGTTTGATGCCAGCACGTAGTCAACCTCTGCTTCAATTGTATATTCACCAAGGCCGGTATTGATGGTTTCGGTATAACCGTTAAACCCTTCAAATGTAGTAATTAAACTGCGGTTGGTGACTGTGGTCTGTGCAAAAGGAGCGGCGGTAAAATCACCCGGGATGTCAAGGGGAATTTCTCCGTCGGCGGTAGAAGCATCAAAGGGGCGAAGCTTGGCTTCTTCAATAAAGTCCTGCGCAAGAGTGACGCCCGAAATTTCTATCTCAGAACCAACCTGGCGCTGAGTGTTGGTCAGCATAAAACGATTGGCGGTAGTCAGAATTAACGAGAAGATAATTGTTGCACCTATAACCTGTAAGACTTCTGTATATCCGGACATAATGTTTTAATTTATATTTTACGTCATTGTTGCAGGCAGTATTGCATGCTCAATGAATTGTAAGCAAGGTTCAACTTTTTTGTATGATCAACAATTAGAAAGGGGTTAAGTAAGTTAGATTTTGTTCATATAATCACTTTGTCCTCTTTAATGATTTTGAGTATATACAGCAACACAAAACAGTAAAATACAACTGCTTCCAGTTCATACTCTTTGAATTAATTGCTAAATCGAAATTTGTACAGATCAATGAGCGCTTCAGGATGATTTCATATTGATCACCTGCTAAAATTTAATACAGCTCAATCACAAGATGTTTGAGAGAGGAGATTGTTACACGGTTTTATTTCGGGGGCACATTTGACCAGATCGTTTCATGTGATCCGCAGGTTGCGGTTTAACATACCAGAGAGTTAGATCTGTTGTAAAGCAAAGAATTTTGATCGAAAAAAAACCAAAGCAGTAGTTGAACATCAATAGCCCGGCACTCATTTTTAGAACGCGAATTGAAACCCTGTTGAACAAAATGCGATTTCAGCCACACAGAACCCTGAATGGGTTCAACAAACCGGGCTTAACTGTTCTGTTCAAACCACTTACGGGGTTGAAAGATTGTATGCTTCAATGGAACCCCGACTCGATCGAGTCGGGGCTATTATTGTTAAACCCCTGTTCGGGGTTTGATTACTCATTTCGGGCTGATGAGTAAAATCTGGAGATCCATAAGATTGTTACCTGTGGGACCGGGTTTCAGATGACCGCCGGCACTGTCAAAAAAGTTGTAACTGTCGTTATTATCAAGATATTTTTTGATATTGAGGCCTTTTTCTTCTGCTTTCTCTTTTGTTGAATTGGTTACGATTGCACCTGCGGCATCGGTCGGTCCATCAATACCATCGCTGCCGCCGCTCAAAAAAGCGAATTTGGTTTCAGAACCGGCGAGAGTATCGGCTATCCTGAGTGCAAGCTCCTGGTTTCTGCCACCCAGTCCGTTTCCGGTTACATGAACGGTACACTCTCCATAATAAATATATGCCAGGCTCTCTTTCTTTTCCGTTTTCACAGCATTGAAATCAGCTGAAATTTTTTGTTCCAGCTCAGAAATAGTGCCCGTCCAGACATCAGGAGCGACAACAGGTTTATAGGTATATTTTTTTGCGATTTCAGAAGCTTTTTTTGCCATCACAGAGGCAGAAGCGATAATGCGGGAAGTGTGAGTATCAAAATCTTCAGTTTCAAACGTAACATTTTGTTTTAATTCCGCATCCATCTTTTTTCCAAGTAAAGTGCGGACAGCATGTGGTGTTTCTTCCCAAAGCTTATATTTTTTTAAAATCCGGAATGCATCCCGGTATGATATTCTCTGAGAAATTGTCGGGCCGCTTCCGATATATCGCAGTTCATCACCGGGCACATCCGAAACGATGAGATCTGTTACGGTCTTATTTTTTAATCGTTGCAAAAATTTACCGCCTTTTACGGCAGAAAGAGAAATTCTGACTGTATTGATTTCCTGTATAGGAGCACCGCTCCTGATTAGAAGGCTGTGCATTTTATTTATATCATCGATATCAATCGGGTCTTCAGGAAGGGCAAAAAGAGCAGATGTTCCCCCGGAAACCAGGTTTATAACCAGGGAGTCATCAGGAATGCTTTCAGTAAACTTAACAAGTTCGTAAGCAGACGAAATACTATGTTTATCCGGCAGGGGATGTGAGCCTTTAAAAACCTGTATATGCTTAAGCGCGGTGCCGGGCTTTTCAGGAGTAATGATTACCCCGTCAGTTATGTGATTACCAAGTATTTTTTCCAGTGCCCCGGCCATGGGAAGTGAAGCTTTTCCAAACCCGATCACATAAATACCCCTGAAACCGGCAATTGTATACTCTTTGTCAGCGATACGAATTATTCCCTTTTCACCATCAAGGTTTATGGAATTATCAATGATACTTTCGGGACTGATTTCACGTAAGGTTTCCAGGTAAATATTTTTGGCATCTTCTGTTAATGACATAATTACTCAGCTTCTCGAATTTATTATTTCTGCTCCATCTGTATAAGATAGGAATTTGAGTTGCTTTTAGCAGATAATATCATCGATTAATCTGCTCCGGGTAAGTTTATAATTATTTTTTGACAGCATCCTTTCTTCCCAACTTAACGATCAAAAGGAGTGGGGTGAAACCGGTAAACTGAACATCAGAACGATGACCCAATTATCAAATGAAAAAAAGGCTGCAGGCCTGTCGCAACTCAGCCCCGACACGGCTTGTCGGGGTTCCCGGCGAGGAGCCAAACCGGCAGGCTGCAGGCCTGCAGCAGGCAGATTCAGTTCAGGAGTTGGGGTGGTGTCAAGGCCGGTTTCGTTGCAGGTGCAGTTTAGCAGTGAGAATTGTATGCCCAATCATTTTTGGGGCTTGTCCTGTTTCAGGCCTTCAGCCTGATGGATCTCTTTGGCATGTGTTTTCCCGGGGCGTATTGCCCCGGGTTGTGTTGTTCCAGGCCTACAGCCTGGTTATTTAAGTAGACTGATTGTATTTGTCCGCATGCAAAGTGCATGATGGTAAAGCTACATTTCCGGCCAGAGCTGTCCAAAACGTTTAAAAATCTACTAATATTTATTGTTTTTGAATGATTCAGGGTAAGTTTTATAAAATTAAAAAAATCAAACCCCTGTTCGGGGTTTCTTTTCGGTCAAAATTCTTAACTATGCAACGGATATAACGAACTCCCGGGTGTGTTAAATCGCAACCCGGGAGATCACATGAAACGTTTTAGACAGATGTGATTTCCGGTACCTTAAAATTAAATTGTAAGGATATGATTTGCTTTTTAATATGATATTATTCTAATTAATTGGAACAAGTGCCTGATTCAAAAATAACATTTCAATAGTCCTGATCATGAGAAAATTATTTATTCTGCCGCCACTCTATTTTTTGATACTCATTATCGGCTGCTCTGCGCCAAAGAATACACAATACACAAGCGGATCTATTCCTGATTATGACAATGAGAGTATGATGAATAAAAAAGACCAGGTTGTTGTGTTTGACCCGGACATATCACTTATCGATCATCTCCGGAAAATTTCCGGAGTTCGTGTAAATCAGCAACGAGGTGAAACAGTGGTTATGATTCGGGGTTCCAATACTATTATCGGTAATAACTCGGCTCTTTTTGTGGTGAACGGAAGGCCCATCGGTCAGAGTTTCCGTCAACTGGAAAGCACCGTTAGTGTCAGTGACATCAGAAGAATAAATGTTTACAAAGGGATGGAGGCAACCAATCGGTATGGAATGCGTGCCGGTGCAGGTGTTGTTGAAATTACAACCAAATAGACATTTTTGGTTTTCTGATACTGTGCATTCAAACGACTGCTATGCAATCAATACAAGTACCGGTTTATTGGTATAGCTGCCAATTTTGTCCGTATGTCGTTTCCCCAGTAATTTGCCAATCACTGATTTTTTATACCTTGTCATTACAATCAGTGAGAAAGATTGTGAGTTTAAATATTCATTTATGCCTTCAAGGGCGTTCTCATTTTCATGCCTGTTAAACTCAATATCGCTAAAGTCTATTTTTTCCTTTGTCATTTCGCGAAACCCGGTAAACCGCAGTTCATCTTCGAATTCATTTTTTTCAGCAATGTGCAGCACATCAATGTTTGAGTTAAATGACTTTGCAAGTTTTACGACCTCTTTCAGGCTTTCAAAATCTTTTTCGCGAAGATCTGTAGTGAAGAGGATACTGTTCATTTCGAACGAATCCATTTCAACAGGTACGGTCAGAACCGGTACAGTTGAGTGAAGCATAATGTCGGTTGCCACACTGCCAAAAAGTATTTTAGCAAATCCTGTTTCACCTTTGCTGCCCATAATAACCAGGTCAATATCTTTTTCCCGAACAGAGTCCAGGATTGAGCTGATTGTCATACCTGTTTCAAGTACTGTATCAACTGTCACTTTTTTTTCGCGAATTCCTTTTTCTGCCCACTCTTTCAATTCATCATTGGCATTTTCTTTTAACTTCTCTAATGTGTTTTCCATAGTGGTAGCAAAATTGTAGGGGGGTTCTATCACATGCAGCAAGATAATACTACTTCCAAATTTTGTTGCCAGGGAGATCCCGTATTGAAATGCAGCCCGGGAATAATCAGAAAAGTCGGTGGGTATTAATATTTTACTTTCTTCTGATAGCATAATAATCACTCTTTCATTTTTGTTTGTTTTTAAGTTCAGACTTTTTTTTGAAGCCGTCATAGAGTGAGAGGAACAGGCATCTGTAAGGCGTTTGCTTACATATCTGTAGGGGAAGATTTCACACGCGGATATCTGCGCTGATCATCAAATTTCAGTACAGATAAACCCTGCTTTGTTCTGGATGTTATCTGTACGATTGCAAGGCTTAATTTGTAGTGTCACTACAAAGATGTACGAAATTACCCTACATGATTATAAATTTTAAAACATTATCCTGTAATGAGTTACAATGATATCGGAATTACATATCAAATGAATTTGAATACGGTTTGATTCAGAAGCATCACAATCTGTTCTTCTGGTATTTTCATAGTTTTCATCTGATACTGATGATTAATCTTGGGTTAGGATGTCCTGGCTCCAAAAGGGTTCAGTAATTACATCTGTTGGAATTGGCATTCTTTCAGGTACATGTAAGGATTTTCCCCTAAGGTTATCAAGAGAGAGATAAAGGCCCGCACATGAAGATGTGCCGGGTCTTATTTTTTTGAAGAATGAAATGGATCAAATACTGGCCTAAACGATTCAGTTTTGCAGAAAATATTCAAAATGGCTTTCTTTGACCTGTTTTTTAAAGCTTCTTTGATACAAATCCCAATGATTTTCTCGCTGAGTATCGCAGATGAATCCGCAGTGTTGCGCTGATATTCTGTGAAAATATACATAAAGCTCAGCGCTCATTTTTTCACACGCGATTCTATAAACTGATGATTACAACGTAGTGATCCGGAGTTTGGCTAATAATGAACTATAATCAAAGCCGGAGGCTACTTGGTAGTCATCAATGGTATTCAGATATGAACAGGTAAAATATATCGCTTCTCTTTAAGGTTGGACACACATTTCTCACCATTTTTACGCAAGGCTCTTTAGTGCATTTCGAAGATTCCAGGAAGCTAAATAACTGAGTATATCCTGATCACTTAGCCTGTTAAAATCTTCATAGAGACCGGATACTGAATACAGGTTGTCGCAATTCAGCATGGTAACAACATCTGAAACCTTCTTGTACACCTGTTTAATCATGTAATTGTCAGCAATGGGAGTAGCTACAACTATGTTGTGCGGATTTTGCTTTTTGCACATGTGAATGGCAGCAAAAAGTTCTGAACTGGAGGTGGTTAGCGCGTCATCTGTCAGAATCACTATCCTGTTATTTAAAGCGGGAAGCGGCTGACCATTTCTGTACATCTGCACATTTTGTTTAATCAGTTTTTCCCGGGATTCTATGGCTTTGTAAATCTCCTCTTTTGTCAGTTTTCTCCGGATTTCCGGATCAAGGTAGATGCTGCCGTCTTCAGCCAGTGCCCCAAAATTGTTTTCGGGTTGTTTTAAAAATGCCAAAGGCTTTGATATGATGATGGAAAAATCACAATCTAAATATTTTGAAATGTGATATCCCACTTCAACTCCCTCTCTGGAAGCTGCTAACACGATAGGATTTATATTCCGGTATTTCTCCAGTTTAACAGACAGCTGATCTGCTGCCTCTTTTCTTGATTTAAACATAATCACTCTCTTTATTTTTTCCGATCATTACACTTACGTTAAAAAAGTAACCGGGTTCTGCCATTTGATGCTTCCGATTATCCTGCATATACATGGTTACCACAATTCTAAAAAAATCTATTAAAAACCGGTTTAAACCGGTAACTCTTTTATTGATTAAATTGGTAGTTTAACTGCAGAAAAGCTTGTGAGGGAATTGATTACAAATAACAGTATGATCTGCCTGTTATCTCAACTGCAATCAGTGCTGAGGCAGACTCAGCTAAGTTTATCGTTTTCGATCCACTTTACAGCGTGGTAGATCATCTCATTGGAGTTATCGAACCCCATCTTTTCCTTGATTCTGGATCTGTATGTATCTACAGTTTTAGCTGCAAGATGTAACTGGTTTGCAATATCCGATGTGCTTTTTCCCCTTCCCACCAGTTCATAAATTTCAAGTTCGCGGTCGCTGAGAGCGGAAAGTGTTGAATGTTCAGAACTTTCAATATTCATCGAATTTTTAAAAAGCTTATCTTTCATTGCATTACTTACATAAATACCGCCATTCAACACCTTTTCTATTGCATTCAGTATCTCTTCTAACGGTTCAAATTTTGTAATGTATCCTTTAGAGCCGGCCTTTAAAGCTCTTTCCGCATAAACGGATTCGTTATGGCGGCTGATGACTAATATTTTTTGATCCGGATTCTGAAAGACAATTTTTTTTATAAGTTCAATGCCGTTCATACCGGGAAGGGAGACGTCCACCAAAAAGAGATCGATATCTGTTTTGTCCAGTAATTTTAAAGCCTCTTCGGCTTTGTCGAGCTGATGGGTTACAGTATATCCAAGCTCATGCTCCACAGCATGTGAAAGACCGCGGCGAACCACAGGGTGATCATCAAGAATAATAATTTTTTTGTTTTTCAAATTCTCAGAGATTCAATAAGTATGACTATTAATTTTGTGATCTTTCTGTCAGGTTAGGGAATTCGCATTTTACTGCGGTGCGATTTTCGCCGGTTCTGTCAATTTTAAACTCTCCGCCAAGTATGTTCGCCCGGTAATTCATGATCGGTATGCCGGAACCGTAATTTGATTCGTCATTATAATCAAACCCATCACCATCATCTTCTATTTTCAAGGTAAGATGAGGATTCGAAGTGAGTTCAACGCTGATATTTTCAGCATGTGAATATTTGAGAGCATTATTAACTGCCTCCTGGATAATTCTGAAAATATTCAGACTCATATCTTTATCCTTAATATGCAATTTTTCAGGGTAGGAAAAAGAGAAATTTATTCCGGATAGCTTTTCTAATTTTTTGCATAGGTTTTCAACAGCAGTGTAGAGTCCTTTATTTTCAAGATCTGTTGCCACCATGCCCTGTGCAATCAATCGGGTATGCTCATCCGCATCCTTTAAAAGCCGCACAATCTCTTCAATTTCAGCTGATCCGGGCATATCTCTTACTTTTAACTTTCTTGCAACTATTTCTGTTTGAAGGCGGATTCCCGTCAGTAGTTGTCCCAGGTTATCATGTAACTCGCTGCCAATTCGTTTTCTTTCTTTATCTCCTATTTGCAGGATCTGTTTTTCAAGCTTTCTGCGCTCGGCCAGATTCTTTAAAACGGCAACATACATCTTGCTTCCGTCCCATGTTACTTCATTCAGAGAGAGTTCAACCGGAAATGTTTCACCATTTTTTTTAACTGCTTTTGTCTCTTTTACCCTGGGAAAGTTTTTTGATTTTTGTGTATCATTCAAACCAGGTATTGCATCTCCGGCATCAGAAAAAGGCAGCAGTTTTTTAATGTTCAGCTTGTTTAACTCATCTGAGCTGTAACCGAAAAGCTGAACAGCTGTATTGTTACTCTGAATAATCTCTCCTTTTGTATCAACCGAAATGATTGCATCAGCCGTTGCATCCAGAATCGTTTCAGCAAAGGCCTTATTCTTTTTCAATTTCAGTTCTTTATATTTTACGGAATCGATTTTGTGAAGTGAAATGATACAGGAATCAGGTTCTCCATTTTCACCGGTCAGGCGGTTTGCACGGATCTCAAGCCAGACACGCTCACTGTTCTTTTGAATTCCGCTCCATCGCATATGAACAGGATTGTTTTTTATTACCTTGTTCATAATATTTGAAACAGTCATCTCATCCTTTTCACTGTACAGGGTTTGTATCGACATTCCACGGATATCTGATATACTGTATCCGAATATTTTAGCATTTGCATTATTGGAATAGATAATCAGGCCCTGCATATCCGTTATCATAATGCCGTGCAGAATTTTTTCGAGTACCCTTATTTGATTATTTTTTACTGAAGATATCATTATCGCTTTTACAGGGCTTAAATTGAAGACTTTCGAACCGGTTCCGTAGTTATCTCTGAGAAAATGAATTAAATCATGATGAAAGCGACATACTAATTATATATGCAGTGATTTTCGATAGCTAAAATACAACGGATTTTGTAGGGTAAATTCGTACAAAATTTGAGATTAGATATGTGATCGTAAAATTCAATAAATTTACTTTATCTATTGCTCTAAGTTTTATATATACAGGTATGATTTTCTGTAACTCTTCCACAAATGAACCAGATGACTAAAGTGAATGCGGCAGCAAGGGACGATTTTTTGGAGAGCATCCATCACGGTGTGATTATATGCGACGGGAAGGGATACGTAACCTACTGGAATAATGCTGCGGAAAAGATTTTCGGCTACACAAAAAGAGAAACTGAAGGAAAACACCTCAGTTTTATACTTGACGGTACGGCTCTTGCTGAATTTGAGAAACTGATTCGCAACACAAAAGAGATTCATTTACCTGTTAGTGGCAGATGGCCCTGCAAACATAAGAAAAACAGGGAGGTTTGGACGGATATCAGGCTCAGCAAAAGTAATCAGAGTGAGGCGGAAGAGTCTCAAATTATAGCAACGGTTTGTGATATACAGGGACTGAAATGCGCTGAGAGAGAACTCGAGGAGAGTGAAGCCCGGCAGCGTGCAATCCTGGAGAGCAGTGTGGATGGAATTATAACTATAGATGAATCAGGACTTATTCAAAGCTTTAACAAAGCTGCGCAGAATATATTCGGATATAGTGAAGACGAAATTTTAGGAAGAAATATTAAAATGCTTATGCCTCTTCCATTTAGTGAAAGTCATGATATATACATGAACAACTACCTGGAAACAGGTAAAAAAAATATTATTGGCAAAGGAAGGGAATTGCAGGGGCTAAAGAAAGACGGAACAGTGTTTCCGATGGATTTGTCGGTAGGAGAAGCCAGGTGGAATGGAAACAGAATTTTCACAGGAGTCGTCAGGGATATCTCGGAACGAAAGGAACTGGAGAAAAAGATCCTGGAGATCAGTAATGAAGAACGGAAACGAATCGGGCAGGATCTGCACGACGGGCTCGGGCAGATGTTAACCGGGATCCGTATGATCTCAGGAAACCTGGCACGGAAACTGAAGGCAAATGGTGTTCCGGGTGCGAGTGAAGTGGAAGAGATTTCAGATATGCTCAGTGAAACAGATGAATTTGTACGCAACATTACCCATGATATGGTGGAAGTTGACCTGGAAAAAAAAGGACTGGATGTTGCTCTAAAAAAATTATGCGAGCGCAATGAAAAGCTTTTTAAAATAAAATGTGTCTATAAAAACGAAGGAGATATTTTGATTGAGGAAAATTCTGTTGCTGTTAACCTGTACAGAATTGCCCAGGAATCGATCCACAATGCAGTGAAACACGGAAAGCCAACGGCCATCACCGTAAGACTTTCAAAATCGGGCAGGCATATATCTCTCACAATTACCGACAATGGAAAAGGATTTAGTAGTAATGAAAAGTCTGATGAGAAAGACGGAATGGGAATTAAAATAATGAAGTACCGGGCAAGCCTGATGGGAGGAATAGTTGAAATTGTTCGAACTGATGATGAAACTACAGTTGTTCGTTGTATAATACCGATCGATCTGCTGCAATTTTAAAAAGGAGGTAACATATGTCAGACGGGTTTAAAAAGAGAATATTAATTGTTGATGATCATCCGATTATGAGACGAGGACTGGTTGGAACGCTTGAATCGGAACCGGGTTTCGAAGTGGTGTACCAGCTGGATAGTGCAGAAGAGGTATTACATGTACTGGATAAAGGAGAAGAACTGGATCTTCTGCTTGTGGATGTATCTCTGCCGGGCATGAACGGGATTGAACTCGTGAAAAATGTGATATTCCGCAAGCCGGATCAGAAAATACTGCTGATTAGCAGGCATGATGAGTTTTTATATGCAGAGAGAGCCATCCGGGCAGGGGCAAAAGGATATATTATGAAGTTTGAAACCGCAGATGAGATTCTGAGAGCAGTGAAAAAGGTATTGAATGGAGGGATTTACCTGAGCAGTGAGCTAAGTGAGAAAATGCTGTTAGGCATGGCGACCGGTAAAAAAGAGATCTCAGAATCACCGTTCGATGTTCTGAGCGACCGTGAACTGGAGGTTTTTGAGTTAACCGGCAAGGGAAAAAGCACAAGAGAGATCGCAGAACGTCTTCATCTGTCTGTGAAAACAGTAGAGTCGTACCGGGCAAGAATTAAGGTGAAACTGAATTATGAAAACGCAAATGAATTGATGCTCCATGCCGTAAAATGGGTGGATGAAGAGAAAGAGAAATTTTAAGAGAAAGTAATTGACAAGAGATCCAAACACGGGCGTAAATCTTCTGCTTCTGAAGGTTTCGGTCATATGTTAATTCCATACAAAAAGCTTTCCTTCACTATTACCTTGTGATAATGATTGTGGTTTGAGATTGGATTTGTATTCGCCTTGCGGGGCTGTCCAAAATAATATATATGATTTATGGATGCCTTACTGTCTGCAGTTTACTTCGTAAATCTTTTATCGGCGATAAACTGCCGGTTTTTACCACGAGGCCACGAAGGACACTAAGCAACTCGAAGAACCTATTGCTGTTTACAAAAAAATAAGAGGTAGAATTTTGGCAGCCGGGATGCCCATTGCCGGCAGAAGTGGTTACTTTGATTGTTAATCAATTTATCTCCTCCCTGTGAAATTGTACAGTTTGAATCCCGATATATCTTTTGTAAAGCTCACCGAACCACAATACGGCAGACGCCATTGCAGTCATTGAGACAAACTCAACCGGGTTTATCGGCGCAAATGAAAAGAGCAGTTCGAAAAACGGGATCTCTATAATCAAAACCTGGATGATTACAGATAGTGAGACGCCGATATTGATAAATTTATTACTGAAAAATCCGATTTTAAAAATGGAGTGGCGAAGTGAACGCATATTGTACACATTAAAAATCTGGCAGAAAGCCATTACAATAAATGCTGACGTTCTTGCTTTTTCGGTGCTTTCCGGCAAAAACCAGTGAAAGGCAAGAAGCGCCATAACGGTCATCACAACGGCATTGATAATCAGGAAAGGTATAATTTTCATTGTCAGGATATTTTCAGTACGCCTGATCGGTTTTTGCTGCAATTCATCTCCGTGCCCCTGTTCCGTGGCAAGTGAAACATCACAAATGCCGTCTGTTACAAGGTTCAGCCAGAGGATTTGAGTTGCTGTGAGAGGAAGGGGTAATCCTACGGAAATGGCAGTAATCAGTGTTGTGACTTCGGCAAAATTTGTGGTCAGAAGAAAAAAACTGGTTTGACGTGCGTTGGTAAAAACAATTCTGCCCTCTTCAACTGCATTTACAATGGTCGAAAAGTTATCATCAGCAAGTATCATCTTGGATGCATCCCGGGCAACGTCGGTTCCCATAATACCCATAGATACGCCTACATCAGCCTTTTTCAGGGCAGGAGCGTCATTTACACCATCGCCGGTCATTGCCACCAGTTCACCGTTATCCTGTAAAACACCGGCAATTTTAAGCTTCATGTCGGGGGTAAGCCTTGCGAAAACATTGGCTGATATAACTGAATATTTAAACTCCTCTTCCTCCATTTCCAGAAGTTCTGACTCTGTGAATGCCCGGGCGTCCATGCTGTCTGTGATACCTACCATTTCAGAGATAGCCAGTGCTGTTTTTTTGTGATCGCCCGTGGCCATAACAACCCGTATTCCGGCCTCCCTGCACTGTGCAACAGCCGCGGGCACATCTTCACGGGGCGGGTCCATCATTCCGGTAAAACCGGTTAAAACGAGATCCCGGATATTGTCTTCGCCAGCCAATTCATTTTCACCGGCGGTGGCAAATGCAAAACCAATCACACGGAGAGCCTGCCCCGACATGTTTTCGATTACAGACCGATAGTGGCGATACGCCTTATCATCCAGCTCATGGATTTCTCCATCCTCATCCATCCATCGAGTGCAGCGCATTAAAATTTGTTCAGGCGCGCCTATCACAAATTTCTTTGGATGTTCGTTATGAAAATCAACGATTGTAGCTCTCATTTTTACATCTGAACTGAATGGCATATCGTCCACTTTTTCATAGCCATCCAGGTCTGAGGGAGAAAAACCGCCCTTTGAAGCGAGTGCCATCAGGCCGGCTTCGGTCGGATCTCCGGTAAACTGATATTCACCGGTTTCGGAATTTTTGTAGATGGATGAATTATTTGATAGCGCGGCAATTCGCAAGAGTTGCTGCACATCTTTTGTGAGCTGGTGTGCAGGTACCGTATGGTTATCGAGTCTGAATTCTCCTTCCGGGCTCCATCCTTCGCCTGTGATATCGTACGAAGCCCCTGACGGGAGATAGATTTTTCTGACCGTAAGGGTATTTTGAGTTAATGTTCCCGTTTTGTCGGTGATGATGGTGGTTACGGCTCCCAGTGTTTCCGTAGCAGTGAACTCACGTATAATTGCATTTCTGTTCGACATTCGATGTGCGCCGATCGCAAGAACGATAGATAGAACGGCCGGCAGGCCTTCCGGAATGGAAGAGACCATAGCTGCTATCGCTACAAGAAGCAGTTCCTCGTAATCCATCTCCCGGACAAGCCGACCGATTCCGTAAAGGGCAATCGCACTGAAGATGGCAATTCCGGCCATCTGTTTGGCAAGTTTATCCGTTTTTTGCTGGAAATGTGTACGTTTCTTTTCAATACCGGTAAGGCTTAATGCAATTTCACCCAAAGCTGTTTCAAGGCCTGTTGCCGTTACCAGTGCCTTTGCATAACCGGTAGCAACAAATGTGCCTTTTCGCACCATGTTTTTCTGATCGGCAAGCGGTGTTTTTACACGGACCGGCTCCGTGTTTTTTTCTGCCGGTACAGATTCTCCGGTCAGCGCTGCTTCAATTACCCGGAGGTTTTTGCAGTAGAAAAGTCTTGCATCGGCTGGTACCTGATCGCCCTCCTCAAGAATAATCACATCTCCAGGAACAATTTCCGAAGAGGGGATATCTAAAATCCTGTCATCTCTGAGCACTTTTGCCCTTGGTGCTGCCATTTTTTTCAGAGATGCAACCGCTTGCTCCGCTTTCATTTCCTGGACAAAGCCGATTACTGAATTAATAAGAATCACTCCGATAATGACGTATGTATCGATCAGATGGCCGGTAAACCAGGAGAATATGGCTGCCAGGAAGAGTACAAAAACAAGCAAGCTTTTGAATTGATTAAATAAAATATTCCACCACTTCTTCTGTTCGGGATCCGGTATCTCATTCTTGCCAAACTTTTGGATTCTCTCTTCTGCTGATTCGGGTGATAATCCCTTTTTTTCGGAATCGTACTTTTCAAAAAGGTCATCTTCAGTAAATGAGTGGGGATTTTGAACAAGATCAGGTTTTCTATTCTCCATAGAAGATGTTTTTATGTCTTACAACTCTCAGTCTCTTTGAGAAATGTAACAAAGAATGAAATGCTCGTGTGTAGGGATTTCCCTTAATCAGTTTGTATCATATCTATTACAATTCACAGGTGGTTGCTCCTGTATACCTGTTGTACTCTCCTTTTTTATTATTCTCATAACACAGAAAAATAATGTGAACAGTAAAAATTGCAATTAAAATTAAGAGAATAAAAAAGAGGTGAGTGGAATGAAAATCACGAAAAGAAAATCAGAACCGACAGCCATTGAATCGATGAGAAGGGAGATGGACCGGTTTTTTGATGAGCTGACACCATTTTCCTGGATGCGTGAAACAAACGGCGGAAGCCGGATGGACGTTTGGGCACCAAACACGGATATGTCTGAAGATGAAAATGAGTATGTAATAAAAATGGACATTCCGGGAATGACAAAAGATGACATTGAAGTCAATTTTGAAGATAACAGGATTATTATCAGGGGGGAACGTTCAGAAGAAGAGAAAGAGGAGAAAAAAGATTACATCCGTAAAGAGAGATACGAGGGCAGTTTTTATCGGTCTTTTACCATTCCGAAGACAGTGGATGAAGACCAGATAAAGGCAAAATTCGAAGAGGGAGTGCTAAAAGTCAACTTGCCAAAGGCAGAAGTGAGCAAACCAAAAGAAGTAAAAGTTGAGTAGCAAGTCAGTTAGTGAAAGTAACGGGCCGGGGCGGATAACCCCGGCTCGTATTTTATGTGTGCAAAAGTTTATTGAAAATTTAACAGCATATTTACATGAAAATGCGGAAATGAAATGAACAAAAGTAGTGTAGCTATTATCACAGGGGCGGCTTCCGGAATCGGAAGAGATACCGCAATAGCTTTTTCAGGTAAAGGAGTACGTGTAACGGTTAGTGATGTTCAGGAAGAAAAACTGCAAGAGACTGCACAGCTTATTGAAGAGAAAGGCGGTGAGGTTTTAACAGTAAGAGCAGATGTTTCAAATGAGGAGGATGTTAAAAGCCTGGTTACCGAAACGGCAGACAGATTTGGCAGAATAGACTATTTATGCAATAACGCCGGAGTAAGCGGTGAGTTAAATTCTACAGCCGACTACACTGTTGAAGAGTGGGACAAAGTCATAAATGTAAACTTACGCGGACAGTGGCTCTGCATGAAGTATGCGATACCGGTTATGCTGAGTAACGGTGGCGGTGCCATTGTGAATGTAACGTCAATCCTCGGCTCGGTAGGCTTTGAAAATGCCCCGGCCTATGTAGCGGCCAAACACGGGCTTGAAGGTCTGACGAAAACAGCTTCAATTGAATATTCAGCAAAAGGGATAAGGGTAAACAGCGTAGCGCCTGGATTTATAGAAACACCAATGCTGGATAAAGCCGGAATTACAACCGACCCTGAAACAAAGCAATCAATTGTCTCTTTGCACCCGATCGGACGGCTTGGCAAACCAAATGAGATAGCCGATGCAATTGTATGGCTCTGCTCGGAAGAGGCCTCTTTTATAACCGGCCACTCAATGCTTGCAGACGGAGGATACACATCAAGATGAAACCCATTTGAGCATCAAATAGAAAGGAGGTTTAATAAATATCAACACTGAAGTTATGGCAAATGATTACGATGCATATATAAAATGGTTTTCAGACCTGGAAATGAAAGATACCGGTCAGGTAGGCGGTAAAAATGCTTCCCTGGGTGAAATGATAAAGAATCTTAAAAAAGAAGGAATAAGAGTGCCCGATGGTTTTGCCACTACATCTTACGGTTATCAGGAATTTATTCGTGTCAATAAGCTGGAATCAACGATTACAGGCTACCTGGATCAATTTCATTCAGACAAACTCAGCCTTCAGGAAACCGGGCAAAAGATCAGGCAGGAATTTCTGAAGCAAACATTTCCTACTGCATTTGCTGAAAGTATCGGTAAAGCATACGAAGAGCTGAGTGAAAAATACGGTAAAAGTGAAATTGATGTTGCAGTTCGGAGCAGTGCCACCGCTGAAGATCTGCCTACTGCGAGTTTTGCAGGGCAGCAGGAAACCTATCTGAACATTCGCGGAAAAGATGATTTATTGAGATCATGCAGGGATTGTTACGCGTCCCTGTTTACAAACAGGGCGATCTCTTACCGTGAAAAAAAGGGTTTTGATCATATGAAGGTGCAGCTCTCTGTGGGAGTTCAGAAGATGGTCCGTGCCGATGACTCCTGTTCGGGAGTGATGTTCACGGTTGATACGGAATCGGGATTCCCGGATGTGGTTTTGATTAACGGCAGCTGGGGACTCGGTGAAAATATCGTAAAAGGAACCGTAAACCCGGACCAGTTCTTTGTTTTTAAACCTCTTCTGGATAATCCGGATTACAAACCGATCATTGAAAAGAATACCGGTTCAAAGGAAGTGAAAATGATCTATTCTTCAGATGAAGGAAATAATACGGAAAACATACCTACCACGGTGGTAGAGAGACAGACCCTGGTTTTGAATGATGAAGAGATCCTTCAGCTTGCAAAATGGGGCAGATCTATTGAAAAACATTATGAAAAGCCCATGGATATAGAGTGGGTGAAAGATGATGAAACAGATGACCTGTTCATTGTTCAGGCCAGGCCTGAAACAGTTCATTCCCAAAATCAAAATGGTATTTTCAAAACGTTCTCATTAACTGAAAAAAATCCGGAACTGCTGGTTTCAGGTTTGAGTATTGGCAGCTCTATTGTGAGCGGTGAAGTGAAGGTTGTGAACAAAACATCTGATTTGAGTGATTTGCAATCGAACCATATTCTGGTTACCGAAATGACAGAGCCCGACTGGGTGTCTGAAATGAAAAATGCGGCCGGAATAGTTACTGATTTTGGAGGCCGCACCTGTCATGCGGCAATTGTGAGCAGAGAGCTGGGTATCCCCGCTGTAGTGGGCACAGGCAACGCAACGAATGAACTGAAAGACGGGGATAAAATTACGATTTCGTGTGCAGAGGGAGAAACCGGGAAAGTGTATGAAGGAGAACTTGAATACGAGGTTGATGAGATAGAATTGGAAAAAGTGGGTAAACCGGATACCAATATAATGCTGAATATTGCGACACCTGAATCGGCATTTAAATGGTGGAAAATGCCGGTACAGGGAATCGGATTGGCCAGAATGGAGTTTATCATTACCAATCATATTAAGATTCACCCCATGGCACTTGTTCATCCCGATCGTGTTGAGGATGAAGATGAATATAAAAAAATCAGAAAGCTTACCATGGCTCATGAAGATTTTAAGGAGTATTTTATCGATAAACTGGCATGCGGTATTGCAAAAATTGCCTCTTCACAATACCCGGAACCTGCAATTGTGCGTACCAGCGATTTTAAAACAAATGAGTATGCAGGATTGATCGGGGGCAGCTACTTTGAGCCGGCAGAAGAGAACCCGATGATTGGCTGGAGAGGTTCTTCCAGGTATTACAGTGATGATTATCGTGACGGCTTTGAGCTGGAATGCAAGGCGTTAAAAAAAGTACGCGAAGTAATTGGCCTCGATAATGTAATTGTCATGATTCCTTTCTGCCGTACAGTGGTGGAAGCAGAGAAGGTGATTGATATCATGTCAAAATTCGGATTAACAAGAGGCGAGAAGGGACTTAAAGTATACATGATGTGTGAAATCCCTTCAAATGTAATTCTTGCTGAAGAATTTGCTGAGCATTTTGACGGGTTTTCTATTGGGTCGAATGATCTCACTCAATTAATACTTGGTGTAGACAGGGATTCAGCTCAGCTCTCTTACCTGTTTAACGAAAATGATAATGCCGTTAAAACAGCTATCAGGAAGGTAATTAAAAAAGCGAAAAAGGCAAATGTATCTATTGGATTTTGCGGGCAGGCACCAAGCGATAATCCAGACTATGCAGCTTTCCTGGTAGATTGTGGTATTGATTCTATTTCGGTTATTCCCGACAGTGTGATCAACGTTTTGAATATCGTAAAAGAAGCCGAAAGCAGGGTGATGTCCGGCCAGGAAGCCTGATCTGAAAAAAAATTCAGCAGATTCTTTGTAAGAAAGATTATCGGGATAGAATAATTTTGCGGATGTAACTTTTTGAGCTGCTGCAGAGAGACAGACTAACGCTGAAAATTATAGCAAGGGCTGCAGGCTCAATTAAAGGTTTAAGTAGATATGGCAAACGATGCACAGGTTTCGTTTAAAACAGATGAACTGAAAGAGACAGCAAAGAGAATTGCAAAAAGTCAGCATTATACGGATCGTGATAAACCGTTAGTATCAATTCAGGAAGAATTAGAAGAAGCCAGGGAAATTCTCATAAATGCCTATCGTGAATTTGCCGGGGCCGTAAAATCGAACCAGGAAATTACCCCGGCAGCGGAGTGGCTGATCGACAACTACTATATCATCCAGGAGCAGTTTGTTCAAATCAGGAATGATTTTCCGGTCAGTTATCAAAAGAGTATTCCCCGTCTTATAAAAGGTCCTTTGAAAGGATATCCGCGCATTTATGAACTGATCCAAAATATTGTTTTATACAACGATAATGTTGTCGAAATACCGACGCTGACAGAAGCTGTTCATGCATACCAGGAAGAGACAACTTTGAAGATCGGTGAAATATGGGCAATTCCTATACTTGTCAGGTTTATTCTGATAAAGCAGCTCGCGGAAAAAGCTGAAATTGTACTCGGAAGGAGAAGATTTCGTCCGAAAGTAACAGATTTGGTGAATGAACTCATTGAGATTGAGGATCCTGAACCCGGTGAAATAATTGGGGAGATAACATCGTGGCTCAGCAATTTACCTCAAAATGAAATAGAGCCGTTCATTCTTGCCGAGCTTGTAAACCAGATGCAATCTGCCGGTATTTTAACAGGCGAGGAGAAGCGATGGTTCGAATACCGTTTCAGAAAATTCGGCCTTCAAACGGAAGAAGCGCTTCGTCTTGAGGCGCAAACACAGTCAAGACACCAGGTGAGCATTCAAAATGCTGTTGTTTCATTACGGGATGTTTCAATTACCGACTGGTCGGATTTTGTTGAAGAGTGCTCACTGGTGGAAAAAATGCTGCAGCTGGATCCTGCAGGAGTATACCCGGATATGGATTTTCAGACCAGGGATCGCTACCGGGGCATCATAGAAGGTATCAGCAGGGGAACCGGCTTATCCGAAACAGAGGTGACAGAAGAAGTTTTGGTACGGGCAGACAAAGCAAACGGGGTAAGCGGGAAGAATTTTTCCGGGTTGTTTTATGATTATTCAATTTTAAAATCACATGTAGGATATTACCTGCTTGGTGAGGGGTATACTGATTTTTGCAGAAGTCTTACATATCATTTCCCGTTAAAAGAGAAAATCAAAAAAAAGCTGGAATCACATCCCAGGATTTATGTCTTTTCTGTTGGGCTGCTTACATTGTTTTTATTAAGCCTGTTGTGGGTCGTTACGGGAGCCATATCCGGTAATACTTTTATAATGCTTGCGGTAATCATTATTTCATTTTTCCCGGCGATGGATTTGGCCGTCTCTTTAGCAAACAGGTTTTTCGCCTGGTTTTTGCCGCCGAGGATTTTGCCCAAAATGGATTATGATGAAGGAGTTCCTGATCAGGCTCGGACCCTTGTGGTTGTTCCAACCATGATAACCTCTCTTGAAAATGTCAGAAAACAGGTAGAAGAGCTCGAAATTAAAGCACTGGCAAATGGAGATCCATCACTTCAATTTGCACTTTTGACTGATTTTAAAGATTCGAAAAGCAGAGAAACCCAAGAGGACAGTGAAATTCTGGATGAAGCTGTTAAGCTGATTGCTGAATTAAATCAAAAATACAATTCGAAATACGGCGATAAATATTTTCTGCTGCACAGAAAAAGATTGTGGAATGAAAAGGAGCAGGTATGGATGGGCTGGGAGAGAAAAAGAGGCAAACTTGAGGAGCTGAATCGCCTGCTGTGTGACTCTTCATCAGAAACCACATTTGATACAATTGAAGGGAATTTTATCAGCTCTGTTAATCAATCGCCTGTCAGGTTTGTAATCACACTTGATGCAGACACAAAACTGCCGCCCGCTGTTGCTAAGGAACTTATTGGTACTATATCCCATCCGCTTAACAGAGCCTGGTATGATCCTGAGAAAAAAATCATTACAAAAGGGTACGGGATAATTCAGCCAAGGATATCCATAACCCCGGAGTCAGCGCAAAAAACGAATTTTTCAAAAATATTCTCGGGAAATGTAGGTATTGATCCCTACTCAACAGCAGTATCTGATATCTACCAGGATCTGAATGGTGAGGCTGTATTTACCGGAAAAGGGATTTATGATGTGAGAGCATTTCACCAGGTAGTGGGCACTCTTTTCCCGGATAACCGCATACTTTCTCACGACCTTATCGAGAGTAACTATCTTCGGGCTGGACTCGCTTCAGATATCGAACTTTATGATGATTATCCCTCCACCTATTCGGGATATTGCAAAAGAAACCATCGCTGGGCAAGGGGAGACTGGCAAATTGCAAGCTGGTTGACAGGAAAAGTTAAAGTAAAGGACGGAAAAACCGGTAACCCGATCAACATATTGTCAAAATGGAAGATTTTTGACAACCTGAGGCGATCTCTCTCGCCCTTTTTTTTAATACTTTTTCTCGTATCCGGTTGGTTTTGGCTGCCCGGCAGACCCTACTTATGGACCCTGGCTGCACTTGGCATACTTGCATTTCCAATTTATGTTGCCCTTACAACTGATTTGATTAACCGGCCTGCGAGGGTGAAATGGAAATTGTATTTGGAAAAGATCAGATCAAATCTGAAAGTAAACACATTACAGTTTTTGACCACCCTGATTATCCTTCCGCACCAGTCGATTATTCTGCTTGACGCGGCCGCACGAACAGTTTGGAGATTACTGATCTCCAAAAAAAATCTGCTGGAGTGGGTAACTGCTTCCCAGGCTGAACTGACGTCTGACAACAGTTTCAGGTCCAATTTTTTCCTGCTGCTGCCCAATGTCATTTTCGGGTTTGCCGTAATTATCGCTTCAATATTGCTGAACCCTGCTTTTTTATGGATTACTGTTCCATTCTCTTTTCTCTGGATTGTGTCGCCCTACTACATTTATGAAGCCAATAAGCCGGTTAAAGATGAAAAAGAGGAATTTTCCGAACCGGAGAGGAAAAAATTAAGGTGCTATGCCCGCCGAACCTGGTTCTATTTTGAAAGGCATATGAGCGAAGAGCACTCCTGGCTCCCTCCTGATAATTACCAGGAACGGCCATTTGTGCCGGTTACAAACAGAACCTCTCCTACAAATATTGGCCTTGGACTTACATCGGTGGTTACCGCTTATAACATGGGATACCTCACATTTGGACAGATGCTGAACAGACTCGAAAATACCCTGAATTCTCTCCAGGTTCTTGAGAAGTACAGAGGTCATTTTTTTAATTGGTACGATACAACCCTGGGTGAGGTATTGCATCCAAGGTACATCTCCACTGTGGACTCAGGGAATCTTGCAGCTGGTTTGATCGTGGTAAAAGAGGCTTTAAAGGAGGAGTGGAAGGCGGATGGTTTTAATAAATTTATCTGGAACGGACTGACAGATACGGTTACGGTTGTAAAAGAGATATTTCAGGAACACTTTCAAAAGGAACTGATATCTGAAGAGATCCATAGCCAGGTTACTTTCTATGCAGATAGCTTGCTGGCACAAATTGGAGAGAAATGTCCACAGGAAGTATCCGAATGCCTGGTGAAACTTCAGTCGATTCAAGAAAATGCAAAGAAGCTTTCCGGCGTTGACCTGCTGCCCGACAGGCACTCACTCGGGGATGAAAGAATGGAAAACCTTCTTTTTTGGATGGACAGCCCTTTGATCATGATCGGGTCCTTTAAATCGGAAATGGAGATTTTCTTATCAGCAGGGAAAAAAATTTATTCAGGTTATCAATCCGTTGAAACTGTTTTTCAATTGTTGAAAGAGAATGGCAATAAGAGCAGCGGCTTCAGAAAGATTCAAAAATGGCAAAAGCAGAAGAGTTCCGTTATCCGTATTTGTGAAGAGATTGTTCAGAATATGGATTTTTCATTCCTCTATTTAGAAGACAGAAAACTATTTAGCATAGGTTACCACGCAGAGAAAGCAGAACTGGATTCCGGTACGTATGACCTGCTTGCAAGTGAAGCACGGATAGCCTCCTACATTGCTGTATCCAAAGAAGATGTTCCTGTGGAGCATTGGTTCAGTCTGGGACGCAGGTTAACAAGCCTCAATGAAAATGAGATACTGTTATCATGGGGCGGCACAATGTTTGAGTACCTGATGCCGGCGCTCTTTATGAAATCCTATCCTGAAACCCTGCTTCATCATACATACAATCATGTAGTAAAATGGCAGAAAGTGTATGCTTTGAAACGAAATCTGCCTTGGGGTCAGTCAGAGAGCGCATACTATTTTTTAAATATCGATAAACACTATCAATACCGCGCATTTGGCGCTCCCGGGCTCGGGCTTAAACGAGGCCTGGCAGAGGATTATGTAGTTGCGCCTTACGCTTCATTCCTGGCTTTGATGGTTGACCCTGTAAAGTCGGTTCATAATCTTGAACAGATTGAAGAGCTCGGCGGAATCGGTATCTTTGGGTTTTATGATGCCATTGACTTTTCACCACTGAGATTAAAAGAGACGGATACGTATAAAGTTGTTCAAACCTACATGGCCCATCATCACGGAATGAGTCTTCTTGCCATCGAAAATGTTTTGAACGGGTGGAAAATTCAGAAATATTTTCATTCCGACCGGCACATAAGAGGCTGCGATTTGTTGCTTCAGGAACGTGTTCCCCGTGGAATTCCCGTGAAAGAGCCACACCCGATTGAAGTGGAACTTGAACCGGGCGAACAGCAAAAGGTTCAGCGTGTAATAGAGCATGCCGGAATTGATGATCTCGATGTATCGCCGCCACGCCTTCACCTGCTTACAAATGGTCGTTATTCAACTTTCATCACGCATGCCGGCACAGGCAGCTCATCCTACAAAGAGCTTACTCTTACCGGCTGGAATCCGGATCCGGTAGCGGATAATAAAGGTCTCTTTTTCTATATAAGAGATAAAGAGACGGGTAACTACTGGTCTGCAGGGCATCAGCCTGTGAAACGAAAACCTGACCGGTATGATACATGGTTTCACAATGGTAAAATTGTGACATCAAGAGTGGATGACTGGATTGAGACCACTACAGAAGTAACGGTTTCATCAGAAAAAAATATTGAACTGAGAAGGCTTACGCTAACCAATTACTCAGAAAAAAAGCGACATATTGATGTTACAAGTTATGCTGAAATTGTCCTTAACAGGCTTATGGATCATATTTCACACCCGGCTTTCTCTAAATTGTTCATACAGACAGAATATCTTCCTGAAAATCACGCAATCATAGCCAAAAGAAGGCCCCGCAGTGATGATGAAGAGATTCAATGGATTGTACATGCTGTAACCTCACATAAATTGGATGATCTTGAGAGCCCGCTTGAATTTGAAACGGAGCGTACAAACTTTATCGGTCGCGGATCTGCGCTTGAAGGCCCGGCAGCAATGGAATCTGACGGCGGATTAAGCGGTTCTGCCGGAAATGTGTCCGATCCGATTTTGAGTTTACGAAAAACTATCCGGCTGAACCCGGGTGAAAAGAAGCAGATGACCTTCAGCATTGGCTGGGCTTCAACAAGAGAGGAAGCAGTTCAACTTGCTGATCTGTACGACAACCCGAAAGCTGCAGAACGAGAATTCAATATGTCTACGGTTTACAGTGATATTGAACTGGAACACCTGGGGATTACACCCAAACAGGCACACTATTTTCAGAAACTGGCATCTTACCTGATTTATCATAATTCTGAATACCGTGCCGGCAAAGACATCTTAGTCAAAAACAGACGATTGCAGTCAGGTTTGTGGGCATACGGCATTTCCGGGGATATGCCTCTTCTTGTGTTCAGAATTAATCAGCCTGATCAGCTAAAGTCAGTCAGAACACTGCTGAAAGCACACTCGTTCTGGAAGCATAAAGGTCTTGAGGCGGAGCTTCTTTTCCTGAATGACCACCCGCCAAGTTATTCTGACGAATTGCAGGAATCTATTAACCATTTGATTGAATCTTCTTTGGAGGCACATATCTTCCATAAGAAGGGAGGAGTTTTTGCACATCAGTCCGAGAAAATTACAGATGAAGATAAGATTTTAATTCTGTCGGTAGCATCGGTAGTATTTGAATATAAACTACCGCCTGAACTGTTTGTCAGCGGCAGGAAAAAAACCAATTCATTTATTCACAATTCAGAAACTCCTAAATACAGGTCGTATGAACCTGAAGAGGTGAAGGAACAGGAAGAAAGCCAAGGTGAAGATCTGAAATTTTTCAACGGGTACGGTGGTTTCTCATCTGATGGGAAGGAGTATCACATTCATATTAAGAGAGACGGTAAAAACAGGCATATAGAATTGCCTCCTGCTCCCTGGGTGAATGTAGTTTCAAATAAAACGTTTGGCTTTATTGCAACAGAAAAAGGGGCCGGTTATACATGGGACGTTAACAGCAGAGAAAATAAACTCACAAGCTGGTCGAATGATCCTGTCACTGATCCGCATTCTGAAGCAATTTATATCCGTGATGAAGTCACAAAGAGGTTTTGGTCACCTGCTCCCGGACCGGTGCCCGGCGAGGGCGGTTACAGGGTGATTCACGGCCATGGATATACTACCTATAAATCAGAATCTTCAGGGATAAAGCATGAGCTGACACAATTTGTTCCTGTTGATGAGAGTATAAAAATCTCCCTTCTTACGCTTTGGAATCAGAATTCAGACAGCCGGAAATTGTCAGTTTTTAATTACCTGGAGTGGGTTTTGGGTGTTGAGCGTATTAAATCCGTAAGGCACCTGATACCCGGAGTGTCTGACAACGGCGAGTGCCTGTATGCTGTAAATCATTACAACAACGAATTTGCGGGCAGAGTAGCTTTTTGTTCGATCTCAGTAAATGAAAAGGAAGCAGACATCTCTTTTACAACCGATCGGAAAGCATTTATCGGCCGCAACAGGTCGCCGGAGAATCCGGATGCTTTGCATAATTCCGATAAACTCCAAAATGAACTTCTGTTTGGAGATGATATCTGTGCAGCACATCAGGCTGACCTTGTTATGGATCCGGGTGAAAGGGTGGAGGTGATATTATTAACCGGGGAGGCAGATACAAAAGATGAAGCCGATCTTATGGCGGAGAGGTACGAAAATCTTGAAAACGTGATGGAGGCTTATCGCAAGGCAGTGCAGAACTGGTCATCCAAATTGTCGCGTATACAGGTCCGCACACCGGATGAATCTCTGAATGTAATGATGAACGGATGGTTGATGTACCAGAACCTGGCGTGCCGGATGATGGCAAGAACTGCATTTTATCAATCCGGAGGTGCGTTCGGTTTCCGGGATCAGCTGCAGGATTCTATGGCTGCGCTTTATGTTGATCCGGATATCACCCGGAAGCAGCTGCTTCTGCATGCTGAAAGACAATTTCCTGAAGGTGATGTGCAGCACTGGTGGCATCCGCCGACCGGACGGGGAGTACGCACAAGAATTACCGATGATCTGCTTTGGCTCCCCTATGTAACCTCTTTCTATCTGAAGTCAACCGGTGATGAATCGGTTCTGAATGAGAAAATTCCTTTTATTGAAGCAAGGCAGCTTGAAGAAGATGAGCACGAAGTGTACCTGGAGCCTGAAAAATCTGATAAAACCGCAACTCTTTATGAACACTGTCGCCGGGCCATCGATCTCTCACTTCGGTTTGGAGAGCATGGAATTCCGTTGATGGGAGGCGGAGACTGGAACGACGGAATGAACCGGGTAGGTGAAGACGGAAAAGGGGAAAGTGTATGGCTTGGCTTCTTTCTCTACTCAGTTTTAACCGAATTCAGAAAAGTTTGCATAACTATGAATGATCGGGAGAGTGAAAAAAGGTATAAACTGCAGGCATCGGAACTGAAAAAAAATCTGAACAAAAACGGATGGGATGGCGACTGGTATCTGCGGGCTTATTATGATGACGGAACTCCGCTTGGTTCAACCAGTAATGAGGAGTGCCGTATCGATGGTATATCACAGGCATGGTCTGTAATCTCGGGTGCTGCTTCTGAATCGAGGACGAAAAAATCACTGGATGCTGTGGAACACCATTTGATCTCAAGTAATGATAAAATTATAAAATTGCTTACCCCGCCTTTTGACAGAACTGAGAAAAATCCTGGTTACATCAAGGGATATATTCCCGGTGTCAGAGAAAATGGCGGGCAGTATACTCACGGTGCATTGTGGGTAATTAAAGCATTTGCTGAAGCCGGAGAGGGGAATAAGGCCACAGACTATCTGCATATGATTAACCCGGTTAATCACAGTTCAGACAGAGAAAAAGTATCCAGGTACAGATCGGAACCCTATGTGGTGGCTGCTGATATTTACGGTGAGCATCCGCTTACCGGCAGGGGCGGGTGGACTTGGTACACTGGGTCGGGCGGCTGGATGTACAGGGTAGCACTGGAATCAATAGCAGGATTTCAACTTTCAAATAAAAAAATAGAGTTAAAACCGGTGATTTCTGCAGAATGGGAGCATTATGAAATTATTTTTAAACCAAACCCGGAAACAAAGTATATCATTGAAGTAGACAATCCCCGGCAACTTCAAAAAGGCAGGTTAAAAGTGATTGAATCATCAGTTGATACCAAAGTTTGTAGTGAATCTCTGTTTATTGAGATAAAAACCGATGGAAATGATCATCGGATTTGCGTAGAAATTGAACCGGCCGGCGGTGCATAAGTTATGTGTCTGTGATTAATACTTAACAATTTGTTTTGTAGGGAAATATCCCACAAAAAAATGTTAAGAAACATTGCACTGATTAGGTCCATGAATGCACTCATTTAAAGAGGGATCATACTAATTTATATAGTAGGGTAAAAAGAAAAGACAAGGAGTGTTTAACGTCATAATTCGGAGAAAAAATGAGAGATAGCAAAGTTTATATCATTGATCAAAATGTTCTTGTAAGGCATATGGTTTCGAATATTATAAAACAAAATTCGGATGGAAAAATTGGTATAATCGGTAGTTCCGATGGTGTTTTTCATCAGTCTGTTTTAAATGAAATAGAGAGCAAAAAACCTGATGTAGTACTTCTTGGGATCAATGAGAGAAAATCAAACGAAATTAAATTATTTGAAAAAATAAGAGAGAGGTCCTCATCCACTCCGGTTATTGTTATGACTCCAAAAAACAGGGAGGGAAGTGAAATAGCAATAGATACCCTGGTTAACGGAGCTGTTGAAATTGTTACTAAACCAGAGAATCACAGCACGATTTTAATGGCTTCAAATCATCTTAAGAAAAGACTGCTTCCGATACTAAAATTAATACCAAATCTTAATACCGAAATTATATCAAGGAAAAAGGGAAAGCCGGCAGAAAAAAATTCAGAGAAAAGATTTTCATTCTCGGTAAAAAGGGAGTTAAACCCGGTTGATATCGTTATAATCGCGGGTTGTACAGGCGGTGTAAAAGCACTTTTTGATATATTCGGTGCCATGCCTGATGAGCTGAATGTGCCGGTTATAGTTGTTCAGCATCTGCCCGGAATTATTACGTCGCATCTTGCGGATAGGTTGAATAAAAAATCTGACCTGAAAATTAAAGAAGCTGAAAGTGGTGATATTTTGAAGCCGGGCCATGTATTTATATCACCGGGTGGTTATCACACAAATATCAAAAATGACGGTGTCGAAAAAAGAATTTATCTTCATAAAGGTCCGCGGGAACAGAGATGTCGGCCATCAATCGATGTGGTGATCCGTTCTGCACGGCAGGTGTACGGTGGAAACCTGCTCAGTGTATATCTCTCCGGAAGCGGCCGTGATGGAATTTTAGGTGCGGAGAATATTTATTCAATTGGCGGACATGTAATTGTTCAGGATCGGAACTCTTCATTACTCTGGGATCTTCCCGGGGAAGTTGTCAGTTACGGATTGTCGGACGGAGAGTACCCGGTTGAATATTTAGGACGCGAAATTATCAAAAGGGTATTAAAAAGCAAAGACAGTCGGTTGTTTGAATCGTTTAAAAAGAAAACAACTAAACCGGTGACTGAAGCGGATGCTTAAAAGCGTGCGAATTCAGAAATTTATTAGGCATTAAACAGTAATTATAAAGAGAGCTAACTATGATTAAAAGAATACTTGTGGCTTTGGATCCTGATGAGGATACCCCTGTGGCAACCCACTTTGCCATTCGGCTTGCAAAACGTTTCAATGCAACATTAACCGGCCTGGCTGTGGTGGATGTGAGAAATATCTCTTCACGTCTCGGGGCAGGCGGCTGGGGAGCAGGCCTGTACAGCAGGCAACTGTGGGAAGATCTGTCGGACGAATCCCGTGAAATGGCGATGAAGCTTCTGAATGAGTTTGAAAAAAACGTAAAAAGGGCAGGAGTGAATTATACTACTGTTCAAAAACAGGGAGCATCAAATGAAACAATCATTGAAGAGATGAAATATCACGATCTGCTGGTTGTTGGCCGTGACTCACACTTCTTCTATGACGAACCGGAAATGGAGACCAAAACACTTGCAGAAATTGTAAAGCAGGGTGTATCACCTACGCTTATTGTAACAGATAAGTACGTTGATGTTGAAAAAATCCTGGTGGCATTTGACGGAAGTGCACCGGCAGCGCGATCACTGAAAGCATTTATTCATATACTGCCTTATGGGAAAGACCTCGAGATAGAATTGATGCATGTGCGCAACGGTAATTCTGATATTGATCAAAAGGAATCGGACTATATTCTTGGGATGGCAGAAAAGTACCTTAAGGATCATGATTTCAATTACATTACAAAAAGATCGATGGAAAAAGGTAATCCCTCAGAGAGAATTATGGAGCGAAGGGAAACATTTAATCCTGACATGATTGTACTCGGGGCTCATTCAGTATCAGCTATTGAAAGAATCACATTTGGGTCGACCACGCATGAGATGATAACCAAAAGCCCGGTTCCGATGTTTCTGAATCCGTAAGTGCTATGCTGCCACAGGCTCTGGTTCTAAGCCTTTTTCCGGGCAGATCGGATGAGAGATGGATTCTCTTTAAAGACAAGCCAAAAAGAGTAAATTCCGAATGTCAGATGAGGGGATTTTAATACACCTCGAGGAACATCCGGTCGCCGGGTTTGATGAGGGAGCTAACCTGGTCGCGCGTCCATTCAAGCGGATTTTCATCTTTCAGTT
>CAYVBJ010000039.1:0-29818 GCA_964449075.1 uncultured Balneolaceae bacterium
TTTTTATCAGCCATAAAATTGTAAATCTGGAAGTTTAAGTATTAAAATAGTTACTCTTTCCTGTAAATTCCGCGATCCGGTTTAAACAGCGGCCGCGTCATATTTGCGAAAAAATTAAGTTTATGAAACGATTCATATGCGTTAATAGCAACAAAATCCTGTTCAAATATACCGAAAATACTGGAACCGCTTCCAGTCATAGAGGCATATTCAGCACCTAAATCATAGAGCTGATCCTTTATATTTCCAATCAGTTCATTATTTGCCACTACAGGCGCTTCAAGATCATTGACAAGCAGATACCGCCATTCGTCCAACGGCTCTTCTGTAAGTACTTTTTTCAGTGAAAACTCCGGCTCGGGGTTGGGTACGCAATTTTGGTAAGCTTTTGCAGTTGATGATTCAAAACCCGGATAGACAGTTACAATCCAGGCATCAGGCTGAATTGGCAGTGATTCAATATCACTTCCCAAACCCCGGCCGATACCCGTTTCACCTTTTATGAAAAAAGATATATCTGCTCCGAGCGTACGGCTGAGGTCAGTAAGATCATCTACAGACAATTCCGCTTCCTCCATTTTATTCAGCATACGAAGGGTCAGGGCGGCATTACTGCTTCCCCCTCCAAGACCTGCTCCGGTAGGGATAGCCTTTCTTATTTTGAAACTGTAGTGATTGCGCAGCCCAACATATCTTTCAAAAGTCTGATAGGCTTTTGAAATCAGATTGTTCTCACCAGAGGGTATTGATGTGTCAGAAAGTGACAATGAGAATTGATCTGAATTTTTTACTTCAAAATGATCTTTCCATTCAATAAAACAGAAGCCGGTTTCAATTTCATGATAACCTGTTGGCAATTTCTCAAGAACATGTAAGCCAAGATTAATTTTTGCATGCGAATAGGCGATCCAAACACTCATAATTATTTCCGGGTATTAAGATATTTATCTTTGTTCTTCATCATGTAATTATATGCTGCATCATGATTATTTGGAATTTCACCTTCCATTATTGCCTCTTTCACATCTTCTTTTACCCGGCCAATAATCGGCCCCGGTTTAAGATCCAGTGCTTTTATAATTTCATCACCCCTGAGTGGATTTTTCCAGTTTCTTATTTGGTCTTTCTTTTCAACCTCTGCAATCTTTTTCTCAACCTTATCAAAATTGTTAAGAAATTTTTTAACCTTGTATTCATTTTTACTGGTGATATCAGCGCGGCAAAGCAGCATCAGATCTTCAATTTCATCACCTGCTTCATAAATAAGCCTGCGCACGGCACTGTCAGAAACCTCTTCGGAAACAAGTGCAATTGGCCGGAGGTGGAGACGTACCAATTTCCTAACGTATCTCATGCGATCATCAAGCGGAAGGCCTAGCCTTCTGAATATCTTTGGCGTCCATTTAGCTCCCAGTGCATCATGACCGTGAAATGTCCAGCCGGATGATTTGCTAAAACGTCTCGTAGCCGGTTTTGCGATATCATGTAATATTGCAGCCCAGCGAAGCCACAGATTATCTGATTTTTCAGCTACATTGTCCAGAACCTTCAATGTATGCCAGAAATTATCTTTGTGCCGATGCCCGTCGATTTCATCAACACCAAGCAATTTTACCATTTCCGGGAAAAAATAATTCAGAAGCCCTGAATCGAGCAGCATTGTAAATCCCCGTGAGGGCTTATCACTCAGCACGATCTTGTTTAACTCTTCAATGATTCGCTCTTTTGAAATAATCTCAATTCTGTGAGCCATCTTTTTTATGGCATCAAATGTTTCATCTGTAATTGTAAAATGGAGCTGGGTTGCAAAACGAATTGCACGCATCATTCTCAAGGGGTCGTCGTCAAATGTCTGCTCAGGATCTATCGGCGTTCTTATAATCCTGTCTTTCAAATCCTGGATGCCGCCGAACGGATCATGAAGCACGCCAAAAGAGTCATGGTTCAAAGACCAGGAAAGTGCATTAATAGTGAGATCGCGGCGCATTTGATCATCTTTAAGTGTTCCGTCTTCAACAATAGGCTTCCTTGAATTGCGCCTGTAGCTCTCTTTGCGTGCTCCCACAAATTCGAGATCAATATCTTTATACCTGACCTGGGCTGTTCCAAATTGCTTATAAACAGCAACCTTTGTGGTATCCAGCTCTTTTGCAACTGTTTCTGCCAGCCGGATACCAGATCCAACGGTAACAAAATCGATATCCGTTACGTTATTTTTGTCGAGTCTGCCGAGGTAGTAGTCACGTACATATCCGCCAATGACAAAAGCCTTCTGATTGATAGCATCTGCAGCATCGCCTACGGTCCTGAATATTTTAAGATGCAGTGGTATTAAATCGAGCAAAAGTGCATTTTTTGGTTAAGAAATTAAAATAAAAACAAATGGAGTGGCAATCATAACTATTTTTGGGAAAAATTTGAAATCCGGCATTTATAGCTTCGTTCGAATTTCAGTATTGATTTACATCTTTAAAAAGGAAGCTGACAAAATTTCTTATAAAAATGCCTTATCATTACAACTCTGAGACTTCGGGATTTTTTATTTAAACATATGCAATCAAACCGCCGTATCCGAAAGGCTTTATACATCAGTTTCGCAGTATCACTGATCTCTTTACTGATCAAATCAGGAGGGTATATCATTACAGGCTCAACAACCGCACTTGCTGATGCGGCCGAATCTGTAGTGCACGTGATTGCAGTTGCTTTTGTTGTATATGGTTTTTTGCTGAGCAAAAAGCCGGCCGATGAAAAACATCTCTATGGCCATGAACGTGTTGAATTTCTCTCCATTGGTGTTGAGGGAGCTGTAATAACACTTGCCGGACTTACAATTATCTGGCAGGCTGTAAACAATTACATTACCGGATTTCAATTGAACAATCTCGGCGAAGGGATGGTCGTGATGGGTGTTGCAGGATTTATCAATCTGGTACTGGGTTTGTACGTGCTGCGTGTAGGCAGATCTGAGAAAAATATGCTGGCTGTAAGTAACGGGAAGCATGTTCTCACAGATGTATGGACTACCGGCGGTGTTATCGCTACTCTCCTGATTATAGACCTGACAGGCTGGGTATATCTTGATATTATCATCAGTTTTGCCGTTGCACTTTATATTATCCGGGAAGCTTATAAACTGCTTACCTATGCGATTGATGGTATTATGGATTCACGCCATCCGGAAGTGGATAAATCACTTCGTAAAGAACTTTCAAAGCCGCTTCCCGGACGTATAAAAAGCTGGCACCATCTGCGTCACCGAACCTCCGGGCAGACAACATGGGTGGAATTGCACGTAATCTTTGATAAGAATATCAGCCTGAAAGAAGCCCATGACGATGCAACTCTCCTGGAGCGGAAGCTGATCGACGCTCTCGATGGTGACGCCGTTGTAACGATCCACCCGGAACCTGAAGAGCCCCATGATAAAATGCACCAAGCACTGAAAGGGGCTAACAAAAACAGAAACCTGGATGATTTTATCTAAAGATGATTCTGAAAGAAATTCATCGGGTGTAAAAAATAACCCGGCGAAGTTGTCCATATAATTAAGAGCATTTTTTTTCTTATTTTTTACATGGATAAATCTATCTATTTCGATAAGTTGAGATAGCAGGAACGCAATATCTATTTGTTTGATTTTAATACCTATGAAAAATGTGAAATACGCAGCAACATTTCTTTTACTGTCCGGGCTGTTCTTAACGGGGTTTTCCTATGTTCAGGAAAGTATGGAAACAGATACCGGAAGAACGGTAAGTGTAATATCAGTTAGCGGAACCATTGGTCCCACTACCACCTCGTATATCGAAAGGGGTTTGCGCAATGCCAGAAGCAATAATGACGAACTTCTGGTGATTGAACTGAATACTCCCGGCGGTTTATTGAATTCCACCCAGGATATTGTACGAATGATGCTGGGATCTGATCTTCCTATTGCTGTTTATGTGTCTCCTGAGGGAGGAAATGCAGGCAGCGCCGGAACATTCATAACCCTTGCAGCCCATATTGCTGCGATGGCACCGGCCACAAATATAGGGGCCGCTTCGCCTGTTCAAATGGGAGGTGGTGCCGAGATGGACACGGTTTCACAAAAAAAGATCTTTAACTATTCTGAAAGTTATATCGAAAGCATTGCAGAACGACGCGGAAGAAATGCTGAATGGGCAAAAAAAGCGGTTAGTGATGGCGCTGCTGTCACCGAGCAGGAAGCACTTGAATTAAATGTTATCGATCTTATTGCGGAAGATCTGGATGATCTTCTGAGTCAGATTGATGGTATGGAGGTGGAAGGTAAGGTTCTGGAAACAGAAGATGCCGAAATCGTCCGTATTGAGCAAAACCTTGCTGAAATCTTCTTCAGTTTTATACTCCGGCCCGAAGTTATGCTGATTCTGACTCTCATTGCCATCTACGGTATTGTGGGAGAAGTGACCAATCCGGGTGCAATTGTTCCCGGTGTTGCAGGTGTGATCTCACTCATCCTGTTACTCTACGGTGTTGCTGCCATGCCTATTAATATTGCCGGATTTCTGCTCATCGGGCTGGCAATAGCACTCTTTGTTATGGAAGCATTTACTCCTACATTCGGGATTTTACTGGGTGGCGGGGCTGTGTCATTTTTCCTCGGAGCCCTGATGCTCTTCCAGGATTTACCGGAAGAGATGCAGATCTCCTGGTACTGGCTGGTGCCTGCTACCATTTTAACAGTATTGGTGTTTGCTTTGATTATGTCGGCCGGTATTAAAGCACAGTTTACCAAACATGTTGCCGGTCTTGAATCGATGCAGGGTAAACGTGCCGAAGTGATAGATACTATTGAACCGAACAATCCCGGGCGGGTGCAGTTTTCTGGTGAATACTGGAAAGCAGAAAGTGATGAACCCATTGAAACCGGTGAAAATTGTGAAATTATTGAATTTAAAGGACTCACTGTAAAAGTTAAACCTATAACTCCAAAAAAGGAGACAAATAATGAATGATTCAGGTGCACTAACAGATATGCTGATATGGATTATAACAATTGTTGTTTTTTTATCTGTATTACTCCCGCAAATGTTCAAAATCTTAAGAGAGTATGAGCGGGGAGTCATATTCAGACTTGGTAAATTTCACAAAACAAAAGGACCCGGTTTTATTGTGCTTATTCCGTTTATTGATAAAATGGAGCGTGTAGATCTTCGGGTATTGACAATCAATGTTGATAAACAGGAAGCAATAACCAAAGATAATGTAACTGTAAATGTGGATGCAATTACCTTCTTCAGGGTAGTGAATGCAGAAAATGCAGTTATTCAGGTTGAACGCTACATTGCCGCCACCTCCATGCTTGCACAAACTACACTGCGAAGCGTCATCGGACAATTTGAACTGGATGAAGTGCTTGCCGACCGTGAAAAAGTAAATAAGAAAATACAGGATATCATCGATACTCATACAGATCCATGGGGTATCAAGGTTGTATCCGTGGAAGTTCGTGATGTGATTCTTCCCGAAACCATGAAACGCGCAATGGCCCGTCAGGCTGAAACCGAGCGCGACCGAAGAGCCAAGATCATTAACGCAGAGGGTGAATTCCAGGCCGCTAAAAAACTTGTGGATGCCGGTAAGATGATTGAGAAAACACCTGTGGCCCTGCAATTGCGGTTCCTGCAAACCATGAATGAAATCAGCGAAGAGAACGCTTCATTTATCTTTATGCCGATTCCTCTGGATTTTCTTGAAGCTTTCCAGGGAAAAGGGAAAAGTGAAGGTGAAAGTGAATAAAAGGTAAATAATAATTTTCAAAAAAAAGCTGTAGATTTCTTGCACATCGATGTAAGATATTCTGCAGCTTTTATCATTTTTATGGCTGTATTTTTCTTTTAAACTAAATATTCCACTGGCCGTTATGATTTATAAATTTAAAATTATCGTTTCCATCCTTTCCATCACACTTCTCACACTATTTTCAGAGAGTGCCGATTCGCAGAATGATACAAACCGATGGGCCATTGCTTTACACGGTGGAGCCGGTACAATCTCCAAAGATCTTCCGGACTCCACAAAACAAAAATATTTTGACTCACTCGAAGAGGCACTGGGTATCGGAGAAGAAATTCTTCAGAACGGCGGTTCAGCGCTGGATGCAGTTGAAAAAGTAATTCACTACCTGGAGGATAACCCTCTTTTTAACGCCGGAAGGGGCGCTGTTTTCACGAGCGAAGGCACACATGAACTGGATGCGGCATTTATGCATGGTAACACACTTGGTGCCGGTGCCGTAACCGGATTAACGACTGTTAAAAATCCCATTACACTGGCCAGGAAAGTGATGGAAGAATCCCGGCATATCTTCTTTTCAGGAGAAGGAGCTGAGAAATTTGCCGACGAGATGGAACTTGAACGGGTAGAGAACAACTATTTCCACACCGAACAGAGATTCAGGCAGTGGAAGCGTTCACAGGAGTCGTCAGGTGTTATTTCTCCATCTGAATCTGCAAAACCGCTTGAAGATTTGCGAAATTCAAAATATGGAACTGTGGGGGCTGCAGCTGTTGATATAAACGGAAATATTGTTGCAGGCACATCCACAGGCGGTATGACAAACAAGCGCTTTGGCCGTGTCGGAGACGTTCCGATAATCGGGTCAGGTACGTATGCCAATTCACTTGTTGCTGTTTCAGCAACAGGCTGGGGTGAGCAGATCATGAAAAATGTTTCCGCCTATACAATTGCAGCAAGAATGGAATTTGCCGGCGATAACCTCAGCGAAGCCATGGATTTTTTACTTACCCAGAAGCTCAACCCGGGAGATGCAGGTTTCATAGCTGTCGACAGGGATCGAAATGTGGTTATGAAAATGAACACAGCCGGCATGTTCCGCGCCGGAGCAAATGAAGCCGGATACCGGAACGTTTCAATTTGGGAAGACGGGGCAAGATAGCAATAGCAGACTACTGCCTTTTCGGGGAAGATGTCACGGGCTTAATTTTTTCAGCGTTTCAGCCTGTTTATTCCATGCCCAGGTTGAAGCGATCTCTCATCTCCTGAACATATACGCCAATATCATTACGCAGTTCAAACAGCCGGCTGTGAAGCTGCCGGTACATGTTAGGCTTAATGAAATCTTCATGCTTCAGGTTTTGAAGTTCATGTAAGGCATCATTAGCACTGTAAAGTGCTTTTTTTGTATAAGCAATATTCCCGCCGAGAACATCCTTTTCAAATCCGAAAGAGTATCCTCCAGCAAGTTTTGCGCCTATTTTCAGCACATTATTAACAAATTCGTGATAAGTTTTACTGTGATGTTTCGGGGAGATATATTCGGCCCATTTCAAAACATCAACAGCATAATCTCTTGCGTCATTAAACAGCTGCATATTTTCAATAGAACCGTAGTCAGATCGTGCAAAATCATCACTCAGGCTTTTCCACTCTTCACCATCCTCAAAATCTTCATCATTTTGATCTAAATCATCATACAGTGAGAAGTCATCTTCTTCATCATAGAAAAAGAAGTCGTCATCGATATCATCATCCTCATCTTCTTCCCAGTCATCATCTTCTTCCGGGAAATAGGCCTCGTCCAGCAGCAGTTCTTCTTCTATAAAAGCTTCCACAGCATCCAGTTCATCCATATTTTCCTGTAAGAGCATCAGCCAGCGGGGAGTATTTCCTTTGGGATCGGCAGTAATGAAACGCCGTAACTGTTCGCTCTTTTTTTCGATTTCATTGAGATGGTCTTCCCATTGGAATTCATTCCACACAAAGTCGTCATCAAAACCGTCAAAGCTCATTTATTTGAAGTGCTGTATAGGGTTAAAGTTTACATGTATAGAAACAAAAAGTATACTCATTTGCAACTATAAATATACGGAAAATAACGCTGTTAATTAATTCATTATTTCCCGTTATAAAATTATTACAGTTTTTCAAGAACCCGAATAATAACCCTGGTCATTTTCGGTTCAGCCATAGTGGCCGCTTCTATTACATCTTCAATACTGACCGCCTCGAGTGCATCCGGAAAACACTCATCAGTAATTACTGAAATCCCCAGAACTTCCATACCCATATGTACAGCAGATATAACTTCCGGAATCGTGCTCATCCCCACAACATCTGCGCCGATCTGCCTAAGAAACCTGTATTCTGCTTTCGTTTCAAGCATCGGGCCTGTAAGTGCCAGGTAAACGCCCTGCTGCATTTTGATTGACTCTTCAAGGGCTACATTTTCAGCTATATCCAGAAGACGCTCCGTATAGGGCTCGCTCATATCCGGAAAGCGCGGACCCAGCTCGGGATCATTCGGGCCAATGAGCGGATTGTCTCCGAACATATTTATATGATCGCGAATCAACATGATATCACCCCGGCGGTAATTCGGATTAAGGCCTCCGCAAGCATTACTCACAATCAGTGTACTCGCACCATTTTCTTTCAGAACTCTTACAGGAAAAACGATCTGTTGCATGGTGTAGCCTTCATAGTAATGAAACCTTCCCTGCATGGCTACAATCTCTTTTCCGCCAAGAGATCCGAATAACAGCTTACCGGCATGGCTTTCTACAGTTGATACCGGAAAATGTGGGATTTCATCATAAGAAATTTCCGTTTTGATATCCATCTCTTCCGCAAGCTGGCCAAGCCCGGTCCCCAGTATCATCAAATACTCGGGCCTGAAATTTGTTTTGCTCTGTATAAAGGCTAAAGCTTCTTGTCTTTTATTTCTGAACGTTTCTACCGAATCGTATGCCATCTGTTATTATATTGGTCAGTCAATGTCATCCAAAATATCATCCATATTTTCGGTTCCGGGCGGAACCATGCTCTCGGATGTATCTTTATTTCTATTTCTTCTGTAGGTATTGTCTTTTTCTTCTGGATAAAGATCAGCTGATCTGTCAATTTCTTCTTCTTTTGGCAAGCTGAACAGAGACGCTTCATCTTTACTGAACTGCTGAAGTGATTCCTGGGCAAGTTCAAGATATGAACGTATTCCTCCCACAATTTCTTTGCGTCTGTCAATCAGCCTTAATATGCTTTGTCGTATTTGCTGTCTCTGCTGGCTGGCTTCGCGTATAATGGAATCAGCTTCAATTTCAGCCTTTTCAATAATATTCTTTGATTCATGACGGGCTCCTGACAATTTCTGGTCTGCAGAATCTTTTGCAGTTTGCAGGGTTTCGTGAAGAGCTTGCTCTACCCGTTCGTAATGCTTCAGCTTCTCGTTCATCTTGTCTATCTGGTCTTCAAGTTCACGTACTTTTCCAACCATGTGTTCCCATTCATTAGCCACAAGGTTTAAAAAGGCATGAACTTCGGCGGTGTCGTAACCGCGGAGAGACTTTTCAAACGACTGCTGTTTAATTTCGAGTGCCGTAAGTTTCATAAGTAGTAGTAATTGATTCCAATAATAACGCTTATTGCTTTAACATGTTCCGGAGATTTCCTCCTTTATTTTTATTCCCTTCTTTTGACGATTCATCCTCCTCTTTTTCTTCAATCTCAATAACTGATGATTGTTTCTTTTCATTCAGTGATTTTTCCTTTTTTTTACCGCTCTCTTCCAATGCTTTTTTGTTTTTTACAAAAGCCTCAGGTTTCTCTTCGGTTACAATTGCCTCAAGATTTGCAAGCCGGCGATCTGTTTTATATTTAAACTCCCGCAAAGCTGCCAGGAATTCTTCATCATTTACGATAGAGCCGCTGTTCCTGTTTTTAATCCATGTTTTTATGATACTGCTCAATATTCCAAAAAATATGACTCCAAATATACTTCCAAATACGATAGCGACGATAAATACTTCTTGATCCATTATGAATTCTCCATTTTTCTTTTAGCCATATCAGAGACTTTATTCCTGTTTTCATCTGCCTCATCTTCATCATCCACTTCTATTTTATGAAAAGATTGAGATGCTTCATTAAAATCCTGAGGTTCCTCGGCTGCAATAGCCTCAAGGTTCTCAATTCTGCGTTTCATCTGCAATACCAGCTTTCTCAACTCATCAATCTCTTTTTCATGCTGACGGTTTTTACCGGCATGTTTTTTTTGATTCTTATTGTATTCAAGAAAAAACCCACCCAATATGGCAGTTATTATGATTAAAAAAATCATCCATGAAGTCATAAAAAATTACCTTCAAATTAATTAACCGGTATTATGTAATTACAAAATTTTAAAACAAACTTACAATTTATTTTCTACGGAAAGACTCAGTCATAGTTGCGCTTACCGAAAATAGCAGTGCCAACTCTCACCATCGTAGATCCTTCTTCTATCGCAACTTCAAGGTCATTTGTCATTCCCATAGATAAATGGTCAAGTTTTACAGAACCCTTTTCAAGATGGCGGTGCTTTTCACGCAGTTTGTTAAGCATCTGAAACTCATGACGAACGCTCTCAGGTTCATCCGTAAAGGTAGCCATTCCCATCAAACCTTTTACATGAGTAAACTTCAGATCCCCGGCGTATTTCAACAATTCCGGAAGATCTGACGGCTCACATCCGCTTTTTTGATCTTCAGAACTGATATTTACCTGTATCAGCACATTGATATTTCTCTGTAAACGGCCGGCTCTTTTTTCTATTTCTTTTAAAGCTTTCTTTTTATGGACAGACTGAATCCAGTCAACCCTTTCAACCATATACTTTATTTTATTGGTCTGCAGGTTTCCGATAAAATGCCAGATAATATCATCTTTTTCAATACGCTCCATTTTATCCTGAAGTTCCCTGGCACGGTTTTCTCCGAAATGACGCTGACCGGCCTCAAATGCTTCTAAAATATCCTGGTCCGGCTTGGTTTTACTCACAGCAACCAACAATATATCATCTTTACTTCTGCCAGTTTTTAAACAGGCTGCAGCTATTCTCTGTTCAATGTGCTGTAGATTACTCCTAATGTCTTGAGACATATATTCCGGACCGAACCCAGTTTTAAAAATTAAAAATGAATTTAATTATCTTAAACCAAAGATAAAAAATAATCAGCTACTGATACGAATTTAAGAAGTGAAATAAATTTATAGTAAATGCTTTTAATGGTCTGAAATTAATCGTATTTTTATCTTCTGTGAAAAAGACTATAACAATCCAATATTATTTCACCTCAAACTGTACTGCTCTCAGATGGCCAAGGCCATTAAAGCACGAATCCAACGGTGAGGAGGTCAGATAGCGCTTGAATACGCAAATCCGGCATATCACCAGTTTTATACATCAGTGGGCTCCCCCCGGAATTAAAATGGATTATGATAATGTCGGACTTCTTGTCGGCGATCCTGCTTCTTCTGTTTCACGAATTCTTGTTTGCCTTGATGTTACCGAAGAGGTAGTTGAAGAGGCTATTGAAAAGAGATGTGAACTCATAGTATCTCATCATCCGCTCATTTTTAAAAAAATAAGCAGGATTAATCCTACCAATGAGCAGGGCAGGATTATTTATAAATTGATTGGCAACAATATTGCACTGCTAACGGCACATACCAATCTGGATGCAGCTCTTGACGGTGTCTCTTTCGTTTTAGCAAATAACCTGGGCCTTGATAACCTTCGGTTTCTTGCAAAAGATTATAATATCAGTCAGAAAATTACACTGACAACCAATGTGACCGACACAGATGCGGTTTTAAAATTACTAAATTACTATTCTGCTGAAGAGGCTCACTTCTTTACGGTTGATGCCAGAAACGAGGGGCTGAAATGTTTTGAAGCAATTATTGACCAGCATAATATTGACCAGCTGAAAAGTGCTTTGAAAAAAGAGGGTCTTTTGAATAGCGGAAGCCTTCATATTGTGTCAATGGCCGGCCCTTCCAATAATTTTGGATTGGGTGTGCTTGGTGAATATCCCGACCGCGGCATTGCAAAAGAAGAGTTTCTTCATCTGGTATGCAGAGCTCTTGATGTGCCCTCAATTCGATTTTCGGGTAACACAGATATGGTAAAAAAAGTAGCGGTATGCGGTGGTGCCGGTATCCATTTAAAAAAGAGAGCGATTGCTGAGGGAGCTGATGCTTTTGTGACCGCTGATGTCAAGTACCATGATTTTTTCACCGAAAAACTCAATTTCCTGTTGGTTGATACAGGCCACTATGAAAATGAATTCCCCATAGTTGAGGCCATCCGTAAAGAACTCTCGGACGCATTTGAAACAATTCGTGTTGACGCAACTACCCGTGTCACAAACCCGGTCAATTACTATGTAACCAATTTTGATAATAAGAACCTTTAATAACTGCTACTGAAAATTATGGAAGAGGTACTGCAAAAACTTGCAAAATTACAATACATCGACAGCCGAATAGATGAATTAAAACAGTTACAAGGCGATTTACCTGAAGAGATACTTGATATTGAAACAGATATAGCAAGACACAATGCCAGGATTCAAAAATTGGAAGATGAAAAACAAAATCTGATTATTGAGAAAAATAAACTTAAAGTTGAGATCGAAGCCTCCATTGAAAAGACGGCCAAGTACGAAGAACAGCAACTTTCGGTTCGCAATAACAGAGAGTATGACGCCCTGACCAAAGAGATCGAAGCCCAAAAACAACTCGTTGAAAATGCCTCATCAAGAATAGAAGAGATTGAGAAAAGACTTGAGGAGATAGAACCTGAACTGGAACAGGAAAGAGGAGCACTGGCTGAAACTGAGAAACTCTATGAAACCAAAAAGAAAAATCTCGATAAGGTTATTACCAATACCGAAGATGAAGAAGAAAAACTGATCGAGAAAAGAAAAGAGGTTGAAGATCAGTTAGACAAGAGATACCTGAGAAGTTACAAGCGTCTTCGTGAGGGACTTGCTAACGGCATGGCCGTTGTGCCCATGGAGAAAGGAGCCGCTCTCGGAATGGCTCTGCCGCCTCAGACACAAGTGGAAGTACGTCGAAAAAATAAAATAATTATTGATGAAAACAGTGGCAGAATTGTTGTTGACCCCACTTTTTTCACCGAGGCAAAAAAGGATTTAAAAGTATAGGTTCATCCAATACCATAAGTTAGTCAGTTACGTGTCCCATCCAATAGTATCCGGACCTGTTCGTTATGGTAATGAATTTTAAATGTTGCCGGGTAATCGCCCCGTTTTTTTAATCGGGGAGGAAAGTCCGAACACCAACGAGCACTGTGCTTCCTAACGGGAAGGTCCCGGCAAAAGCCGGGAACAGAAAGTGCAACAGAAAACAGACTTCCCCGGTTTTACCGGGGTAAAGGTGAAAAGGCGGGGTAAGAGCCCACCGATCCGGACGGTGACGGCCGGATGCTAGGTAAACCTCACAGGGTGCAAGTTCATGCAGGCCGTGCGCCACTCGTCGCAATACGGCCGGGTAGAACGCTAGATCCCGACAGCAATGTCAGGGACCAGATAAATGATTACCGTCCGTCAGCTGACGGAACACAGAATTCGGCTTACAGGCAACATTAAATGATAAGTCAGACAACCTCCCAAACAGGGCGGTTGTCTGTTTATTTCTATTCCGGACCATCATTTTCGGGCGCAGACCCGAAAACTTTATTTGTTAACAGCTGTAACAATACCCAGATACTTTGTATTTCCAGATACAGAGGGTTAACTTATTCTAAAACAATATTTGACTCATCAAAGAGTTTCAAACATTGAACAAATCATAAAAAATACGACAGAATGAAATATTTAAAAACATTAGCGGCATTTGCTGTTACTATTCTACTAAGTTCACAGATGCTACTCGCGCAGGGGCAGCAACGACCAGACGTTCCGGCACCTGATGAAGTATCTGACCAGGAGCTGACACTCTTTGCAAGCATACTTCAGGATCTTGAACCCATTCAACAGGAACTTCAGAACGATATCCAGGGAGTTGTTGAAAGTGAAGACATGAATATGGAGCGCTTTCAGGAAATATTAGTTGCTATGCAAAACCCACAAATGGCTGATCAGGCCGATATATCTGAAGAAGAACAGGAAAAAATTGGCAAAATGCAGCCTAAAGTAATGGAATTACAAATGGGCGCCCAGGAAAGAATGGTGAATACAATTGAAGATAATGGGCTGGAAGTTCAGCGTTATCAGCAAATCATCATGGGAGTTCAGCAGCACCAGGAACTCGCACAACGCCTTCAAGAGGTAATGGGTGAAGAAGATGAAGCTGATAATAATCAGTAACAATCTCATCAGCTTAAAACTTTTTCAAAAGCCACTCTCCCCCTGAGAGTGGCTTTTATTTTATCCGCTGAATTTTTCTGCCCTATAAATTAACTTTGTATGAGCCTTTAATCTTCCTGTCGAGCTCTCTTCGAACATCTTTTTCCTTGATGTCCTCTCGTTTATCATACTGTTTCTTGCCGCGGGCCAGGCCAATCAAAACTTTTGCATATCCACCCTTGAAATACAACTTGAGCGGCACCAGTGTAAATCCCTTTTGATTGATTGCTTTGTCGATCTCCCTTATTTCACTTTTTTTCAATAAAAGTTTTCGTTCCCTGCGTTCGTCATGATTGTTATAGGAAGCAAATTCATACGGTTTGATATACATATCCTTTAACCAAACCTCACCGTTTTTCAGGTAGGCAAAGGATTCAGATAAGCTCGCCTTGCCATCCCGGATCGATTTTACTTCAGTACCTTTCAAAACAATTCCAGCCTCATACGTCTCATCAATATGAAATTCATGCCGTGCTTTCCGGTTCTTGATTGTCGGAGTCGTTTTTTTTTCGTCTTTCGTTGTTTTGGACATAATTTCCTGCCTCTTTGCATTCTCTGCTCTATGGATTTATCCCAATTTCCTGAAGTGCCTGAATGGCTTCGGGTTCAGGATCCCGGTCGGGCATCGTGTCGTAAACTCCCAGGATCTGCTCAATCTGATTTCGGGCAACACTATTTTCAGGATTTATTTTCAGCACTTCAACAAACTGTATCAGTGCAGTATTCATCCGCGTTCTCATCTCACCCGCATCGAACGTACTCATACTGTTAAGCGCATAATTAAGATGCGTTTTTTCAAGAAGCACCCGTATCTCAGGATCTTCCCTGTCTTCACCTTCAAGTAAGCTAAGAGCCTCTTCGTAACGGTCCTCTTCTATATACTGATCTACTTTTTCCTCAAGAGTTCCGGGCGGCTGTTCATTTCCGTTACCACAACCGGCTGCTATAAAGATCAATAGGATCGGTAGTAATTTACAAGTGATATTCATTTTAAATCTGTTCTTTTTTTGATATTTAAATTTGTAAGCAAAGATAAAGACGATTGCGTTCAATAAACCTGTTAATATCGCCACATTTAGCGATTCAGCTATTGCAAAAAATAAATGGGAACGGGACTGATACAGAGAATAAAGATCGCCATGCTTGACCATCCAAGAATTTTCCTGCCCGGCGACAGAGGTTCTTCATAGAGAACAGGCGGGTGTTCAAGGCCTACAAAATAGACGATGAAAAACGACCATACAATCCAGATAAGCGATCCGGTTGCCCCGTCAGGATTAATTCCGCCTTGTGATATAAACAACCAGCCTATAGAGCCAATCAGTGAAATTGCCCATACAGGTGCTATCCATGCATGTTCATTATGAAAACCTTTTCGTGTTAAAAAAAGAAGTACCAGCGCCCAGATCAGTACAGAAGTAAATCCCAGGCTGCTGTTGTAAGATACAATAAGCGAGTAGAGAGTGGGGATGGCTTCCAGCCCGGCAAGAAGAGTTATTCCGCCAAAACAGATTCTCGCCATCATTCGATGCTTTCTGTAACCTATCAGAGAGTATAAAATGTGTCCGCCATCCAGCTGACCAACAGGCATCAGGTTCAGGGCCGTAAAAAAGAGACCAAGCCATCCGGCAAATAAAAATGGAAAATGGTACATCTCATACATGGGGGGAACATTGTCAAAAAAACCTGCGATAAAATTGTACAGAAGAGTATCTCCCAGAATCATAACCATCGCTTCCTCGCCGGCTGCAGTTGGCTGGGGCGGATATTCTCCGGTTTCCTGAATATGAGCAATTACATCCTCATGTCCTTCAAAATTTTCGATAAAAGTTGGATCCGGCAGAGTTGAAAATCCGTACAAAAGTATAATGATGGATACGATAAAGCCTGCAACCGGACCGCTAACCCCGATATCAAACAGGCTTTTTGTATGCTGTACACGTTCTTTAATACGAATTACTGCCCCCATGGTGCCGATTCCAAACGGAACGGGAATAAAGTAAGGCAGGGTCACTTCAACATAATGGCGTACTGCTGCAAAATAGTGTCCAAATTCATGCACAGTAAGAAATGCTAGCAGAAGTGAAGCAAACAATATTCCCTCTGGCAACATATCGAGAATAGAATCCGCATTCGCACTCTGGCCCACCCAAAGCAACCCTACAAATGAAACACAGATAAAGGTCAGTACAAAAAGTGAAACGTGTTTCAGTATTGTTTTCAGATCAGGACGATTCTTTGGAGGCCTGTTGGCTTTTTGCGAAAACGGCAACGTCTTTTCTGAGATAAAATTATCCGGAAACAGATCTTGATCAGCCATCTATGAAATCAGTTTCCGGGTTAACGGCAAGGTCATGCAGCGGGCCCCGCCTCTTCCGCGGCAGAGTTCATGACCACGAAAACTGATTGCAATTTTATCTTCCTCTTCAGGAATAAAAGGCTTGCCTGTGAACTCTTCAATAAAATCATACTGATCCATATACCTATACCCGTGATCTACGAGATTGTTAAAGGTTTTTGTGTTTCTTTCATATCCAACAACAATTCCCGGTGCAAGAGCAAAGACGTTAGCACCATCTGTCCACTGTTCGCGGTACTGATTGGTTTTGTCTTCACCACCACATTTTATAAACGTAAACTCCCTGCCGGTAATATCCTGTAAAGCAGACTTCAGCGACTTCATAGGTTCCGCACGAATCTTTCCACTTTCATACGTCAGAGCTACAACATTATTCTGCTGCTCTTCAATTGAGGGAGGAAATACCACACACTCATTTTCATCCGTAAATGTAAAAATGGTATCAAGATGCATGGATGAACGCTGTTTGGGAATATCCACGGCAAGAATGTGTTTCACTGATTTTTTCAGCAGTTCACCTGCTACATTCATCATTCCGCTGAAAGAGGTCCGCTCACTCATACCGATAATCACAAGATTTTCAGAGGCGACCAGCACATCCCCACCTTCAATGGATTGGTTTCCGGTAACCCGGATTATATTATCCCGCACTGAAGCAAACAGCGGATGATACATGATCAGCATATCCATCAAAAGTGATTCACGAATTCTGGCTCTTCGTGCGGCTCTCGACAGGATAATACTGTCTTCAACCACAGCTGCGAGATCTCTTGTAAACAGCAGATTCGGACTGGGATGCATTTTAAATTTTTTCTTCGGCTCCACAGATCCTTCAATCACAAGCTGCATTAGTTTGGAAGCAGGCAAATCATAGAGTTCTTTCTCTATAAGATGCAGATTTTCTTCCGGAATCTCGCGGATCATCAGGTCAATAAAATATTCCCGTGCAGCAGTATCATTAAAAGATTCAAGCGCAAGATCGGTGATTTGGAAGATCTCACCGTTCTCAGGCATTGCTGCCCGAAACAGTTTAATCATGTCCAGGTGCTCTTCGCGTGCATCCTCTTCAAAAATAATGTCATCAAACAGTAAATCGTCTTTCAGATCAGGGTTAACAAGCGATACCTCCCGCCCGGGCGTATGAACAATAACCGATTGCAATTGTCCTGTCTCCGAATGTATTCCGATATTCATCAAGTAAATAGTGTAAATTTATTAAAAGTCAGTAAATATACGCTTTCTGAAACATCTATATAAATTCAATTTATTTTCAGTGTAACAGTTCCGCTTATCTTAAAATTCTTTCCTGTAATAACCGCGCAGGAAATACAAGATTACCACAATTCAGCCGTTAATTTCCTATCTTCGAAATGTTAATCATCTGCAACAGGTTCATACATACATAACAAAATAAAAAAGTGAATATTGATACCAAATGACCTCTAAAACAGAAATAGAATCGCTTATTTATCTCCTGGATGATCCTGATCCTGATATACAGTTCAGTGTAGAAAAGAGATTCAGGGAGCTGGGTGAAAATGCAGTGCCACTGCTGGATCAATTTAAAAGTGAATCGAATTCCGACTCCGAAAAAAAAATTATTACGGAAGTTATACACAGTATAACCTTCACATCATTAATTGATGATTTTACAGCTGTTGTTGAAAGAGGGATCGACAATAAAAAGGCACTGGAAGATGCAATTCTGATTTTAGCACGTTTTGGAAATCCAACACTCAGAACCGAGGAGTACAAACGGAAGCTGGATTACTTTGCTGATCAGATTGGCAGTGAAGTAGCTTATACACCTTCCATGGAAGAAAAAATGCAGATTGTACTGCATTATGTATTCAGAGAATTGAGATTCAGGGGTGACGCCAAAAATTACCACAGTTCAGAGAATGCTTTTATTGACAGGGTGATCGACCGGAGAAAAGGCCTGCCCATTATGCTGAGCCTGATTGTCCTGTTTATTGCAGAGAGGCTGAACCTCCCCTTTCACGGGGTAAATATGCCTATCCATTTCATGCTGATGTTCAAAACTCACGACCGTGACTATTTGATTGACCCGTTCGACGGCGGAACCATTGTCACCTACGATCAGTGTTGTTACTTTCTTAAAAAGAATGGTATTGAACCGAAAGCCTGGCATCTTCAGAAAGCAGATGAGAATGATATTCTGGCCCGTTGTATTCGCAATTTAATACACAGTTATGCCAAGCAGCATTTTGAGTCTAAAATTAAAGATCTGAAAGACTTGCTGCAGATTGTAGAGATGAAGGGATAGAAGGTTTTAAGAGATACACCAGAGATATCTCGTATAATAAGTTCAATCAATTATAAGCAAAACTCCGCGGTTCTTCTCAATCCATGCTTTAACAAACCTGTAATGAAAAAAACCGCTTTCCCGATAGTTTTCCAACGTCATTGTTTCAATCAAATACTGTAGCCGTTGGGAATTACCGTATCTTTTTGGATAATTACAATTCCATCCACAACGTAGTGTTTATCATATTTGCCATCTTCCAGGTGCCCGCCGCCCACAATGCGGACGTCATCGCCAATCCGTACATTTTTATCGACAATTGCATTACTGATATAGCAGCGTCTTCCAATGCCCATCAGGGGTTTTTCGGGCGACTGGCTGTCGATATCGCGCCGGCTCGGGAAATAGTCGTTACCCATTATGATTGAGTGCTCAATTGTGGTTGCACGTCCGATTCTGGATCTTATACCAATTACTGAATGTTCAATCCTGCTCGCTTCGATTATACATCCCTCTGCCACAATAGAATGCTCAAGGTTTGTCCCCATAAGTTTTGAAGCAGGCAGCAGACGGGCACGTGTATAAATTTGATTTTCATTATCGTATAAATTAAACGCCGGGAGCGTTTCTGTCAGGGCCAGATTGGCTTCGAAAAACGAACGGATTGTACCAATATCAGTCCAGTACCCGTCAAATTCATAGCTGCACACTTTGGTGCCCTCATCAATGGCCTTTGGTATAATCTCTTTGCCAAAATCCGTAGCGCCCGGATTTTCATCGAACAGATCTCGCAGCACTTTCTTATTAAAGACATAAATACCCATTGAGGCCAGATATTCTTTCCCCTGGTTTTTTAAATCAACACTTGTCTCCGATTTCCACTTATCGAGTTCATCTGTTGAAGGCTTTTCTACAAAAGATTCAATCTCTTTCTTATTATTGGATTTCATAATTCCAAACCCGGTGGCATCTTCGGCTGTTACGGGTATTGTTGCTACCGTGAGTCCTGCTTTCTCTTCCAGGTGGCGTTTCAAAAGATCACTGTAATCCATTTGATAGAGCTGGTCACCGGAGAGAATCAGCACATATTCATACTCTACATTTCGCATATGATGCAGCGACTGTCTAACCGCATCTGCTGTTCCCTGGAACCAATGCTGACTTTTAGGAGTTTGTTCGGCTGCAAGAATATCTACAAAACCATAACTGAAAAGATCAAAATTATATGTGTTTTTAATGTGCCGGTTCAGTGATGCTGAATTGAATTGAGTAAGCACAAATATCTTTCTTATGTTCGAATTCAAACAGTTTGAAATTGGAATATCAACCAGTCTGTATTTACCCGCAACTGGTACGGCCGGTTTGGATCTGTGACGAGTTAAAGGGTGAAGCCGGGTGCCTCTTCCTCCACCGAGAATCATGGCAACTGTTTTTTCTTTCATTTTACTCTTTCAGGTTTAATAGTTTATGATATAGTTTGATATATGTACCGGCTGATTTTTCCCATGAAAAATCGAGTTTCATTATTCTTTTTCGAACTGTATCAAAATGACTCTGATCACTGTACAGCTTTACAGCCCGTTCAATCGCTTCTGCCGCCTCTTCAAGATTGAAATTCTCAAACGTGAAACCGTAACCTTCCTCTTGTGAAATATCGATCACGGTATCTTTTAACCCGCCCGTTGCACGAACAATTGGAATTGAACCATATTTCATGGCATACATCTGATTCAATCCGCATGGTTCAACCCTGGAAGGCATCAATAAAAAATCACTGCCTGCATAAATCTGATGTGCAAGACTCTCATTATACTCCAGCCGCGTATCAAAATACCCAACATACTTGTTCTGTAAGTTATGAAAATAATTGTGCAAAGAGGGATCTCCCGTTCCCAGAACCACGAAACTTGCTTCAATCTCTGATTCAACTATTCTGCCAATCAAATCAGGTAGTAAATCTGCACCTTTTTCCCGTACAAGACGACCGATAAATGCAAAAACCGGCCGGTCATTATTGAGGTTAAATTCCTTCAGCAGTTCCAATTTGTTCTTTTTCTTCCCTGATTTATAGTTCCGGAGAGAATAATTCTTTTCTATGAATGTATCCTTTAACGGATTCCATACATCCTGGTCAATTCCGTTTAAAATTCCGCGGGTTTTCAGCTTTTCCTGCTGAAGAAGCGTTTCAAGACCGTGACAAAATTCAAGCAGTTCCTGCATGTAACCCTCAGAAACAGTAGTAACCTGCCACGCCGTTTTAATTCCGGCTGCCAGAGAGTTCATGCCTTCGTTCCACTCCAGGAGCCCCAGTTTATCCAGGTTGAATGCAGGCAGAAGCATATAGTCATTGCTGTGATAGCGTCCCTGGTACTCGCCGTTGTGAATTGTCAATACCGAAGGAGTATCAGCAAAAACTTCATAACGGTACGAGTGGCTCATCATAAAAGGAATCAACGAACCGTGATGATCGTGAGAGTGAACCACATCGGGCTCTTGTCCGGATTCCTTCAGCCATTCAAGAACAGCTATTTGGAAACTGAAAAATCGCTCCTTTTCATCCCAGTAGGGAAAGCCGGACCATGGATCTATATAGACACCAGGCCTGTCGAATCTGCCGGGAATATCCACAAGGTAAAATTTAAACCCGAGATCAGGTTCCTCTACCCGGTGAATCCTGAACGCAAAATCGGAATTACCAAGTGGTGCCCGCCCCTCAAACAGCAATTTTGTTCTTGCTGATTTTATCCATTCGGTCATATAATGAGGCATGATCACAGATGCTTCAGCTTCCAGCTCGTTCATGTATTTAGGCAGAGATCCTACAACATCAGCCAATCCGCCCGCCTTAGCTGCCGGATAACACTCGGCAGAAACATGGATAATATTCATTTAGTCAACCCTGTTTTTCGTGTACACAGTTATTGGTTATCTTTTATTTTCTACTCGTAAGTAAGAAAAAGATCGTGCATACTGCAACCAAATTCCTTATAATCAACAAAAAATTTATACACGCATGAGCGTTATTATAACAGACCAGGTTTCAAAATCATTTGGAAATACACGCGCGGTGCAGAATGTAAGCTTCTCAACCGAGCGCGGGCGTATCTTCGGGCTTCTGGGACCAAACGGAGCTGGTAAAACAACTATGATCCGGATGATCAATTACATTATTGATCCTGACGATGGTAATATTACTGTCAACGGCAAAGACGTGAGCCCGGAGACTCAAAAGATGATCGGTTATATGCCGGAGGAGCGCGGGCTCTATAAAAAAATGCAAGTTGGCGAACAACTGATGTATCTTGCCCAGCTCAAAGGGTTGTCATCCGGAGAAGCACGGGAAAAAATACGTTACTGGCTCAAGCGTTTTGAGGCATCCGACTGGCATAAAAAAAAGGTGGGTGAACTTTCAAAAGGAATGAGTCAAAAAATACAGTTTATTGCCACCATTGTGCACGAACCTGATATTTATATTTTTGATGAACCCTTCAGCGGACTCGATCCCATTAACAGTGAACTTCTAAAGGAGATTATTTTAGAACTGAGGGAACAGGGGAAAGCGATTCTCTTTTCAACTCACCGGATGGAACAGGTTGAACAGATGTGTGATGATATCTGCCTGTTTAATAACGGGCGCGTTGTTCTTACAGGCAACCTGAGAGAGATTAAAAAGAAATTCGGCAAAAATACAGTTCTCCTGGAATTCCAGGGAGACAACTCTTTTCTTGATACTCTCAATGATGTGAGAATAAATAACCGATCAACAAATTTCGCCGAGATCAGGATATTAAACGGGCTCGATTCCCAGGATATCTTAAAAACAGCCATGAATCATGCTGAGATTCACCGGTTCCAGCTTGTGGAGCCATCTTTAAATGAAATATTCATCTCTACAGTAGGTGAAGACAATATTACACGGCAGGAGGTTTAAGTGAACTGGCGACAGGTTTTTCTGGTACTGAAGCGTGAATACATGACGCGATTCAAAAGCAAAGGGTTTATCTGGGCAACCATTCTTGTGCCGGTCGGTTTTATCCTGATGTTTGGCCTTGGCATAGCAATCGCAGTTTGGGAAAGTGATGTCTCTTTTGAAATAGGTATTTTGGATGAAACCGAGAATGTGTATCCCTCACTTGCTGAGATCGATGACTCCCGTTACCTCGATGTCTCCGGTCTCTCTGTCGATTCGGTCCGGGCACTTGTACAAAGTGAAGATCTTACCGGGTATATCGTCATAACGGAAGATCACATTTTAGATGATAAAGAGCTGGAACTGATCTACAGCGGTACCGGCGGAATAAATCTTCTTTCATCTGTACGGTCCGATCTGCGTGATGTCATCCGGCGTGAACGAATCAGGCTGGCAGAAGTTCCCGAACAGGTTCAGCAAATCTTTGATTCGAGAATTGAAGTAGAATCACGAAGGCTTACCAGCGAAGGTGAAGAGACAGAAGATGATACGGAGTTTTTCTCATTTATTGGCATGCTTATGGGAGTTATTATATTTGCCGCAATCTTCGGTTATGGCGGTTACATCATGCGGGGCGTTATAGAAGAAAAAACAAACCGGATTATTGAGGTAATCACGTCGTCTGTAAAACCGATTGAACTTCTAACGGGCAAAATGGCAGGAGTAGGTGCCCTCGCCGCAACACAGCTTGGCATCTGGACTCTTTCATTTTTTGTCCTGATTTCGGCTGCCGGTCCAATTGCAATGATGTTTATGCCTCAGCCTGATGAATTGATGAACAGCGAATTGACAGAAGCAGCACCGCAACTGCCCGGTATCCTGGATATCCCGGAAATTGGAACCTCCCTGATTGTCTATTTTGTGATCTTTTTTATCCTGGGGTACCTGCTTTACAGCTCGCTCTTTGCTGCGATCGGATCAGCTTCTGATTCTGAGACAGATTCACAGCAACTAATGCTGCCCATCATGGCTCCCATATTTATCGCCTATTTCATCATGTTCCAGGCCACAACCAATCCAGACGGAACACTTGCGGTTATCGGATCACTCGTGCCGTTTTTTACTCCGATTGTCATGATTACACGTATTGCCATTACAGAAGTCCCCTTCTGGCAAATCGGCCTGGCTATCTTTCTGATGGCCATCTCATTTGTGGGGACCATGTGGCTGAGTGCAAAAATCTACAGGGTGGGTATTCTATCCTATGGCAACACTGCCGGCTTCAAAGATCTTTTTAAATGGATTCGCCAATAAAAGCGGATTTTTACATCTCACGTGCTGATTTCAGCCTCTCCGCCACACGTCCGTCATACTCTTCAAAAAGTCTTTCTTCAATCATTTGATTTCGTTTTTGAGCTGACAGATACTTTAAACCTTCCGCAGCTTTGTACCTTACCCTGGGATCGTCTTCATCCAGAAGTGCAGGCAGCCGTTCTAACCAGAACGATTCAGACGTTTCAAACCTGAGAATAAGTTCCAGGGCACTTTCCCGCACCGGCCAGGAGTTCAATTCACCTAAAAAAGTACCTGCCATGGAAACTGCCTTCTGCTCTTTGCCTTTTAGTGCGAGCTCTTCCAGGATCTTGGAAACAACCGGCATCGCCTCTTCACGTGTTATCAACTGTCCGGCAACTGTTTCGAACCGGTCGGGTTCGGTTACGTTTACCAGCGATTCAACCGCAGCTCTCTTTACAGCTCTGTCATTACTTCTGAGCACAGCCTGCTGCAGCCGACCGATCACCTCTTCATTGCCGGGATAATTGCCAAGTGCTTCAATCACAGCACGTTTAATTTGCGGGTCCAGGTTGTCATTGTACCGCTGCAAGAAAATCTGGTCCGTACCGGATGCGCCTGCGGTTACATGTGCCAGGGTCCGGAGCATCTCTGCCTGAACGTCTGTACTCTCTTCAGCCCTTAGCAGGTCGAGTATGGCCAGCTGTAAATCCGGGTTATCTGAAAAATTTCTCAACCCAATGGCGGCCTCAGCACGAGCGTTTGCATCCTCATCGCTCCTCAGCTGATTGATCCAGAACATAAACGACTTCTCTTCTTCCAGTACAAGATTACTCTCTTCTGGCAGATCCATTTTCATGTATTCAATACCGGGGTTCACATTCATTCGTATCGTTTCCGACGCCCCGCTGAAACTGATTTCACGGGTTTGTGAATCGTCAAAATAACGGGTGGTAAGGATCGCAGAAACAAGTTCCGGTGATCCTTCATTTTTTGCACTGATATCAATTTCTACAACTCCTTCGGATTCTATCCAGTTGTAATCTATGAAATAGATAACAGGTTCTTCATCGGCAGCTATGTCTGCCGTATCTGAATCTGAAGGAACGACCGCCGTTTCAAAAAAGCTGTGGCCTGATTCGTAATAGAGTTGTTGTGCAAATTCCTGATGGTTCAGAACTCCGCGCTTCTCCCTGAATAATCGTGGGGTTATAAGTTCCAGTACTTCCCGCAGCAGTTCCTGCCCCTCCGACTCCAGAAAATTCTTTCTGTTGCTCTGAACAGCAGGTGAAAAAAACGGGTATACCAGCTCCTGATCAGCGTATGAACTGTCAGAGCCTGAATAATTATTCTGTAAAAACCGTCCCTGCAGCAGGGTTATGAAATTTGATTCGCTCCACTGCTCTTCACGCACCTGAACCCCAGCCCATTGTGCAGTAACTCCATGTTGAGTCTGGGCTTTCAGATCTCCCCTGTTTCCGAATGCAAAAACCACGCCGGCTCCGTAATTTTTTGTTTCCCAGCGGCTGTCGTCCAAAAGAATAATATCCAGGGATCGCCACGGATAACCGGTTTCTGATTGCTGCTCCGCATTTCTGAAAGAAGAATATGCAGCCTCAAGAATTTCATCCCTTTCGTCAGCATCCAGTGTATTCTTTTTCAGATGATGAAGATGAATCTGATGCAGCCCCGCTGAGGTTTGATAGGTTTCAAAATCACCGATTGCAAATACAAGAGCTGATGCCGGAACCGGATTCTCTGTTATAAATACAGATCGTTCCTGGTCCACGGATACAACTTCACCGCCAGAAGTTCTTCCGGTGGCAATAGCTTTTAAACCGGACGGATAGGTGAGTGTGATACGAGTGGTAAATTCTACCCTGGGATGATCGGTAACAGGCAGCCAGTGACTCGTACTTTTGGGCAAGAGTGATGTCCAGGTCAGGTTCCCGGGCTCAGAATGAATGCCAAATCCCGGCATTACTTTATAACCAATTTTCAGTTGCACATTGTCGCCCCTGCTAAAGTTTTCCGGGGCAACAATCAGCAGTCTGTCGTTTCTGACAATAAAACCGGCAGGTTCATCATCCCAAAAAACACGTTGAATATCCATGCGTGATGCGTCCAGCCGAACGGTATCCGCCATACTTACGCGAAACGAAACGTCATAGAGCGCTTCACCTTCAATCACGCCATCATCCCGAACCATCAGTTCAAGATTCAGATGGTCGAAATCAAGATCAATTTGCGGATAGGTTGTAAAATCATAATCCTGGGCACTGACCAATTCACTCATCGCTGCCAACAGAATGATCAGAATGGATAGTAATAGTTTGCTTTTCATGTAATTCTTAATTCTTCAGTTTTTAAAATTTTTTTTTATCTCTTTTTTTAATGTTATAACAGTATTTAACAGGAAATACGCGGTTTAAGACGGTTGATGAAATGGGAAACCTGATTTCCAGGTATGCACCGCGAACACACCCCTCGCTTGCCCCGACAGACCTGCGGTCTTCGGGGCTGCACATCTCCCCTCTCGAGAGGGGAAATGTTTAACCGAATGCCGACAGGCAGTTCGGTTAAACGAGGGGTGTGTCCGCAATGGCCCGCCACCCATTCAAACACCACCTACCAGAAACCTTAACCACTCCGCGTTACAATTCCCGTCTTTTACACACTAAATATTTTCATAACGTCACCGGCCAGCCCTTTTGTACACGAAATCGCATTCCCGGTTTCGATGGTTTTTTTGCCGTGAACATCAGTAAAAGAACCGCCCGCTTCCGTAATAACCGGCAGCAGTGCAGCCGCATCCCATATTTTCAAAATAGGGTCGAACATGATATCGGCCCTTCCGGTTGCTACCATCAGGTGGCCATATGCATCGCCCCATGTTCTGTGAACCCGTGTACTCTTTAATAGTTTCCTGAATGGATGCTGAAATCCATGTTTTTCGATGTGTTCCAGGTCTGTTGTTAAAAAAGTAGCCTTTTCAAGGTCTTCACAATTACGTGCCTTGCACGCTTCACCATTCAGTGTAACTCCTTCTCCGGTCGCTGCAGAAACCATTTCATCAAGAGCCGGTGCATAGATGACCCCCACGGATGGTGATCCGTCAATCAGAACACCTATCAGGGTTGTGTAAAATGGAACACCGTGTATAAATGACTGCGTGCCGTCTATCGGATCAATAATCCAGAGCACATCACTGTCATGGTTTTCAATTCCAAACTCCTCTCCTATAATTCCGTGAGCAGGATACTTTTTCCGAATCTCATCACGTATCAGTTTTTCCGCATTTTTGTCTGCATCCGTAACAGGCGACTGATCTTCCTTGTATTCCAGTTCGAACGATTTCTTAAAATAATTCAGTGTGGAATCACCGCCAATTCTTGCAAACAGCTCAGCGGATTTCCTCAGTTCATTCAGATCATTTTTCATGTGGGGATTGTTGGCATTACTCTTTATTTTCATGATGTTATAATCACACCATAGAATATACCATTTCCATGACCGATTCTCAGATTTTTCAGCAAATAGCATCAACTCTTTCGCTTTCATCCAAACAGGTAAACAAGGTGGCCGGCTTTTTGGACGAAGGTGCTACCATACCTTTCCTGGCCCGGTACCGGAAAGAAGCCACAGGCAGCCTCGATGAGGAACAATTGCGTGATGTACGTGATCTCATTGATTTTCACAGAACACTGGAAAAGCGAAAAGAAACCATTTTAAAAAGCATCCGTGAACAGGATAAACTAAAACCTGAGCTGGAGGAGAAAATCAACCTGTGCGGAGATTTAAAAACTCTTGAAGATCTCTATCTTCCGTACAAGCAGAAGAGAAAAACACGCGGTGATATGGCCAAAGAGAAAGGCGTTGAACCGCTTGCGGTGTTGATCTGGGAACAGGAAATTGAAAATGGTGCCCCCCTGGAATACGCTTCAAAGTACACGGATCCTGAAAAAGATCTGCCCGATCCGGAAACCGTACTTAAAACAGCACTGGATATTGTAGCCGAATGGATAAACGAGTCTGCTGATGTGCGTGATAAACTGCGGAGCATCATGCGGACTCATGGCGTGATCAGAACTGAAAAGAATCCTGCAATCAGCCAGAGAACCAACTATGAAGATTATTACAAATTCTCGGCACCCGTCAAATATCTGAAACCACACCAGATCCTTGCGATCAACCGGGGAGAGCGGGAAAATATCCTGTTTGTCCATTTGGATTTATGGGAAGATCGTACACTTGACAACCTGGACGATGTGGTTATCAGGAATGATCTGAGCATTTTTACCCCCCATCTGCAGGATGCTGTGGGTGACGCCTACAAACGCCTGCTGTTTCCATCACTCGAACGGGAGCTGCGCAATGAACTGACTACCATGGCTGATGAACACGCGATCACCACATTTGCAACCAATATGAAAAGCCTGCTGCTTCAGCCTCCTCTCAAAAACCAGGTGGTGATGGGTATTGATCCTGCATTCCGTACCGGCTGCAAAATTGCCGTGATTGATGAAACCGGCCGTTATCTGGAAGGAACAACCATTTATCCAACCCCGCCTCAAAACAAAGTGGAAGAGTCTGCCCGGCTGCTCAATAACTGGATTGATAAGCATTCAGTGACCCTTATTGCCATTGGAAACGGAACGGCAAGCCGTGAAACCGAACAGTTTGTGGCAAACGTGATCCAGGAACGAAAGCAGCAAAAGGAAAATGAGAACCTGAACTACCTGATTGTGAATGAAGCCGGTGCATCGGTCTACTCAGCTTCAGCCATAGCAAGAGAAGAGTTTCCGAAGCTGGATGCTGCTCAGCGGGGAAATATCTCAATTGCACGCCGGGTGCAGGATCCGCTCGCCGAACTTGTGAAAATTGATCCGAAATCAATCGGCGTGGGCCTGTATCAGCATGATGTGAACCAGGTTCAGCTGGCTAAAAAACTGGATGATGTGGTTGAAAGCTGTGTGAACGAAGTGGGAGTGAATTTGAATACAGCCAGTGCTACTCTTTTACAACACATATCCGGTCTAAGCCGGAAAGTGGCCGGCAATATTATTGACTACCGGGAAAAAGCGGGTATCATCAAAAATCGTGAAGAACTGAAAAAGATCTCCGGAGTCGGTGCATTCAGATTTCAGCAGGCTGCCGGGTTTATGCGAATTCCGGAAGCAGATCACCCGTTCGACAATACCGCTATTCACCCCGAAAGTTACGAGGCGGCCGAAAAGCTTTGTAATCTGTTTGGAATCGATCCGGAAAATTTGACTTCTCAGAAAAAGAAAATCGATACACTTGTTGATTCAATAGATAAAGAAGAGATTGCATCAAAAATCGTAACAGGTGTTCCAACTCTCGAACTGATTCTCGAAAACCTGCAAAAGCCGGGGCGTGACCCGAGAGAGTCTCTTCCGAGACCGCTGCTGCGCCAGGATGTGATGAAGGCAGAAGATCTTTCCGTCGGCATGAAACTGGAAGGAACCGTGCGCAACGTGGTCGACTTCGGTGCTTTTGTAGACCTGGGTGTAAAAGAGGATGGACTGCTGCACATTTCGCAAATGTCAAAGAAGGGAAGAAAGGTAAATGATCCCCATGATGTTGTTTCGGTTGGAGATATCATCAATGTAGAGATACTATCACTTGATCTTGAACGAGGGCGTATCGGGCTGGCTCTCACTTCTGTATCGGACAGCTGACGATCAGATTTTTTCAGGGCTCAAAAACCGACAAACCGGAACCTGGATCACCCGGGAGGTAACCGCAGAGGCCGCCATGAAACGCAAAGGAAAAACTAACTTGGCGCTTCC